>NZ_JAGKSR010000001.1:0-741796 GCF_017939615.1 Microbacterium sp. BLY
CCGATCTCGTTTCCGTTGTCAAATCGCCGTTCGGCGACCTGCTCGAGGGAACGAGTCAGCACCTTCGTCCAGATCACTCTGCTGAGCTCTTCTGGATTCGGGAGGTGTTCGATGCTTGACGGGAGCCGGTCCGAGGACCTCCGCTCAACCGTTTGGGGCGAACAGGTAATAACTTACGTGGGTTCCGGGGTTCGGGCAAATCACCACGGACTCCCGGGCGTGTCGCGCAGGTCTCCCCTGCGGGATCCCAGGAATCACGCCCGGAGGAGAGCCGCGGGCTGACGGCTGCCCGGACATGACGAAAGCCCCGGGTGCATGACCCGGGGCTTTCGTGTTCTGTGGACCTAAGGGGATTCGAACCCCTGACCTCCTCGATGCGAACGAGGCGCGCTACCAACTGCGCCATAGGCCCGTGAACGACATCTACGTTATCACGCTCGGAGACCCGCGCTCACCGCGGCGGTCAACCAGCGGCCCGACGCTGGAGAAGCCGGCGCACGTGCTCCTCGATCTCGGCGTCGTCGACGAATCCCATCCGCGCGTACGGCGATTCCGCCGATGCGGCCGGGAGAGTGACCGGCGCCGGCGGCGCCATCTCCTCGGCACGCGCACGGAGCGCAGCCACCCGAGCGGCCTTGAGGCGCTCCTCCTGCGCATCCATCTCGGCGCGCGCCGCCTGTGCGCGGGATCCCGCCACCGACACCATCGGCTCGGGAAGCGGGCGCGGGGTCCAGGTGGCGGGACCCTGGTCGTGCAGGACCGGGGCCTCTCTCTCCTCGACGGCCTCGACCACCGCCGGCTGCGGGCGACGGGCGGCGCGCACCGCGACCGACGCCATCCGCTGCAGCACCATCGTCGCGACGAGGGCCGCGCCTCCGCCGGTCCACAGGAGCACGGCGCCTCCGGTGGCGAGCAGCTGCCAGACGCCGAGGCCGACGGCCACCAGGCCGAGCAGCAGCGTGACCGTCGCGACCATCCGCACGCGCCGGCGGGCACGCGCTTGCCGGACCTGCGGGTCGGCGCGGGTGGCGGCGAGCTCCTGGCGGAGCGCCTCGAGCTCGGCGGCCTCCCGCTGCGCCTGCAGGCGCTTGGCCAGCTTCTGCTGGGCGGCGACCGTCCGGGCGTTGAGCTCCATGTGCACCTCGCTCGGAGTCTCGCTCGTCTCGGCGAGGATCCGCAGCGCCTGATTCAGCCGCACGGCGTTGCGCTCGGCGGCGTTGTACTGGAAACGTCCTCGCCACGACGGCAGCAGATACAGCATCCACAGGAGCACGGCGACGAGCACGATCACTCCCCCGCTCAGCACCGGCCCGTCCATAGCTCAACGGTAACGGCGGCGGAGCGGGCGCGCCGTGCAGACGGGGCGCGTGTCGCGAGGAGTCTGCCGCGAGAGGCGGCGGATCAGAGCGTGAGGCGGTCGGACGGGGGGATCGTCGCGGCGGACGGGGGCACCTGCCCGTGGATCCACCGGGCGAGGACCCCCTGCGGAACCTCTTCCTGCGTGAGGGCGAACGCGTAGTGATCGCGCCAGTCTCCGTCGATGTGGATGTACCGGCGGCGCAGCCCCTCGTAGCGGAACCCGAGCTTCTGCACGACCCGGAGGCTGGCCGCATTCTCCGGACGGATGCAGATCTCCATCCGGTGCAGTCCGTATTCGGTGAAGCAGGCATCGGTGGCGAGCGCTACCGCGGTCGGGGTGATCCCCCGGCCCGCGAACCGCTCGCTCACCCAGTAGCCGATGGTGGCGGAGCACAACGACCCCCGCGCCACACCCCAGACGTTGAGCTGGCCGGCGATCTCCCCCTCGTACTCCATGACGAAGGGATAGCCGCCGCCGTCCCGGTACTGCTGGAGCAGCCGCCGGATGCTGACGCGCATGTCGAAGGAGACGGCCCCGTGCGGGACCGTCGCCTCCCAGGGCTGCAGCCACGACCGGTTCGCGAGCAGCTCATGCTGCAGCGGCCGCGCATCCTTCGTCCGGATGAGGCGCAGTTCGACCGGCCCGTGCCGCATGCCCGCCAACAGCTCCACACTGCACCTCCGACGCCCGCGAGACGCCTAGAGGCGCTCGGCGAAGTCCTTGAGCCAGGGGCGCAGCTCGGCGCCCAGGTCGTCCCGGTCCGCCGCCAGCTGCACGATCGCCTTGATGTAGTCCACGCGGTCACCGGTGTCGTAGCGACGACCGCCGAAGATGACCCCGACGACGCCGGGGCCGCCCTCCGCGGTCGCGAGCTCCTGCAGCGCATCGGTGAGCTGGATCTCGCCGCCCTTGCCGGGCTCCGTGCGCTCGAGGATCTCGAAGACCGACGCGGGGAGCACGTAGCGTCCGATGATCGCGAGGTTGGACGGGGCGTCCTCCTTCGCGGGCTTCTCGACGAGGCCCGTGACGCGCACGGCGTCCGATCCCTCGATCGGCTCGACAGCGGCCGCGCCGTACATGTGGATGTTGTCGGGGTCGACCTCCATGAGGGCGATCACGGCAGCGCCGGTGCGCTCGTGTTCCGCGATCATCTCGGTGAGCAGCGGGTCGCGCTCGTCGATCAGGTCGTCGCCGAGCAGCACCGCGAAGGAGCTGTCGCCCACGTGCGTGCGCGCACGGAGCACCGCATGACCGAGCCCCTTGGGCTCACCCTGGCGGACGAAGTGGATGTCGGCGAGGTCGCTCGACTTCATCACGCGCTCCAGGCGACCGGTGTCGCCCTTCTCCATGAGCTTGACCTCGAGCTCCGGGACGGAGTCGAAGTGGTTGGAGATGGCGTTCTTGTTGCGCCCGATGATCACGAGGATGTCCTCGATCCCGGCGTTCGCCGCCTCCTCGACGACGTACTGGATCGCCGGCTTGTCGACGACGGGGAGCATCTCCTTCGGCATCGCCTTCGTCGCGGGCAGGAATCGTGTCCCCAGCCCCGCAGCGGGAATGACAGCCTTGATCTTCTCGTGAGCCATTCCCACAGCCTACCGGTGGGCACCGCCCTAGACTCGGACCATGGCTAACGACGTCGAGCACGCCAAGCGAGCCCTCCGCGCGGAGCTGCGCGAACGGCGTCAGCTGCTGTCCGATCCGCAGCGGGAAGCCGCTGCCGCGGCGATCGGCGAGCGGCTGGATGCCCTCGTCGACGAGCTCGGCGCCCGCTCCGTCTCCTGCTTCCTCTCGACCACCACGGAACCGGGAACCAGGGAGTTCGTCACGCGCGCGGTCCGCCGCGGCATCCGGGTCCTCCTCCCCGTCACGCGCTCGGACGGCCTGCTGGACTGGGCGGTCGCCGACGACACCGATGAGATCGCGGAAGGGCTCTACGGCCTGCCCGAGCCGACCGGCGAGGTCCTGGGCCCGATCGCGGTGAACGACGTCGACCTGATGATCGTCCCCGCCGCCGCCGTCGACCGCACGGGGATGCGGATGGGATGGGGCCGCGGCTACTTCGACAAGACGATCGGCTCCATGGAGAAGTGCCCTCCCGTGTATGCGGTGATCTATGATTCCGAGGTACTCGACGAACTGCCGCGGGAGGTGCACGATCAGCCGGTCGACGGCATCGTGACCCCGTCGCAGACACTGCATCTGTCGCCGCGGCGACGCTGACCCGCAAGGACCGCCATGCCCACCTACGCCTATGCCTGCACCTCCTGCGGGCACCAGTTCGATGCCGTCCAGAGCTTCTCCGACGATGCGCTCACGGTCTGCCCCGAATGCGGCGGCGCACTGCGCAAGCAGTACGGCTCCATCGGGGTGACCTTCAACGGTTCCGGTTTCTATCGCACGGACTCGCGCGCCAAATCCGGGGGATCGAAGGAGGCTTCGGCATCATCGAAGTCGGATTCGACGACGAGCGCCACACCGGCCGCTGCATCGACTTCCGCCTCGAACTGAGGCCCACCGACCGGGGGTTCCCATGCTCAAAGGTTTCAAGGACTTCCTGCTCCGCGGGAACGTCATCGATCTGGCCGTCGCGGTCGTCATCGGCACCGCCTTCACGGCCGTCGTGACGGCCGTGGTGAACAGCGTCATCAACCCGCTCATCGCGCTCTTCCTCAAGGCGGACGCCGCCGGCAAGTTCGGCATCCAGATCACGAACATCTACGGCGAGAAGGTCACCTTCCCGATCGGCGACCTCATCTCGGCGATCATCAGCTTCCTCGCCGTCGCTGTCGTGGTCTACTTCGTCTTCGTGCTGCCGATGAACACCTTCAAGGCCCATGTCGAGGCGCGCAAGGGCACGCCGGCCGAGGAGCCGGAGGAGGAGCCGGCCGCCGCGACCGAGGCGGAGCTGCTCGTCGAGATCCGCGATCTGCTCAAGGCCCAGCAGGGACCGCGCGGCGCCTGACCGCACCGACGTCACGACCCACGGCTCTCCTCGGAGGGCCGTGGGTCTTTTCTCTTCCCGGCCTCTTCCCGGCGCCGAGGAGTCAGTAGTGCGGAGGCACGTCGCGGAGGAGCTGATCGTCGTTGGGGCCCTTCCGGTCGCCCGGGCCCGTCCGCCGCGGGCGGTCGCCGTCCGGGACCTCGGGTGCAGGGTCGCTGCCCTCGACCGGCGTCAGCCGTGCCCGCCGGGACCCCGGCATCCGGACGACCCGCTGCCGCGGCTCGTCCTGTCCCTCAGTCATTCCGGCGGTCACCGAGGTCGAGAGGCTGCGTGTCGTTCTCGGCCCGCGGTGCGGACTCGGAGATCCCGAGCACGGCGGCGATCCGGGACGCGACGGTGCGCGGGTCGCTGTACAGATCGAACGCGTGCACCCGGACGTAGTGCCAGCCGAGACGACGCAGGACGTGCGGGCGCAGCCGCAGGGTCTCGCGCAGGGACTCTCCGCGGGACTCGGGGTCGGACTCGATGACCACGGCCTTGCCGTCGTGCTGCGCGACGAGCGGCAGCAGCCCGCGATAGTCGACGTCGACCGAAGCTCCCAGCCGGCGCAGTTCCCTGGCCAACGCGAGGGTGAGCGGGTCGGCGAGGTCCTCCAGCCGCGCATCGCGCGCCCGCGCCGCGAGGCCCCCGAGGATCGACATGAGAGTGGCGGCGCCGTGCTCCAGCCGGCCATCGTCGAACGCCGACGGACGGATGGACGACACGATCACCATCGAGCGCCGAGCCCGGGTCATCCCGACCGTGAGCAGCCGCTCGCCGTCGGGCGTCGACAGATCGCCGAAATCGCTGAGGACGCGGCCGTGCTTGGTGAGTCCGAAGCCGAGGGAGAAGATGACGCGGTCGCGACTCTCCGCGACCGACTCCTCGAGCGTGAGCACCGCGAACGGCTCCGCGGTGTCACGGGAGACGAAGTCGGCCACGTCGGAGCGTCCCGCGAAGGCCGCGGTCACCGCCGCGCGCACCCGCTCCGCGTGGCGCGTGCTCGCGGTCACGACCATGAGCGATTCTGCCGGGCGGTGCACGGCGTGCTCCACCACCAGGGTCACGACCCGGGCGACCTCGGCGTCCGGGCTCTCGACCGCCCCGGAGACCGGGTCCGGCGCACCGGTCCCGCCTTCGACATAGTCGACGGTGAGGCTGCCGCGTCCGAGGTAGGAGCCCGCCCACGGCAGGGAGACGATCTCTCCTCCGTAGAACGCGTCGTTGATGAGCTCGGCGAGGTCCTCGCCGCCGGCGCGGTAGCTCCGGGTGAGCGTCATCACGGGCAGCAGCTCGGCCAGCCGTTCGAAGACGGACACGTCGTCGAACGGGACCTCGGCCTCCCAGTCGTCGCCCGGATCGACGGCGATGTGGAAGGGGGTCGGACGCTGTGTCACCGGGTCGCCGAAGGCGACGACCTGCCGTGCCCGCCGGATGGCCGGGGCCGCTTCGGCCAGGTTGATCGCGGCCGCGTCGACGAGCAGCACCGTGTCGAAGTCCACCGCATCCGGGATCTCGGGGACGAGGTAGGGCGAGGAGATCCAGACCGGGGCGAGCACGTCGACCAGCGTCGGAGCCGCGCTCACGACCTCGGCGGTCGTCGTGGAGGGCTGCGTGAGTGCGCGCCGCAGGTGCTGTGACTGCTCGGGCTCGTCCACGATGGCGATGCGCCACTGGTTCGCCAGCTGCCAGGCGAGCAGCGGACCCGCCATCCCGGCATGCGCCTCATCGACCAGGCGGAAGTCGCGCTCCAGCCGGTCGACCACCGCGGTGTTCGCGCCGAGCAGTGCCCTGTTGTCCTGGAGTGCGCGTTCGAGGAGCGACTGCCACCACGCGAACTCGAGCTCCTCCCCCACGCGTGCCTCCGACACGTGGCGCACCGAGAGCTCGGTCAGCAAGGGCTCCAGCCCCAGGAGGGCGAGCTTGTCGCGCAGCTGCGCGCGCTCGACGAGGTTCTCGAAGACGTCGGACTTCGCGGCGAGGCCGGCGAGCATGCGCACGAGACGCGCGACGGGAAGCGACGACAGGGGCTCCCGACGGCCGAGCGCCGCATCGAGTTCGGCGAGCTCGGCCTCGACCCGCTGCCAGGCCGCGGCCACATCGGCGAGGCCGAGGGGGATCTCCGGCGCGACGCCGGCATCCACGTACCGCTGCCACTGCGTGCGCTGCGTCTGGATGCGCAGCAGTGCCTCGTGCATCTCCGTCACGTGCACCCCGGGACGCACGTACTCCTTCGCCAGGCGACGCAGGCGACGGCGGTTGGCTCCCGACATGCCGGGGGCGTCCCGCCGCGAGCCGTGCGCCTGGATGAGCTCGCCGAGCGGCCGCTCGAACACGGTCGGGCTGAAACGGTCGAGCGTATCGCGGATCCCCTGCAGCAGCCGGAGGTACTCGCCGAGCTCGTCGATCGTCGAGAAGGGACGCATGTGCGTCTGCGCGATGAGCTCGTAGCCGCGCTCCAGGAGAGCGGGCACACTGTCGGCGTGGAGGCGACCGGCGAGCTCGTGCGCGGCACGCGCCGCCTCGGTGCTCCCGAAGGTGACCCCGTACCAGGGCGAGTCGTTCGGTCCCACACGGAACTCGCCGAGGCGCGCGGCCTGAGCCAGCGCCTCCGCCGCCTCCGTCCGGTCCTTCGCCAGTCGCCGCAGCGCATCGACGCTGAGCCGCGCCGTCGTCGACGGCGGGACCGGGAGGGACGCGAGGCGCGTGAGCTGGCGCGTGGCGTCGAGGACCGAGGCATCGAGACCGGGGATCGGCACGGTCAGCGCATCGCGGTAGTCCCGCAGCACCGTGCGCAGCCGCACCAGCGCATCGTCGACGTCGCTGACCTTCGGAGCGGTGGCCTTCTCGTTCCGGCCGATCGCGCGCACGAGGTCGCGGCGCACGCTGGCCGGCGAGACCGCGAGGCTGTCGAGGCCGATGCCCGCAAGCCGATGACGCACGCCGTCGAGCGTGGACCGGCGGGCGGAGACCACGAGCACCCGCTTGCCGGCGCGGACCAGCTCGCCGAGAGCGTTGATGACCGTCTGGGTGCCACCCGTCCCCGGCAGTGTCGCCACGGTGAGAGAGTGGCCGGCGGCGATGCGCGCGAGCACCGCCTCCTGCTCGGCGTCCGCGTCGAGGAGGAGGTTGTCGGACGCCGGCGCCCGGTCGTCGGGGCCCACGTGGTGCGGGATCGCCCGCGGCGCCGTGACCTGCTCCCGGTCGCCGACGTGACCGCCGAGCGCGTTCAGCATGACGTGGTCGAGGCTGCCGCCGTCGCGGGACATCGCACCGGCCACATCGGCGAACGTGGAGACGACCAGCCGCGGCTCGACGGAGAACGTGTCGATGGACCGGGTGAGCGCCCGGAGACTGTCGATCACGGGCTGCGGTTTGAAGATCCCGCCGTCATACGCGAGCGCGGCGAGCGCGGCGGCGTCGAGGGAGAGGTCGAAGTGCTCCCTGGCGATCCGCACGAGCTCGGGATTCACCTCGAACGCGCCCTGCAGCTTCAGCTCGAAATCGGTGTGGTGACGACGGATCGCGAGCGGGCGCAGCAGCACGGGAGCGGCGAACCACGCACCGCCGATGCGCCACCGCGCGACCCCGACCGCGAGGTGGACCGCCTCGATGCCGCGGACCGTGCGCAGCTCCGTGTTCTTGGCCGTGATGCGCTCCGCGGCCAGTCGCGCAGTGCGCAGACCCACCTCGTCACGGAAGAGGTTCGATAGCAGCGTCGACTTGCCGGTGATGAACTGGGGCAGGCTGCCGGGGTGCGCCTTGGAGATGTCGATGCCCGACTCGGGACTGTCGCGGAAGCTGCTCAGCGGCGACGGACCACCGAGATCGGCCGCCTCGGCGCGCAGCCTGGTGCGTTCCGCCTCGGCCGCGTGCGCGATGCCGACTCCGGCGGATGGGTCGTGCAGGTCACCGAGGGACACAGCGCTGTCCACCGCTGTGTCGTCCGCAGACCTGCTTTCCCGTCGCCACACACTGACACCCTAGGCGCGACACCGCCGGAGATCGGTATCCCCGGCGGGTTTCCGGTGAAAAATCGCACGTCGCGCGTCGCCCGACGGCTCCTGCCCGTACCGGCACACGCGGTCGTTGTCCACGGAACGCGCCACGTCCCCCGTTCGCACCGTGCTGGCGTCCGTTCGGGCGGACAGGATGGGGGCATGACGTTCCGCTACGACTTCGCCCCGACGCCCTTCGGCGACGCCCTCGTCGTCTTCTCCGACGAGGGCATCGTGCGCTTCGACCTGTCCGAGTCCGCGGACCCGCAGGTGCCGTGGCTCCTCGAGAGCGTGTCCCGGCAGCTCGGTGCCGTCCCAGTGCCGGAGCCCGGCGCCGCCGACGAGCTCGTCCCCCTCCTCGCCGCCTACTTCGAGGGCGAGGCCGTACGTTTCAACGAGCACCTGACGCTCGACTGGCGCCTCGTCGACGGCTTCCACCGCGCCGCGCTCCAGACCGTCTGCGAGATCCCCTGGGGGCAGACGATGAGCTACGGCGAGGTCGCGATCGTCGCGGGCCACCCGGGTGCGGCCCGTGCGGTCGGCACCGCCTGCCGCCTCACCCCCTTCTCGATCATCGTCCCCGTGCACCGGGTGGTGCGCTCCGACGGGTCTCCCGGGCACTACGGGGGCCACCCTGAGCGCAAGCGATTCCTGCTGGACCTCGAAGCGCGCTGAGCGCTCCGTCCCCGCGCTTCGGGTGCGGGTCCGGCGAGTAGGCCGCCGGACCCGCACCCGAGGGATGGCGTCTCAGTGGTCGACCGCCTTCTCGGCGCCGAAGCCGGTGAGCGACCGCACCTCCATCTCGGCCGCCAGCTGCGGAGACTCCCGCGTCGTGCTCGTGACGGTGCCGAGCCAGCCGAGGGCGAACCCGAGCGGGATCGAGACGATGCCCGGATTGTTCAGCGGCCAGATCGCGATGTCGATCCCCGGGATCATCGACGTCGGTGTCCCGGAGAACACCGGCGACAGGATGATGAGGATGATCGCGGAGCCGAGGCCGCCGTACATGCTCCACACCGCGCCCCGCGTCGTGAAACGACGCCAGAACAGCGAGTAGAGGATCGTCGGCAGGTTGGCCGAGGCCGCCACCGCGAACGCGAGGGCCACGAGGAACGCGATGTTCTGGCCCTGGGCGCCGATGCCGCCGACGATCGCGAGGATGCCGATGACGATCACCGTGCGGCGCGCCACCCGGACCTCGCCGTTGGGGTCGGGCTCGACCGGCGCGCCCGAGGCGTCCTTGCGCCCCTTCTGGATGACGTTCGCGTAGATGTCGTGGGCGAACGACGCCGCCGCCGTGATGGTGAGCCCCGCGACGACCGCGAGGATCGTCGCGAAGGCGACCGCGGAGATGAAGCCGAGGAGCACCGGCCCGCCGAGCTTCAGCGCCAGCAGCGGCGCCGCCGAGTTCACGCCGCCCGGCGCCGCGGCGATCACGTCCGCACCGACGAGCGCGCCGGCCCCGTAGCCCAGCACGAGGGTCAGCAGGTAGAAGCCGCCGATGAGCCAGATCGCCCACACCACCGAACGACGCGCCTCCTTGGCGGTCGGAACGGTGTAGAAGCGCATCAGCACGTGCGGCAGGCCCGCCGTGCCCAGCACCAGAGCCATCCCGAGCGAGAGGAAGTCCCACGGGTTCGCGCCGTACTGCAGCCCCGGGGCGAGCACCGCCTCCCCCTTGTCGGAGTTCGCCACGGCGGCCTCCAGCAGGGTGTTCAGGCTGAACCCGTTGATCGCCAGCACCCAGACGGTCATGGCCAGCGCGCCGCCGATGAGCAGCACCGCCTTCACGATCTGCACCCACGTGGTGCCCTTCATCCCTCCGATCAGCACGTACACGATCATGAGGATGCCGACCACCGCGATGACGACGGACTGTCCGATGCGCCCGTCGATGCCCAGCAGCAGCGACACGAGACCACCCGCGCCGGCCATCTGCGCCAGGAGGTAGAAGAAGCACACGGCCAGCGTGGTGATCGCGGCCGCCATCCGCACCGGACGCTGCTTCAGCCGGAAGGACAGCACATCCGCCATCGTGAACTTGCCGGTGTTGCGCATGAGCTCCGCCACCAGCAGCAGCGCGACCAGCCACGCGACCAGGAATCCGATCGAGTACAGGAACCCGTCGTAGCCGTTGATGGCGATCGCGCCGCAGATGCCCAGGAAGGACGCGGCGGACAGATAGTCGCCAGCGATCGCGAAGCCGTTCTGCGGACCGGTGAAGGATCGACCGGCGGCGTAGTAGTCGGCGGCGGTCTTGTTGTTCCTGCTCGCGCGGATCACGATGAACAGCGTCACCGCGACGAACGCCAGGAAGATCGAGATGTTGAAGACCGGGTTGATGTCGAGCGCGACGTCCTCCGTCGCCGTGCGGATGATGCTCATGCGTCGGCCTGCGCCTTCTCCAGTTCCTCACGGATCTCGGACGCGAGCGGATCGAGCTTCCGATTCGCGAATGCCACATACGCCATCGTGATCGCGAATGTCGTCACGAACTGCCCGAGTCCGAACAGCAGGCCGACGGTGATATCACCCCACACCCGCTGCGCCATGAAATCGCGCGCGAATGCCGCCAGCAGC
The DNA here is from genome assembly GCF_017939615.1 of Microbacterium sp. BLY. Classification (NCBI taxonomy): domain Bacteria; kingdom Bacillati; phylum Actinomycetota; class Actinomycetes; order Micrococcales; family Microbacteriaceae; genus Microbacterium; species Microbacterium sp. BLY. The sequence goes on from NZ_JAGKSR010000001.1 coordinate 10,922, forward strand.
ACATACACGAAATACCAGACGAGGAAGAATGCGGCGAGCGGGAAGATGAATGATCTCTGCGTTCGTTTCAATCGCAGGAATCGGGGGGATCGTTCGACGGCGACATAGTCGATCGCGCCGGTCTGAGGGGTCGGAACCTGTTCGCTCATGGGGCCTCCTTGCCACATGTCCGCTGCACGCGCGGCCGTCGCCGCCCGAGTGGTAGGGTCGACGCTACGAAACGGGGAACGGTGCCGTCACCCCCGAAAGTAGGTATTCGTGAGTTCTCCGATCACCGTCGAATCCGAGGCGGAGCTCGTCGCCAATGCGGTGCGCGAGCTCGCGCGTCGCACACGTTTCCCCGTCGCCTTCGGCGGCCTCATCGAAGAGGGCGCCGTGAGCGTCACGAGCATCGTGGGGGCACGCACGCGGGCACTCGACGGACTGCGCGTGCGGCCGGAACGCGGCCTCGGCGGGCGCGCGATGATGGAGCTGCGTCCGCGGATGACGAGCGACTACGGCTCCTCGCGGCAGATCACCCACGATTACGACGTGTTCGTGCTCGGGGAAGGCCTGCGGACGCTGCTCGCCCTGCCGATCGTCGTCCAGGGACGACCCCGCGGCGTGCTCTATGCGGGCGCCTGGGCGGAGGAGCGGATCGGCGGCGTGACGACCGCCCCGGCCATGCAGGTCGCGCAGTCCGTCGCCGACGAACTGCGCATCCGGGACGAGGTGCAGCGCCGGCTGCGCGCCGCGTCGCCGACCCCGGCGGCGGTGGCGGCCCCGCAGCGGGAGGAGCTCCGGGAGAGCTTCGCCGAACTGCGCAGCATCGCCGCCGCGGTGGACGATGCCGCGCTTCGCGCCCGACTCGCTCAGGTCGAACGGCGTCTGCTGACCCTGGCCGGGGACGAGGTCCCGCCCGCGACCGGCCCGGTGCCGGTCATCCACCTCTCCCCCCGCGAGACGGACGTCCTCGCGTGCGCGGCTCTCGGCGCGACGAATGCGGAGATCGCCGCGCAGCTCGGTCTGCGCGAAGGCACCGTCAAGGCCTATCTCGGCACGGCGATGTCGAAATTGGACGCGTCCACCCGGCACGCCGCGGTGACGAAAGCGCGACGGGCGGGTCTGCTCCCCTGAATACGTACTGCGCGGCGAACGTCATCCGGGGTGATAAAGGGCCGCGCTGATTGCCGCTCTTCCTTTCGACCCGGTAAAGTCGCCGTCATGGCGAGACGAATTGTGCACCAGCTGGTCGACGACATCGATGGCAGCGTCCTGGAGGTCGGAGAAGGCGAGACCGTGCATTTCTCGCTGAACGGCACCTCCTACGAGATCGACCTGAATTCCGCGCACGCCGAGGAATTGCGCCAGGCACTCGAGCCGTACATCTCGGCCGGCCGTCGGGCGGGGTCGTCCTCGTCTTCCGGCGGGGGGCGCTCGTCGTCGTCCTCATCGCGGAAGCGACAGGCCCGCAATCCCGAGGTCGCGGCGATCCGCGCCTGGGCGAAGGAGAACGGCTACACGCTCTCGGAGCGGGGGCGCGTACCGGCCCCGATCCTCGAGGCCTACCGCGCCGCACACTGAACCGGTCCCGCCCCACCTCACGGTCGGGCGGGATCTTCTTTCGCGCCCTCGAGCGCCCACGCTTCGTCGCGCAGCGTGATCTCCTCCGTCATGTCCAGGAGGAAACGGATCACGACTTCGCGTTCCTCCGCCGAGAGCCGTGCGGCCGCGTAGAAGCGCTTGGCCTGCTGCCGTCCGACGGTCTCCATCGCGGCGTGACGGGTCTCGGGGGTGATGGTGATCGCGAGCGCCCGGCGGTCCGTCGGATGCGGCGCGCGCCGGATGTGCCCGCCCTTCTCCAGCCGGTCGAGGAGCTTCGTGGTCGCCGCGGTGGAGACGCCGAGGTGGTGGGCGATCCCGCTGGGTGTCGCCACGACCGAGCGGTTGTCGCACACGATGAGGTAGTGCAGCGCGCGCATGTCGGTCTCGTTGAGTTGCATGTAGCGCCGCGACGCCTGCGAGAGACGCTGCTCGGCCTCACGCAGTCCCCCGAGCGCCTCCATGAGGCGTCCGATCTGCCGCAGGTCCTCCGGCGCGACGCCGGAGCGATCGACGAGCGTGCTGCGGGGGTCGCTGGCGTCGACGTCGTAGATCGACCCCTGGCTGAGCTCGTCGGACCCCGCGGTCACCGGCGCCTCGGCGACCGGGGTGGTGCGGGGCTCGGAGTGCATGCGATCATGTTACACACCAACAGCTTCATGCTAAGTTGATATTTCGCCAGGTTAGCAAAGCGACGAGAGGAAGCCATGGACCACGTCACCCTCCTCGCCGAAGACGGGACTGCCGTCGGCACCCTGCCCAAGAGCGAGGTCCACACGACCGACACCCCTCTCCACCTCGCCTTCTCCTGCTACGTGCAGGATCGCGATGGACGACTGCTGGTGACGCGGCGCGCCCTCGGCAAGCGGACCTGGCCCGGCGTCTGGACCAACAGCTTCTGCGGACACCCGCAACCGGACGAGGACATGTTCGAGGCGGTGCGCCGACGCGGTTCCGACGAGCTCGGCATCCGCGTGACCGACATCCGTCTCGCCCTCCCCGACTACCGCTACCGCGCCGTGGACGCGAGCGGGATCGTCGAGAACGAGATCTGCCCGGTGCACGTCGCCGTCGTCGACGAGCAGCCGACCGCGAACCCCGACGAAGTGGCCGAATGGGCCTGGGTCGAGATCGACGCCCTGCTCGAGGCGGTCACCCGGGCGCCGTTCGCGTTCAGCCCCTGGCTCGCCGAGCAGCTCCCCCTCCTGCGCGGACGCGGGGAGGTGTGAGCATGGTGATCACGGTGACGGAAGAAGACCTCGGCACGCGCATCGAAGCCGTGCTGCGGCGCCGCTTCGCCGAGCGCACGGTCGCCGCCGAGCACCACGGGGCGGAGTTCGCCGCCCTCTGGCACACGGCCGCCGACCACGCCCTGGGCGGGAAGCTCCTGCGCCCGCGGATGCTCATGGACCTTCTCCCCGCGCTCGCGAAGGCCCCGGTGACGGAGAAGGACACCGCCCGCGCCATCGACGTGGCCGCCGACATCGAACTGCTGCACTTCGCGTTCCTCCTCCACGACGACGTGATCGACGGCGATCTCACCCGCCGCCGCCGTCCCAACCTCATCGGGTCGCTCGTCGCACGGCGTCCCGACGAGGCCGACGAGACCGCCCTACACTGGGGGCGCTCCAGCGCCATCCTCCTGGGCGATCTCCTGCTGTCCAGTGCGGTGCTCGGCTTCGCCCGCACCGACCTGCCGGCCGCCCGGAAGGAGCGCCTGCTCGCCCTCCTGGAGACGACCGTCTTCGAGACCGTGGCCGGCGAGCACTCCGACGTCGCCCTCAGCGACGGCATCATCACCGCCGACCTCCGCACCATCCTCGCCACGAGCGCCTCCAAGACCGCGACCTACTCGTTCGTCCTCCCCCTGCGTGCGGCGGCGATCCTCGCGGGAGCGCCCGTGGCCACCGAGGAGCAGCTGACCGAGATCGGCGCGCACCTCGGCCTCGCGTACCAGCTGCAGGACGACCTGCTCTCGGTGTTCGGTGACCCGGACGCGCACGGCAAGGACCCGTTCTCGGATCTGCGTGAAGGCAAGGAGACCGCGATCATCGCCTATGCGCGCATGACCAGCCACTGGCCGGCCATCGAGCTGCGGTTCGGAGAGACCGACCTCAGCATCGAGGACGCCGCCGAGATGAGGGACCGCCTCCGGGAGTGCGGCGCGGAGGGCTTCGTCCGCGGGCTCGTCGCCGAACAGCTCGCCGCCGTGTCCACGGTGCTCGCCGAGGCCGAGGAGGCCGGCACGCTCTCGGCCGACGCCGGACGTATCATCCTCACGCTCGCCGACCGGATCGAGGGCCGCAGCCGATGACCGCGACACCCGCCGACCAGCCGGGCGACGCCGCCCTCCGCCGCTTCAGCCGCACCGCCGAGATCGCGACCTCGGACGTGATCCGCACCTACTCCACCTCGTTCGGACTCGCGACGCGCCTCCTCGGGCGACGCCACCGGCAGCACGTGCGCAACATCTACGCGATGGTGCGCATCGCCGACGAGATCGTCGACGGCGTCGCGGCGGAGGCGGGACTCGACGGCGACGCCCAGACCGCGGCCCTGGAGTCGTACATCGCCGAGACGCATCGCTCGATGCGCACCGGGTACAGCAGTGACCTCATCCTGCACGCCTTCGCCAGGACCGCGCGCGAATGCGGGATCGGCGAAGACCTCACGCAGCCGTTCTTCGACTCCATGCGCGCCGACATCGCCGCGGAGTCCGGCTTCACCGCCTACGACGCCGATGCGCACGCCGCCTACGTCTACGGCTCCGCCGAGGTCGTGGGGCTCATGTGCCTCCAGGTCTTCCTCCGCGACGCCCCACGCACACCGGCGGAACTCGAGATCCTGCGCCGCGGGGCACGCCGCCTCGGCGCCGCGTTCCAGAACGTGAACTTCCTGCGCGACCTCGCCGACGACACCGACCGGCTGCACCGGGGGTATCTCGGGGGCTCGGCGCGGCTCACCGACGCCGACCGCGACGCCTGGGTGGACACCGTGCGCCGTCAGCTCGCCGACGCCCGCGCCTCGATCCCGCTGCTCCCGAAGGACGCCCGCGCCGCCGTGCGGAGCGCGCTCGCCCTGTTCGCCGCCCTGACGGAGCGCGTGGCACGGACCCCGGCGGACGAGCTCTACCGCCGGCGGGTGCGCGTCCCCGACCCGATCAAAGCGCTGCTCGCCGGACGAGCCGTCGTCGTCACCGCCCTGGAGCGGGACCGATGAGCCGCATCGTGATCATCGGCGCCGGGGTCGCCGGCCTGGCCACCGCCGGCCTGCTCGCACGGGACGGACACGACGTCGTGGTGCTGGAGAAGAACGACCGCGTCGGAGGGCGCGCCGGGACGATCGAGCGCGACGGCTTCCGGTTCGATTCCGGCCCCTCGTGGTACCTCATGCCCGAGGTCTTCGACCACTACTTCCGGATGATGGGCACGAGCACCGAGGATCAGCTCGACCTCACCCTCCTCGACCCCGGGTACCGCGTGTTCCGCTCCCCCGAGTCCGGTGACGCCCCGGTCACGGTGCCGGCGGGACGCGAGGCCGTTGCGGCCCTCTTCGAATCCCTGGAGCCGGGCTCAGCCGCCGCGCTCGACACGTACCTCGCGTCCGCGCACGACGCCGGAGGCATGGCCCGGCGCTACTTCCTCTACAACCCCTTCACCCGGGCCAGGACGCTGGCCGCCCCCGAGGTCGTGAGGGCGCTGCCGCGTCTCTTCTCGCTCCTCGGCACGCGGCTGCAGGCCTTCGCGGCGCGCCGCTTCCGGAACCCGGTGCTGCGGCAGATCCTCGGCTATCCGGCGGTCTTCCTCGGCACCGACCCCCGCACGGCCCCGGCGATGTACCACCTGATGAGCGCACTCGACCTCGACCAGGGCGTGCTGTACCCGCAGGGCGGGTTCTGGAGGGTCGTGGAACGGCTGGAGGCGCTGGCCCGCGATGCGGGCGCGCGGATCGTGACCGGGGCGGACGTCACCGGCATCCGCACCCAGGACGCGGACGGCGCCACCCACGTGACCGGCGTCGGCTGGACCGACCGCGACGGCCACCAGCACATGGAGGAGGCGGACATCGTCGTCTCCGCCGCTGATCTCCATCACACCGAGACCGCCCTGCTGCCGCCGACGCTGCAGTCCTACCCGGAGTCGTGGTGGGCGCGACGGACGAGCGGCCCCGGAGGCGTGCTCGTGATGCTCGGCGTGCGCGGTGCGCTCCCCGAGCTCCCCCATCACTCGCTCTTCTTCACAGACGACTGGGACGCGAACTTCGACGCCATCTTCGGTGCCGCACCGACCATCCCCGCGCCGGCCTCCACGTACGTGTGCCGCCCGAGCGCCACCGACCCGGATGTCGCCCCGGACGGCCACGAGAACCTCTTCGTCCTGGTCCCCGTCCCCGCCGACGTCGACCTCGGCCACGGCGGCAGCGACGGTGACGGCGCGCCCGCGATCGAAAGGGCCGCCGACGCCGCGATCGACATGATCGCGACCTGGGCGGGGATCCCCGATCTGCGTGAGCGCATCATCGTGCGCGAGACGATCGGCCCCGCCGACTTCCGCGACGACTACCGTTCGTGGCGCGGCGGCATGCTGGGGCCGGCGCACATCCTCTCCCAGAGCGCCATGTTCCGCGCGCAGAACGCCTCACGCCGGGTGCGGGGCCTCTACTACGCCGGCGCCACCACGGCACCGGGCGTCGGTGTGCCGATGTGCCTCATCAGCGCCGAGATCGTCCTCAAGCGCATCCGGGGGGACCACTCCCCCGGTCCTCTGCCGGAGCCGGCGCCCCGGCAGACGACGGCGGAGCCGGCATGATGGGCGCGATCTACCTGACCGCCCTCCTCATCTCCCTCGGGTGCATGCTGCTCCTCGACTGGCGCTTCCGGCTCTTCTTCTGGCGCGACCCCGTCACGGCGACCATCGTCACCGTCGTCGGCCTCGCCTTCTTCCTCGCCTGGGATGTGGCGGGCATCGCCGCGGGCATCTTCTTCCGCGGCGAGGCCGCGATCGCGACCGGCATCGTCCTGGCTCCGGAGCTCCCCCTCGAGGAGCCGATCTTCCTGGTCTTCCTCGTCGTCTGCACGATGGTCCTCTACGGTGGTGCGGTCCGGCTCCTCACGCGTCGCCGCCTCCGCGCGACGGAGAGGAGCACGGCATGACCTACCTCCAGCTGTCCGCGGTGTTCCTCGCCGTCGCCGCGCTCACCGCCGTCGCACTGTGCGTGGGCGCACGGCGCACGCCGCACCTCGGCGCGCTGACGATCACCGCTTTCGCGCTCTTCGTCCTGACCGCCGTCTTCGACACGATCATGATCGCCACCGGTCTCTTCCACTACGCGCCCGCGCACCTCGCCGGGGTGCACATCGGTCTCGCGCCGCTGGAGGATTTCGCGTACCCGCTGGCCGGGGTGCTGCTGCTCCCCGCCCTGTGGACCGCGTTGCGGGCCCGGCGCTCGCGCACGACGTCCGCCGCAGCTGAGGAGCGCGCATGACCGACCGGACCTCCCGTGCCGGCGGCCTCGGCCGCGACATCGCCCAGATCGTGCTGTCCTCGCGGCCGATCAGCTGGATCAACACCGCCTTCCCGTTCGCCGCCGCCTACCTGCTGAGCACGCGCGAGATCGACGTCACCTTCGTGATCGGCACCCTCTACTTCCTCGTGCCCTACAACCTCGCGATGTACGGCATCAACGACGTCTTCGACTACGCGTCCGACCTCGCGAACCCCCGCAAGGGCGGGATCGAGGGGGCCCTGCTCTCCCCGCGCATCCACCGCGCGACGCTGTGGGCGGCGGCGGTGACGAACGTCCCGTTCCTCGTCTACCTCTTCGCCGTCGGCACCCCCGCGTCGTGGCTGTGGCTCGCCGTCAGCGTCTTCGCCGTCCTCGCGTACTCCGCGCCGGTGCTCCGCTTCAAGGAGCGCCCGTTCCTCGACTCCGTGACCTCGAGCACCCATTTCGTGAGCCCGGCCCTCGTCGGTCTCACCCTGGCGGGCGCTCCGCTGACGACCAGCACCGTCCTCGTCCTCGGCGCGTTCTTCCTCTGGGGCATGGCCGCGCACGCGTTCGGAGCGGTGCAGGACATCGGTCCCGACCGTGAGGGCGGGATCTCGTCCGTCGCGACGGTGATCGGCGCCCGGGCGACGGTCCGCCTCGCGATCGTGCTGTGGACGGTCGCCGGCGTCGCGATGCTGCTGACACCCTGGCCGGGTCCTCTGGCCGCGGTGCTGGCCCTCCCCTACATCGTCAACGCCGCACCGTGGTGGAACGTCACCGATGACACCTCGGCGGACACCAACCGCGCGTGGCGCCGCTTCATCGCCCTGAACTACATCGCGGGCTTCCTCGCCACGATGATCCTCATCCTCGCCTGGGTCTCCTGACCCGGCATCCCCTCGAACGCCGCAGCTGAAAGGACCCCCGATGTCCCGCCCCGCCCCCGCACCGACGCCGCCGACCCGCGAGCGCACCCGACGCCATTCCTGGCTGCGGGTGTTCCTGCCCGTCGCCCTCATCCTGGTGTGGCTGGTCGGGGCGTCACTCGGCGGTCCGCTCTTCGGCAAGGTCGACGAGGTGTCCTCGAACGACCAGACGACCTACCTCCCGGAATCGGCGGACGCCACGACGGTGCAGCAGCTGCTCGGCGAGTTCACCGACAGCGACGCGATCCCCGCGATCGCCGTGTTCACATCCGAGGAGGAGCTGACGCCGTCGGAGCTCGAGGCCATCTCCGCGGCCGTCGCCGATGCCCCGGACGTCGAGGGGGTCGCGGACGATGTCTCCCCGGCCCTCCCGTCCGAGGACGGACGGGCCGTGCAGGCCTTCATCCCGATCGACGGCGACGCCGAGCTGAGCGAGGCCACGACGGCTCTCGGCGAGGAGCTCCGCGCCGCGGTGCCCGACGGCATCACCGTGTACATCACGGGACCGGCGGGCTTCACGGCCGACCTCGCCGCAGGCTTCGCGGGCATCGACGGTCTCCTGCTCGGCGTGGCCCTGCTCGCCGTGCTCGTGATCCTCGTCCTCGTCTACCGGTCGTTCCTGCTGCCGCTCGTCGTGCTCTCCACGAGCCTGTTCGCCCTGTGCGTCGCCCTCCTCGTCGTGTGGTGGCTGGCGAAATGGGAGATCCTCCTGCTCAGCGGCCAGACCCAGGGCATCCTCTTCATCCTCGTGATCGGCGCCGCGACCGACTATGCGCTGCTGTTCGTCGCGCGATACCGGGAGGAGTTGCGGGTGGCGCAGGACAAGGGCGTCGCCCTCCTCGCCGCATGGAAGGGGTCGGTCGAGCCGATCGTCGCCTCCGGCGGCACCGTGATCGCCGGACTCCTGTGCCTGCTGCTCAGCGATCTGAAGTCGAACAGCACGCTGGGTCCGGTCGCATCGATCGGCATCGTGTTCGCGATGCTCTCCGCCCTCACCCTCCTGCCGGCACTGCTCCTCCTGTTCGGCCGCGCGGTGTTCTGGCCCCGCCGTCCGCGGTTCGAGCCCGAGGTCGTCGCCGCGGAGCACGGCATGCGCACCACCGGCCTGTGGGCCCGGCTCTCCGGCCTCATCACCAAGCGCCCGCGGGCGATCTGGATCGTGACCACCCTCGTCCTGCTCGCCGGCGCCGCGGGAGTGACCCAGCTCGATGCGCAGGGCGTCCCGCAGTCCGACCTCGTGCTCGGTGCGTCCGAGGCACGGGACGGCCAGGTCGCACTCGGCGAGCACTTCCCCGGCGGCTCCGGCAGCCCCGTCTCGGTGATCGTGGACGAGGACCGCCTGCAGGACGCGGCGGACATCCTCCTCGACAACGACGGGGTGGACGGCGTGACGGTCACCGCCGCCGACTCCCCGAGCGGGACCGCGCCCGTCACCGCGGAAGGGATCACCGCCGTCGGGCCTCCCGGGACCCCGGCACCCGAGCCGACAACGGTCGACGGTCAGGTGCTCCTGCAGGGCACGCTGACGGATGCCGCCGATTCCGAGGCCGCCGCCTCCACCGTGCGCGAGCTGCGCACCGAGCTCGACGACCTCGGGGCCGCGGTGGGCGGGGTGACGGCGACGTCGATCGACACGAACGACGCGTCCATCCACGACCGCAACCTGATCATCCCGCTCATCCTGGTCGTCATCATGATCATCCTGATGCTGCTGTTGCGCTCGATCCTCGCGCCCGTGTTGCTGATCCTCACCACGGTGCTGTCGTTCGGGACCGCCCTCGGCGTCTCGGCGCTGGTGTTCAACGGCATCTTCGACTTCCCCGGTGCCGACCCTGCCGTCCCGCTCTACGGCTTCGTGTTCCTCGTCGCGCTCGGCATCGACTACAACATCTTCCTCATGACGCGGGTCCGGGAGGAGTCGAAGCAGCACGGCACCAGGGAGGGCATCCTCCGCGGACTCTCGATCACGGGTGGCGTGATCACCTCCGCGGGCCTGGTGCTCGCGGCGACCTTCGCGGCCCTGTCGGTGATCCCGATCCTGTTCCTCGTGCAGCTGGCGTTCATCGTCGCGTTCGGCGTGCTGCTGGACACCTTCGTCGTGCGGTCGCTGCTCGTCCCGGCGCTCTCGTATGACATCGGCAAGGCGATCTGGTGGCCGTCGAAGCTGTGGCGGCGCGGCGAACCCTGACACACGCGGACGCGGAGGGTGCCCTCGACAGGATTCGAACCTGCGACCTGCCCTTTAGGAGAGGGCTGCTCTATCCTGCTGAGCTACGAGGGCGCGCTGCCAGTCTACGGGACGGGGGCAACGCGCCCTCGCGCGTGCCAGGTCAGGCGGCGAGGGCCAGGTAGGGCTCCCAGCGTGGATCGCTGCGTTCGACACCCCGCACCGTCCACGCGGTCCCATGCGGGGGTCGCGGCGTGAACCGCAGCTGCCAGCGCATCTCCTGCGGGGTGCGATTGCTCTTGAGGTTGTTGCACCGCAGGCAGCAGGCGACGAGGTTCTCCCACGAGTCCGCTCCGCCGCGGGAACGCGGGAGGACGTGGTCGATGGTCGCGGCGGTCTTGCCGCAGTATCCACAGCGGTGCCCATCGCGCCGCAGGACGCCGCGCCGGGTGACCGGCACCCGCCGGCTCGTGGGGACGCGCACGTAGCGGGAGAGGATGATCACCGCCGGGCGGTCGTAGACGCCGCGGGTGCCCCAGACGGGGTCGTCCTCGACACGTTCGATCACCGTCGCCTTGTCGTTCATGACCAGGACGAGGGCTCTCTTGAAGGACACGATCGCCAAGGGCTCGTATCCGGCGTTCAGGACCAGTGTGCGCATTCGTCATCCTCTCGATCCGCCGGGACGGCTTCCCGGCACTCTCGACTCACACGACGTCGTGCAGGAGGAAGAGTGTTCGCAGGGACGAGAAAAGGCGCCGTCTAGAGACGGCGCCTTTCGCGCGCGGCGGTACCGCGGCATCCCTGCGGGCAATGCCGAAGGACGTGACGACCGAGAGCGTCCATGGTTCGGATGCTCGGTGTTCGCTTCATCAGCCTCTCCCGCCTGTATGACGACGGGTTCAGGCTAACCCATCCCGCGAGGACCGAGGCGGAACGGCAGATGAATGCTCGAGAACGTGTCCTGGTCAGCCGGCGTTGACGGAGAGCCAGGACATCGGCTCGACGAGGCCGCCGTTGATCCAGACCTCGAAGTGCAGGTGGTTCGCGGTGGAGCGCCCGGTGCTGCCGACGTAGCCGATCAGCTGTCCGGCGGCGACCGTCTGGCCGGCCTGGACCTGGCGCGATCCGTAGAGCATGTGACCGTACGTGGTCTGCACCTGCTGGCCGCCCACGACGCTGTCGAGCATCACGGCGACGCCGTAGCCGCCGATGCTCTCGGCGGACGCGCGGACGACGCCCGCGGCAGCGGCATAGATCGGAGTACCGGCCGGCGCGAGCATGTCGGCGCCGTTGTGGCCGCCGCCGATCGTGCGGCTGACGTTCCAGGAGCCGAGCGGCAGCGGGTAGCGGACCTGGCCGGAGCCCGGGGCCACGAGCGCGTATCCGGCGGTGTTGAAGTTGCCGGAGGACGGAGCGGAGGCGGACGCGGCGGCAGCGGCGGCCCGGGCCGCGGCGGCCGCAGCCTCCTCGGCCTTCTTCTTCTCGATCTCCTCGGGCGTCGTCGCGGTGAAGGTTCCGCGGACGAGCGGTGCGGCGGTCGCCTCGGAGGCGACCACGAGCGACTGCGCGTCGACTGCGGCGAGCTGCTGCACGGTCTGCGCGGTCGCATCGGTCGGCTTGGACGCCGCATACGCGGGAAGGGCGACGGCGGCGACGAGAGCGCCGACGGCGCCGAAGATCGCCACCGACCGGAGAGGGGCTGCGATCTTTCGAGCGTTCACCCGGGCGCCGGTGCGTCGGGCGGGTACTCGATCTTCAGATGTCTTCGCGGTCGGTTCGATGTCTGCGGCCAAAACGTGGTCCTCCTGAGCCTTCGCACCTCGGGCGGCGCTGGCCCGTCGACACTCTGCCCCAGGGCAGGAATGCACCACTCGGGTTCGAGTGCATCCCTCATGGAGAAGACGACGAGCCGGAAGGCGGATCTTCGCGGTTCGCCCCCAGCGGGCTTCTTCGCTGAGGACCTGACCGAGGTTACCGGAAGATAACGATCATGTCACCCTGGGAAACTGACAATACGCGGTGAGGGGCGTTCAGGCGGGTTCGCCGACGAGGAAGATGTGGGACGCCAGCTCGACGGGGAGTTCGAGGCCTTCCTCCTTACCGTCCATCTGGATGAGCACGTAGCCCTCGTTGAAGCGGAAGTCTCCGTGCGCTCCGGGGACGACACCCGCATCGCGCAGCTGCTCCAGCAGCTCGGGATCCACCTGAGCGGGCTCGGCCAGACGGCGGACGGTGCCCTCGACGGGCTCCCCCGCGGCGTTCAGCCGCTGCACGAGGCCGATGACCCCCTCATCGAAGGTGCGTGCGGGGAGGTCGCCGAGCTGGTCGAGACCGGGGATCGGGTTGCCGTAGGGCGACTCGGTCGGGTGACCGAGCAGCTCGACGAGACGTCGCTCCACCTGCTCGCTCATGACGTGCTCCCACCGGCAGGCCTCTTCATGGACGAACGCCCAGTCGAGCCCGATGACGTCGGACAGCAGACGCTCCGCGAGCCGGTGCTTGCGCATCACGTCCACGGCCTTCCGGCGGCCCGCGTCGGTCAGCTCGAGCGTGCGGTCCTCGGACACGACCACCAGCCCGTCGCGCTCCATGCGCCCGACGGTCTGGGAGACGGTGGGCCCGGAGTGGCCGAGGCGCTCCGAGATGCGCGCGCGCAGCGGGACGATGTTCTCCTCCTCGAGCTCGAGGATGGTGCGGAGATACATCTCCGTGGTGTCGATCAGATCGGTCATGTGGGCCCTCCGAAGTTCTTAGGCAAGCCTACATTCCCCCGGCGACATCGGATCGGCGCTCCCCCCTAGAATCAAGCCATGGCGATCGAGATTCCCCGTGACCTCCTGCCCACTGACGGCCGCTTCGGCTGCGGCCCCTCGAAGGTGCGCGGCGCGCAGCTCGAGTCGCTCGTCACGGCGGGAGCCTCCGTCCTCGGGACGTCGCATCGCCAGGCTCCGGTGAAGAACCTCGTCGGCAGCACCCGCGAGCAGCTCGCCGCGCTGTTCCGCCTGCCCGAGGGGTACGAGATCATCCTGGGCAACGGCGGGTCGACCGCGTTCTGGGACGCGGCGGCCTTCGGCCTCATCGAACGGCGCAGCCAGAACCTCGTCTTCGGCGAGTTCGGCGGCAAGTTCGCCAAGGCGGCCGGCGCCCCCTGGCTCGAGGCGCCGGACGTGCGCTCGGCCGAGCCCGGCTCGCGGAGTGCCGCGGAGATCGTCGACGGCGTGGACGTCTACGCCTGGCCGCACAACGAGACCTCGACGGGCGTGTCCGCTCCGGTCGAGCGGGTGCGGGCGGAAGGCGCGCTGACCGTGATCGACGCGACGAGCGCCGCGGGCGGCATCGACGTCGACATGGCGCAGGCGGACGTGTACTACTTCGCCCCGCAGAAGAACCTCGGCTCCGACGGCGGACTCTGGTTCGCCGCCGTCTCCCCCGCCGCCATCGACCGCATCGAGCGGATCGCCGCCTCCGGCCGGTACATCCCGGAGTTCCTCAGCCTCAAGCACGCGCTGGACAACTCGCGGCTGAACCAGACGCTGAACACCCCCGCGCTCGCGACCCTGCTGCTCCTGGACAACCAGCTCCAGTGGATCCTCGACAACGGCGGCCTCGCCTGGGCGGCCGCCCGCACGGCCGAGTCCTCCTCGGTGCTGTACGACTGGGCCGAGGCCTCCGCCGTGGCGACGCCCTTCGTCAGCGACCCGGCGCACCGTTCGCCCGTCGTGGCGACCATCGACTTCGACGAGAGCGTCGATGCGGCGGCGATCGCGAAGGCGCTGCGCGCCAACGGCATCGTGGACACCGAGCCGTACCGCAAGCTCGGCCGCAACCAGCTGCGGGTGGCGACCTTCGTCTCGATCGAGCCGGACGACGTGCGTCAGCTCATCCGCGCCATCGACTTCGTGCAGGAGAATCTGGGCGGCTGACCGCCCGGGTCACTCCTCGTCGTCGCCGGCGTACGCATCGCGGGCGTCGGCGTCGTCGTCTCCGGACTCGTCGCCGTCATACGAATCGTCGTCGTCATCCTCGTCGGACTCTTCGTCGTCGGAGTCCTCGGCGGAATCATCCAGTTCGTCGATGTCGACGCCGTCCAGGTCGCCCGCGTGCAGGATGTCGGAGCCGTCGTCGTCGAGGTCGTCCTCGCCGAGGGCGTCGTCTTCGACATCGTCGCCGTCCTCCGCGTCATCCGCCTCCGGCGCGTCCTCCGCGGCCGCGGCCGCCTCGGCCAGCTCCGCCTGGTGCGCGCGGTACTCGGCCAGGCGTTCCGCCCACGGCACCCATTCCGGCGCGAGCAGGGCGCCGTCGCCGGGCAGCAGCTCGACCTCGAGGACGGTGGGCTCCTCGTCGTCCACGCGGGCGACGGTGACGGTCCAGTACCAGCCGGGGTAGCCGGGAAGACGGTTCTCGAACCGCAGGGAGACGGACCCGTCATCCTCCGGCACGAAGCCGGCGGCCGGACCGATGGTCGCCGCGGGAGTGATCTCCCGCAGCGACGCGAGCGCGAGGTCGTGCGCCTCGATGAGGCGCGCGTCGGCGTCAGGCTTCGAGGTCATCGGCGACCTTGCGGAGGACGGCCGCGATCTTGCGGCCGTGGCTGGAGGAGGGATAGCGGCCGCGGCGCAGGTCGCCCCCGATGCCGTCGAGGAGCTTCACGAGATCCTCGATGATGATGGCCATGTCGTCGGCGGGCTTGCGCTTCGCCTTCGCCAGGCTGGGCGGCGCTTCGAGCACGCGCACCGACAGCGCCTGCAGGCCGCGCTTGCCGTCGGCCACGCCGAACTCCACGCGCGCACCCGCCTTCACCACGGTGCCGGCGGGCATCGCGGAGGCGTGCAGGAAGACGTCCTGGCCGTCATCGCTGGCGATGAAGCCGAAACCCTTGTCTTCGTCGTAGAACCTGACCTTGCCGGTGGGCATGGGAGAACCTCGCTGGAATCGAATGCAGAACGGAGCGCGCTCGTGCGCGTGCCCCCAGCCTACCGGTCACCGGCGGAACGGAACCGCTCCCGCGGGTGCGAGTAGGGTGGGACCGATGAGCACGAAGAACCCCGGACCGGAGGTCCCCATCCGTCGGATCGACCGCATCCTGGCCTTCACCGCGCTCGGCATCGCGGCCGCCTCGGTGATCTGCTTCTTCGTCATCATCATCGGCACCGCGCTGGGCATGGACCGGGCCGCGTTCGGGGAGGGCCTGTGGCCCCTGATCGCGGCGATCCCCTACTGGGGTCTCCCGGTCGCGTTCGTGATGATCATCGTCCTGCTGGTGATGAGCTTCGTGCGGAAGGGGCGCGCCGAGTCGCGTCGTTGAGGCCGCACAGATGAGCACGCACGCACGACCGCTGGCCGACCACCTGGCCGCGGCGAGCGATGACGAGCTGGCCGGGCTGTTCGCCGCCCGCGGCGTGCGCCCCGACGTCGGATGGCAGGACCTCTTCGATGCGGCGGAGGCGCTGCTCGAACCGTCCTCGGTGGGACGCGCACTCCCCCTCCTCACCGCGTCCGAGGCCGCCGCGCTCGTCGACGCCGTCGCGGGGGACGGCGCCGGTGACGAGAGGGCGCGCCTGACCGCGCTCGCTCTGCTCCGTCCGGACGGCACCCCCCACCCGCCGGTCTCGGAGGCCGTCGCAGAACGGTCGCGACCCGCACCCCTCGATGAGACGCCGACGCCGGCTGCGAGCGAGGCCGTCGCCGCGCACGCCGCGGAGCGGGCCTTCACCACCGTCGGCGTGCTCGCGGACATCCTCCTCCTCGCCAGGGATCAGCCGTTCACCCTGCTCATGGGCGGGGCCGTGAGCGCGGGGCAGAAGCGACAGCTGTCCGAGCTCGGTCTCGACGTCGAGAGCGTCGATCCGCTGGTGGCGCTCGCCCTCCGCGCCGACCTCGCGACTCCCGCCGACCGGCTGCTGCGCACCACGACGACCGCGGAGGACTGGCTCCGCTCCCCCGCCACGGCGCGCTGGGCGCGACTGGCGACGGCGTTCCGCGACACCCTCCCCCGGGGGCTGCGCTCGGCGAGCGGTGGCTGGATCCCTGCGTCGGCATGGCCCCACGCGCACCCGTGGGACCCGTCCTGGCCGGCGGAGGCCGCACGGCAGGCCGAGGCCGCCCGGCTGCTCGGCCTCATCGCCGAAGACGGCTCGGAGCCGGCCTGGGCGCACGCACTCCGGCGCGGAGACGCGGCCGACCCCTCCGGGCTCTCGGCGCTCCTGCCCACCGAGGTCGACCGGATCTTCCTGCAGAACGACCTCACCGCCATCGCGCCGGGGCCGTTGCAACCGGCACTCGATGTGCGCCTGCGCACCCTGGCGCGCCGGGAGTCCGCGGCGCAGGCCTCGTCGTACCGGTTCACCGCGGAGTCGGTGGCCCATGCGTTCGCCGCCGGGGAGGACGAGGCCTCGATCCTGGAGTTCCTGGGCGGCATCTCGCTCACCGGCATCCCGCAGCCACTCGGCTATCTCGTCGCACAGACCGCCCAGCGCCACGGCCTCGTGCGCGTCTCCGTCGACGACGAGACCGGGCGGACCCGTGTGGAGAGCGCGGACCCGCACCTCCTCGAGGCGATGGCCGTCGATCAGTCCCTGCGTCCGCTCGGGCTCACCGCTCACGTCGGGTCGCTGACGACCAAGGTCGGCCAGGACACCGTCTACTGGGCGCTGACCGACGCCCGCTACCCGGCGACGCTCGTCGACCGCGACGGCGCCGTCACGGTGCGGACCCGGCATGCGGCGGCGACGGCGGAACCGGTGGCGACCCCCGACTACGGCCCGCTGATCGCCCGGCTCCGCGCCCGGCAGGGACCGGATGCGGACGCCGCCTGGCTCGACCGGGAGCTGGAGGCGGCCGTCCGCGCGAAGGCCGTGCTGCGGGTGACGGTCGGCATGCCCGACGGCTCCACCCGCGACCTCCTGCTCGAAGCCACCGGTCTCGGCGGCGGACGCCTGCGGGGCCGCGACCGGGCGGCCGACGTCGAGCGCACTCTCCCCGTGTCGAGCATCCGCGCCGCGACCGTCGTCCCGTCCTAGGCCCCGTGCAGCCACGGGCCGGTAGGCTGGTCTGCTATGTCTGATGGCCCCCTGATCGTCCAGAGCGACCGCACCGTGCTGCTCGAGGTCGCCCATGCCGACGCCGAGAGCGCCCGCCACGAGCTGGCGATCTTCGCCGAGCTGGAGCGCGCCCCCGAGCACATCCACACCTACCGGATCACGCGACTCGGCCTCTGGAACGCGCGTGCCGCCGGCCACACCGCCGAGGACATGCTGGAGACGCTCGACCGCTGGTCGCGCTTCCCCGTGCCGCCGTCCGTCGCCGTCGACCTCCGCGAGACGGTCAACCGGTACGGACGCCTGGTCATCGAGCGCGACGACGAAGGCGTGCTCATCCTCCGCTCCTCCGACCCCGCCGTGCTGGCGCAGGTCGCCCACAACAAGCGCATCCAGCCGCTGCTCATCGGACACCCGACGCCGGAGACGTTCGTCGTCGACGCGTGGGCCCGCGGCCAGATCAAGCAGGAGCTCCTGAAGATCGGCTGGCCGGCGGAGGACCTCGCCGGCTACACGCCCGGCACGCCGCACGAGATCGAGCTCGCCGAGGACGGGTGGACCATCCGTCCGTACCAGCAGGACGCGGTCGACGCCTTCTCGAAGGACGGCTCCGGGGTGGTCGTTCTCCCCTGCGGCGCGGGGAAGACCATCGTCGGCGCCGGGGCCATGGCCGCCACAAAGACCACGACCCTGATCCTCGTGACCAACACCGTCTCGGCCCGCCAATGGCGGGACGAGCTGCTCAAGCGGACGAGCCTCACACCGGAGGAGATCGGCGAGTACTCCGGGCAGGCGAAGGAAGTGAAGCCGGTCACGATCGCGACCTACCAGATCCTCACGGCGAAGCGGAAGGGCGAGTACGCCCACCTGGCGCTGCTGGACGCCCTGGACTGGGGTCTGATCGTCTACGACGAGGTGCACCTGCTGCCCGCGCCCGTGTTCAAGCTGACGGCCGACCTGCAGGCGCGCCGGCGCATCGGCCTCACCGCCACCCTGGTCCGGGAGGACGGGCGGGAAGGCGACGTCTTCAGCCTCATCGGCCCGAAGCGCTTCGACGCGCCCTGGAAGCAGATCGAGGCGCAGGGCTTCATCTCCCCCGCCGCCTGCTTCGAGGTGCGGGTCGATCTGCCCCCGGCGGACCGGCTGGAGTACGCCGCGGCGACGGACGACGAGCGGTACCGGCTGGCGGCGTCCGCCCCGGCGAAGATCGATGCCGTCCGCGAACTCATCGCCGCCCACCAGGGTGAGCAGATCCTCGTGATCGGCCAGTACCTCGATCAGCTCGACGCGCTCTCCCAGGCGCTCGACGCCCCGCAGATCACCGGCTCCACTCCGGTCGAGGAGCGGGAGGAGCTCTACCGGGCGTTCCGGGAGGGCGAGATCTCGCTGCTCGTCGTGTCGAAGGTCGCGAACTTCTCGATCGACCTCCCGGAGGCGTCCGTCGCCATCCAGGTGTCGGGCTCGTTCGGCTCGCGCCAGGAGGAGGCGCAGCGCCTCGGGCGTCTGCTGCGCCCCAAGCAGTCGGGGCACACCGCGAGCTTCTACACGCTCGTGGCACGCGACACGATCGACCAGGACTACGCGCAGAACCGGCAGCGGTTCCTCGCGGAGCAGGGCTACAGCTACACGATCATGGACGCCGAGGCGATCGCCGCCTGAGGCCGGGCACGCCGTCAGCCGTGGAGCCGGCGCGGCAGCACGTGGGTCCCCGCGGCGACGTCGGCGACCGTTGCCGTGCGGGCGATGCCCCGGCGGCGCGCCCACCGATCGGCGACGACGGCGAAGACGAGCATCGCGAGCGCGGAGCCGAGCAGGTCGACGGGTGTCCCCGAGGTCGCGTTGGCATCGACGACCCCGACGGACCCCATCAGGAAGATCATCAGGTTGTTGACGATGTGCAGCGCGATCGCCGCTTCCAGGCCTCCGGTGCGCCACGTCAGCCAGGCGGCGACGACGGCGAAGAGGCCGACGCTCGCCGCTCCCCACACGTCGTAGCCGTGTCCCAGGACGAAGAGCGGGACCGGGAGCAGGATCGCGAACGCCGGATGCCGCAGCCACCGGCCGACGAGCTGCATCAGGTACCCGCGGAAGACGTACTCCTCCGCCGCCGCCTGGAACGGGATCAGCGCGAGCAGCAGGATCACCATGAGCGGGATCCCCGGGTGCGAGAAGTCGGGCGTCACCTGGTCGCCGGCCGCCGCCGACCAGCCGAGCACCACGGCGAAGTACACCACGAACACGGCGAACGCCAGAGCGAGGGTCCGCCACAGCCAGCCCATCCGCAGCCGGCCGGTGACCGACGACAGCAGGCCGACGCCACGCCCCTGCACGATGCGCGAGGCCAGCAGCAGGGCCGGGATCATCAGGATGAGCGGCAGCACGAGCGCCACGAGGAGCCACGGACGATCCAGCTGGAAGTACGCCGTCGTCCGCAGCAGCAACGGCAGCTCCGCACCCCACTCGGGGATGACAGCGGCCAGGACGACGACCGGCACGATCACGAGGAGGAGGATCGCGAGGTAGAGGACGAAGCCGAGGACTCCCGTGAGGAGCGGCTTCCACCACCGCGGACGCGGGCGGAGGAAGGCCAGGCGGTGGTACTCCGCCCCGTCCGAGAGGGGCGGCGACGACGATGCGGGCGGGGAGACGGGGGCGGCGACGGCGTCCTCGATCGAACTCATACCTCGATCCTCTCCCGCGCCGCTGGGGAGCGCATCCACCCTGCGGCGGAGCGAGCGTGTCCACGCCGTTCCGCACGATAATCAGCCCGCGCATGGCCGAAGTCACCATAATGGGGTCATGACTGCTGCGCGCATCCTGGTCGTCGACGACGAGCCCAACATCCGCGACCTGCTCTCGACGGGTCTCAGCTTCGCCGGGTTCCAGGTGAAGACGGTGGCCAACGGCGCCGCCACGATCTCGGCTGTCCTCGAGGAGGAGCCGGACCTCATCATCCTGGACGTCATGCTCCCCGACATGAACGGGTTCAGCGTGACCAAGCGCCTGCGCGGAGCGGGGTTCACGGCACCGATCCTCTTCCTCACCGCGAAGGACGGCACCGAGGACAAGATCGAAGGCCTGAACGCGGGCGGCGACGACTACGTCACCAAGCCGTTCAGCCTCGACGAGATCGTCGCCAGGGCCCAGGCCATCCTCCGCCGGACGATGCAGGCCGACGAGGAGTCGATCATCCGTGCCGGCGAGCTCTCGATGGATCAGGACACGCACGACGTGCACGTCGGCAAGGAGCCGATCGACCTGAGTCCCACCGAGTTCAAGCTCCTCCGCTACCTCATGCTCAACCCCAATCGGGTGCTGTCGAAGGCGCAGATCCTCGACCACGTGTGGGAGTACGACTTCAACGGCGACGCCGGCATCGTCGAGAGCTACATCTCCTACCTGCGGCGCAAGATCGACCCGCACACCGAGGAGTCGCTGATCCAGACGAAGCGCGGCTTCGGCTACATGCTCAAGGTCGGCAAGACGGTCTGAGACCGCCGTTCCACCACCCGCCGTCCCCGGACGGCACCGCCGTCGCAGCAGGGAGGACCGCATGGCGCACAAGCCCGATGCGGTCACCGCCTGGTGGCGACGCATCAGTCTGCGCGCCAAGGTCACCGGCGTCACGGTCGCCGTCCTCGCGCTCGGTCTGCTCGTCGCGGGCATCGGCACGGTGCCGCTCCTGCGCAACGCACTCGTCGAGAACATCAATGCGCAGCTTCCGGCGCTGGTGACCAGCGACCTCGTCAACCGCTACTTCGACACGACGACGATCGACGGCGTCACCACCTACACCCCGCGGGACGAGAAGCCGCGCGACTTCTCCTTCGCGGTCTACGACGCGGAGGGCGCGCTCCGCGCCACCGCGCCGAGCGCATCGGGACGGGCGCCGGTCTTCCCCGCGCAATACTCGCTGTCGGACGCCCAGGCCGACGAGGAGCAGGTGCTGGCCCTCGAGGACGCGGACGGCGGCGTCTACCACGCGGCGTCCGCCGTCGTGCAGCAGGAGGGCGACCCCCTCAGCGTCCAGATGGTGGCGCTGCCCCTCGCCGAGGCGGACCGCATCATCAGCCAGTACTTCGGGATCTACATCACGATCGCGCTCATCACGATCTTCGTCGCGGCGCTCCTCACGCGTGGTCTGGTCACGCTCACCTTCCGCCGGCTCGGGCAGGTGGAGCAGACCGCCATGTCCATCGCCGCCGGCGACTTCCGGCAGCGACTCACCGACCTGGAGCCGACCACCGAGGTCGGACGCCTGAACGCGGCCATCAACACGATGCTCGATCGCGTCGACCGCTCGCTGGCGCAGCGCGACCGGACCGTGCAGCACATGCGACGGTTCATCGGCGACGCGAGCCACGAGCTGCGGACGCCGCTCGTCAGCGTCCGCGGGTACGCCGAGCTCTACCGCATGGGTGCGATCAAGGGCGAGGAGGACACGGCGCGGGCCATGGAGCGCATCGAGAAGGAGGCCATTCGGATGGGCGTCCTCGTGGAGGACCTGCTCGCCCTGGCTCGTCTCGACGAGGAGCGGGAGCCGCAGATCGTTCCCCTCGACCTCCGTCCCATCGCCCGTGACGCCGCCCTGGACGTGCGGGCGGCCGCACCCGGGCGCATGATCTCCGTCATCGACCGGACGCTGGAGAACATGCCGACCGCCCCGATCCGTACGCCGGTCGTCCCGATCACACCGGAACCTGCGCCGAAGACGCGCCCCCGGGCCACCCTGTCGCGCCTGCGCCGTCGGCCGCGGCAGCCCGAGCAGCCGCCCGCGATCGACTTCAGCGAGGTGCCCGACATCCCCGTCCGGACGCCGCCGATCGTGCTCGGAGAAGAGAACAAGGTGCGGCAGGTCGTCACGAACCTGCTCGGCAACGCGCGCCGCTTCTCCCCCGAAGACAGCCCCATCGAGATCGTGGTGGACTCGGATCGCAGCGCCGGACGGGCGAGCATCTCGATCGTCGACCACGGCGAGGGTGTCCCACCGCAGATCCGCGAGCAGATCTTCGAGCGGTTCTGGCGCGCCGACACCTCGCGGGCCCGTGAGACCGGAGGCTCCGGTCTCGGCCTCGCCATCGTCGCGTCCATCCTCAAGGCGCTGAACGGCGATATCGCGGTGTCCGAGACCCCGGGCGGCGGAGCGACGTTCACGGTGACGCTTCCCCTCGCCCCGGCGCGGTCGACGCCGGAGCACCTGCTCGAGGACACGCAGCCGCTCGACCGGCTCGACCTGCCGTAGCGGCCCCTCCTCCACCGAGCACCGCGCCCGGCGCGTTCTCCTCGGCCTCCCGTGAACTCGCCGCGGTCGACGGTGTCGCCGACGGCACCGCGCGTAGCGTCGGGGCTTCTCGAAAGGAGTCCCCATGACCGTCTTCACCGTCGACACCGACGCCGTCCATGCGGCGGAGGCCGCCACCCGCGCCACCATCGAGCGCCTGCGCACGGAATCCGCCACCCTCATGTCGCAGCTCCGGCAGCTGCAGGGCAGCTGGGTCGGGGCGGCCGCCACCGCATTCCAGGGGTGCGCCGAACAATGGCAGGGCGCCCAGCAGCACGTCGAGCTCGTCCTGGACGGGATCGGCACCTCGCTCGGCTCCGTGGCCACGCAGTACGCCGAGGCGGACCAGTTCTCCGCCAGCCTGTTCCGCTGAGTACACGCAGAAAGCCCCCGGCCGGAGCCGGGGGCTTTCTGTCAGTGAGACGGAGTCTCTGAACCTCTCAGAGGGTCAGAAGTCCATGCCGCCCGTAGGGTCACCCGCGGGAGCAGCGGCCTTCTCCGGCTTGTCGGCGACGACGGCCTCGGTCGTCAGGAACAGGCCGGCGATCGACGCGGCGTTCTGCAGCGCCGAGCGCGTCACCTTCGCCGGGTCGATGATGCCCTGTGCGAACATGTCGCCGTACTCGCCGCTGGCGGCGTTGAGGCCCTGGCCCGCGGGGAGCTCGGAGACCTTGTTGGCGACGACACCCGGCTCGAGACCGGCGTTCAGCGCGATCTGCTTCAGCGGAGCCTCGATCGCCACGCGGACGATGTTCGCACCGGTCGCCTCGTCGCCCTCGAGCGAGAGAGCGTCGAGCGCCTTCGTGCCGGACTGGATGAGCGCGACGCCACCACCGGGGACGATGCCCTCCTCGACGGCCGCCTTCGCGTTGCGGACGGCGTCCTCGATGCGGTGCTTGCGCTCCTTGAGCTCGACCTCGGTCGCAGCGCCCGCCTTGATGACGGCCACGCCACCGGCGAGCTTCGCCAGACGCTCCTGCAGCTTCTCGCGGTCGTAGTCGCTGTCGGTGTTCTCGATCTCGCGACGGATCTGCGTGACGCGACCCTCGATCTGGTCGGCCTCGCCGGCACCCTCGACGATCGTGGTCTCGTCCTTCGTGACGATGACCTTGCGCGCACGACCCAGCAGGTCGAGCGTGGCGTTCTCGAGCTTCAGGCCCACCTCTTCGGTGATGACCTGACCGCCCGTGAGGATCGCGATGTCCTGCAGCTGCGCCTTGCGACGGTCGCCGAAGCCGGGGGCCTTGACGGCGACCGACTTGAAGATGCCCTTGAGCTTGTTCAGCACGAGGGTCGCGAGAGCCTCGCCCTCGACGTCCTCGGCGATGATGACGAGCTCCTTGCCGTCCTGGATCACCTTGTCGACGATGGGCAGGAGGTCCTTGATGTTCGAGACCTTCTGGTTCGCGATGAGGATGTACGGGTCCTCGAAGACGGCCTCCTGGCGCTCCGGGTCCGTGACGAAGTACGGGTTGAGGTAGCCCTTGTCGAAGCGCATGCCCTCGGTGAGTTCGAGCTCGGTGCCGAAGGTCTGCGACTCCTCGACGGTGACGACACCCTCCTTGCCGACCTTGTCGATGGCCTCGGCGATGAGCTCGCCGATCGCGGGGTCGGCGGCCGAGATGGAGGCGGTCGCGGCGATCTGCTCCTTGGAGTCGATCTCCTTCGCCGTGCTCAGCAGCTCCTCGGTGATCGCGGCGACGGCCTTCTCGATGCCGCGCTTGAGCGAGATGGGGTCGGCGCCGGCCGCGACGTTGCGCAGCCCCTCGCGGACCAGGGCCTGGGCGAGCACCGTGGCGGTCGTCGTGCCGTCACCGGCGACGTCGTCGGTCTTCTTCGCGACCTCCTTGACGAGCTCCGCACCGATCTTCTCGTACGGGTCGTCCAGCTCGATCTCCTTGGCGATGGAGACACCGTCGTTCGTGATCGTGGGGGCGCCCCACTTCTTCTCGAGCACGACGTTGCGACCACGCGGGCCGAGGGTCACCTTGACCGCGTCGGCGAGGATGTTGAGGCCACGCTCGAGGCCGCGGCGGGCCTCCTCATCGAAGGCGATGATCTTTGCCATGAGTTTTGTCGTCCCTCCTGGACGTAGACGGTGGGTTTAGCACTCAGAGTGAGAGAGTGCTAACGCCATTCTGGCACTCGACACCATCGAGTGCAAGCCGCGTGGTCCGGTGGGGACACCGGTGTCAGGGCGCGGGAGTCTCCGGGGCCGCCGCCGTCCGGTCGACGCCGATCACGACGGTCAGCTGCTTCTGCCCGTCCTCGGTCTGCCCGGCGTAGTAATCGCTCTGCTGGACCTGGGCACCGCCGATGATCCCGGCCAGACCGGTCGCCGCCTCCTCGTCCTCCGCGCTGACGTAGTAGACGGTGGTGGTCGCGAAGTCGTCGCTCTCGCTGTCGCTCGCGAGCACGCTCGCGGCCGGCCAGCCCTCGTTGATGAGGGTGTCGCGCATCTGGTCGTCGAGCCCGTCGTCCGGCGACGCGTTGAGAATCAGCACCGAGTAGGAGGTGTCGATGACACCGGTCTGCTCCGGCGTGGGGGCCGCGGACGGCGCCGCCTCGGGGAACAGGTCGATCCGCCCCATGACCGTGAGCGCCCCGAAGATGCCGACGATGATGAGCACCAGCGCGGCGACGAACGACCACAGCAGCACGACCCAGCCGTTCATGCCCGGCTCTTCCGCGCGGTGTGCTCCCACGCGTCCGGTCGTACGGGGGACCTCGTCGAAACGATCACGGGAGGGCTTGGACACCCCTCGATGCTAGCGGCACGTCGCTGACAAACCGGTCCGCGGCCTCCGGGCGTCGCCGGTCCGCCGGGCGTTCAGCCGGTGAAGCCGGGGATCCGCGCGGCGCGCCGGGCGCCGCGCGAGTCACGGAGTCGCCGCAGCCGTCGCACCAGCATCGGGTCGAACTCGAGGGCCGCCTCGGAGTCGATCAGCCGGCCGAGGAGCTGGTAGTAGCGGGCCGCGCTCATGCCGAGGCGGGCCCGGATGACCTCCTCCTTCATCCCGCCGTGGCGCGGCCAGGCGGCCTCCAGGGCGAGGATCGCGCGGTCGCGCTCCGTGAGGGCATCTGCGGACATGTCCTCAGATTAGGTCGCCGTCGGCGGATCATCCGCGCGCCACTCCCACCGAGCCCCGAGCGGATCGGCGGCGGCACGCACCCGGCCGTCGAGGGCGACCACGAAGCCGGGCCAGGACTCCGCGGCGACGGGGGGCTCCCAGACGTCGAGGAGCGCCGGTGGGTCGAGGGTGATCCAGCGCGCCGACAGCCCGGCGATGCGGGCGAGCAGCTCCTCCCGCCCCGCCCGCGGAATGTGCACGAGCACGCCAGGAGTCGTGATGACGAGCGTGGCCTCCGACGGGGCCGAGCGGGCGAGTCGCTCCACCTCCGCGACCGCGTCGCCCGCGACGAGCAGCGGCGGATCGGCGGCGGCGATGTCGAGAGCGGCGGCGATGCGCTCCTCCCGCCCGTCCTCCCCCGGCCAGACCAGGGCCCGCAGCCAGGCACGGTCCTCGTCGCGCCGGGCATCGAGCGGAGCGAGATCGATGCCCGCCCGCCACACGACGTCGGGCATCCGCAGCCGCGGCAGCTCGCCGGACACGGCGCACTCCAGCACCACCGACGACGGGCCGTCCGCGGGATCGAGGGAACGGCGCAGGGCTCCCTCGTCGTCGATGAAGCGGTACGAGTAGCGGTCGGGATAGAGGCAGAGGCCGGCGGAGGCGCCGACTTCCAGCAGGGCGAGCGGCCCGTCGATCTCGGACAGCACAGGCAGCAGCGCGGCCGTCCGGAGCGGCTCGTTGGTCTGGAGCGCGCGCCGCGTGCATTCGAGGACGAGGCGGTCTCCGTGGGCGAGCACGAAGCGACGCCACTGCCGGTACGGCCCGTGCGGCGCACCGAGCAGACGGGAGACGGCGAAGACGAGCGGCGGCTGGCGCCGGTTCGCGGGGATGCGGTGGAGCAGCCCGCGGACCTCCTCGTCGTCTGCGACCCCGGCCGCCCATTCGGCGTACAGGGCGCTGCGCCCCGGGGCCTCGGCGTGCGCGAATCGGGCGTAGCGCTCCTGCACGGCGTCCGTCATGCGTCCATTCTGTCGCGGAGCGCCACGAAGGCTCCGCACGAGGGAGAATGGAGGGGACTCAGGAGGACACGATGCCCTACAGCGTGGAAAAGACCGAAGACGAATGGCGCAAAGAGCTCGGTGAAGAGCAGTACGCCGTGTTGCGCCAGGCCGCGACCGAACGCGCCTGGACCGGCGAGCTGCTCGACGAGGAGCGTGCCGGACTCTACACCTGCGGTGCCTGCGGCGCCGAACTGTTCAAGAGCGGCACCAAGTTCGACTCCGGATGCGGGTGGCCGAGCTTCTACGAATCGGTCCGTCCGGACGCCGTGGAGCTGCTCGAGGACGACAGTCTCGGCATGGTCCGCACGGAGGTGCGCTGCGCGACCTGCGGCTCGCACCTCGGTCACGTCTTCCCCGACGGTTTCGGCACCCCCACCGGTGACCGGTACTGCATGAACTCGATCGCACTGAACTTCACGCCCGACGAGTCGTGAGCGCCCTCGACGCCGTCCGCGCACGGCAGTCCTGGTCGAAGGTCGGCGACACGGCCCCGGGCCGGGAGGAACTGCTGACGCTCGTCGGCGCCGCGGGCCGCGTGGCCGACCACTCTTCCCTGCGTCCGTGGCGGCTGATCGAGCTACGCGGGCCGGATCGCGAGGCGCTCGGCGCCGCGATCGCCGAAGCGCAGGGGGACGATGCGCCGTCGACCAAGCCGTTGCGCGCCCCTCTCCTCATCGCCGTCGTCGCGAGTTACCGCGCGAGTGAGAAAGTGCCGCGATGGGAGCAGGAGGCGGTGGCCTCGGGCGTCGCCCACGTGCTGAGCCTTCTCCTCGACGAAGCGGGCTGGGGCGTGATCTGGCGCACCGGGCACTACACGCGCTCCGAGCCCGTGGCGCGGATGCACGGGCTGGGACCGGACGAGGAGCTGCTCGGGTGGCTCTACGTCGGTTCGAAACCCGAAGGGAAGAGCCCGGGCCGCCGGAAGACCGTCGACGCGCGTGCGCTCCTCACGCGCCCGCCGAAGCCGTCCGCCGAGGTGTCCGCAGCGCGGGACGCGGCGGCGAAGGACACCGCGAAGGCGGAGAAGAAGAAGGCGAAGAAGGCCGCGAAGAAAGCCAGGAAGAAGGCCAGGAAGAAGGCGCGGAAGGCCGCGGACGAGCGGTCCTAGCGCCGACGCCGCCACGGCACCGCGACGATCACGGACGCCACGGCGACGACCACCATCGCGATCACCTGCCACAGCGCCGGCCCCGCCTGCGCCGGCCATAGCAGGTCGATGACGACCGAGGTCACGAGCTGTCCGAGCACCGACCCCAGGCCCATCAGCAGCACGCCCGTGTGCGCGACGATCAAGGCGCCCAGCAGGATGTACCCCGCCCCGAGGAAGCCGCCGAGGTAGAGCCAGGGCTCGGTCGGGAGGGCGGCCGGCCAGCCCCGCACCGCGACGCTGGTGCCGGCGGCGAGCGCGAGCACCACGGTCCCCGCGACGAAGCTCATCAACGTGGCCGCGATCGGCGAGCGGGCGCGCTGGGCGAGCCGTCCATTCGTCGCCGCCTGCCACGCGATCCCGACGCCCGCCGCGAAGGGCAGCAGCAGCATCCACAGGGGTGCCGTCGCCAGCACGTCCCCGGAGAGCGAGATCCCGACCGCGGCGAGCGCGAGCACGCCGCCCATCACCCGACCGGGGGTCACCGCCACGACACCGGCCGGTCCGAAGCCGATGCGGTCGAGGACCAGGCCGTGGAGGGTCTGCCCCGCGACCACGCCCACGGTGAAGAGGGACACGCCGAGGATCCCGGCGGTCAGCCCCTGGGTGGAGACGGTGAGTGCACCGCAGGCTCCGCCGAGGAGCATCCAGAACGGGATCGTGCGTGCGCGGATCCCGCGGACGAGTCGCACCGCGCCGCGACGCGCGAACGGCAGGAACGAGATGACCACGGCGAGCGCTGCGAGCCCGACGGCGAAGGAGAGGAACCCGGCGACGATGCCGTTGTCCACCCGCACGCCGAGGACCCCGTTGATGCGCGCCTGGATCGCCGTCATCACCCCGATGGCGACGGCTCCGCCGAGCGCCACGGGCGCGGGGATCCGACGGGAGGGGGTCACCCGTCGACACTATCGGAGCGGCGCGCCGGCTCGTCCTCCACAGCAGCGTCCTCCCGGAGGACGATCACCGGCGCTCGAAGAATCGTCCTCTGGGAGGACGCGCCACGGCGTGGCGGTCCGTAGCGTGGAGCGCATGATCACCGCAGAAGGCCTCACCAAGAGATTCGGGGACAAGACCGCCGTCGACGGCGTGTCCTTCACCGTCCAGCCCGGGACCGTCACCGGCTTCCTCGGACCGAACGGCGCCGGGAAGTCGACGACGATGCGCATGATCGTCGGGCTCGACCGCCCGACGGCGGGTCGGACGACCGTGGCCGGACGGGAGTACCGCAAGCTCCGGGCCCCGCTCACCGAGGTGGGCGTGCTCCTCGACGCCAAGGCGGTGCACACGGGTCGCACCGCCCGCGATCACCTCCGCGCGATGGCCGCCACGCACGGCATCCCGACCTCCCGGGTCGACGAGGTCATCGAGCTCGCCGGCATCGGCTCGGTCGCCCGCAAGCGGGCCGGCAAGTTCTCCCTCGGCATGGGCCAGCGGCTGGGCATCGCATCCGCACTGCTCGGCGACCCGCACACCCTCATCCTCGACGAGCCGGTCAACGGCCTCGATCCGGAGGGCGTCCGCTGGGTGCGGCAGTTCGTGCGCCACGCGGCGTCCGAAGGCCGGACGGTGCTGCTCTCCAGCCACCTCATGAGCGAGATGGCGCAGACCGCCGACCACGTCATCGTGATGGGCCGGGGCAAGGTCCTGGCCGACGCCCCGCTCGCCGAGCTCGTCCGCTCCTGGACCACGAACCGGGTCCGGGTGCGCACGCCCCGCCCCACCGACCTCGCGGCCGCGGTCGGCGGCCCCGACGTCGAGATCGTCAGCGCGGAGCCCGACCTCCTCGACATCGCCGGCCTCCCGGCCGCACGCATAGGCGATCTCGCCGCGGACCGCGGAATCCCGCTGCACGAACTCACCCCGACCACCGGATCCCTCGAAGAGGCCTACCTCGCCCTCACCGGCGACGCCGTCGAGTACCGCACGAAGGAGCTCTCATGACCGCCGCCCCCGCCGTGACGACCCCGGCCGTGGCCCCTCCCTCCGCCGACCCCGGGCGACGCCTGACGTTCGTCCGCGCGATGCGCAGCGAGGCCATCAAGCTCACCACCGTCCGCTCCACCTGGTGGTCGATCGCGATCGCCGCCGTCCTCACCATCGGCATCGCCGTCCTCATCGCCCAGGCGATCGACGCCCCGGGCTTCGACCCGATCCAGGCCGTGGTCATGCCCATCCAGTTCACGATGCTGCTGGCCGGCATCATCGGCGCCATCTCGGTGACGGGCGAGTACTCCACCGGCATGATCCGATCGACGCTGACGGCCGACCCCATCCGCGGGTCGGTGCTGCTGGCGAAGTCGCTCGTTCTCGCGGGCTTCCTTTTCCTGTCGTCGCTGGTGATCTTCGGCGTCGCCGCGGCGGCCGTCTCCGCGATCGTGTCCGGTCGCGAGCAGGGCATCGACTGGTCGGACCCGGAGAAGTCCTTCCTCCCGATCGTCGTGGCGTCGCTCGCGATGGCCGTCTTCGCGCTGATCGGCGTCGCGTTCGGCTTCATCCTGCGCTCGGGTGCGGGGGCCATCGCGGCGACCGTCGGACTGCTGTTCGTCCTCCCGATCGTGGCGAGCTTCTTCTCGCTCGCCGGGGAGGCCTGGGCGTGGGTGCTCGACGCCTCGGCCTATCTGCCCGTGTCCGCCGCGCAGAACGCGATCCTTCCGGGTGACACGGCCGCGCTGGAGGCTCCGGTCGCCTTCCTCACGCTCGGCTGCTGGGTCGTCGGCGGCCTGCTGGCGGCCTGGGCCGTCCTGCGCACACGCGACGCGTAGGCCGTCGGTGCGGGCGCGGCGACGCGGGCCGGACACGGTCCGGGAGGACGAGGGGCTGCGGCTCCCTCGTCCTCCCGGCGTGTTCCGCCGGTTCTGGACGCGCCATCCGGTCCTGGCCGACGTCCTGCTGGCCCTCCTCTGCACCCTGCTCACGCTCACCCCCGCCGCGCGGGTCGACCGCGACGTGCTCGGAGCGTACGCGATGCTGCTGTCGGTGCTGCTGCCGGTGTGCGTCGTCCTCGCCTGCGGCACGCTGCTCTGGCGACGTCGGCGCCCGTGGCTCCCCGCCGCCGCCGCGATCCTCCTCGAGGTCTTCCTCCTGTTCTCCGCGACGCCGGGGAGCAGCCCGCTGCTCCTGTTCGCCGGTTACTCGCTGGCCGTCTACCGCTCCGCCCGCGCGGCATGGATCGCGTTCGGCTCCGCCACCGCGGTGACGGGCGCCAGCGCCGGACTGCTCTACGGACTCGGTGTCTTCACACTGCAGGCGGCCGCCAACGCTCTGCTCGGCACGGTGGTCCTCGGTCTCATCGGCACGCTCATCGGCGTCAACGTGGGCAACCGGAAGCGCTACCTGGATGCCGTGATCGATCGCTCCCGCCAGTTGCTCGTGGAGCGCGATCAGCAGGCGCAGCTCGCCGCCGCCGCGGAACGAGCACGGATCGCGCGTGAGATGCACGACATCGTGTCGCATTCCCTGACGGTGGTGGTGGCGCTGTCGGAGGGCGCGGCGGCCACGGCCGACCGCGACCGTGCCCGCGCGGCCGCCACCGCCGCCGCCGACACCGCCCGCGACGCCCTCACCCAGATGCGCTCGATGCTCGGTGTGCTGCGCGACGACGACACCCCGCTCCCCCTCGCGCCCGTGGCGCCGGCGCCGCCGCAGGACACCGTAGCGGCCGCGCAGCGGACCGGGTACCCCGTCACGCTGTCGACCACCGGTCAGGCCGAGGTCTCGCCGGACGTCGCCCACGCGCTCGGCCGCATCGTGCAGGAGGGGCTGACGAACGCGATGCGGCATGCCCCGACCGCGACCTCGGCGTCCGTGCGCCTGGACTACGGGAGCGATACCGTGGTGGTCGAGATCGTCAACGACGGCGTGACGGGGCCACCGCGGGTCGGCGGCTTCGGCGTGCGAGGCCTCGCGGAACGCGCCGCGCACGTCCACGGCACGGTCGAGTCGCGGCCGGACGGGACGGGACGGTGGCTCCTGCGGGCCGTGCTGCCGACGTCGTCCGAAGACCCGGCCGTGACGCCGCCCGGAGAGGAGAAGACATGACAACGCAGATCCGTGTGCTCCTGGTCGACGATCAGGAGCTGATCCGTCTCGGATTCCGCATGGTCCTGGAAGCGGAGCCCGACATCGTGGTCATCGGCGAGGCCGGAGACGGGAGCGCCGCGATCGCGCAGAGTGCGGCGCTCGCTCCCGACCTCGTCCTCATGGACATCCGCATGCCGCAGCTCGACGGCATCGCCGCGACGCAGGCGATCGTGCGGGCGCACCCGGAGACGAAGGTGCTCGTCCTCACCACTTTCGACCTCGACGAGTACGCCTTCGGAGCGATCCGCGCGGGTGCCAGCGGCTTCCTGCTGAAGGACGCCCAGCGCCACGAGATGCTCTCCGCCGTCCGCGCCGTGCACCGCGGAGACGCGGCCCTGGCGCCGCGGGTCACCCGCATGCTGCTGGAGCACGTCGGGCCGGAGCTGGGCGCCACGACGCCGTCCGCTCCCGACGACATCGACGATGCCGGCTACCGCTCACTGACCGATCGCGAGCGCGACGTGTTCCTCGCGCTCGCCCAGGGTCTCTCCAACGCGGAGATCGCGGCATCCCTGTACGTCGGCGAATCCACGGTCAAGACGCACGTGGGTCGCATCCTGGCGAAGCTCGGAGCCCGCGACCGCATCCACGCGGTCATCCTCGCGCATCGGCTCGGCCTCGTCGACCGCTGACGGCGGTCAGCCCTGCGGGGGCGTCCAGGCCGACACGCGGTTCAGACGCTCGACCTCCTCGGACGACAGCTCCAGTCGCGCACCGGCCAGCAGGTCGGGCACCTGGTCGACCGTCCGCGCGCTCGCGATCGGCGCCACGACCGTCGGCTGCGCCCGCAGCCACGCCAGCGCCGTCGCGGCGACCGAGGCGTCGTGCCCCGCGCCGATCTCCTCCAGCGCGTCGATGATCCGCAGGCCCGCGGCGGTGGCGTACTTCGCGGCACCGCCCGCCCGCGGTGACCCCTCCCCCGCGCTGTCCGTCGAGCGGTACTTGCCGGTCAGGAAGCCACTGGCCAGGGCGTAGTAGGGCACGAGCCCGAGTCCGAACTCCTCCGCGACGGGGATGACGGTGTCCTCGACCTCGTTGCGGTGCACGAGGTTGTAGTGCGGCTGGATCGCGACCGGGCGGGCGACGCCCAGGCGGTCCGCGATCTCGATCCACTGGCGGATGCGGTCGGCCGAGTAGTTCGACACGGCCACGTGTCGCACGAGCCCGTCCGCCACCAGGGCGCCGAACGCCCCCACCGTCTCCTCCAGCGGTACGGACTCGTCGTCGAAGTGCGCGTAGTAGAGGTCGATCTCGTCGACCCCGAGCCGCCCGAGAGAGGCTTCGGCCGCGCGGCGGACGTTGTCGGCGGAGAGACCGCGGAAGGCGGGGTGCTGGCTGACCTTGGTGGCGACGACCACGCCCTGCGGACGGCGCGAAGCCAGCCACGCACCGATGATCGTCTCGCTCTCGCCGCCCTCGTTCCCCGGCACCCAGGCGCTGTAGGCGTCCGCGGTGTCGATGAAGTCGCCGCCGCCATCGAGGAAGGCTTCGAGCACGGCGAACGAGGTGTCGCGGTCGGCGGTCCAGCCGAACACGTTGCCGCCGAGGGCGAGGGGGAAGACGTCGAGGTCGCTGCTACCGATGCGGGTCATATCCGGGACAACCGTCGGAGACCGTTCCCGCATTCCCCCGCGGACACGAAACGTCATGATCCGCAGGGACGAAGAAGGTGCGCAGGTGACCGGGGCGGGGTGCCGGCCACCTGCACCGGAGTAACATAACACCCTCCAACGTTTTACGCGAATCCTGGGCACGCCGAGGTCGTCGCCCACCGGGAGTGGCGGGACGACGGGAGGGAGAGACTCACCCCGGATCAGGATGCGGGGTGAGTCGATCGAGAGAGCCGACTACGGGACTCGAACCCGTAACCCCCGTATTACAAGTACGGTGCGCTACCAATTGCGCCAAGTCGGCGGATGCCATCACAGCTTAGCGATGGCCGGGACACGCGGCGGACTACTTCGCCGGCGCCGAGGTCGCCGTCGGAGTGGGCGTCGGGGATGCGGACTCGTAGTACGCCTCGCTCGCGACGGACATCACGAACGTGGACAGCTCCTGCGGGTCGTCCAGGGCGCCGACATACGCCTCGCCGTTGACGATGATCATCGGGGCGGCGGTGAGGACGAGGTCGTCGGAACCGGGAAGAGGCCCGTCGAGCGCTCGCGCGGTCGCCTCCTTCGCCCAGCTGATGTAGTCGCCGTCCCGGATGCAGGAGCGCACCGTCTTGGTGTTGTCCACGCCGACGGCGCCCGCGAGATTCGCGAGCTCCTCGTCGGACATCCCGTCACTGCCCACCTCAGGCTGGTCGTCCAGGAGGTCGTGGTTGAAGGCGTAGAACTGGTCCGGCGAGTGCGTGGCCACGCAGGCCGCCGCCGCCGCGGAACGCAGCGAGTACTTGGTGCCGTTGGAGCTGGCGGTGAGGAGCGCGACCGGGTGGTAGCTGACGGTGGCCGCGCCGTCCTCGATCCACTGCGCGAGGAGCCGGGCGTTGGCGCGCTCGAACTTGCCCGCATCGGGCGACAGGTAGTCGACGTACACGTGCACATCCACGGCGCCGGCTGCGGACGGCTCGGGCGACGGCGTCTCCGTGGCGCCGGCCTCGGAGGGCTCGGGGGCGGGGGTGTCCGACGCGGAACCCGCGATCGCGGCGGAGGCGATGTCCGTCACCACGACGCCGTCCTCCTGCATGCCGCTCGGGCTCAGCTGCGGCTTGGAGGTCTGGGAGGTCACCGCGAGGGTCACGGCGGTTCCGATCGCGCCGACCGCGATGATCGCGACCGCACCGATGATGATCCGTCGCATGAGACGCGCCCGCGACTGCTGGGCGTGCACCTTCTGGGCCTTCTCCCGCACGGCCTCGCGCGAAGTGCGAGGTGCGGGGACGTTCGGCGTTTCGTCGCTCGACATCGTTCCTCTTGAGTCTCAGGGGGTCCGGGTTGGCCCCGACCGCCGTCGGGCGGCGATCGCCGCTGCGCACGGCCGGGTTCGATGCTAACCAGTGAGGCTGAGAAATACCCAGGTGCGGGCGTTCGTGCCATACTGATCCCGACCCGATGAAGGGTCACGGCGGGTCGCTCCGCCGCTTCATTCACTACGGATCGTCCGGCACGTACCTGCCGGTGAAGGAGAAACACGATGGCATCTGTGACTTTCGACGAGGCCACCCGCCTCTACCCGGGCGGCACCCGTCCGGCTGTCGACAAGCTCAACCTCGAGGTGGGCGACGGCGAGTTCCTCGTCCTGGTCGGTCCCTCCGGTTGCGGTAAGTCCACCTCCCTCCGCATGCTCGCCGGCCTCGAAGAGGTCAACTCCGGCCGCATCCTCATCGGCGACCGCGACGTCACCGATGTGCCGCCGAAGGACCGCGACATCGCGATGGTCTTCCAGAACTACGCGCTGTACCCGCACATGACGGTCGCCGAGAACATGGGCTTCGCGCTCAAGATCGCCGGCGTCGGCAAGGAGGAGCGGGCCGCCCGCGTCCTCGAGGCCGCCAAGCTCCTCGACCTGGAGCAGTACCTGACCCGCAAGCCGAAGGCCCTCTCGGGTGGTCAGCGTCAGCGTGTCGCGATGGGCCGCGCGATCGTCCGCCAGCCGCAGGTGTTCCTCATGGACGAGCCGCTGTCGAACCTCGACGCCAAGCTCCGCGTCCAGACCCGTACGCAGATCGCGTCGCTGCAGCGTCGCCTGGGCGTCACCACCGTCTACGTCACGCACGACCAGACCGAGGCGCTCACGATGGGTGACCGCATCGCCGTGCTGAAGGACGGCCTGCTCCAGCAGGTGGGCACCCCGCGCGACCTCTACGAGAAGCCGGAGAACGTGTTCGTCGCCGGCTTCATCGGCTCGCCGGCCATGAACCTCTTCTCGGCCGACCTGGCCGACGGCGGCGTGCGCTTCGGCACCGAGATCGTGCCGCTCGACCGCGACACAGTCGGTCGTGCCAACGGCTCGCAGGTCACCGTGGGCGTCCGCCCGGAGGACATCACGGTCGGTCCGGCCGACGGCAAGGGCCTCTCGGTCGTCGTCGACCTCGTCGAGGAGCTCGGCGCCGACGGCTACCTGTACGGCCACACCGAGATCAACGGCAAGCGCACCGACCTCGTCGCCCGCGTCGACGGCCGCAACCACCCGAACGCGGGTGAGACCGTCACCCTCGCGGCGAACCCGGGCCACGTCCACGCCTTCGACCAGGAGTCGGGCGACCGCCTGAACGACAAGCCGGTCGTCTCCGCCTGATCGGAGAGCACCATCCGCGGCGCGGGCTGACTTCGGTCGCCCGCGCCGCGTCTTTTCCCCGGTACCCCTCAGGAGCTCCCATGCAGGAATCCCTCCGGATCACCGCCAAGACCGTCGACCCCGGGCTGCTCGCGCTGCCGTGGTCGACACCCCTGGAGAAGTGGCCCTCCGAGCACATCGTCTCGCTGCCCAAGGGCCTGTCGCGTCACCTCGTCCGCTTCGCCGACCTGTCGGGCCGGGTCGTGGCCGTCAAGGAGACGACGACGGAGATGGCTCGACGGGAGTACGAGATGCTGGGCAACCTGTCTCGGCTCGACGTGCCCTGCGTGGAGCGCGTCGCCGTGATCGCCGGCCGCACCGACTCCTCCGGGGCCCCGCTGCCCGCGGCCCTCGTCACCTCGCATCTGCGCTTCTCCATGCCGTATCGCGCGCTGTTCACGCGCGTTCTCCGCCCGGACACCGCCACCCGCCTCGTGGATGCGCTGGCGCTGCTGCTCGTCCGCCTGCACAACGTGGGCTTCTACTGGGGCGACGTCTCGCTCTCCAACACGCTGTTCCGTCGGGATGCCGGGGCATTCGCGGCGTACCTCGTCGACGCGGAGACCGGTGAGCTGCACGAAGAGGGACTGACCGACGGTCAGCGCGCCTACGACCTCGACCTCGCCCGGACGAACATCGCCGGCGAGATCATGGACCTCGCCGCCGGCGGACGCCTGGAGCACGGGGTCGACGCCGTCGCGATCGCGGACGGCATCGTGTCCTCCTACCGCTCGCTGTGGGCCGAACTCACCGCACAGGAGTCGTTCTCCGCCGCCGAGACCTGGCGGATCACCGAACGCGTCGAGCGGCTCAACGCGCTCGGATTCGACATCGACGAGATGTCGATGTCGACGACCGCGGACGGCACCGTCGTCGAGATCCAGCCGAAGGTGGTCGACGCCGGCCATCATCAACGGCGTCTCATCCGCCTCACCGGCCTCGACGTCGAAGAGAACCAGGCGCGGCGGCTCCTCAACGACCTCGACGAGTTCCGCGCCCGTTCCACGAAGCAGTGGGCCGATGAGGAGATGTACGCCCACGAGTGGCTCACGCGCGTGTTCGAGCCGGTCGTCCGGGCGATCCCGTACGACCTGCGCGCCAAACTCGAGCCCGCCGAGGTGTTCCACCAGGTGCTGGAGCACCGGTGGTACCTGTCCCAGGCGCAGGGACGCTCGGTCGCCCTGGCGGAGGTGCTGACGAGCTACATCAACGACGTGCTCCGTCACCGCCGCGACGAGGCCACCATCATGGGACCGCCGACGGAGACGATGAGCCTCCCGGTCGTCACCGGCACGCTCTCGCTCGCCGACGACGAGGACGACGTCGACTGGCGCGATCTCGTCTGATGCCGTGCGGCGGTCGCTCCCCCGGCGGGAGGACGGGCGTCAGTAGCCGACCGTGAACCGCTCCCGGTGGTGGTTCCCCTGCTCGATCTCGTCGACGATCGCCACGGCGAAGTCCGCTCCCGAGATGAAGGACTTGCCCTCGTCGTCGCGGACGAGCACATCGCCACCGTCGCGGTAGTGCCCCGTGCGCTCGCCCTCGGCCCACGGCCCGAACACCTCGGCGGGATGCACGAAGAACCAGTCCAGTCCCTCCCCCGTGCTCTCCAGGAGCGCGAGCGAGTCGATGCCGACCTGCGCTTCGTGCTTGTACTCCTCCGGGAAGCCCTGGTCGAACAGCCGCGGTCCGCCGGGAGCGACGAGACTCCCTCCGGCACCGCCCACGACGCCCAGTCGGGTCTCCGTGCCGTCGAGCAGCGCGATGACGTTGGTGAGCGCCTCCAGGACACGGTCCTCCATGTCGCCGCGGGGCGACAGGGCGGAGACGACCGCGTCGGCACCGCTGAACACCTCGGCCAGCGACGCCGGGTCGAGCGCCGAGCCCTGCACGTACGCGGCACCGGCGACCGGATCCGCGGGAACCGAGCGGGAGATGGCGACGACGGCGTGGTCGCGGCTCACCGCCTCGGCGACGATGTGACGTCCGGCGTAGCCGGTTCCTCCCAGGACGATGATGCGGGCCATGCTCTGTTCCTCTCGGTCAGTCGGCGGCCGCGCGGACGGTGGCCACCTGATACAGCGCGACGGACGCGGCGATACCGGCGTTCAGCGACTCGGTCGCCGCGGAGATGGGGATGGAGACGATCTGATCGCAGGTCTCGGTCACGAGGCGGGAGAGCCCCTTGCCCTCCGAACCGACGACGATGACCACCGGGCGGTCCGCCAGCTCCAGCGCGGGCAGCGAGACGTCGCCGTCACCGTCCAGGCCGAGGACGAACACACCCTGCTTCTTGAACTCCTTGAGCTGCGTCGTGAGGTTGGTGGCCAGCGCCACGGGGATCCGGGCCGCCGCCCCCGCGCTGGTCTTCCAGGCCGCCGAGTTCACGCCGGCGGAGCGCCGCTGCGGCAGGATGATGCCGTGGCCGCCGAACGCCGCCGTGGAGCGGATGATCGCACCGAGGTTGCGCGGGTCGGTGATGCCGTCGAGGGCGACGAACAGCGGCGTCTCGCCGCGGTCGATGACCTCTTCCAGAAGGTCCTGCGGGTGCGCGTACTCGTAGGGCGGCACCTTGAGCGCCACGCCCTGGTGCACCCCGTCGAAGCCGGCCATCCGGTCGAGCTCCTGGCGGGTGACCTCGAGCACCGGGATGTCGCGGTGGGTCGCGATCGACAGCATCTCCTTGACACGGTCGTCCATCTCGACGCGCTGTGCGATGTACATCGCGGTCGCCGGGATCTTCGCGCGCAGCGCCTCGAGCACCGAGTTGCGCCCGGTGACCGTCTCGGTGTCGTTCGTGTTGTCCTTCGACCTGGCGGTGCGGTTGGGGTTGCCACCCGATGCCGGACGTCCGGCGGGCTTGCCCTTCCCTCCCGCGGCTGCATAGCGCTCGGCCGCGGCCTTGCGCTTGCCCGCGGGGTGCCAGGCGCGGTCCTCCGCCTTCGGCGTGGGCCCGCGTCCCTCGAGCGCCTTGCGCCCGAGTCCGCCCGTGCCCTTGGTCGGGCCCTTCTTGTTTCCCTTGCTCGCGCCGGGGCGCCCTGGCTTAGCCATCGATACTCCAATGAGTTCCGGCCGGAGTGTCCTCCAGCGTGATTCCTGCGGCGGCGATCGCGTCTCGGATGCGATCCGCCGCCGCCCAGTCCTTCTCCGCGCGCGCGGTGGCGCGCTGCGCGATCATCTCCTGCACCAGCGCGTCGAGCGCCGCCGCCTGCGCGTCCCCGCCGGTCGGCGAGCCCGCTCCCGGGTGCAGCCCCAGTATCCTCGTCATCGCCCGCACCGCCCGTGCCGCGTCCAGCGCCGCGGCCGTGTCGCCCGCGTCCAGAGCCGAGTTCCCGGCCCGCACGCTCTCGTGCACGACCGCGAGCGCCTGAGGGACACCCAGGTCGTCGTCCATCGCGTCGACGAAGGCGGTCGGGAGGCTCTGCGCGGCGTGGTCCCCGAGCCCGTCGCCGGCCGCGCGGGCCGCGCGCTCCAGGAAGGAGCGGATGCGGCCGAGCGCGGCCTCCGCCTCCGTCCAGGACGACGCGGACAGGTCGAGACTGGATCGATAGTGGGCAGCGGCGAGCGCGTAGCGGACCACCAGGGGATCGTGCTCGGCGAGCACGTCGCGAGCGAGCGTGAAGTTGCCGAGCGACTTCGACATCTTCTGCCCGTCGACCGTGACCAGCCCGTTGTGCACCCAGTAGCGGGCGAAGCCGTCCCCCGCGGCGGTCGACTGGGCGAGTTCGTTCTCGTGGTGCGGGAAGCGGAGGTCGAGCCCGCCGCCATGGATGTCGAACTCCGCGCCGAGGTAGCGCTTCGCCATGGCCGAGCACTCGATGTGCCACCCCGGCCGGCCGGGGCCCCAGGGCGAGGCCCAGGTCGCGTCGACGGGTTCGTCCGGCTTCGCGCCCTTCCAGAGGGCGAAGTCCTGCGGGTTGCGCTTGCCGCGCGGATCGGCGTCCTGCGCCGCCTCCATCGCGTCGACGGACTGATGCGTGAGGTCGCCGTAGGACGGCCAGGAGCGCACGTCGAAGTACACGTCCCCCGAACCGTCGGGGGCGGGATACGCGTGACCGCGCTCGATGAGCAGCGCGATGAGCTCCTGCATCTGCGGGACGGAGGCCGTCGCGCGCGGCTCGTACGTGGGCGACAGGATGCCGACGCCCGCGTAGGCCGCGGTGAACTCCTGCTCCATCCGATACGCGAGCGCCCACCACGGTTCGGTCGCCGTCGCGTTGGCCAGCACCTTGTCGTCGATGTCGGTGACGTTGCGCACGAACGTCACTTGCCCGTAGCGATGGGCCAGCCACCGACGCAGGAGGTCGAAGCTGAGCGCTGCGCGCACGTGGCCGATGTGGGGGCCGGACTGCACCGTGGGTCCGCACACGTACATCGTGATGTTCTCGGGATCGAGAGGCACGAAATCGCGCAGCTGCTGTGCGCGGGTGTCGTAGAGGCGGAGTGTCACCGCTCAAGCCTACTCGGCGGGCGCTGAGAGACCCCGATCCTGACGCGGGATGACGAGCGCGACGGCCGTCACGGCGATCCCCTCGCCCCGTCCGGGGAATCCGAGACCGTCCGTCGTCGTGGCCGTCACCGACACGGGCGCGCCGCCGAGCGCCGCCGACAGGGCCGCCTCGGCCTCCGCGCGCCGCCCGCTGAATCGCGGGCGATTGCCCTGGAACTGCACCGACACGTTGCCGACCGCGAAGCCCGCCTCGGCCAGGAGCTCTCCGGTGCGCGACAGGAACACGTCGGCGTGGGCACCCGCGTACTCCGGGTGGGCGGTGCCGAAGTGCTCGCCGATGTCGCCGAGTCCCGCCGCCCCGAGCAGCGCGTCGACGACGGCGTGCGCCACCGCGTCGCCGTCGGAGTGCCCGGACAGCGCCGGCTCCCCCGGCCACTCCAGGCCGGCCAGCCACAGGTTCCCCTCCCCGCCGAAGGCGTGCACGTCGGTGCCGATTCCCACGCGCGGGGCGCCTGCCACGACCGTCGGCGAGGGGGGCGTCGCGGGCACCGCGGGCGGGGACACGAGCAGACGGGCGCGTTCCAGAT
Source organism: Microbacterium sp. BLY (assembly GCF_017939615.1). Classification (NCBI taxonomy): domain Bacteria; kingdom Bacillati; phylum Actinomycetota; class Actinomycetes; order Micrococcales; family Microbacteriaceae; genus Microbacterium; species Microbacterium sp. BLY. The sequence goes on from NZ_JAGKSR010000001.1 coordinate 52,084, forward strand.
CGGCGGGGGTGGTGATCTTGAACGACCGCTCCGACCCCGGCACCAGTCGCACGGGATGCCCGGCCGCGGCGAACAGGGCGGCGTCGTCGGTGTACTCCGCTCCGTGCGCGACCGCGGTCTCGTACGCCGCCTCCAGCAGCGCGCGCGGGAACCCCTGCGGCGTCTGCGCCGCCGCGAGCTCCGCGCGATCCACCGCGCCCGTGACGAGCCCATCGGCCACGCGCTTGAGCGTGTCGACCACGGGCAGACTCGGCACGACCCCGGCATCGCCGACCACGGCGGCCGCGACGGCGTCGATCACCGCCGGCGGCGTCAGAGCGCGTGCCGCATCGTGCACGAGCACCGTCGTCACATCGCCCCAGAGCGCGGCGAGACCCGCCGCGACGGACTCCTGCCTCGTCGTGCCCCCGGTGACCACACGACCCAGGTCGACACGGTCGCCCGCCGCCGCCTGCAACTCGGTCTGCGCGTCGCCCTCGTACCCCTGGGGGGCGACGACCACGACCTGCATCGGCGCGGCCGCGAAGACGCCGTCGAGGGCATGCCGGAGGATGCTGTGGCCGTCGATCCCGACGAAGGCCTTGGGCGCCCCCGCGTCGAGACGGGTGCCGGAGCCGGCGGCGACGACGATGACGGCGGTGTGCGGAACGGGGAGGATGCTCACAGCTTCACGTTACCCGCGGGGACGACGAAAGGCGGGTGCCGGAGCACCCGCCTTCCGTGAAGGACGTCTCAAGACGCGAGGACCTCGTCGAGCAGCGCGCCCGCCTTGTCCTCGTCGATCTTCTCCGCCAGCGCCAGCTCCGAGATGAGGATCTGCCGGGCCTTGGCCAGCATCCGCTTCTCACCCGCGGACAGACCGCGGTCCTGGTCCCGGCGCCACAGGTCGCGCACGACCTCGCTCACCTTGATGACATCGCCGGACGCGAGCTTCTCCAGGTTCGCCTTGTAGCGGCGCGACCAGTTGGTGGGCTCCTCGGTGAACGGCGCGCGCAGGACCTCGAACACGTGGTCGAGGCCTTCCTTGCCGATCACGTCGCGGACGCCGACGAGGTCGACGTTCTCGGCCGGGACCTCGATGATGAGATCGCCCTGCGTGACGTTGAGCTTCAGGTACTTCTTCGCCTCGCCCTTGATGATGCGCTCCTTGACCTCGATGATGGTCGCAGCGCCATGGTGCGGATAGACGACGGTCTCGCCAACCTCAAAAAGCATAAAAACATGTCCTTTCGGCAACCTCAAGGATACCACAGGGGATATGCGCTAAGGTTCGCGCTTCCTGGTCCCGGCAGCCCCGACGACTTACCCATAGAATGGGGACGGATATCCCGCCGGACCTCAGGAGGACCCGTGAAATCGCGCCTTGTCGCGTCTGTCGCCATCAGCGCCGTCGTTCTGCTCGGCGCGACCGGGTGCACGTTCATCACCCCGCAGGCGACGAAGACCGAATACGCCGCCTCCGACGGTGTGAACGTCTCGGATCAGGACGGCCCCGTCGTCGTCCGCAACGCCCTGATCATCGCGAACGAGGACGGCACCGTCGGTAACTTCGTCGGCGCGATCGTCAACCCGACGCAGGAGCGCGGCACCCTCACCATCTCCCTGGAGGGCAGCGACCCCTTCATGATCACGGTGCCCGCCGGCGGATCGATCAGCCTCGGCGCCGACGAGGAGCCGCTGCGCATCGTCGACCTCGACACCATGCCCGGCGCGACCGTCGCCATGCACTTCCAGTCCGGCGACTCCGCCGGCGTCACCACCGAGGTCCCGGTTCTGGACGGCACGCTGCCGTACTACACGGACCTCGCCCCCGAAGAGGACTGAGTCCCTGACGCTCCGAGAGGCCGGCACCCCACGGGTGCCGGCCTCTCGCGCGTGCACTCAGCCCTCGAAGCGGTAGCCGAGGCCCCGGACGGTGACGAGCATCACGGGCTCGCTCGGGTTCTCCTCGATGCGCGAGCGGATGCGCTTGATGTGCACGTCGAGCGTCTTCGTGTCGCCGAAGTAGTCGCTGCCCCACACGCGGTCGATGAGCTGACCGCGCGTCAGCACACGACCGGAGTTGCGCATCAGCACCTCGAGGAGCTCGAACTCCTTCAACGGCATGTTGATCTGCTCACCGGCGACCGTCACCGTGTGCCGATCGATGTCGAGCGACACCCGGCCGCCCTCGAGCACCCGCTCGTCGAGCTCGCCCTCGGCCTGCACCACCCGTCGCAGCACCGCCCGCATCCGGGCGAGCAGCTCCCGCGACGAGTACGGCTTGGTGATGTAGTCGTCCGCGCCGAGCTCGAGCCCCACGACGATGTCGACCTCGGAGTCCTTCGCGGTGAGCATGATGATCGGCACCGCCGAGGTCGACCGGATCTGCCGGCACACCTCCGTCCCCGGCATTCCCGGGAGCATGAGGTCGAGCAGGACGATGTCGGCACCGCGTTCCCGGAAGGCCGTCAGCGCGCCGGGGCCGTCCTCGGCGATCTCCACCTCGTAGCCCTCGCGACGCAGGAGGTACGCGAGCGGGTCGGCGAGGTCGGGCTCGTCTTCGACGAGAAGGATGCGGGTCATGCGGTCTCTCCGTTTCGGACGCGGATGGCCCCCGTCGTCGGGGCGCTCTTGCGCGTGCGCTTCTTCTTGTTCTTCTTGCCCTGCTTGGCGTTCGCGGGGGCGTCGATGCGCGGCAGCCGGATGGTGAAGGTCGACCCCCGCCCCGGCCGGGACCAGAGCCGCACCTCTCCCCCGTGCCGCTGGGTGGCGTGTTTCACGATGGAGAGCCCGAGGCCCGTCCCGCCGGTGCGTCGGGACCGGGCCTCGTCGGCGCGGTAGAACCGTTCGAAGATCCGCTCCCGGTCCGCCTCGGCGATCCCGATGCCCTGGTCGGACACGGCGATCTCCACGACGTCGTCATCGGCCTTGACCCCCACACCGACCCGGGAGCCGCGGGGCGAGTACACGATGGCGTTGGCGATGAGGTTGCCGACGGCCTCGATGAGGATCTGCGCGTCTCCACGGACCCAGACCCCTCGGTCGCCCCCGCGGGCCAGTTCGACGCCCGCGGAGTCGGCCTGCACGACATGCGCCTCGATGGAGGAGGCGATGACCTCGTCGATCGACACCGGGGCCACCTCGGTGAGTCCGTCCTCGGCCTGCAGACGCGACAGGCTCATGATGCGTCCGGTCAGCTGTCCGAGACGGCCCGCCTCGGCCGAGATCCGGGATGCGAACGCCCGCACCTGGGCGGGGTCGTCGGCAGCCGACTCGATGGCCTCGGCGAGCAGGCTCACCGCACCGACGGGCGTCTTGAGCTCGTGGCTCGTGTTGGCCACGAAGTCCCGGCGCATCTGGTCCAGACGCTCCTGCTCTGTCACGTCGCGGATGATGAGGAGCACGAGACGCGACCCGATCGCGCTGGCCCGCGCGGACACGAGGCGCGGGTCGAGGCTGAGCCCGCCCCGGGTGATCCGCAGGGACTCCGTCGCGGTGTCCCCCGTCGATCGGACGCCGCGCACCAGCAGGCGCAGCTCCGGGTTGTCCAGCGTCGAGCCGACCTCGATCCCGAAGCGTGCGGCGGCCTGGGAGGTCGCGAGCACGAGACCGGAGACGTCCACGACGCAGGCGGCGTCGTCCATGCTGCGCAGCACCTCGGTGATCCCGGACGGGATCGTCATCGACGTCTCCTCCTCCGCCCGCGCCCTCGCCCGGTAGGCCCAGACGACGAGGAGCGAGAGGCCCACCCCGATCGCCAACCCGATGGCGAGGGAGGACAGCGCGAGCTGCGGCAGGGTCATGACTCCAGCGTAGAGCGCGTTCACCGTCGGTCCGGCGGGTTTCCGCGCCATCACGGGGAGCGGCGACGTACTATTCACTCGCTGGGCACCGTTCGTTAACCTTCGGAGCAGACAATCGCTTCAGGCCTGCGTGCGCGCAGCCCACCCCCTGCGGACGCCCCGCCGCCCCGCGCTGGACCGACAGCCGGGATCCGAATGAAAGGTTGCGCCACCATGCGCGAAGTCTTCCACCAGTCCCTCGAGGACCTGCAGTCCCGCCTCGTCGAGATCGCCGAGCTCGTCACGGTCTCCATCGACAAGGCGACGCGCGCCTTCGCCACCAGCGACGTCGCCCTGGCCGAGGAGGTCATCGCCGACGACGCCAAGATCGACGAGCTGGCCGTCGCGCTGGACGAGCAGGCCATCGAGATCCTCGCCCGCCAGCAGCCGGTCGCGCGCGACCTGCGGATCGTCGTGACGGCGCTGCGCGTCAGCGCCTCCCTCGAGCGCATGGGCGACATGTCCGAGCACATCGCCCAGCTCGCGCGGCTGCGCTTCCCGGAGCGCGCGATCCCGAAGGGCCTCAAGGGGACGTTCGTGAAGATGGGCGAGCTGGACGTCGAGATCTCCCGCACGCTCGCGGAGCTGCTCCGCACGCAGGACCTGAAGTTCGCGGACGCCATCCGCAACGCGGACGACGATGTGGACGAGCTCCACGCGAGCGTCTTCGAGAAGGTGCTCAGCGACAACTGGAAGGGCGAGGCCGTCGCGACCGTCGACGCCACCCTCGCCAGCCGGTACCACGAGCGCTTCGCCGACCACGCGGTCGCCGTGGCCAAGAAGGTCGTCTACCTCGCGACGGGCGACTGGAACGTCGAGGAGGAGGACATCACCCTCGCCGTCGAGCAGCAGGAGCAGCTCGGTCACGCCTGACGCGACACCCCCTCCATCGTCGAGACCCCCTACTGCAGTCGCGTGCAGCAGGGGGTCTCGACGTGGAACCGGGGTCTCGGGTTACTTCTTGCCCTGGGCGGCGACGGCCGCGGCACCGGCGGCGGCGGCCTCCGGGTCGAGGTAGCGGCCGGGGCCCGTCGGCGCGTTGTGCTCGTCGAGCTCGTACACGAGCGGGATGCCGGTGGGGATGTTGAGGCCCGCGATGTCGTCGTCGCTGATCCCCTCCAGGTGCTTGACGAGGCCGCGCAGCGAGTTGCCGTGCGCCGTCACGAGCACCGTCTTACCGGCTTCCAGGTCCGGGACGATCTCCGCGTCCCAGTACGGCAGCAGCCGGTCGATGACGAGCTTGAGCGACTCCGTCCGCGGGACCTCGCCGTCGATGCCCTCGTACCGGGCGTCGCCGACCTGGCTGAACTCGCTCGCGTCGTCGAGCGGGGGCGGCGGGACGTCGAACGACCGGCGCCACAGCTGGAACTGCTCGGGACCGAACTCCTCGAGCGTCTGCGCCTTGTCCTTGCCCTGCAGAGCGCCGTAGTGGCGCTCGTTGAGGCGCCACGACCGCTTCACCGGGATCCACAGCCGGTCGGCGGCGTCCAGCGCGATGTCGGCGGTCTGGATCGCCCGGCTCAGCAGCGACGTGTGCAGCACGTCGGGGAGGATGCCGGACTCGGCGAGGAGCTCGCCGCCGCGACGGGCCTCGCCCTTGCCCTGCTCGGTCAGGCGGACGTCCACCCAGCCGGTGAAGAGGTTCAGTTCGTTCCACTCGCTCTGGCCGTGGCGGAGCAGGATCAGGGTGCGCTTCGCAGTCATGCCGCCAGTTTATCCGGGGCGCGGATCGGGCACAGCGGCGGAGGAGGGAGGATGGACGTATGGCGTCATCTCCCCTCGGTCGGCCGACCCGCGGCACGACCGGGACGAACCGGCTGCGCCGGAACGACCGATGGATCGCCGCGTCCCCCGCCTTCCGCCGTGCCGCGGATCCGCTCGTCGTCGATCTCGGTTTCGGCGCCAGCGGCGTGACCGCCTTCGAGCTCGCCGCCCGGCTGCGTCGCGTGCGGCCCGACGCCGAGGTCTGGGGCCTGGAACTGGATCCGGAGCGGGTCGCGACGGCCGACCGTCAACGGGCGGAGGTCCGCGCCGGACGCACGCCGTTCCCGGCGGACCTCCGGGTCTCGTTCGGCCGCGGCGGGTTCGAGGTGCCGCTTCCGGGCGGGCGGCGTCCGGCGGTCATCCGGGCGATGAACGTCCTGCGTCAGTACGAGGAGCACGAGGTCGCGGACGCGTGGCGCACGATGGCCGGGCGCCTCTCCCCCTCAGGGCTGCTCGTGGAGGGGACGTGCGACGAGATCGGTCGCGTCGCGAGCTGGGTCGATGTCGACCCCGGCGGCACTCCGCTCCGCCTGACGATCTCCCTGCGGCTGCGGGAGCTGGAGCATCCGAGCATCGTGGCGGAGCGCCTGCCCAAGGCGCTCATCCACCGGAACGTCCCCGGTGAACGCGTCCACGCCCTCCTCGTCGATCTCGATCGCGAGTGGGATCGCGCGGCGCCGTTGTCGGCGTTCGGGGCCACGCAGCGATTCCTGGCGGCGGTCGCCGCGCTGCGGGAGAGCGGCTGGCCGGTGCAGGGCGGGCGCAGCCGGTGGCGACTGGGCGAGCTGACGCTGCCCTGGGAGGCCGTGGCTCCGGCGTGAGAGCGAGGCCTCACGTTGTATACCGGTGCGCAGGCGGTGACGGCGTCCGGACCCGCTAGCGTCGTATCCGGCGGGCCGCATCCACGCGTGCGCCGAGCCGATCGCCATGCGTCCCGAGGGCAGGAGAAGCGATGGCGACCGAGGAAGCACAGGCAGCGGACGGGTCCGCGGCGGCACGGGAGAACGAGCGGGAGCGGCTCGGCGACGTGCTGACCTCGGCCCAGGACTTCACCCACGAGCAGACCGGGTATCGCACGGCGTTGAAGGCCCGGCACCTGCAGATGATCGCCCTCGGCGGCGCGATCGGCACGGGCCTCTTCATGGGCGCCGGCGGGCGCCTGCACGCCGCCGGGCCGCCGCTCGCGGTGTCGTATCTGGTCTGCGGGGTGTTCGCGTTCTTCATCCTCCGCGCCCTCGGCGAACTGGTGATCCACCGCCCGTCATCGGGATCGTTCATCTCCTACGCGCGGGAGTTCTCCGGCGAGAAGCTGGCGTTCGCCGCCGGCTGGCTCTACCTGCTCAACTGGGGCATGGTCGCCATCGTCGACTCGACCGCCGTCGCGCTGTACGTGCACTACTGGTCGGCGTTCCGCGTCGTGCCGCAGTGGCTCCTCGCGCTGATCGCCCTGATCGTCGTGGTCGGACTCAACCTCGTCTCGGTCCGCCTCTTCGGCGAGATGGAGTTCTGGTTCTCCCTCGTGAAGGTCGCCGCGCTCGCGCTGTTCCTCGTGATCGGCGTGGTCTTCCTCGCCGCCGGCTGGGAGACCGACCAGGGGCCGACGGGCCTGGCGATGCTCACAGCGAACGGCGGCTTCGCCCCCGAGGGGGTCCTGCCCGCCGTGATCGTGATGCAGGGGGTCGTGTTCGCCTACGCGTCGATCGAGCTCGTCGGGACCGCGGCCGGCGAGACGGAGAACCCGGAGAAGGTGATGCCCCGGGCGGTCAACTCGGTGATCCTCCGCATCGCGGTGTTCTACGTCGGTTCAGTGCTGCTCCTGGCGCTCCTGCTGCCGTACACGGTGTACCGCGCCGGCGAGAGCCCCTTCGTGACGTTCTTCTCCCACATCGGCGGGCCGGCGGTCGGAGCGGTGGCGGGGAGCACCATGAACTTCATCGTGATCACGGCCGCGGTCTCCGGCCTCAACGCCGGCCTGTACTCCACCGGCCGCGTGTTCCGGTCCCTCGCCGCCTCGGGCGCCGCCCCGCGTGCGACCGGACGCATGAGCCGGCGCGGGGTGCCCGTCGTCGGCATCCTCGTCACGGCCGTGTTCGCCCTCGCCGGTGTGCTGCTCAACGCCGTGGTTCCCGAAGAGGCGTTCGAGATCGTGCTGAACCTGAGCGCGATCGGGATCATCGCCGCGTGGGCGACCATCATCATCTGCCAGCTCCGCCTCTACCGGCTGTCGAGACGCGGTGTGCTCGAGCGCCCGGCGTTCCGGCTGTTCGGCGCCCCGTACACGTCGTATCTCACGCTGGTGTTCCTGGCGTCGGTCATCGTGCTCATGGCCTTCGACTATCCGACCGGCACCTGGACGGTCGCGAGCCTCGGCGTCCTGATCCCCGCTCTCATCGGCGGCTGGTTCCTGGCGCGCGGACGCATCGCGGAGCTCGCGGCACAGCGGTCAGCGCGCCCCGCCCCGCGCGATATCTGATCGGCCGCCCGGCGGTTCAGCGTGCGGCGGTGTCGCGGGGGTCGGGGGCGGTGGGCCGCCGCGACAGCCGCGTCAGCCGCGGGATGTCCGCCGTCGCGCCCGCGTCCGCCGGAACGATGATCTGCTGGGAGGCGGCGATGTCGATGCCATCGGACCGCACCACGAGGTCGCCGACGGGGGCACGCCGGGACAGCAGGGCGAGCGCGATCGGCCCGTCCTCGTGGTGGCGTGCCGAGGAGGTGATGTGCCCGACCTCCTCGTCGCCCGCGAAGACCGGGGCCCCGGGGTCGGGAAGCACGGCGTCGCTGCCGTCGAGCTGGAGCAGGGCGAGACGCCGCGGCGGGTGTCCGAGGTTGTGCACCTTCGCGACCGTCTCCTGTCCGCGATAGCAGCCCTTGTTGAGGTGCACGGCGCTGCGGAGCCAATCCGACTCGTGCGGCAGGGAGCGCTCATCCACCTCGGCCGCCCAGCGGGGGCGCCAGGCGGCGATGCGCAGGGCCTCGGCAGCGAGGAGACCGGCGGCCTCCTCCCGGTCGATTTCCGCGGCGAGCGCGCGCGCCGCGGTCTCGGGGACGATGCCGACCCGCCAGGCGAGGTCGGCTCCCGGGTGGCTGGCCACCGCCGCGTACTGGTGGCCGCCGGCGGCGACGTGCTCCCACGGATCCGTCCACACCTGCACACCGTCGAGGCCGCGCACGCGGTCGGCGGCGGGGCCCCCGTCGACGAAGCCCAGCAGCGCGAGGTCGGGACGCCGGTCGACCGTGGCCTGTGTGCGGAACTTCATGCGCGTCAGCCACGCGGCCAGGGCCTCGGCGTCTCCGGCGTCGGCGAGGAGCCAGGTCGAGGTGCCGTCGTCGACGACGCCTGCGGCGTGCTCCACCCGGCCCTGCGGGTCGAGCACGAGGAGCTCGGTGCTCTCTCCCGCGCGCAGACCGCCCACCGCCTGCGAGGTGATCGAGTCGAGCCAGGGCAACCGCTCGGGACCGGAGACCTCGATCACGGCGCGGTCGTCGAGCGGGACGATCGCGGTGCCGGCGGCCAGACGACGCTGCTCGCGGAACGGATCGCCGAAGTGCGCGATCCCGCCGTCGGCGGCGATCCCGCCCGTCACGGCATCGAAGACGCTCATGTTCCCGGTGTCCTCTCGTTCAGACGCGGGCGAGACGCGCCGACGCGTGCGCCCGCAGCGGCGTGCCGAGGGCGGCGATGTCCCACGCCCACAGCAGATGACCGTCGACGAGTCCGTACATCCGCGAGGCGGAGCCGTAATCCTTCGCACCGGCGCCGCGCACGATCGCGTCCGACGTGAGGTCGACCCGCGGGCCGTTGATCTCGCCGAGGTAGTACTCGAGCATGCCGTCCGAGCGCGCCAGCGAGACCTCGAGCGGGAAGGCCCCGTTCGGTGCCCGCAGCGCCTCCACGTCGTCGACCGTGCGGACAACCGGGGTCGCCGTGGGCGGGAGCAGAGCCGGTCCGGGATCCGTCGCCGCGGCCGGACGCGCCACGCGCCAGAACCCGGACTCGGCGGTCAACGGGACGGCGGATGTGCTGTCGTCTCCGGCGAAGGTCGCGGTGGCGGCGTAGTTGAGGAACGGCCCGCCGTCATGGCTGAAGCTGACGCGGTGGGTGAACTCCCCCTGCAGGCGTTCGTCGCCGACCGGATAGTCGATGACGCCTGTCCCCTCCCACACGCCGATCAACCACGCCAGCGGGGCGAGGTCGGCGGGAAGGTCGGTGGGGAGCTCGATCACGATGTCGTCAGCGCTGACCGCGGAAGAGGTTGCGCAGCACCACGGCCGAGACGAAAACGATCGCGAGGCTCGCCAGGCCCAACAGGCCGATGAAGAAGATTTCGAGCGCCATGATGTCCATGCCCTCCACCTTACCCCCGGCGATCGGGGTCAGGAGGGGATGAGCGCGGCCAGACCGAAGCCGATCGAGATGAGGCCCATCAGCAGCAGGGAGCCGGTCACGCTGCTCGCGACGCGGAAGATGAAGCCCTGTGTGCGTCCGTACCAGAGCTGCACCGCGAAGGACAGCAGGACGACACCCCCGAAGCCCACCAGCATCCACTGGATGCGCCACTCCTCGGGGGTGAGGATCCCGATGACGACGCTGGCGACGAACGCGGTCGCCCAGACCGCGATCACGCCGGTGAAGGCGTTGCGGGGTGCGAGGGCCGGTTCTGACATGTCTCCATTCTTGCGCATCAACGGCCGCTATCATGGCGGCACGGCGTCGATCCCCCCGCCGGTGAGGAGTGCGCGTGGCCCTGGTGCTGGTTCTGACCAACGCTCCGCTCTCGGAGCAGGTGCTGCCCGCCCTCGAACTGCTGAGTCACCGCACGCGGCAGATCCCCGCGGAGCCCGCCCAGCTCGTGAACGCCCCGGAGTACGACATCGTGATCGTCGACGGTCGGCATGATCTCGTCGGAGCGAAGTCGCTGTGCCGCCTGCTGCGCGCGACGGGGCAGGACGCCCCGCTCCTCCTCGTCGTGACCGAAGGCGGCATGAGCGCGCTGTCGGGCGAGTGGGGCATCGACGACGTCCTGCTGGCGACCGCCGGCCCGGCCGAGATCGATGCGCGGGTGCGTCTCGCCCTCGCGCGGCGGGACGAGGTCGCCGAGCCGGCACGGGTGCAGGCCTCCGGCGTCACGATCGACGAGCAGTCCTACTCGGCGAAGCTGCACGGCCGGCCGCTCGACCTCACCTACAAGGAGTTCCAGCTCCTGCACTTCCTCGCCACCCACCCCTCTCGGGTGTTCACCCGCGAGCAGCTGCTCAGCGAGGTGTGGGGGTACGACTACTTCGGCGGCACCAGGACGGTGGACGTGCACGTGCGACGGCTGCGCGCCAAGCTCGGCGATCAGGAGCAGATCATCGGCACCGTGCGCAACGTCGGGTACCGGTTCAACGTCTATGAGGACGACAGTCTGGTCGGCTCGCGCTGACCGCCGTTCACACGCGCGACACCTGCCGGTGCTTAGATGTACCCCATGATCGATCCCGCACTCGCCGATGCCGGACTCGGTGACGCCGAAGACGACGACTTCGACGACGCCGTCGAAGCGCCGGACTCCCAGCTGCCCGACCACCGGTACCTCGACCGCGAGCTGAGCTGGCTCGCGTTCAACCAGCGGGTGCTCGAGCTCGCGGAGGACCCGTCGCTCCCGGAACTGGAGCGGGCGAACTTCCTGGCGATCTTCGCGAGCAACCTCGACGAGTTCTTCATGGTGCGCGTCGCGGGGCTCAAGCGCCGCATCATGACGGGACTCGCCGTCCCGACCAACATCGGGCGCTCCCCCGTGGACGCCCTCGCCGACATCTCCCGCGAGGCGCACGCCCTGCAGCTCCGCCACGCCGACGCCTGGACGAAGCTCGTCCGCCCGGCCCTCGCCGACTCGGGCATCGAGATCACGGAGTGGTCCGATCTCACCGACGACGAGCGCTCCGCCCTCTCCGAGTACTTCCAGGCCCAGGTCTTCCCCGTCCTCATGCCGCTCGCGGTCGACCCGGCGCACCCGTTCCCCTACATCTCCGGGCTGTCGCTGAACCTGGCGATCCGCATCCGGAACGCCCGCACCGGCCGCCAGGAGTTCGCGCGCCTCAAGGTGCCGCCCATGCTCCCGCGCTTCGTCGAGGTGCCGGCGACGGGCGAGATCAAGCGCTTCCTGCGGCTCGAGGAGCTGATCGCCAATCACCTGGGCGACCTCTTCCCCGGGATGGAGGTGCTCGACCACCACGCGTTCCGCCTCACCCGCAACGAGGACGTGGAGATCGAGGAGGACGAGAGCGAGAACCTCATCCAAGCGCTCGAGGCCGAGCTGCTGCGCCGGCGGTTCGGGCCGCCCATCCGCCTCGAGATCACCGACGACATGGACGACGTCACGATGGACCTCCTGGTCCGCGAGCTCGACATCACCGATCTGGAGGTCTACCGCCTCCCCGGTCCGCTCGACCTGCGCGGCCTGTTCGACCTCTCGCGGATCGACCGTCCCGACCTGCGGTATCCGCCGCACCTGCCCACCACCGCCGTGGCCTTCCAGCCCGCAGGGTCGAGCTCCCGTGCCGACATCTTCAAGGCGATCCGGAAGTCCGACGTGCTCGTGCACCATCCGTACGAGTCGTTCACGACGAGCGTGCAGGCGTTCCTGGAGCAGGCGGCCCGCGACCCGCACGTGCTCGCCATCAAGCAGACGCTGTACCGCACCTCCGGTGACAGCCCCGTCGTGCAGGCCCTCATCGACGCCGCCGAGGCCGGGAAGCAGGTGCTCGCGCTCGTCGAGGTGAAGGCCCGGTTCGACGAGGCGAACAACATCGTGTGGGCGCGCAAGCTCGAGAAGGCCGGCGTGCACGTGGTGTACGGCCTCGTGGGGCTGAAGACGCACTGCAAGCTCGCCCTCGTGATCCGCGAGGAAGACGGCATGCTCCGTCACTACTCCCACGTCGGCACGGGCAACTACAACCCGAAGACCAGCCGGATCTACGAGGACTTCGGCCTCTTCACCGCCGACGCCCAGGTCGGCAAGGACCTCACGCGGCTGTTCAACGAGCTCAGCGGCTACGCGATCGAGAAGAAGTTCAAGCGCCTTCTCGTCGCGCCGCTGCACCTGCGCAAGGGGCTCGTGCGCCTGATCGACGCCGAACGCCGCAACGCCGAGGCCGGCAAGCCCGCGCACATCCGCATCAAGGTCAACTCGATGGTGGACGAGGAGATCATCGACGCGCTGTACCGGGCCAGCGCCGCAGGGGTGAAGGTCGACGTCTGGGTGCGCGGCATCTGCAGCCTCCGCACCGACCTCGACGGCATCAGCGACAACATCACGGTCCGCAGCATCCTCGGGCGCTACCTGGAGCACTCGCGCATCTTCGCGTTCGACAACGACGGCGATCCGCAGGTGTACATCGGCAGCGCCGACATGATGCACCGCAACCTGGACCGTCGCGTCGAGGCGCTGGTGCGGGTCACCGACAGCGCGCACCTCAAGGAGCTCACCGCGTTCTTCGACCTCGCGATGGACGACAAGACCTCGTCGTGGCACCTCGGCCGCGGCGGCGTCTGGGAGCGCCACGCCGTGGACGCCGACGGCACACCGCTCGTCGACCTGCAGGATAAGACCATGGGGATGATCCAGCGACGGCGACGGGCGCGGGCGGTTCGATGACGGCGCGGCAGGTCCAGCTCCCGGAGACCGCGGCCCGCGGGAAGTGGTCCGACAAGGCGGTGTACGCCGCCGGGGCCGTCGTGTGGCGGCTGGTCGACGGGAAGCTGCGCATCCTGCTCATCCATCGCACGAAGTACCGCGACGTGACCCTGCCCAAGGGGAAGGTCGACCCGGGCGAGATGCTCGCCGAGACGGCGGTGCGCGAGGTGCAGGAGGAGACCGGCATCCGCGTCGCCCTCGGCGTCCCGGTCGGTGTCAGCCGCTATCATCTCGCCTCCCGCAAGCAGAAGGTCGTCCACTACTGGGCCGCCGAGGCCACGGACGCGGCGATCCGCGCGTCCACCTTCGTGCCCAACCGGGAGATCGCCGCGCTCGAGTGGGTCAGCCTCAAGAAGGCCCGCTCCGCGCTGAGCTACCCCGTGGACCAGGAGATCCTCGAGGCGTTCGCCGCCCTCGTCGACGACGGCGTGCTGCGGACCTTCCCGGTGATCGCGCTCCGGCACGGCAAGGCCCTCCCCCGCTCCGAGTGGGACAAGGCCGACGCCGCGCGCCCGCTCACCGAACGGGGGAAGCGGCAGGCGAAGGCGATCGTCGGCCCGCTCCGCGCCTTCGGCGTGCGCAAGATCGTCACGAGCGACGCGGTGCGCTGCGTGCAGACCGTCACCCCGCTCGCCGAGGCCCTGGACCGCAAGCCGGTCCTCACCGAGAAGATCAGCCAGGACGCGTGGGAGGACGGCGTCGCCGACCTTCGCTCCGTCGTCGGCCGCCGGATCCGGGCCGGCAAGCCGGCCGTGCTGTGCAGCCACGGGCCCGTGCTCCCCGGACTGCTCTCCGAGATCGCCCTCGCGACCGGGACCGTGCACGGCTCGTACGTGAGCAGTGCGGCCGACCTCGAGACCGGCGCGTTCTCCGTCGTGCACGTCTCGGCGACCAACCCCGGCTCCGGGATCATCTCGATCGAGACCCACGCGCCGAAGGTCTGACGCGTCGCCGCGGGGCCAAGGGGCGCCTGGGATCGACCCCAGAGAGTCGCCGCTCGTTCACCTGCCGTTCACCTGCGCGGGAGAGTCTCGTTAACCGTCGCCCCTAGCGTCACTGTGTGCCCTGCACCGGGCCTCACCCCTCCCAGATCGAAGGATCCACAGTGAAGATCTCCCGAATCGCACGAATCGGCGCCATCGGCGCCGTCGCCGCTCTCGCTCTCGCCGGCTGTGCCGCGAACGAAGGCGGAACCGGCGGCTCCAGCGAAGAGCCCTCGGAGTCCACGCTCTCCGGCACGATCGACGCGACCGGCGCGTCCTCGCAGACCGCGGCCCAGGAGGCCTGGGTCGCCGCGTTCCAGACCGCCAACCCCGACGTGACGGTCAACTACGAGCCCACCGGCTCGGGCACCGGCCGCGAGAACTTCCTCGAGGGCGGCAGCAACTTCATCGGCTCCGACCGCGCGTTCAACGACGAGGAGATCGCCGCCGGCGGCTTCGGCGCCTGCACCAGCGACGACATCGTCGAGGTCCCCCTCTACATCTCGCCCGTCGCGGTCGCCTTCAACCTCGAGGGCATCGACACGCTGAACCTCGACGCCGCCACGATCGCCGGCATCTTCGCCGGCACGATCACCAACTGGAACGACGAGGCCATCGCGGCCCTCAACGACGGCGTCGAGCTGCCCGACCTGGCCATCTCGCCCGTGCACCGCTCCGACCCCTCCGGCACGCAGGAGACCTTCGCCAAGTACCTCAGCGCGACGGCCCCCGACGTGTGGACCTACGAGGTCTCGGACGAATGGCCGATCCAGGGTGGCGAGGCCGCACAGGGCACCTCGGGCGTGAAGCAGGCCCTCACCGCCGGCAACGGCGCCATCGGCTTCCTCGACGCCTCCCAGGCGGACGGCCTCGGCCAGGTCGCCGTGGGCGTCGGCGAGGAGTTCGTCCCGTACTCGGCTGAGGCCGCCGCGAAGCTCGTCGAGGGCTCGACGCTCGCCGAGGGCCGCGGCGAGGGCGACCTCGTCTTCGACGTCGACCCGGCCGCTGCCGCGGACGGCGCCTACCCGATCGCCCTGGTCAGCTACCTCATCGGCTGCGAGCAGTACGAGGACAGCAACGTCGCGGAGCTCGTGAAGGCGTACTTCACGTACATCGCGAGCGCCGAGGGCCAGGACGCCGCCGCGGAGAACGCCGGCAGCGCCCCGATCTCGGACGGTCTGCGCGAGCAGGTCCAGGCCGCGATCGACCTGATCCAGGTCGGCTGATCCTGCCGACCCCCTGACGACGGTGCCCCCGCGTCCCCGAGCGGGCGCGGGGGCTCCGCCCGGTCAGCA
This sequence comes from Microbacterium sp. BLY, assembly GCF_017939615.1. Classification (NCBI taxonomy): domain Bacteria; kingdom Bacillati; phylum Actinomycetota; class Actinomycetes; order Micrococcales; family Microbacteriaceae; genus Microbacterium; species Microbacterium sp. BLY. The sequence continues at coordinate 67,626 of NZ_JAGKSR010000001.1, forward strand.
CCCGATCCATCTCCACCCCCGAAGCAGGGAGATCATGAGCACGACCGCGCAGGAGCCGACAACGGCACCGGCACCCACACCGGCGCCGCCCACACCGATCAAGGCCAAGCAGCGCCTCGGCGACCGGGTCTTCTCCGGCACCGCGCTGGCAGCCGGCATCATCATCCTGGTCGTGCTGGCGCTCGTCGCCGCCTTCCTCATCATCCAGAGCCTCCCGGCGTTCCAGCTCGACACCACCGACAACCACATCCTCCGAGGCGAGTCGTTCTGGGTATACGTGTGGCCGCTCGTCTTCGGGACCCTCTGGGCGTCGTTCATCGCCCTGCTGATCGCCGCCCCCATCGCCATCGGCATCGCGCTGTTCATCTCGCACTACGCGCACCGGCGGCTCGCTGCCTTCCTCGGCTACATCATCGACCTGCTCGCCGCGGTGCCCTCCGTGGTCTTCGGCCTCTGGGGCGGCCTCGTCCTCGCCCCCCTGCTGCAGCCGATGTACGTGTGGCTGAACGAGAACGCCTCCTGGGTGCCGTTCTTCGGCGGCCAGGTCTCCGCGACGGGAAAGACCATCCTCACGGCGGCGCTCGTCCTCGCCGTGATGTGCATCCCGATCATGACAGCCATCTGCCGCGAGGTCTTCCTGCAGACCCCGAAGCTCCACGAGGAGGCCGCCCTGGCCCTCGGCTCGACGCGCTGGGAGATGGTCCGGATGGCCGTGCTGCCCTTCGCGCGCGGCGGCATGGTGTCGGCGGCGATGCTGGCCCTGGGCCGCGCGCTCGGCGAGACGATGGCCGTGACGATGGTGCTCTCGCCCTCGGCGGTCGTCAGCTTCCTCGTGCTCACCGCCACCAACCCGACGCCCATCCCGGCGAACATCGCCCTCGCCTTCCCGGAGGCGCACGGTACCGGCGTGAACACCCTGATCGCGACCGGCCTCATCCTCTTCGTCGTGACCTTCGCGGTCAACGCGCTGGCGCGCTGGATCGTCGCCCGCCGCGCCGAGTTCTCGGGAGCGAACTGACATGACCGCCCTCACCAGCGCTCCGCCCGCCGCGAGCACCACCGCTCTCACCTCCGGCCGCCTGCCGAAGTGGGCCCCCTGGGCTCTCCTCGGCGTCTCGTTCGTCGTCTCCGCCGCGGTCTTCGGTGTCGCCGCCGCCGGCTCCGACACCCCGCTCGCCGACTTCAACATCGCCGGCACCGTGATCGTCGGCATCCTGCTCTACATGGTGATCATCACCGTGATCTCCTCGATCGCGGAGAGCCGCCGCAAGGCCGTCGACCGCCTCATGACGGCGCTCGTCGCCACCGCCTTCCTCATCGCCCTGCTGCCGCTGATCTCGCTGCTGTGGACCGTGGTGGCGAACGGCATCGAGCGCTTCGACGCCGAGTTCTTCTCCTACTCGATGCGCAACGTGGTCGGCGAGGGCGGCGGCATCGTGCACGCCATCTGGGGCACCGTCCTCATCACGCTGACGGCCACGATCATCTCGGTGCCGGTCGGGCTGATGACCTCGATCTACCTCGTCGAGTACGGCCGCGGCAAGATCGCCAAGGCCATCACGTTCTTCGTCGACGTGATGACGGGCATCCCCTCGATCGTCGCCGGTCTGTTCATCTACGCGGTGTTCGCCCTCCTGATCCGTCCCGGCATCTCGATGGGCTTCATGGGCGCGCTCGCCCTCGCCGTGCTGATGACCCCGGTCGTCGTCCGCGGCAGCGAGGAACTGCTCCGGATCGTCCCGAACGAGCTGCGTGAAGCCTCCTACGCCCTGGGGGTGCCGAAGTGGCTCACGATCCTCAAGGTCGTCCTGCCCACCTCGATCGCCGGCATCATGACCTCCGTCATGCTCGCGATCTCCCGTGTGATCGGCGAGACGGCCCCGCTGCTGCTCACCGCCGGCTTCACGCAGAGCCTCAACACGAACATCTTCGACGGTCAGATGATGACCCTGCCGGTGTTCGCGTACAACCAGTACATGAACCAGGGCACGAGCCCGGACGCCGCCGTCGCGCGCGCCTGGGCCGCCGCGCTCACCCTCATCCTCATCGTCATGGTGCTGAACCTGCTCGCACGCCTCATCGCGAAGCTGTTCGCCCCGAAGGTCAACGGCCGCTGAGCCCCGACCACTCAGAATAGGAATCCACGTGTCCAAGAGCATCGAAGTCAACGACCTCAACGTCTACTACGGCAACTTCCTCGCGGTCGAGGGCGTCTCCCTCGACATCCAGCCGCGCAGCGTCACGGCCTTCATCGGTCCGTCCGGCTGCGGCAAGTCCACGTTCCTCCGCACCCTGAACCGCATGCACGAGGTCATCCCCGGCGCCCGCGTCGAGGGAGAGGTACTGCTCGACGGCAAGGACCTCTATGGCGCCGGTGTCGACCCGGTGCTCGTGCGCCGCCAGGTGGGGATGGTCTTCCAGCGTCCCAACCCGTTCCCCACGATGTCGATCAAGGAGAACGTCCTCGCCGGGGTGAAGCTCAACAACAAGCGCATGTCGAAGAGCGAGCAGGACGACCTCGTCGAGAAGTCGCTCACCGGCGCGAACCTGTGGAACGAGGTCAAAGACCGCCTCGACCGTCCGGGCTCCGGGCTCTCGGGCGGCCAGCAGCAGCGTCTGTGTATCGCCCGCGCCATCGCCGTCTCCCCGGAGGTGTTGCTGATGGACGAGCCGTGCTCCGCCCTCGACCCCATCTCGACCTACGCGATCGAGGAGCTGATCGGCGAGCTCAAGAACGAGTTCACGATCGTCATCGTGACGCACAACATGCAGCAGGCGAGCCGCGTCTCCGACAAGACCGCGTTCTTCAACATCGCCGGCACCGGCAAGCCCGGCAAGCTCATCGAGTACGACGACACCACCAGCATCTTCACCACGCCGTCCGTGCAGGCCACGGAGGACTACGTCTCCGGCCGCTTCGGCTGACCCACCCTGTCGGCCTCCTCCCCCGTCCCCCGGGCACGACTTCGGAGATGCCGTACGACACGCCGGGCACCCGCCCCTGGGCCGCGGCGCGTCCCCTTCGATCTCCGAAGCTGCGCACGGGTCGTGACTCCTGCACGGATCGCGAGTGGGGAGGATCGTCCACAGACGGCGGGCTACCGAGTCGGGTCGCGGCCGCGGAGGCCGAGACAGCCCGAATGATGGCGGGATGTGCACGGGGCGAGGGACGCAGGTGTGGACGTATGCCGCGCTCCGCGCCCGGCACGGCTCTGCACGTCTGGATGCACCACGACCGCCATCAGTATCCGCACGAGGACTGCGACTGCGTGACGCACTGGGATGCTGCGACGTCGGGCAGTGCCTTCGAGCAGCCGGGGGTGCCCCTCGTGCTCCGGCAGATCTACGGCTGCCGTGGGGCGGAGGCGTTCTTCGTCGCTCTGGAGTCCGCCCGGCGGCTCGGACTCATCGATGCGGTCGGGCTGCGCCGTCTCGGTGACCGGCTCGGGCCCGAGGGGCGCGACCTCATCGCCTTCTCGCGGGCCGATGCCGACAGCGGCCTGGAATCCGTCGTGCGGCTGAGGATCCGACGCTACGGGTGGCGCGTGCGGACGCAGGTTTGGCGTGGTCGGGACGGGCCGGGTGGACCTCCTCATCGATGACTGGCTCATCATCGAGGCGGACGGACGCGCCAACCACGAGGAGAGCTCGCTCCGGCACCGCGATCTGGTCCGCGACGCGACCGCCGCCGGCTGGGGCCACCCCACTCTCCGCTTCGACGACGCGATGGTCCTGTACGACTGGCCTCTCGTCGAGCGGGCCATCGTCGAGACCATGCGCCGCCGCCCCTGACCCCGACAGCCCCGTGCCGGGCACGGCTTCGGAGATCGTCGACCACACGCCGGTGTCGGGGCCGGGCCCACGGCGTGTCGCCCTGCATCTCGGAAGTCGTGCCCGGGGCCAGGAGGACTCAGTCGCGCGGGGAGAGGAGGTAGGCGTTCAACTCGTCCGTGAGGGCGGTGTCGACGGGGACCGGGGAGCCGTCGATCGCGGTGATGGCGGTCGCGAGGCGCACGCTCGACACGAGCCACGCGGCGTCCGCCTGAGTCAGATCCGCGGCAGGGATGCGGTCGTACCCGACCTCGAAGCCCCGCGCGAGGAGGTGGTCGTACACGCTGAGCTGCGTGGTGCCGTGCAGGATCCCGCCGTTCGGGGCCGGTGTCGTGAACCGGTCGCCGACGCGCAGGATCAGCGAGGCCGTCGGAGCCTCCAGCACGAAACCGTCGCTGGACAGGAAGATCGCGTCGTCGGCTCCGCGGCGCTTGGCCTCGCGCAGGGCCGCCATGTTCACCGCATAGGACAGGGTCTTGGCGCCGAGAAGGAGCCAGGGCGCGCGCTCCGCCGCACCGAGGTCGTAGCCGCGGTCGAGAGTGACGACCTTGACGCCGTCGCGGCGCACGGCCGTGAAATCCGCCGCGGGCGCCGCCGTCACCCAGGCGGTCGGCGTCGGCCCGTGTTCGACCCCCCGGCTGAGGATGAGCTTGATGACCGACTCCCCCGGGCCGAGCTGGGACGCGGCCTCCTGGATCGCCTGCCGCCACTGCTCCCGGTGCGGAACCGGCAGGTCGCACAGACGCGCGGAATGCGCCAGCCGCTCCAGATGCGGGATGACCTCCTGCGCGTGCCCGTCGATCACTCCGATGGACTCGAACACGCCATCGCCCCGCTGCGTGCTGAGCTCCCCGACGCTCAGGGCCGGGGCTGCGGCGTCCACCTGCGTGAAGGTTTCGGCGTAGTCGGCGCGCTGCTCGTCGGCGGCGACGGGATCGATCATGAGAGCGAAACGACGGGTCATGCCACGAGCCTAGGGCGCGGGGAATACCTCCCGCCTCCTCGCGTTACACTGGAGTGGCCGGGCCGCATAACCCCGGGCTCCAATTTTCGCCGCTGCGAGCGGCCTTCCGCCGAGAGGCGTTCTTGCGGCCCGGTCTTTCTCTGTCCGGAGGCGGTTCAGGCCAGTGCGCCGGTGCGCCACAGGGCAGCGGACGCCGCGAGGTCCTGCGCGTAGCTGCTCAGCCGCAGCGCCCGGGTCGTGAGCTCGCTGGCCCGCGCCGGCTCCGTCGGCTCGTAATCGTCGGCCGTGTGCGTCGCCCCCGAGGCCTGCACCCGGCAGAACGCCGCCGCCCGCTCCAGCGCCACGGCGAAATCGCCCCGGAAGGCGCCGCGGAGGATCGTGTCGATGAGGGTCACGAGCTCTTCGGGGCTCGCCGGCACGGGCGCTCCGGCGACGACGGCATCGGACGACGGCAGCTCGACACGGCCCCGGTCGTACAGGAGCGCCGCGGTCCGCGGGTCACCGTGGATGGCAAGCTGGAGGACGTACAGCCGCCAGAGCGAACCGGGAAGGGTGCGCGACGGCGCCTTCGACCACAGCTCCGCGATCTCGTCGATGCCGTGCTCGCTCGTGAAGGCGATGAGACGCTCGACGCTCGCACCGCTCTCGTCCTGGCGGACCCGGGTCAGCAGCGCGGACGCGGTGGCGTGCGCGACACGGGTCTCCTCGGCCGGATCATGGCCGCCGACGATGTTGTCGAAAGCGCTCGTCGGACGACGCACGGGGCGATGGTGCTGCTCGGGCATCCCTCCAGGGTACGCCCCGCCCCGCACGCTCAGGCCGTCGGGATGACGATGACCGGGTCGGTGGTGGGGAGCCCGGACGGCGAGCCGCCCTCCTGCTCGACGGTGACCGCGATGGCGTCGCCCGCCTGCATCTCGCCCTCGAGGAGGGCCGTGGCCTCACCATCATCGACGTCGAACACGCCGGCGGCGATGGGGTCTTCGCCTCGGACGAACCACAGCTCGTACGTCCGCCCGTCGGCGACCTCGGGCAGCCCGTCCGTGACGAGGACGGCCTTGCCGACCGACCCCGACCAGTGCGCCGTGGCGGTCGCCCCGTCATCGAGTTCGACCGTGGCCTGCTGGGCGTCGTCCGCCGACTCGATCTCCTGCAGCGCGACGACGCTCGCGGGACGGTTCAGCTGGGCGTTCAGAGCGACAGCCCCGATGCCCACGCCGACGAGGAGCGCGAGGCATGCGGCGAGCGCGAACGCGATCCGGGTCCAGCGTCGGGGCGTGCGGGGTGCGGGCTCGTCGGCGGAGACGACACTCTCGGCCTCTGGCACCTCACGAGGGGAATCAGGGGCCGGGGCGGATGCATCGCCGTGCGGGGTCTGGGGAGTCTGGGCGATCTGCGCGAGCAGAGCCGCACGGATGCCGGCGGGCGGGGCGACGGGGGCCACGCCGTCGCCGAGGAGCGCAGCCGTCTCGGCGTCGCGCTCGGTCGTCGCCGCCCACTCCGGATGCTCGGCGAGAGCGCGCCGGTACCGGCGCTCGTCGTCCGCCGACAGCGCGTGGAGCGCGGCACCTGCCGCGAGCTCTTCGAAGTCCTTCTCGTTCATGCCGTCACCCCCATCGCCGTGCGGAGACGGGTCAGCCCGTCTCTCATCCGTGTCTTGATCGTTCCGAGCGGTGCTCCCACGAGCGCCGCGATCTCGTTCTGACTGTAACCGCCGTAGTAGGCGAGGACGAGCGCCTCCCGCTGGGCCTCCGGGAGACCCGTCAGCGCCGCGACGACCCGCTCACCCTCGATGCCCAGCTCGACCCGTTCCGCCACGCTGTCGTGCGCGACGCCGAGGTCTCGGTAGCCGGCTCGCACGTCCCGGTCCGCACTCGACTGCGATGCCCGCACCCGATCCACGGCCCGTCGATGTGCGATCGTCATCACCCATGTCCGTCCCTGTCCCTTGTTCGGAGCGAACCGGGAAGCGGATTGCCAGATCTCCAGGAAGACCTCCTGCAGCACCTCCTCGCTCTGCGCGCGGTTCACGAGGACGCGGAGGATGAGGCCGAAGACACGGGAGGAGAGGGAGTCGTACAGCGCCGCGAAGGCAGCCTGATCACCGGAGGCGACGCGGACGAGGAGGTCGGCGACAGCATCCTGCGGCGCCGCCCCGTCCTCGGGGACGTCCATCCCATCGATGACCATCTCCATAAGCATGCCGTATCTCCTCCCTCTTCCCGTGCAGACGTCACCCGAATGTGAACGAATAGACCTCGACGTCGGCCGGGACCTCGAGCGTGAGCGTGCCCTTCGCGATGTCGTCCTGCGAGATCAGACCGTAGGAGCGCGGCGTGCCGTCGATCCGGATCGTCTGCTCGTCGCCGTCCTCGTCGCGGACCACGACGTCACCAGACCCCGCGACGACCATCCGCACCTCCGCCGCGCGGTACTCGAGGCGGATGCGTCCGTCGTCGGCCGCCGGGGTGACGTACTGGGTCTCCACGGTCCAGTCGCCGTCCAGCGCGAAGCTGTCGTCGGGCTGGTCTTCGGGGAAGGTGAAGCTGCCGTCGCCGCGACGGTACTCGTCCCCGCCGCCGTAGTTGACGTCCTTCGAGGACCCGAGGAAGGTCTCCCGTGTCGTGGCCCCCACGTCGGGGGTCTCGTCCTTCACGTCCGTGGCGGCGGGGAGCTCGACGTCGGGGTCGGCGTCCTGCAGCAGTTCGCGGATCATGGCCTCCGTCGCGGCATAGTTGCCCTCGCCGAAGGAGATGTGGCGGACCGTGCCCTCCGCGTCGATGAGGTAGTGCGCGGGCCAGTACCGGTTGCGGTAGTTGGTCCAGGTCGAGAGCGTGTTGTCGAGCGCGACCGGGTACTCGATGCCGAAGTCGCGGGCACCGGCGGCGACGTTCCCCGGATCCTTCTCGAACGCGTACTCGGGCGAGTGGATGCCGATCACCTGCAGTCCCGCGTCGCGGTACGTCTCGTCCCACGCCACCACGTGCGGGATGGAGCGCTGGCAGTTGATGCAGGAGTACGCCCAGAAGTCGATGAGGACGACCTGCCCGCGCAGGTCCTTCAGATCGATCCCCTCCCCGTCCGGCGTGTTCAGCCACTGCTGGATGCCCTTGATGGACGGAGCGGTCCCGCAGGACTCGAGTTCGGTCGCGCCGTTCGTGCACTGGTCGAGGTCTTTGTTCTCCTCGTTCACCAGGCCCCCGAGATCCAGGGCATCCTGCACCTGCTCGGAGTCGGCGATCTGCTCCTGCAGCGGCGCCGTGTAGTCCGGCAGGAGGCGCTGCAGCGCCTGCGGCACGTTGAAGACGAGACCCACGGCGAGCGCGATCATCGCGACGCCGGCGGCGATGCGGAGGGCGCGCTCCTTGGTGCGGAAGGCACGGATTCGCTCCACGACGCTGCGCCCGGCGAGGGCGAAGACCAGCAGCGGCACGGCGACGCCGATCGCGAACGACACGGTGAGCAGCACCGTCCCCACCCCGACCTGGCCGGTGGAGCCGGCGACGATGATGGCCGCCAGCACCGGGCCCGCGCAGGGGACGAACACGGCTCCGAGAGCGAGACCGACCCCGAACCCGTTGCCCCGGTTCTTCACCTCACGCTGGCCGAAGCGCTGGAACGGCCGCTCTAGGATGTGCTGGAACCGCGGCACGATCAGTCCGACGCCGATGACGACGAGGACCGCGATGCCGACCCAGCGGATGATGTCCTGCGGCAGGTTCAGCAGGCCGAGGATGAGCGATCCCGCGAGCGTCACCAGTGTGAAGCTCAGCACGAGCCCGGCGATGACGAAGTACGGGCGGCTGCGCTTCGCGGGAACCGCCTCCCCGTCATAGGACGCCGATTGCGCGCCACCCGTGAGGAAGATCACCGGCAGCACGGGCAGGATGCACGGCGAGATACCGGTGATGAGCCCGCCGAGCAGGCCGATGATGATCAGGTCCATGAGGTCCTCGTCTCTGTCGGGGGCTGTTCGCGCCGACCCCCCGCAGCGGATTGGATCGGATCCGATCTCAGAGAATCTCGAAATTCCTCCCATCCGATCCGCGGAGGCTTCCGAACAGCCCTCGACGCCACGGAGAGGCCGTGGCCGGAGTTTCGAAGGAGCTCGACATGTTCAGCACCAAGAAGAAGGTCACCGCAGCAGTCACCCTGGGTCTTGCGAGCGCATTCCTGCTCTCGGCATGTTCCATGGGCAGCGGAACCAGCACGGAGGAGTCGTCGGAGCCGACGACGCCGGAGTCGTCGGAGTCGACGCCGATGGAGATGGATCCCGCCGCGAACCTCGTCGGTCCCGGGTGCGCGGCGTACGCCGAAGAGGTCCCGGATGGCGCCGGCTCCATCCAGGGCATGTCCCAGGACCCGGTGGCGGTCGCCGCCTCGAACAACCCGATGCTGACGACGCTCGTCTCGGCCGTGAGCGGTGAGCTCAACCCCGACGTGAACCTCGTCGACACGCTGAACGGCGACGAGTTCACCGTCTTCGCCCCGGTCGACGACGCCTTCGCGAAGATCGACCCCGCGACGATCGAGACGCTGAAGACCGACAGCGACCTGCTGACCTCGATCCTCACCTACCACGTGGTCCCCGGCCAGATCGAGCCGTCCGACATCGAGGGCATGCACACGACCGTCCAGGGCGCCGACCTCGAGGTGACCGGCAGCGGCGACGAGTGGATGGTCAACGACGCCAACGTCATCTGCGGTGGCGTGCAGACCGCGAACGCGACCGTGTACCTCATCGACTCGGTCCTGATGCCCCCGGCTGAGTAAGCCAGGGATGGTGCCGGCTACCCGACCGGCACACGGCCTCCCCTGTCGTCAGGAGGGACACGGGAGAGGTGAAGGGGCCGTCGGCGGCTGTGGCGCCGACGGCCCCTCGTCGTGCGCCCTAGACTGGGGGCACGGGCCTCTAGCTCAGTTGGCAGAGCATCGGACTTTTAATCCGCGGGTCGTGGGTTCGAGCCCCACGGGGCCCACCGCATCCTCAGTCCTCCCCGCCGTCCTTCCCGGCGAGTAGGTCGTCGCGGATCCCGCCGACGCCGTCCGGCAACGTCTCGCCGTGCAGTACGAAGTCGGGCGCCTCGGGGCTTCCCCCGATGCCGCACACCGCGACGTTGTCCTGGCCGCCGATCGTCTCCGGCACGGCCACGAACCACACTCCCGGCTGTTCGAGCCACTCGGTGGTCGCCATGTCCGCGAAGAACGTCGCGTTCGGAGAGGTCGAGCGCACCTTCTCGGTGCACAGTGAGACGAGCTGTCCCTTCGTGAATGCTCCGGCCGTCGGGGGCGCGGCCGTCGTGGTGGGCGTCGGCGACGTGTCGGGCGTCGGCGACGACGAGGGCGCGGGCGATGCAGGGGAGGTCGCGGTCGGAGTGGGCTCCGGGGTCGGCGTGCAGCCGGCGAGGACGATCAGCACCGGAACGAGGAGGAGGGCGGGACGGAGGCGCATGACGGGATCGTATCGACTCCGCCGGTCTGTTCGCCTCAGCGCGGCCGCTCCTGTATCACCGTCGCTTCCGGCTGGCCACCCCCTGGTGAGTCCCGGCGGCCCGCGAGAGGGTCGAGGAGTCCCCGGAACAGGGCGACTTCCCACCGAAAGGACGGACCATGACTCTCACCGGCAATCGCGTGGCATTCCTGGCGACGGACGGCTTCGAGGACAGCGAGCTCACGAGCCCCTGGGATGCCGTGACGACCGAAGGGGCGAGCGCGACGCTCATCGCCCCGGACGGCGCGGCCATCACCGGCAAGAACGGCCACGAGCAGGCGGTCGACCTGAAGGCCGCGGACGCGTCTGCCGACCAGTTCGACGCCCTCGTGCTGCCCGGCGGCGTCGTGAATGCCGATCACCTCCGCATGGACCAGGCCTCCATCGACCTCGCCCGCGCGTTCTTCGAGCAGCACAAGCCCGTGGGCGTCATCTGCCACGGGGCCTGGATCCTCATCGAGGCCGGTGTCGTGGACGGCCGGACGATCACGAGCTACCCCAGCCTGAAGACCGACCTCCGCAACGCCGGCGCCAGCTGGGTGGACGAAGAGGTCGTCGTCGACGAGGGCCTCGTCTCCAGCCGCACCCCCGACGACCTCCCGGCGTTCAACGCCAAGCTGGTCGAGGAGATCGGCGAAGGCAAGCACGCGGGCCAGACCGCCTGACGTTCAACTGACGCGCGCCCGATGGCGCCGCACGGCCGCCCGGTTCGCGCACCTCACGGAGCAGAACCGCTGGCGGCCGTTGCGCGTCACGTCCGCGACGACGTTGGTGCAGGGCGGGGCGTCGCAACGACCGAGGCGGTTCATCCCCCTGGTCACGAGATGCAGGGCGGTGCCGAGGTTGATGATGGCGCGCAGCACGAAGGGCAGCGAGCGCACGTCGTCCCGATAGTGCAGGTGCCATCCCTCGTCATCGTGGTTGGTGAGTCGCGGATAGGCACCGGCGGCCGCGAGCTGCGCGTTCAGCAGGACGGCACGCGCATCGGCGTCGGGCTCGTCGACGATCGTGAGCCAGTCGTCGATCACCGCGCGCACCGCGGCATGATCGTCGGGTGCCGGCGGGAAGGTCTGCGTCATCCCCAGCGCGAGGGTGCGCTCCTCGATCCCGGCGCGGTCGGCCGGCCACTCGTTCGCGAGGGAGGCGGCGAGCAGAACCGCATACTCGCCGTAAGGGTTGAGATGCATAAGACCATTACATCACGCTGGTGTCATGGCCTCCACCGACACCCTCCCGCTCCCCCGCCTCGCCCCCTCCCCCGAAGTCCACGAGCACGCCTGGCTCGTCGAATCGCGCCACGCCACCAGCGACGGCACCGTGCTCTACGTCCGGTGCACGGAGTGCCCGGCCCGCCGCGTCGACCTCGTCGACCGCCCGCAGTCGCCCCCGGCGGCGCTGAGCCGCACGGTGCTCACGCCGTCAGAGCGATGAGCGTCCGCACGGTGCGGAGGTTCCGCGCCGTCCCGGCGACCCCGAGTGCGCGGTCGAGTACGGACGTCGTGAGCTTGGTCGTGTGCACCCCACCCGGCGCGTAGTCGATCCAGAGATCGTCCCCGACCAGCGCGAGACGTTCCCCCGGCACGAGCCGGTCGTGCAGCGCGTCGAGAGCACCCGCGACCGGCGGCGCCTCCAGGAACATCGCGTGCACGAGCTTCAGGTCCCCCTCCGGGAACGGCTGCGCCGCCTCCGAGGCCGCGAGCTGCGCGTGCGTGCGGAGGATCACGGGAGTGTCGACGCCGAACTCCGCCGCGATGAGCGCACGCACCGTCGCACAGGCGGCCGCAGGATCAGGCGGCGTCGCACACACGATGTTGCCGCTCGCGATGTAGGTGGAGACCTCGTCGAGTTCTGTCTCGGCGGCCACGACCTCGCGCAGTCGCGCCATGGGCACGCGGTTGCGCCCGCTGACGTTCACCGCCCGGAGCAGCAGGACGCTGCGGCTCATGCCTGCGCGCTCGTCACCAGCTCGGCTCCGGCGTGCGCCAGCTCCGCGAGCGCCGCAGCGCTGGGTTCGGGCGCGACGCCGGCGATGAGATCGGTGAGGATGCGGACGCGCACGCCGTGGGCGATCGCATCCAGCGCAGACGCTCGCACACAGTGGTCGGTCGCGATCCCGACGACGTCGGCCGTGACCACCCCGGCCGCGGTCAGCACCGCGGCGACCGTTCGTCCGTCATCGTCGACACCCTCGAACATCGAGTACGCCGGCTGTCCCTGGCCTTTGCGCACGTGGTGGGTCACGGCATCGGTCGTCAGCAGCGGGTCGTACTCCGCTCCGGCGGTCCCGGCGACGCAGTGCACGGGCCAGGAATCCGTGTAGTCGGGCGTCGCGGAGAAGTGGCCGCCGTTGTCCCCCGCGGCGTCATGCCAGTCGCGGGACGCCACGATGACGTCGTAGTCGGCGGCGTGGGCGGCGAGGTGGGCGGATACCGCGGCGGCCACCGCATCGCCGCCGGAGACGGCGAGGGCGCCGCCCTCGGTGAAGTCGTTCTGCACGTCGACGATGAGAAGGGCTCTGCTCATGCTCCGAGCGTACGCCCCGCTTCCGGCGGCGGAGACGAGGAAACCCCCGGGATCACGAGGATCCCGGGGGTTTTCCTGAGCCGCTTGTCAGAATCGAACTGACGACCTTTTCATTACGAGTGAAATGCTCTGCCGACTGAGCTAAAGCGGCATGCGACGCGTGAGCGGCGCGATCACCGATATTACCCTGTCTCGCGCTCGCTCGCGAATCGAGCGCGACTCACTCGCAGCGCAGACCGTCCTCCGGCACCACGCCGTCGATCAGGAAGCCCTCCACCGCGTCGTCCACGCAGACGTTGCCCTTGTTGTATCCGGTGTGCCCCTCACCCACCCGGGTGACGAGGACGCCCTCCGCGAGCTGATCGGCGAGCGACTCCGACCACTCGTACGGGGTCGCGGGGTCGTTCGTGGTCCCGACGACGACGATGGGACCGGCGCCCTCCGCCGTGATCTTCTCGCGGGTGCCCGTGGGCGGGTAGGGCCAGACCTCGCAGGGGTCGGGTCCGGACCAGTACGGCGCGATGGTGGGCGCGCCCTCGGCGATCTTCTTGTCCGTCGCGGCTTCGGCGGCCGGATCGTCCTCGACCGGGTAGTCCATGCAGTTGTACGCACGGAACGCCTCGGTCGAGTTGTCGACGTAGGCACCGTTCTCGCGGCTGTTGTAGTAGTCGGCGAGGACAAAGGCCGTCGTCGGATCCCCCTGCAGCGCCTCATCGAGGGCCTGGGTGAGGATGCCCCAGCTGTCCTCCGAGTACAGCGCCGCGATGATCGCCGTCATCAGGGCATCGGCACCCATGAGGCGGCCGTCTCCGTTCTCGAGCGGTGCACGATCGGCGCTCGCGAGCAGGGCCCCGAGGTCCGCCATCGCCTCGTCGACCGTCCCGTTGAACGGGCAGGAGCCGGAGTCGAGACAGTTCTGCATGTAGGCGCGCAGCGCCGACTCGAATCCGAGGGCCTGCGTGGCGCCCACGTCCAGCCCGGGGACGGACGGGTCGATGGCCCCGTCGAGCACGAGGCGGCCGGCCTTCTCCGGATAGAGCTTCGCGTAGGTCGCTCCGAGGAACGTGCCGTAGGAGTAGCCCAGGTAGTTGAGCTCCTTGTCGCCCAGCACGGCACGGAGGAGATCCATGTCACGCGCCGCGTTCACCGTGGTGATGTACGGCAGGATCCCTTCGCTGTTGACGTCGCAGGCCTCACCGAAGGCGCGGTTCGCGTCGAGCAGCTCGGACTCCCACTCCGGGGTGCCGCGCGGCGCGGAGGGGATGCCGTACAGGTACTCGTCCATCTCCTTCGCGTCGTAGCACGTGACCGCCGTCGACGCTCCCACCCCGCGGGGGTCGAAGCCGATGACGTCGTAGTTCTCGATGAGCGCGGGGCCGACCGCGTAGTCGAGGCTCCCCTGGATGAGGTCGACGCCGCTGGCGCCGGGACCACCGGGGTTGGTGAGCAGCGAGCCGATCGCCTCACCCTCGGCGCGGTGGCGCACGACGGCCAGCTCGATCTCTCCGGCCGACGGATCCTCCCAGTCGAGCGGTGCGGTGACGGTCGTGCAGTCGAACCCCTGACCGCACTCCGTCCAGTCCAACTCCTGGGAGTAGTACGGCAGGAGGGCGTCGGCGACCCCCTCGGTGTCGGGCGTCTTCTCGGCGGCCGGCTTCGAGGACTGCTCGGGGATCATGGCGTACAGACACCCGGAGAGCGCGACCGAGGCGGCGGCCAGGCCGGCGATGATCGCCGCGGTGCGACGAAGGCGGGGCAGGGGTCGGGTGTTCACGGTTTCCTCCCGCTCGTGACGGTCACGAGCAAACTCTCGAGCGCGAGCAGCGGGGCGACGTTGCGCTCCAGCGCTTCACGGGTCTCGGCCAGGTGATCGAGGACGACGAGCGTCCGTTCCACGTCCCAGGCGGCGGCGAGACCGGCCAGCTCGGCGCGGAGTTCGCGGTTGATGAGATCATCGCCGCGCCCGTACTGCAGCATCACGACGTCGCGGAACAGCGACTGCAGGTCGGTGAGGACGCGGTCGATGCCATCGCGGAGGCTCCGCGTGGCCCGCTTCTTCTGCTCGTCCTCCAGCGCGGACACCTGGGAGCGGAGGGCCGGGGGCACCGCCTGCCCCTCGGCGACGCCGACGGTGCGCAGCAGAGCGGCGCGTTCTGCGGCGTCCCGCTCGGCGGTCAGCGCCTTGGCGTCTTCCGTCGCAGCCTGGATGATGCGCCCGGCGACCTCGACGGCGTCGTTGACCCCGCGCACTCCCAGCACCGCGCGGAGGGTCTCGTCGCGGCGTCGGCGGGCGGCGTCGTCCGTCGCCAGACGCTGCGCCATGCCGATGTGGCGCTGGGCGTGCCGGGCGGCCTGCTCGGCGACCGCCTCGTCCACCCCCGTCCGGAGACTGATGAGGCGGGACACGTCGGCCACGTCGGGTTCGCGGAGACGGAGCGACCGCACCCGGGACCGGATGGTGGGAAGGAGGTCCGCCTCGCTGGGCGCGCAGAGGATCCAGACCGTCTGCTCCGGCGGCTCTTCGAGGGCCTTGAGCAGCACGTTCGAGGTGCGCTCGACCATCCGGTCGGCGTCCTCGACGACGATGACCCGGTAGCGCCCGGCGGACGGGGCGAAGTACGAGCGCTCGACGAGGGCGCGCGCCTCGGCGATGGTGATGATCACCTTGTCGGTGCGCAGCGCCGTGACATCGGGATGCGTGCCGGCGAGGACCTGGCGCATCGTGGCCTCGTCGTCCGGCCCCTCGGCGATGAGCGCGGCCGCGAACGCGTACGCGAGCGTCGAGCGCCCGGACCCGGGAGGGCCGGTGATCAGCCAGGCGTGGGAGAGCGCGGCGGGATCGGACGAGGCGGCACGCAGCGTCTCGACGGCGGCTTCCTGCCCCCAGACGTCGGCCCACGGGAACGGTGCGGCGAGGGTCGAGGGCATGCTCTCAGCCTAATCGGGACCGCCGACGACGCCACCACCGCCTCGATCCTCGTGCGCAACGGGCACGGAGGCCCCGGGTGGGGAGGATCAGTCGAGGAGGGCGGACACCCGGGCGCGGATGCGGTCGGCGATGCGGGCCGGCGCCTCGGCGGCGTCGAGGACGAGGAACCGCTCGGGTTCGGCGCGCGCGAGGTCGAGATACGCCTCGCGCACCCGCGCGTGGAACGTCTCCTGCTCGGCCTCCAGCCGGTCGAACGGCTTGTCGGCCGAGTCGAGGCGCGTGCGGGCGGTGGCGGGATCGAGGTCAAGGAGCACCGTCAGGTCGGGCAGCGCCCCCTCCGCCGCCCACAGGGAGAGGTCCCGGATCTGGGCCGCGTCGAGCACGCGCCCCGCCCCCTGGTAGGCCACGGACGAGTCGAGGTAGCGGTCCTGCAGCACGATCTCGCCGCGGGCGAGCGCCGGGCGCACGACCGTGGCGACGTGGTGCGCCCGATCGGCCGCGTACAGGAGCGCTTCGGCCCGCGGAGCGATGTCCCCGCGGTGGTGGAGGACGATGTCGCGGATCAGCTGCCCGACGTCGGACCCTCCCGGCTCGCGCGTCCGCACGACCGTGCGGCCGCTCTGCTCCAGCCAGGTGGCGAGGAGATCGGACTGGGTCGTCTTCCCCGAGCCGTCCCCACCCTCCAGTGTGATCCAGAGACCGGGGCCTGCGGTCACGAGTCCGCCTTCTCGGCGGCCTTCGCCGCCGCGTTCGCCGCCCGGGTCGCCGCGGCCTTCTTCGCCGCCGCCGAACGGGCCGCCGACGTCGTGGTCGCCTTCTTCGCGGTGGCGGCCTTCTTCGCGGGCGCCTTCTTGGCCGGCGCCTTCTTGGCCGGCGCCTTCTTCGCGGGTGCCTTCTTCGCGGCACCGCGCTTGGGGGCGGGGCCCTTGGCGCGCTTGTCCGCCAGCATCTGCACCGCGATCTCGAAGGTGATGTCGTCGGGCGTCTGGCCACGCGGGATCGTCACGTTGGTCTCGCCGTCGGTGACGTACGGGCCGAAGCGGCCGTCGCGGACGCGGATGGGCTTTCCGCTCACCGGATCAGCATCGAACTCGGCGAGCGCGCTCGACGCCCGGCGGGCGCCGTACTTCGGCTGCTGGTAGATCTCCAGCGCCTGTTCGAGCGTGACGTCGAAGATCTGCGACTCGCTCTCCAGCGACCGGGAGTCCGCCCCCTTCTTCAGGTACGGACCGAAGCGGCCGTTCTGCGCCGTGATCTCGTCGCCCGTCTCCGGGTCGACGCCGACCACGCGCGGCAGGCTCAGCAGCTGCAGCGCCGTGTCGAGATCGATCGTGTCGACAGACATCGAGCGGAAGAGCGAGGCGGTGCGCGGCTTGGGCGCCGCTTCCTTCTTCGCCCCCCGCTTCCCCTTCGCGCTGGGCACCTGAGCCTGTCGAAGGTCCACGACCTCGCCGGTGGCCTCATCCACGACGGCGTCCTCGGACACCGGATCGTTCTCCTGCACGTAGGGACCGAAGCGGCCGTCCTTGACGACGACGACCTTGCCGTTCTCCGGGTTCACCCCGAGGACGCGATCGCCGGCGACCGGCGCGTCGATGAGCTCCTGGGCCTTCTCGGCGGTGAGCTCGTCGGGGGCGAGGTCCTCCGGGACGTTGACGATCCGCGGCTTGGCCTCCGGGTCCTTCGGGTCGGCGACCTCGAGGTAGGGGCCGTACTTGCCGAAGCGGAGGGTCGCGGTGTCGGTGATCCGCGTCGAGTTCAGCGCCCGCGCGTCGATCTCGCCGAGGTTGTCGACGACCTGGCGCAGACCCACGTGCGAGTCGGAGCCGAAGTAGAACGACTTCAGCCACTCGACACGGTTCTGCTCGCCGCGGGCGATGGTGTCGAGGTCGTCCTCCAGGGCCGCGGTGAAGTCGTAGTCGACCAGCTCGGCGAAGTGCTCCTCGAGCAGACGCACGACGCTGAACGCCAACCACGTCGGTACGAGGGCCTGGCCGCGCTTGACCGCGTACCCCCGGTCGAGGATGGTCTCCGGGATCGTGGCGAAGGTCGAGGGACGGCCGATGCCCTTCTCCTCGAGCACCTTCACGAGCGACGCCTCGGTGTACCGCGGCTTCGGCGTCGTGCGATGCCCCTTCGCCTCCGCGGCGGAGACGGCGAGCTCATCCCCGACGGAGACGGCGGGGAGCGACTGGTTCTCGGCGGCGTCGGCGTCGCTGCGCTTCTCGTCGCGGCCCTCCTCGTACGCCTCCAGGAAGCCCTTAAAGGTGTAGACGGTGCCGGAGGCGGTGAACTCGGCCGTCCGGCCGTCCGCCTCGACCGCGATGGTGACGGTCGTGGTCTCGTACTTGGCGTCCGACATCTGGCTGGCGACGGTGCGCTTCCAGATCAGGTCGTACAGCCGCTGCTCCTCGCGGTCGAGCTCACCGGAGAGCGAGGACGGAGTGCGGAAGTTCTCCCCCGACGGGCGGATCGCCTCGTGCGCCTCCTGGGCGTTCTTGCTCTTCGACTTGTAGACGCGCGGCTTGAGCGGGACCGCCTTGTCTCCGTACAGCGCGACCGCCTGGCTCCGGGCCGCCTGCACCGCCTGGGTGCTCAGGGCCGTGGAGTCGGTACGCATATAGGTGATGTACCCCTTCTCGTAGAGGCGCTGGGCGACGCTCATCGCCTGCTTCGCGCTCATCGAGAGCTTGCGTCCGGCCTCCTGCTGCATGGTGGAGGTGGTGAAAGGGGCGTACGGGCTGCGGGTGCCGGGCTTGGCCTCGACCTTGGTGACGGTGCCGGAGCCGGCGGCGTCGACGGCCGCGGCCAGCGCGGTCGCCTGGGCTTCGTCGAGGACGACGACGGCCTTCTTGAGCTTCCCGGAGTCGTCGAAGTCCGCGCCGCGGGCGAGCTGCCCGCCGTCCACGCGCACGAGCCGGATGCGGAAGGAGGTGCCGGTCGCGGCCGCGTCGGCGTCGACGTCCCAGTACTCGGCGGACACGAATGCCATGCGCTCGCGCTCGCGGTCGACGATGAGGCGGGTCGCGGCGGACTGCACGCGACCGGCGGAGATCCCCGTCTTGACCTTGTACCAGAGCACGGGAGACACGTCCCACCCGTACAGACGGTCGAGGATGCGCCGGGTCTCCTGCGCGTCGACCAGGGCGTGGTCGAGCTCACGGGTGTTGCCGACGGCCGCCTGGATCGCGTCCTTGGTGATCTCGTGGAAGACCATGCGCTTGACCGGGACCTTCGGCTTCAGCGTCTCCAGCAGGTGCCAGGCGATCGCCTCACCCTCGCGGTCTTCATCAGTGGCGAGCAGGAGCTCGTCGGCGTTCTTCAGGGCGCGCTTGAGCTCGGCGACCGTCTTGGTCTTCCGGTCCGACACCACGTAGTAGGGGTCGAAGCCGTTGTCGATGTCGATGGAGTACTTGCCGTACGCCTTCTTGTCCTCGGCAGGGATGTCCTTCTTGTCGGCGAGGTCGCGGATATGGCCGACGGAGCTGAGCACCTCGTAACCGTCACCGAGGTATCCCTGAATAGACCGCATCTTCGTCGGGGACTCGACGATGACGAGCTTCTTGCCTTCAGCCAAGGGGGCGTCCTTTCTTCGAAGCACACCATACACACCGCTGTACGGGGGTCGTTCCCAGCGGGCGAGGGGTAGAGCCGCCGTCACGGTTCTTCGGGTGGCCCGGCGCGGGCTCGGGAGACGGCAGCGAGTCCAGCGTACGCCGCCTGCACCGACACGGTCGCCACGTCCCCTTCCAGCGAACAGCCCGTCAGGGCCGTGCCGCTCGCCTCGGCGACCCTGGCGGCCACGACGCACGGCTCGTCCCGCACGGCCACGGCGCCGGTCGCGGCGTCGGCGGCTGCGAGCGCGGCCGCATCGGCAGCGCCCGCCGCGCGCTGGGCGGTGACCGCCGCACCGCCCACCGCTGCGAGGCCGAGGGACAGGGTGGCGCTCACCACGAGGACACCGGCCGCAAGCGCGGATCCCGCCATCAGCGTCCTCCGTCCAGGGCGCAGCTCGAGGCACGCAGCGGGAAGCTGATGACGGTGCCGACCGACACTCGCAGCGTCGCCGTCGCACACACGAGGTCGTCGGCGGGAGCGAACGAGGCGTGGGCGCCGGGAACCGCCCGGTGCAGGGCACCCATCGCCACGGCCGTGTCCTCGCCCCGGCCGAGCAGGCGGGCGGTGTCGGCGACCGCATCCTGCAGCGCGACCTGCCGGGCGGCAGCGGCGAGCCCCCCGGCGCCGAGCAGCAGGACGAGCACGACCGCGGGCAGCGCGAGCGCCAACTCGGCCGCGACGGCTCCCTGGTCACCGTGCAGCGCCCGGCCTCTCGTCGGCCGGCGCGAGGGGGCTCCTCGATGCCGCGTCATGACACCGTCAACGCCCGACGGACGAGGTCGGTGAGGATGCCGCGCACCTCGTCCGAGCGCATGATGGCCACCAGCAGCCCGGCGAAGGCGACGGCCGCCATCGTGGTGATCGCATACTCCGCCGTGGCTGCACCGGTGTCGTCCCCGAAGAGGGCATGCGCCCGGCGGCGAGTCAGGGTGGGCAGGGTGGGCAGGGTGGGGTTCATGTTCGTACCTCTTTCTCTCTGTGATGGCGGTCAGGTCGGCAGGGGCGTCGTGACGAGGACGCTCAGGAGGAGCGGCGCGACGCCGAGGAGGAGGAAGGCGGGCAGAGTGCAGATGCCCAGCGGCAGAAGCAGACGGGTGGACAGCCGCGCGGCGCGGAGACGTCCCGCCACGCGGGCTCGATGTCGGTCCTGGGCCGCCGCGGCCCGGAGGAGCTCGATGGCCGGGACGCCGGCCGCGCGGGACAACTCGAGCACCTCCCCCACGCGCTCCTTCCCGAGCGGATCGACCACGCGGGTCTCGGCCGCGAGGCGCACGGCCCGGTCGATCGGGGCGCCACCGGCGAGGGCCACGGCCACCAGTTCCGCCGCCATCCCCGGTGTGCCCGGCTCCGGACCCGCGCGCCGCAGCAGGCGCCGCGTCCACATCCGGGCGGCGACGACCAGCAGGAGACCGGCGAGGACGCAGGCCGTACCGATCGGGTTCGCCACCATCACACCGAGCGTGTCGAACCCCAGAGCGAAGCCCAGCAGCAGCCCGACCAACGGCATCCAGAGGAGAAGCCGCGCGGTGCCGGCAGGCTCCGCGAGGGCGACCCGCACATCGTCTGCGGCGGACGCCGCATCCCGCAGGGCCTCCGCGATCGTGCGGAGCACGTCGGCGAGGGGCGCGCCGACGGTGGCGGCGATCTCCCAGGCTGCCGCCAGTTCGACCCACATGCCGCCCTGCGCCTCGATCGCCGCGACCAGGGGCAGGCCGTCGTCCGTGCGCGTGAGCACCGCCGCCGCGACCTCGTCCCCCGTGCTCGCGAGATGACGCCAGGCCACGAGAGGGACGGCTCCGGCCTGCAGCAGGACCGCGAGGGTCTGGACGGAGTCCGCGATGTCGGACACCCGCGGCGTCGAGTCTCTGGCGAAGAACCTCACCACGGCTGCACCTCCTCGATCGACAGGCGATCCTCCGCCATCCGGAAACGGCCGGCGCGACGGATGCGCCGGATGCCGTCGGGGCCGCGGTCGAGATGCAGAACAACCGAGAACGCGCTCACGGCCTGGCGCGCGAGGGCGACGGCGTCCATGCCGGCCAGCGCGCCCAGCGCCTCCAACCGCGCCGGAACGTCCGGCAGGTCGTTGGCGTGGAGGGTCCCGGCCCCGCCGTCATGGCCGGTGTTGAGGGCCGTGAGCAGCTCGCGCACCTCCTCGCCTCGGCACTCGCCGACGACGAGGCGGTCGGGCCGCATGCGCAGCGACTCCCGGACCAAGCGGGCGAGGTCGATCCCGCCCGCTCCTTCGAGATTCGGCTGTCGCGCCTCCAGCGCCACGTGATGCGGATGCCGGGGTCGCAGCTCCGCCACGTCCTCGATGGTCACGATGCGCTCGTCGTGCGGCACCGCGGTCAACAGCGCCGACAGCAACGTCGTCTTGCCGCTGCCCGTGCCACCGGTGAGGAGGACGTTGGCCCGAGAGTGCACCAGACCGGCGAGCCACTGCTGCTGCCGCGCATCGAACGTGCCCCGTGCCGCGAGCGCGTCGAGGTCGGCCGCGTGCACCCGCGGGATCCGGATCGACAGCGACGTGCCGCGGGCCGCCACCGGCGCGAGGACTGCATGGACGCGGGCACCGGAGCCGAGCCGCACGTCCACGCACGGCGTCTGATCGTCGAGGTGGCGTCCGCCGAGCGCCACGAGGGCGACGGCGAGCTCGCGCACCTCGCGTTCCGTGCTCCGCCAGGTGGGCACGCGCTCCGCGCCGCGCCCGCGGTCGACGAAGAGGGTGTCGGCCCCGTTGACGAACATGTCGGTCACCTCGTCGTCGAGGAACGCCGCGAGCGGCGCGAACACCGGCTCGCCGCCGAGGGCCGCCTGCGGCGACGCGGCGGCGTCCTCGGAGCCGGAAGGCCGGGGCTGGATGACGAATCGATCGGGCATACGGCGACGCTAGGCGGCGGATCGGCTCTAACGACTGCGGGCTCAGGGCACCGGCCGACGGCTGTGAACAAGGCGTGCACAGGGACGCCGGTGCAGGACGACGGACCGTCGAGGGGCAGCCCGACGGGGAGCGCTCCCATGAGAAAGGGCGGCACCTCACGGGGGGAATGAGGTGCCGCCCACGGCAGCTCTCGATCCGGGGGAATCGGGCTCGCCAAGGCCGGAATGAGATTCGGCTGTCGTCGAGTGTACGCAAGGCGACCGTCCTGACAAAACCCGGTCGGGTACCGACTTTCGGCAGTATTCGGCCGCTCGGACCCGCGGATAGATTCGCCCTGACATGGTCGCCCTCCCCCTGCGGCCGTGCCTGCACGACCCGAATGCCGCAAAGGAGCGCCTGCCGATGAGCAGCCAGATCGATCACCTTCTCGACGAAACCCGGCGCTTCGCGCCGTCGGAGGAGTTCGCCGCCCAGACCGTCGCCTCACCGGAGCTCTACGAACGCGCGGCCGCCGACCGCGAGGGGTTCTGGGCCGACCAGTCGCGCGAGCTCGTGCACTGGCACAAGCCCTTCACTCGCGTCCTCGACTGGAGCAACCCGCCGTTCGCCAAGTGGTTCGACGACGGTGAGCTCAACGTGGCGTACAACTGCCTCGACCGTCACGTCGAAGCCGGTCACGGTGACCGCGTGGCCCTCTACTGGGAGGGTGAGCCCGGCGACAGCCGCCGCATCACGTACGCCGAGCTGACCGATGAGGTCAAGCGCGTCGCCAATGTGCTCGAGGAGCTCGGCATCGGCCAGGGCGACCGCGTGGCGATCTATCTGCCCATGATCCCGGAGGCGATCGCCGCGATGCTCGCCGTCGCGCGCGTCGGCGCCATCCACTCGGTCGTCTTCGGCGGCTTCAGCGCCGACAGCCTGCGCTCGCGGATCGACGACGCCGGCGCCAAGCTCGTCATCACGGCGGACGGCGGGTACCGCAAGGGCCGTGTCTCCGCGCTGAAGCCCGCCGTCGACCAGGCGCTGGCCGACCGCGGCGACGGCGAGCAGCAGACGGTCGAGCACGTGCTCGTCGTCAAGCGCGGCGAGAACGAGGTCGAGTGGACGGAGGGCCGCGATCTCTGGTGGCACGACGTCGTCCCCGCGGCATCCTCCGACCACACCGCCCAGGCGTTCCCCGCCGAGAACCCCCTCTTCATCCTCTACACCTCGGGTACCACCGGGAAGCCGAAGGGCATCCTGCACACGTCGGGCGGCTACCTCACGCAGGCGGCCTACTCGCACAAGAACGTCTTCGACCTGAAGCCGGAGACCGACGTCTACTGGTGCACCGCCGACATCGGCTGGATCACCGGGCACAGCTACGTCACCTACGGACCGCTGGCGAACGGCGCCACCCAGGTGCTGTACGAGGGCACCCCCGACACTCCGCACCCCGGCCGCTGGTGGGAGCTCATCGAGAAGTACAAGGTCTCGATCTTCTACACGGCCCCGACCGCGATCCGCTCCTTCATGAAGATCGGCCGGAGCGTCCCGCAGAAGTTCGACCTGTCGTCGCTGCGGGTGCTCGGATCGGTGGGCGAGCCCATCAACCCGGAGGCCTGGATGTGGTACCGCGAGGTGATCGGCGCCGGCAAGACCCCGATCGTCGACACCTGGTGGCAGACCGAGACGGGCGCGATCATGGTATCGGCGCTCCCCGGCATCACCGCGACGAAGCCCGGCTCGGCGCAGGTCCCGCTGCCCGGCATCTCGATCGACGTCGTCGACGAGCAGGGCGTCGAGGTCGGCAACGGCAACGGCGGCCTCCTCGTGATCACCGAACCGTGGCCGAGCATGCTGCGCGGAATCTGGGGCGACCCGGAGCGTTTCCGTGAGACGTACTGGGAGAAGTTCGAGAAGCAGGGCTACTACTTCGCCGGCGACGGGGCCCGCCTCGACGAGGACGGCGACCTGTGGCTGCTCGGCCGGGTCGACGACGTGATGAACGTCTCCGGCCACCGGCTGTCGACCGCGGAGATCGAATCCTCCCTCGTCGCGCACGAGGCCACGGCGGAAGCCGCCGTCGTCGGCGCCTCGGACGAGACGACCGGTCAGGCGGTCGTGGCGTTCGTCATCATCAAGGAGAGCTACCTCTCCGCTCACGATCCCGCGGGCCTCGCCCAGCAGCTGCGACTCTGGGTGGGCGAGCAGATCGGCGCGATCGCGCGTCCTCGCGACGTGTACATCGTGGGCGAGCTGCCGAAGACCCGCTCCGGCAAGATCATGCGCCGCCTGCTGCGCGACGTCGCCGAGGGCCGCGAGGTGGGCGACACGACCACGCTCGCCGACACCGCGGTGATGAGCATCATCTCCGCCCAGGTCAAGTAACCCGAGCCCCCGGGTTCACGTCGAGACCCCCTGCTGCGGATGTCCGCAGCAGGGGGTCTCGGCGATTGTGCGGGGTATCGGCGACCCGGGTGGGAACTACGCGAGGCGGAAGGTGACCTCGACCTCGACCGGGCTGCCGAGCGGGAGCTCCGCGACGCCGACGGCGGCGCGCGCGTGCCGGCCCTCCTCGCCGAAGATCTCGCCGAGCACCTCGCTCGCGCCGTTGATGACGGCGGGCTGTCCGGTGAAGCCCTCCGCGGAGCCGACGAACCCGCCGACCCGGACGACGCCGGCGATGCGGTCGACACCGCCCACGACGTCCGCCGCGGCGGCGAGCGCGTTCAGGGCGCAGGTCCGGGCGTAGGCCTTGGCCTCCTCGGCAGAGACCTCCGCACCGACCTTGCCGGTCGCGGGGAGGGCCCCGTCGACGAACGGGAGCTGGCCCGACGTGTAGACGAGTCCGCCGTGCACGACGGCCGGAACGTAGGCGGCGACCGGAGCGGCGACGGCGGGAAGCTCGATACCGAGCTCGGAGAGTCGGGCGGCGACGCTCATGCCTGGCCCCCTTCGAACTGGCGGGAGGCTTCGGCGGCGGCGGCGAGACCGGCGTTGGCCGAGCCGTCCGTCGTCACAGGGCGCTTGAAGTAGGCGACCAGACCGCCTTCGGGGCCCTGCACCACCTGGACGAGCTCCCAGCCCTGCTTGCCCCAGTTGTTGAGGATGGCCGCGGTGTTGTGGATCAGCAGCGGCGTGGTGAGGTACTCCCACGTGGTCATGGCACTCCTGTCGATCAGGGCGCGTCCAGGGCAGACCGGGCCGCGCTCGTCAAAGCGGGTATTCAGGGAACTCCCCTACGATCAAGCGTATGCCCCAAAAGAACCGCACGGTGAAGGGCGTGCTCGGCGGTCTCGTCGGGCTCGTCGGATTGAGCGCCATCGCCGGTCTGCTGGTCACCGCCAGCGTCACCCCCGTCCTCGCGATGACCGGCGTCGCCGGCTCGACGGCGCTGACCATCTTCGATGAGCTGCCCGAGGTCCTCAAGGTCGACACCCCCATGGAGCAGTCGACGATCTACGCGACCAACCCCGAGGGCAAGCCCGTCGTGCTGGCGTCGTTCTACGAGCAGAACCGCGTCCCGGTCACCTACGAGCAGGTGTCCCCGGTCCTCTACGACGCGATCCTCTCCAGTGAGGACAAGAACTTCTACACCCACGGCGGCGTCAACCTCGGCGCGACCGTGAAGGCCCTCGTCGACAACGTGCGCGGCACCTCCAGCCGCGGCGCCTCGACGATCAGCCAGCAGTTCGTGAAGAACGTGCGCATCCAGCAGTGCGAGCAGAACGTCAGCACCGCGTCCGAGACCTACGCGGAAGAGCTGCAGCAGTGCTGGCAGGACGCGACCAACGCCTCCGGCGTCGACGGCATCGAGCGCAAGCTCCAGGAGATGCGCTACGCCATCCAGATTGAGAAGGACTACTCCAAGAACGACATCCTCCTCGGGTACCTCAACATCGCGAACTTCGGCGGCACGGTCTACGGCATCGAAGCGGCCTCGCGCTACTACTTCTCCACGACCGCGGCCAACCTCACCGTCGGGCAGGCGGCGACGCTCGCCGGCATCGTGCAGAACCCGAACACGTACCGCATCGACAAGCCCGGCGGCACCTACACGACCGACGACGGCGTCGCGCACAACTCCGCAGAAGACGGCTACAAGGATGCCAAGGACCGCCGCGACTACGTGCTCGGCCGCATGCTCAAGGACGGCAAGATCACGCAGGCGCAGCACGACGAGGCGAAGGCCGCGGCGATCGAGCCCGCCATCAAGGTCCCCACGCAGGGGTGCGCAGCGGCCGGCCGCAACGCCTACTTCTGCCAGTACGTGAAGTCGATCGTCGAGAACGACGAGGCGTTCGGCGCGGACATCCAGGAGCGTCGTGACCTGCTCCGCCGCGGTGGCCTGAAGATCTACACGACCCTCGACTTCCGCGTGCAGGACCCGGCGGCCGAGGAGATGGCCAACGTTGTCCCGGCGAACTTCGACAACAAGTACTTCGGCGCCGCCGGCGTCTCGATCGAGGTCGGCACCGGCCGCATCCTCTCCATCACGCAGAACACGAAGTTCTCGGAGACCCCGACCACCGACCAGCAGTACTCGTCGCTCGTCTTCGCCGGCGACCAGAAGTACGGCAACTCCGGCGGCTTCCAGGTCGGGTCGACGTACAAGCTGTTCACCCTCATCGACTGGCTCGAGAAGGGCCACTCCGTGCGGGAGAACCTGAACGGCACCGTGCGAACCAACCTGCAGATCCCGGTCTGCGGCAGCCCGCAGACGACGGACACGGCGAAGATCGGCAACTTCGGCCGCAGCCGCGGTTACCCCGGCACCCCGATGACCTTCACCGCGCAGTCGCTCAACAGCGGCTACTTCGCGATGGCCTCCAAGCTCGACGTCTGCGACATCAACAAGGTCGCCGACAAGATGGGCGTCACGCTGGCCAGCGGCAAGAAGGTCACGGAGGAGAACGTCCCCTACGACGTCCTCGGCCCGAAGAACATCTCCCCCATCGCGATGGCCAACGCCTACGCGACGGTCGCCAGCGGCGGCACGTACTGCACGCCGCGCGCGATCGACAAGGTGATCGACGCGGAGGGCAAGGAGCGCCCGCTTCCCAAGGCCTCCTGCACCGAGGGGGTCCTCTCGAAGGAGGTCGCGGCGACCGCGGCATACGCCCTGCAGGGCGTGATGACGAGCGGCGGCACCGGTGCCCGGGCGAACCCGTTCGACGGTACGCCGCTGATCGGCAAGACCGGAACTCACGACCTGTGGTCCACCATGATGATCGAGTCGAGCACCAAGGTCGCGACCGCGGTCTGGGCCGGCCGCTCGAACGGCAACCACGACAACGTCTTCAACGTGTGGACGGGCAGCCATCTCCTCAACGAGGTGCGGTACCCGCTGGCGCGCGCCGCGCAGCACGCCGCGAACCAGGCCTACGGCGGAGACCGCTTCCCGGAACCGGACAACAACCTCATCCGTCAGGTGCGCGTCGACGTGCCGGACGTGGTCGGACAGACCGTCGAGGAGGCGACCGAGACCCTGCAGCGTGCCGGCTTCACCGTCTCGGTGGGCGACCCGGTGGACAGCGACAAGGCGACGAACATCGTCGTCCAGCAGGACCCGTCGGGTCAGGCGACCGCCGGGGCGACGATCACGATCTCTCCCAGCAACGGCAACGGCGCGACCGTTCCCGACGTCACAGGTCAGAGCCCGACGGAGGCGAATGCCGCCCTCGTCGCGGCCGGCTTCACGACCGTCGAACGCGAAGGATCCTGCAACGCGGAAGGGGCGACCGTGACCGCGACGACCCCCGCCGCGAACTCGGCCGCCACGAAGTCCACGCCGGTCAGAGTGTCGTGCAAGTAGGCACGTCACGAGCGGCGCACCCGGCCCTCATCGCGCTCGGCGCGGTGGGGGCCGTCGGTGCGGCCGCCGCCGTCTGGGGCATCGGCATCGAGCGTTATCTGTTCACGGTGCGGGAGGTCTCTGCGCCGGCGCTCCCGGCCGGAGCGGCTCCCCTGCGCGTGCTGCACCTCTCCGACGCCCACATGGCGCCCTGGCAGCACCGGAAGCAGGACTGGCTCGCGTCGCTCGCCGAGTTGAAGCCCGACCTCATCGTGAACACCGGAGACAACCTCGGGCACGAGCAGGGCCTGCAGGGCGTCCGTCGCGCGTTCGCGCCCTTCGCGGGTGTCCCCGGGGTCTTCGTGCACGGCTCCAACGATGTGAACGGTCCCTCCCCCCGCAACCCGCTCCGCTACTTCGCCGGCCCGTCCCAGAAGCACCGGGAGCCCACGCTGCTCGACACCGCGGCGATGGATCGGTACTTCACGGACGAGCTCGGGTGGTCCGACCTCAACAACGCGGCCGCACGCCTGACGGTCCGTGGCGCCACCGTCGACCTGTTCGGCGTCGACGACGCGCACCGCGACTGGGAGCGTCTCGACGTGCTGCCTGCGGCGCTCGACGCGCTCGGGCCGCGCACGGACGCGACGCCCGTGCTCGGAGTGACGCACGCCCCGTATCAGCGCGTGCTCAACGGCTTCGTCGATCTGGGCGCGGACGCCATCCTCGGCGGGCACACGCACGGCGGTCAGGTCTGCCTCCCCGGGTTCGGCGCCATCGTCGCCAACTGCGACATCCCGCTGAAGCAGGCCAAGGGGCTCAGCACCTGGACGCACGGCGGCCGCTCGGTGCCCCTCAACGTCAGCGCCGGCTGCGGTCACTCGATCTACGCCCCCGTGCGTTTCGCCTGCCGCCCGGAGGCGACGCTGCTCACCCTGACCGCGCGCGGCTGATCCGCGGCGCCGGCCCGCCACGCGGATGCGAACCGCCGATTCGGCGCTGAGGACATTTCGCTGTAGACTCGGAGGGTTGCAAAAACGGGGTGTGGCGCAGCTTGGTAGCGCGCTTCGTTCGGGACGAAGAGGTCGCAGGTTCAAATCCTGTCACCCCGACCAGTGACACGAGAAGGCCGCCCGCAGGGGCGGCCTTCTCCGTATCAGGATGTCGTGCGAGAGGGGAACGCATGGGGAGGCTCCTGCCACCGCCGCGCCGCTCGACGCGCATCTGGGCCCTCACCCTCGGGCTTCCCTTCCTGCTCGCCATCGCGCTGCTCACGCTCACACCCGCCCGCGTGGAGCAGACCATGCCCCGCCTGTTGGACATCGTCCTCGCCGGGATCCAGCGCCTCGGCTGGACGAGCCTCGACTTCACCCGACTCGAGGTCCTCGCGAACATCGCGGTCTTCGTGCCGGTGGGCGTCCTCGCCTTCCTGCTCGTCCCCCGCCGGGCGTGGCCGCTGTCGCTGTTCGTCGGTCCCGCGGTCTCGGTCGCGATCGAGACCGCACAGTACGTGGCGCTGCCGCATCGCGCCGCCACCGTCGGCGACGTCCTCGCCAACTCGACCGGCGCGACCCTCGGAGTCATCCTGGCGATATTCTGCACCCTGCTCGCCACCACACCCTCCTCCCGGGCGGGAACGCCTAGGGTGGAGGCATCATGACATCGCCCTCTCTCGTCGCCTTCGACCTCGATGACACCCTCGCACCGTCCAAGGGCACGATCGACCCGCAGATCGCCGCGCTGCTCAGTGCGCTGCTGCGCGCGGTGGACGTCGCGATCATCTCCGGGGGCAACGAGGCGCAGTTCCGCTCACAGGTCATCGCCCAGCTCGCCGATGCCGACCCGGAGGCGCTCGCCCGCCTGCACCTGCTCCCCACCTGCGGCACCCGCTACCTGCGTCACGACGGCACCGACTTCGTCGCCGTCTACGCGCACGACCTGAGCACGGACGAGAAGTCCGCCGCCCTCACCGCCCTGCGGGAGGAGGCCGAGCGTCTCGGGCTCTGGGAGGCGGAGCCCTGGGGCGAGATCCTCGAGGACCGCGGCTCGCAGATCACCTTCTCCGCGCTCGGCCAGCAGGCACCGCGCGACGCGAAGCACGCGTGGGACCCGTCTGGGGAGAAGCGCGCGGCGCTGCGGGACGCGGTCGCCGCCCGCCTGCCCGGGCTCGAGGTGCGCTCCGGCGGTTCCACCTCCATCGACATCACCCGCGCCGGTATCGACAAGGCCTTCGGCATGCGCCAGCTCGCCGCCCACACCGGAATCGATCTGAGCGCGATGCTCTTCTACGGCGACCGTCTGGACGAGGGCGGCAACGACTATCCCGTCCTCGCACTCGGTGTGCCCTCAGTGGCCGTCGAGGGCTGGGAGGACACGGCGGCGCGGCTGCGCGAGCTCCTGCCGACCCTCTCCGCCCGGGTCTGACCTGCACGCCTATACGAGCACCGCACGCCTGCACGACGGGAGAGTTGAATCGGTCGTGCAGGCGTGACCAGGTCGTGCGGGTGGAGTGTCAGTGGACCTCGACGCCGACGGCGCGGGAGACCGGGACGAGGCGCGTGAGCTGGGTCACGTGCGCCGGCTCGAGCTCCGCGAGCGATGCCACGCCCAGCAGTCGCATCGTCCGCTCGATCTCGCTGCGCAGGATCGCGATGGTGCGGTCGACCCCCTGACGTCCGCCGGCCATCAGCCCGTAGAGATAGGCGCGGCCGATCAGCGTGAAGTCCGCACCGAGCGCGACGGACGCCACGATGTCGGCACCGTTCATGATGCCGGTGTCGATCATGACCGTGAAGTCGTCGCCGACCGCACGGCGCACCTCGGGGAGCAGGTGGAACGGGATCGGGGCGCGGTCCAGCTGACGGCCGCCGTGGTTCGACAGGACGATGCCGTCGACGCCGGCGTCCCGCAGCCGGACCGAGTCCTCGACGTTCTGCACGCCCTTGATGACGATCTTGCCGGGCCAGATGTCGCGGATGACGGCGAGGTCGTCGTAGCTGATCGTCGGGTCCATCGCCGCGTCCAGCAGCTCGCCGACCGTGCCTCCGGTCGAGCTCAGCGACGCGAACTCCAGCTTCGGCGTGGTGAGGAAGTCGAACCACCACCAGGGCCGCGGGATCGCGTTGATGATCGTGCCGAGGGTGAGCTGCGGCGGGATGCTGAAGCCGTTGCGCTTGTCGCGCAGGCGGGCGCCGGCGACGGGCGTGTCGACGGTGAACTGCAGCGTGTCGAACCCGGCGGCGGCCGCGCGGCGGGCGAGCTCGTACGAGATCTCCCGGTCGCGCATGACGTAGAGCTGGAACCAGTTGCGCCCAGGAACAGGCCCCTGCGGCTCGCGGACCGTCGCCGCCTTGACGTCCTCGATCGAGGTGGTGCCGAGCGTGGACAGCGTGAAGGGGATGCCCGCCGCGGCGGCGGCCCCGGCGCCGGCGATCTCCCCCTCGGTCTGCATGAGGCGGGTGAAGCCGGTCGGCGCGATGCCGAACGGCAACGCCGAGGGACCGCCGAGGATGTCGACGGCCGTGTCCACGTCCGGGGCCGGCTTGAGGATCCCCGGGTGGAACTCGACGTCCTGGAACGCCTGGCGGGCCCGGCTCAGCGACAGCTCCCCCTCCGCGGCGCCGTCGGTGTAGTCGAAGGCGGCCTTCGGGGTCCGACGCTTCGCGATGGTGCGGAGGTCGTCGATCGTGAGCGCGGCATCGAGGCGGCGCTTGCGACCGTCGAGCTCCGGCTTCTTGAACTTCATGAGCTCCAACAGCTCGGCGGGATTGGGGAGCTGGCGCTGGACCATTGTCTGCCTCTCAGTTCTGCGGGGGGATGGCGCGGGTGAGGCCCGCGGCGGTGTAGTAGCCGGTGATGTGCGCACGGACGAGCCGACGGGCAGCCGTGGCGTCACCCTCGTCGATCGCCGCGACAAGGGCGCGATGCTCGGCCCGCAGGCGGTCGGCCATGCGGTCCCAGTCGTCCACCGTCGCGGCGCCGGCGAGCACATAGGACTCGATGGCCGAGCGGAGCCCCGCCATCATCGCGGCGATGACGGTGTTGCCGCTGCCTTCGGCGAGCGAGAGATGCAGTTGGGCATCGAGGGCGAGGAACTCCCCCGGCGAGAGGCCTGCGACGTCCATCGCGGCCAGCAGCTCGTGTGCGCGGGTCGTGTCGCGCTGCTCGGCCGCCGCCATCGCCTCGACGACCGCATCTTCGAGTACCAGTCGCGTACGCACGACGTCGTCCAGCGGGAAGCCCTGGGCGGCGACCTGCAGCCGCAGGAGCGCCGACATCCCGCCGGTGGGCGTGGCGATGACGATCGCGCCCGACTGGGGGCCGGAGCCGGTCGCGGTGCGGATGAGGCCGAGCACTTCGAGAACCCGGAACGCCTCCCGTACGCTCGATCGGCCGACGCCGAGATCGCTCGCGAGGTCACGCTCGGACGGCAGGCGATCGCCCGGTCCGAGTCGCCCGTCCAGCAGGTCGCGCTCGATGTGCTCGAGCACGACCCGCCATGCGCGCGCCGGCTGCTCCGTCATCTCGCCTCCTGTGGTCTGACCACAGAGTAGCGTGTGTGGTCAGACCACGCAATGCGGCAGCCCTGCATACCGACCCACCCCTTCTCGTGCGTCCCGGCCGCTTTCGCGCGCACGCACAGGGGTGGGTCGACCGGAAGGGGGTGGGTCGACGGGGGGGTCAGCCGAGACGGCCGCCGGACTCCTCGAGATAGCAGGTGCCGCACAGCGACTCGTAGGTCGTGAGCTCGGGCGAGGCGGAACCGTCGGCGCCCTCATCGATGGCCACCTGGTCGCCGTCGAACACGAAGCGGCCACCGACCACGCGGCCGTTGAACACCGCCTTGCGCCCGCACCGGCAGATCGTCTTGAGCTCCTCCAGCGAGTGCGCGATCGCGAGGAGGCGGGCCGAGCCCGGGAACGCGTGCGTGCGGAAGTCGTTGCGGATGCCGTACGCCATCACCGGGATCCCGTCCTCCACAGCGATCCGGAAGAGATCGTCGATCTGCGTGGGCGTCAGGAACTGGGCCTCATCGACGAGGAGACAGGCGACGTCGACCGGACCCGTCGGGATCAGCTCCTCCTCCGTCGACCGCCGCATGCGCTGCCGGTGCACGGCGAAGAGGCCCCGCGCGTCATCATCGGGGCCGATGAGGAAGTCGACGGGGCGCGTGACGCCGAGCCGACTCTCGATCTCTCCCGCTCCCTTGGTGTCTATCGCCGGCTTGGCGAGCAGCACGTGCTGACCGCGCTCCTCGTAGTTGTAGGCGGCCTGCAGCAGGGCGGTCGACTTGCCCGAGTTCATCGCGCCGTAGCGGAAGTAGAGCTTCGCCACGGTCCGGTGTCAGGCGTTGATGCCGAGGACGGCCGCGGTGGCGTTGGTGGACTCCTCCGCGAGCTCCGCGTCACCGTTGAGCTTCCGGCCGAAGGTGGGGATGAGCTCGCGCAGCTGCGACTCCCAGCCCGGGTACTCGCCGGGGAAGCACTTCTTCAGCAGGTCGAGCATGATCGGGACCGCCGTCGAGGCGCCGGGCGACGCACCCAGGAGGCCGGCGATCGAGCCGTCACCGGCAGCGACGACCTCGGTGCCGAACTGCAGCACCCCGCCCTTCTTCGGATCCTTCTTCATGACCTGCGCCCGCTGACCGGCGTCGATGAGCGTCCAATCCTCGTCCTTCGCCGTGGGCATGAAGGTGCGGAGGCTGTCGACCTTCTTGCGGTGGTTCTTCATCAGCTCGCTGATGAGGTACGTGATGAGGTCGGGGTTCGCGAACGCCACGCGCAGCATCGGCCACAGGTTGTGCGTGCGCACCTGCGTGACGATGTCGAGCATCGAACCGTTCTTCAGGAACTTGGGGCTGAAGGTCGCGAACGGGCCGAACATGAGCGAGGCCTCGCCGTCGACGACACGTGTGTCGAGGTGCGGGACCGACATGGGCGGCGCGCCGACGGACGCCTGCGAATAGACCTTCGCCTTGTGCTGCGCGACGATCTTCGGGTTCGTGGTCTTGAGGAACTGGCCCCCGATCGGGAAGACGCCGTAGCCCTTGATCTCGGGGATGCCAGAATTCTGCAGGAGCTTCAGCGCCCAGCCGCCGGCGCCGACGAACACGAACTTCGCCTTGATCTCGTTCGGCGTGCGACCGACCGTCGTGCGGTACTTGATCAGCCAGGTGCCGTCCTTCTGACGCTTGAGCGACTTGACCTCGTGATTCGTGCGCACCGAGACGCCCGACGAGCGGAGGTGGTCGAAGAGCTGATGGGTCAGCGCACCGAAATCGACGTCGGTCCCGGCGGGCACCCGGGTCGCCGCGAACGGCTCCCCCTTGCGACGCTTCTGCATGAGCAGCGGCGCCCACTGGTTGATGACGCGCGAATCCTCGCTGTACTCGATGCCGGCGAACAGCGGCTGCTCCTTGAGCACCTCGTAGCGCTTCTTGAGATACGCGACATCCTTCTCTCCGCGCACGAACGTCATGTGCGGGGTCGCATTGATGAACGTCGACGGCTCGTCCAGGACACCCTTCTCGACGAGCGACGACCAGAACTGGCGGCTCTGCTGGAACTGCTCGTTGATCGAGATCGCCTTCGCGGGGTCGAGCGGCGCATCGCCCTGCTGCGGCATGTAGTTCAGCTCGCACAGCGCAGCGTGCCCGGTCCCGGCGTTGTTCCAGGGGTTCGAACTCTCCTGCGCCACGTCCGACAGCCGCTCGAAGGCGACGATCTTCCAATCCGGCTGCAGCTCGTGCAGCAGGGTACCCAGGGTGGCGCTCATGATGCCACCGCCGATCAGGACGACATCGACGTTTTCAGTCACCCGAACAGTCTAGTTCGCGGGCAGGACCCCGCCGACCATACGGCGGTCAGGACACCGGGGCCAGGCGCTCCGCGAGCACCTCGGCGATCTGCACCGCGTTCAGCGCCGCCCCCTTGCGCAGGTTGTCGTTGCTGATGAACAGCACGAGCCCCTTGCCCTCCGGAGCCGACTGGTCGGCTCGGATGCGGCCCACGAAACTCGGGTCCTTCCCTGCGGCCTGCAGCGGGGTCGGCACCTCGTCCAGCACGACGCCGGGCGCCGCGCTCAGCACCTCACGTGCGCGCTCGGGCGTCAGGTCCTGCGCGAACTCGGCGTGGATGGAGAGGGAGTGGCCGGTGAACACCGGCACCCGGACGCACGTGCCGGCGACACGGAGGTCGGGCAGCTCGAGGATCTTCCGGCTCTCATTGCGGAGCTTCTTCTCCTCGTCGGTCTCGTTGTCGCCATCGTCGACGAGGTTGCCCGCGAGCGGGATCACGTCGAAGGCGATCGGGGCGACGTACTTCTCGGGCTCGGGGAAGTCGACCGCGGAGCCGTCGTGCACGAGGCGGAGCGTGTCGCCCTGCGCGAGCACGCCCTCGACCTGTCCGAGCAGCTCCTGCGCGCCGGCGAGTCCGGAACCGGAGACCGCCTGGTAGGTCGACACGATCAGCCGCTCGAGTCCGGCCTCGGCGTCGAGGACCTTCAGCACGGGCATCGCGGCCATCGTGGTGCAGTTCGGGTTCGCGATGATGCCCTTGGGGCGGTCATCGATGGCGTGCGGGTTGACCTCGCTGACGACCAGCGGCACCTCGGGATCCATGCGCCAGGCGCTGGAGTTGTCGACGACCACGGCACCGGCCGCGGCGAAGCGCGGCGCGTAGGCGCGGCTGGCCGTGGCACCGGCGGAGAACAGGGCGATGTCGATGCCCGACGGGTCGGCCGCCTCGACGTCCTCCACGATCACCGTCTGCCCGCCGAACTCGATCGCCGTCCCCGCCGACCGCGCCGACGAGAACAGGCGCAGCTCGCGGATCGGGAACGAACGCTCCGCGAGAATCTCACGCATCACGGTGCCCACCTGGCCGGTGGCGCCGACGATGGCGACGGAGAGTCCTGATTCGGAGATACGGGTCATGATGTTCCTTGGCTTCGTGCGGTACGGCGTACGAGGCTTCGGGCGCGGCGTCGGGATGCGGATGCTGCGCCTGGCGCCGGTGTCAGGGTTTCGGCGAGTCTATCGCGCCGCGACCACCCCCTCGCCCGTCGGCGACACGAGAGCTGGCGAACGCCGGACGACAGGCGCGCGTGGACAGCACAGCCTGAATCAGCGCGAAAGCCTGCGCCGGCGCGGGACGCGCGAGGGCAGGCGGACGCGCGAGGGCAGGCACGCGGGGGCAGGACAGCCTGAACCAGCGCGAAAGCCTGGGGTTACGCGGGGAGCGCGGGCGGACGCGGGCGGTGGGGTCAGCGGCCGGTGCCGGCGTGGACCGTGGCCTCCGCGTCGCCGTCGAGACCGTAGGCGGTGTGCACGATGCGCGCGGCC
Organism: Microbacterium sp. BLY; assembly: GCF_017939615.1. Lineage (NCBI taxonomy): Bacteria > Bacillati > Actinomycetota > Actinomycetes > Micrococcales > Microbacteriaceae > Microbacterium > Microbacterium sp. BLY. The sequence goes on from NZ_JAGKSR010000001.1 coordinate 103,983, forward strand.
TCGGTCAGGTCGGTGTCGCGCAGCACGACCGAGATGCGGATCTCCGACGTGGAGATCATCTCGATGTTGATCCCGCCCGCGGACAGCGCCTCGAACAGGGTCGCCGAGACACCGGAGTGCGTGCGCATGCCCGCGCCGACCACCGACAGCTTGCCGATCTGGTCGTCGTGGATGAGATTCTGGAACCCGACCTCGGTCTGCTCACCGGCGAGGGCCTTCAGCGCCCCGGCGGCGTCGGCCTTCGGCACCGTGAACGAGATGTCGGTGCGTCCCGTCGCCGACACGTTCTGCACGATCATGTCGACGTTGGCGCCGGACTTCGCGACGATCTTGAAGATCTCGGCCGCCTTGCCCGGGACGTCGGGCACCCCGGCGACGGTGATCTTGGCCTGGCTGAAGTCGGTGGCGACGCCGGCGACGATCGGTTCTTCCATGACTGCTCCCTCGGCTTCGCGAGGGTTCTTCATGCCCTCGCCCAGAACGTATGTGCCCTCGGCCGACGAGAACGTCGACCGAGCGTGGATGAGGACGCCGTGCCGGCGGGCGTACTCGACGGCGCGGATGTAGAGGACCTTCGCGCCGTTGGCGGCGAGCTCCAGCATCTCCTCACTGGAGACGTGGTCGAGCTTCTGCGCCTTCGGGATGACCCGCGGGTCGGCGGTGAAGATGCCGTCGACATCGCTGTAGATCTCGCAGACATCGGCGTTGAGCGCGGCCGCCAGCGCGACGGCCGTCGTGTCGGAGCCGCCACGGCCGAGCGTCGTGATGTCGCGGGTGTCGCGGTTGAAACCCTGGAACCCCGCGACGATGACGATCGCCCCCTCGTCGAGGGCCTCCCGCAGCCGTACCGGCGTCACGTCGACGATGCGGGCGGCGCCGTGCTGCGAGTCGGTGATCATGCCCGCCTGACTGCCGGTGAACGACCGCGCCTCGAAGCCCATCGAGTGGATCGCCATCGCCAGCAGCGCCATCGAGATGCGCTCACCGCTGGAGAGGAGCATGTCGAGCTCGCGCGGAGCGGGGATCGGCGCGACCTCGTTGGCGAGGTCGAGCAGCTCGTCGGTCGTGTCGCCCATCGCGCTCACGGCGACGACCACGTCGTGGCCGGCGCGACGGGTGTCCACGATGCGCTTGGCGACGCGCTTGATGCTCTCTGCGTCGGCGACGGACGAGCCGCCGTACTTCTGCACGATGAGGGCCACGTTCACTCCCTGGGATGTCGGGCGGATCCGCCCACGGTCATTCTACGATCGGCGCGTATGCCGCCCTGCGCATGTGACGGTTCAGGCGGGCGCGGGGGGAACGGGTGTCATCGGGCGCAGCCGTCCTCCGGTGGCGGCGAACCAGCAGCCGATGATGATCAGCGGGAATCCGAGGAGCAGACCGGGGGTGAGGGGCTCGGCGAGCACGATCGCGCCGAGCACGATCGCCACGACCGGATTCACGTAGGTGAACAGCGGCGCCCTGACCGGTCCGACCTCGCGGATCAGCGCGAAGAAGGCCAGGAACGCCAGCGCCGTGCAGATCACGGCGAGGGCGAGCAGCGAGCCGATGGACGGGAGCGTCGGCACCTCGTGTTGCGTGAGCAGGCCGATCGGAAGGTAGATGACGCCGATCATGAGCAGCGACAGCGTGATCGTGCCGAGCGAGGGCACGTCGTTCAGCTTGCGGGCCACGATGAACGGCGCGATCGCGTACAGCACCGCGACCAGCAGCACCTCCCCCGCCGCGAGCAGGCTCACCTCGCCTCCGAAGAGGCCGGGCCCTGCCACGACGACCGCGACGCCGACGAAACCGACCAGCAGGCCGATGCCGCGCGCCGGACGCAGGACGCCCCGGTCGCCGCCGCTCAGAGCGATGAGCGCCGCGAACAACGGCACCGTGGCGACCAGGAGCCCGGTCATGCCGGAGGGCAGGGTCATCTCGGCATGCCCGAGGAGCAGGAACGGTCCCGCCATCTCCACCGCACCGAAGGCCAGCACCCACGGCCAGTGCCGGAGCGCCGCACGGAGCGCGCCCGAGCGCAGCGCGAACGGCAGCAGGAGGAGCGCGGCGATGAGCGTCCGCCCGGCGACGATCGCCGGCGGGGAGATCGAATCGACCGCCACGCTGATGAAGAGGTAGGGCACGCCCCAGAGCAGGGCCATGACCCCGAAGAGCAGCCAGCCCCGCCGCGAGAAGCCGGACTGCGGGGTCACAGCACGCGCCGGCCCTCGAAGGCCCGGCCGAGCGTCACCTCGTCCGCGTACTCGAGGTCGCCACCGACCGGGAGGCCCGAGGCGAGCCGGGAGACCGTGATCTGCATCGTGGTCAGCAGCCGGCTGAGGTAGCTCGCCGTCGCCTCCCCCTCCAGGTTGGGGTTGGTCGCGATGATGACCTCCTGGACGGTGCCGTCGGCGAGCCGCGTCATGAGCTGGGCGATGCGCAGGTCGTCCGGTCCGATGCCCGCGATCGGGCTGATCGCGCCGCCCAACACGTGGTACAGGCCGCGGAACTCCCGCGTGCGCTCGATCGCCGCGACGTCCTTCGCATCCTCGACCACGCAGATCAGCGCCTGGTTGCGGCGAGGATCGCGACAGATCGCGCAGCGCTCCTGCTCCGCGACGTTGCCGCAGATCTCGCAGAACCGGACGCGGACACGGATCTCGGTCAGCAGCTCCGCGAGACGCGCGACGTCGAACGTCGGCGTCTGCAGGATGTGGAACGCGATGCGCTGTGCGGACTTCGGTCCGATGCCGGGGAGGCGGCCGAACTCGTCGATCAGCTCTTGGACGATGCCGTCGTACATCAGGAGAACCTCGTGGGGGGCTCGTAGGGCTCTTCGCGAAGGAACGTCGCGCCGAGCACCTGGCGGATCACGGCCTCACCGTAGCGCTGCACGCCCCCGACCGCGGGGGCGCGCTCGATGACGAGCGGCGGCGCGGTCGTCGGCGCCGTGCGCGGGGCGGCGGCCTGCGGGGCCGTGGCCGGCGCGGCACCCGCCGAGGTCGCGCGTGGAGAGGGGGGACGGTCGTACGGAGCCGGGGGCTCGTAGGCCGGGTCGTACGGAGGCTCCTCATCGAAGGCCGGGGCGTCGTCGTCGCCGGGCAGCGGCGGCTCGTCCCGGTCGATGCCGCCGTCCGACGGCGGGGCCGGAGCAGCGGCCGCCGCCTCGACCTCCTCGGGCTCCTCATCGACGGCGAGTGGCGCCGCCGGCGCGGCGGTGTCCGCCGTCGGGATCGGCGCGACGGCCCACTCCGTGACCGGAGCCGACGCCGCGGACCGCACCTGGGGGCGAGAACGCCCTGCTGACGCAGGCTCCGATGCAGGGGCGGCGTCCGTGGGTGCGGCGGTACCGGACGAGGCGGGCTGCCGCGGCGCCCCACCGGGCGGCATCGGCGCCGGAAGGTACTTGACGCGCACGCCGACCTCCTGCTCGATGGCAGTGCGGAGGTGGTCGGACGGTCCCGATCCGGGCGTGGTCCCCTTGAACTTCGCGACGTCGTGCTGGCTCGTGAAGCCGAGGGTGAGGACCTCGGACTCGCCGTCGTACGCCAGCGGCTGCACGGCGGTGGCGAGCAGCCAGGACGTGCGGCTGATGCTCTCGAGGCGCTTCAGCACGGCCGGCCACACGTCGCGGATGCGGTCGAACGTGACAGGAGCGGACGGTGCGGCGGACGACTCCGGGGTCGGAGCGGGCGCGGGCTCCGGGGCCGCGTCGGGTTCCGCGGAGCGCTCGTGCTCGGCCGCCGGCGCAGGACCGGACGAGGCCGGCGCCGGACCGGACGCCGCAGGCGCGGGACCGGAGGGGGCCGTCGTGGACGAGGCCGATGCCGTCGCCGGCGGCGTCACCGTCGCGGTCTCGGGTGCGACGGTGGCCGAGGACGGCGCGGGTGTCGGCGGGATCACCGGCGGATGCGTCGTCGCCGGCGGATGCAGTGCGCCCGATGCCGAGGCGCCGGACGGGGCCGCGCCACCGGGGGCGGCGGCGAGGACGCGGGCGACCATGAGCTCGAGGTGGAGTCGTGGCGACGTCGCACCGGACATGTCGTCGAGCGCCGCGCTGACCACGTCGGCCGTGCGCGACAGCCGTGCCGCGCCGAACGACTCAGCCTGACGGCGCATCCGGTCGAGCTCGTCCTCGGCGATGCCGCGCAGGACGGCGGACGCACCGGAGCCCACCGCGGCGATGACGATGAGATCGCGCAGCCGCTCGAGCAGGTCATCGACGAACCGCCGCGGGTCCTGACCGGTCTGCACCACGCGGTCGATCGCCGGGAAGGCGGTCGCGGCGTCGCCCGCCGCCAGCGCATCGACGATCTCGTCGAGGAGCGCGCCGTGGGTGTACCCGAGCAGCGCCACCGCCCGGGCGTAGCCGACGGTGACGGTCTCCGAACCGGCCGGGGCGTCGGACCCGGCGATCAGCTGATCGAGCAGCGACAGCGTGTCACGGGGAGAGCCTCCCCCGGCGCGGACCACGAGCGGCAGGACGCCCTGCTCGACGATCACGCCCTCTTCGGCGCACAGCTTCTCGACGTACTCCAGCATCGCGGCGGGCGGCACCAGCCGGAACGGGTAATGGTGCGTCCGCGAGCGGATCGTGCCCAGCACCTTCTCGGGCTCGGTCGTGGCGAAGATGAACTTGACGTGCGGCGGGGGCTCCTCCACGAGCTTCAGCAGCGCGTTGAACCCCTGCGGGGTCACCATGTGGGCCTCGTCGAGGATGAAGATCTTGAAGCGGTCGCGGCTCGGGGCGAAGGTGGCGCGCTCGCGGAGGTCGCGGGCGTCGTCGACGCCGTTGTGGCTCGCCGCGTCGATCTCGACGACGTCGAGCGATCCGCCGCCCGCCCGGGACAGCTCCACGCAGCTCGGGCAGGTTCCGCACGGGGTGTCCGTCGGGCCTTCCGCGCAGTTCAGGCACCGGGCGAGGATGCGCGCGGAAGTGGTCTTGCCGCAGCCACGGGGGCCGGAGAACAGGTAGGCGTGGCCGACGCGGTCGCCGCGCAACGCGGTCATGAGCGGATCGGTCACCTGCGACTGCCCGATCATCTCACCGAACGTCTCGGGTCGGTAACGGCGGTAGAGGGCTGTGGTCACCCCACCAGCCTACGGCGTGCCACCGACGTTGCTCCCCTCTCTCCCGACCCGGCCCCTTTCGTGCGAACCACCCCCTTGCGGACGTCCGCAAGGTGGTGGGAGGCACGCAAAGGGGTGGGTCGGCTCAGTCGATGGTCTCGACGACGGGGATCGCGCTCGTGATCACGGGGACCGAGGCCGAAAGACGGGTGCCGTCGTCGCGCCGGGCATCGGCGAACTCCTGCAGCGTCGGGCGTCCGGGGATCACGGGACCCTGGTTCGCGAGCGGCACGATCACCTCGTCCTCCAGCGTCGCGATGTAGGCGTTCTCCCGCACGCTGAACGGCACCGGAGGACCGCTGCGCACCTCCACACGGAGCTCGTGCCGGGTGATGGTCACCTGCATCGCGGTCCCCTGCCACTGCAGCGGGAACGACAGCGACGGCCACGACTCGGGAAGCCGCGGATCGAAGCTGAGGTCACCGCCGTAGTCGCGCATACCGCCGAAGCCGCAGACGAGGGCCGTCCACACCCCGCCCGCCGAGGCGACGTGCACGCCGTCCGCGGCATTGTGGTGCAGGTCGTGCAGATCGACGAACAGCGACTGCTCGAAATACTTCTGCGCGAGATCCTGATAGCCGACCTCGGCGGCGAGGATCGACTGGACGACGGCGGACAGGGTCGAGTCGCCCGTGGTCAGCGGGTCGTAATAGTCGAAGTCGGCCTTCTTCTCCTCCGGCGAGAAGTGGTTGCCCTGCAGGAACAGCGCCAGCACGACATCGGCCTGCTTGAGCACCTGGAACCGGTAGATCACCAGCGGGTGGAAGTGCAGCAGCAGCGGACGCTGGTCGGCGGGGGTGTTCGCGAGGTCCCAGACCTCCCGCTCCAGGAACAGCGAGTCCTGCGGGTGGATGCCCAGGCTCTCGCTGTACGGGATGTACATGGCCTCCGCCGCCCGCTCCCAGGACTCCGCCTCGCCGGACCCGAGGCCCGTGCGCTCGACGAGCGCCGCGTAGTCCTCGGGGTAGCTCTCGCGGATCTCCCGGACGACCTTGGCCGCGTAGCGGAGGTTGTAGCGCGCCATGACGTTCGTGTACAGGTTGTCGTTCACGACCGTCGTGTACTCGTCGGGTCCGGTGACGCCGTGGATGTGGAACGTCTGGATCCCGTCGCCAGCACCGGACTGCTCGACCAGACGCGACCCGCGCCAGAACCCGAGGGTGGCCCAGAGGCGCGCGGTCTCGATCGCGACGTCCGCGCCCTCCCGGCGCAGGAACGCCTCATCGCCCGTCGCCCGCACGTACTTGCCGAGCGCGAAGCTGATGTCGGCGTTGATGTGGTACTGCGCGGTGCCGGCGGCGTAGTACGCCGAGGCCTCCTCGCCGTTGATCGTGCGCCACGGGAACAACGCGCCCGCCTCGTTGAGCTGCGCGGCGCGCCGACGGGCGGCCGGGAGCATCTTCACCCTGGCCCGCAGCGCGTTGTACGCCCACCGCGGGGTCGTGTACGTGAGGAACGGGAGGACGTAGATCTCGGTGTCCCAGAAGTAGTGGCCGCTGTAGCCGGAACCGGTCAGGCCCTTCGCGGGCACGCCGGCGCCGTCGGCACGCGCCGCCGCCTGCGCGAGCTGGAACAGGCACCAGCGGGTGGCCTGCTGCAGGTCGTCGCGCCCGCCGATCTGCACGTCGCTGCGCTCCCAGAAGGCGTCGAGCCACTCGCGCTGACGACGGAAGACCGTCTCGACGCCCTCGTCGGCGGCCCGATCGAGCGACCGACGACAGCGGTCGACGAGCTCGCGCGGCGGCACGCCCCGCGAGGAGTGGTAGCTGACGAGCTTGGTGATCGTGATGGGGACGCCGGCCTTCGCCTGCACCCGGAAGACGTTCTTCGCGATGTCCGGCTCGATGAGGGTCCGGACGTTGTAGTCGTTCTCCGTCTCGATGATGTGATCCGCGACGACGGCCACGGTCATCCCGGAGGCGGCGACGCGGTACGACAGCGCGGAGCGCAGGCCGTCCTGCCAGTGCTCCGCCGGCTGCAGCACCCGGTCCGCGATGCGCTCGGCCTTGCGCGGGTCGAACGCGGCGCCCTTCGTCGTCATCGGGGACCCGGCGTACACGCCCGCCCCGTCCTGACGGTTGAGCAGCTGGCAGCTGATGGTGACCGGCGCGTTGGCGTTCTCGACGACGACCTCGAGCCGCAGCACGGCGAGGTGGCGCTCCTCGAAGCTCACCAGACGCTGGTCGCGCATGCGCACCCGCTTGCCCGACGGGGTCTCCCAGACCACCCGACGCTCCAGCACACCCGTGCGCATGTCGAGCGTGCGGGCGTACTCCCGCACGTCCGCGTCGTCGAGCGAGATGGGCTCGTCATCGACGTACAGGCGCATCACCTTGGCGTCCGGCGCGTTGACGATGGTCTGCCCGACCTCGGCGAAGCCGTAGGCCTGCTCAGCATGCCGGATGGGCCACGTCTCGTGCAGCCCGTTGATGAACGTGCCGTGCTCCTGCGCGCCGCGTCCCTCGATGTGGTTGCCCCGGAGCCCGAGATAGCCGTTGCCGACCGAGAACAGCGTCTCGCCGACGCCCTCCTCCGAATAGCGCGTCTCGATCAGACGCCACGGGTCGACGGGGAAGCGGTCGCGGTCGATCATGCGGTCTCCGGGATGTCGGTGCGGGTGGCGGGAAGCAGGACGCCGAGGTCGTCGACGACGTGGGTGGCGCCGGCGGCGCGCAGCGCATCGGCACCGGCACCGCGGTCGACGCCGATGACGACGGCGTAGCCCGCCGCGGCGGCCGAGGCGGCGCCGGACGTGGCGTCCTCGACGGCGATGCTGCGGGCCGGGTCGACCCCGAGGGCCGTGGCGCCCGCGGCGAACATGTCGGCGGCGGGCTTGGAGGCGAGGTGCTCGCGCTCCGCGACCACCCCGTCGATCACGACGCGGAAGAAGGACCGGATGCCGGCGGCCGCCAGCACCTCCTCGGCATTCTTCGAGCTGGAGACGACCCCGAGCGGGACGCCCGCGGCGTGCAGCGCCTCGACCACGGCGAGGGAGCCGGGGAACGGGGCGATGCCCTGGCTGCGGAGGGACGTGGCGAACGCGGCGTTCTTGCGGTTGCCGATCCCGCAGACGGTCTCGGCCGACGGGTCGTCGTCCACGGACCCCCAGGGCACCTCGACGTTGCGGCTGCGGAGCAGGCTCGCGACGCCGTCGTAGCGCTTCTTGCCATCGACGTAGGCGAAGTAGTCCTCGTCGGTGTACGGCGGGGTGATGTCCCAGCGCGCGAAGACGTCGTCGAAGACCGCCTTCCAGGCGCGCATGTGGACCTCGGCGGTCGGGGTGAGGACGCCGTCGAGGTCGAACAGCACGCCCTCAGCGTGGAACAGGTCGGGCAGCGCGTCTGGCACAGAGCCTCCAGGAGAAGGACGAGGGTCGGGAAAGGCACCTCTCCGTGCCACTGTGACAGCGTAATGCGGGCGGAGCGCACGGAGTAACCCCGGAACGGGATCAGAGCAGTTCGGCGGTCTGCCGGGCGATCTGCAGCTCCTCGTCCGTGGGCACGACGAGCACGGTCACGGGCGAGGCATCGGTCGAGATGACGCGGATCCCGCGTTCCCTCGCCTCGTTGCGGGCGGGGTCGATCTCGATGCCCGCGAAGCCGAGCGTCGCCATCGCCGCCGCGCGCACCGGCGCGGCGTTCTCGCCGACACCGGCGGTGAACGACACCACGTCGACCCCGCCCAGCTGCGCGATGTAGGCGCCCGCGTAGGCCCGCAGCCGATGGACGTAGACGTCGAAGGCGAGCGTGGCCGCCTCGTCTCCGGCCGCCACCCCCGCGAGGATGTCGCGCATGTCGCTGCGGCCGGCCAGACCCGCGAGCCCGCTGCGGGTGTTCAGCAGCGCATCGAGGTCGTCGATCGTGTAGCCCGCCCGCCGGGACAGGTGCACCAGGGCGGCGGGGTCGATGTCGCCGGAGCGCGTGCCCATGACGAGGCCCTCCAGCGGCGTGAGGCCCATCGAGGTCTCCACCGAGCGTCCGCCGTCGATCGCGGTGACCGAGGCCCCGTTGCCGAGGTGGAAGACGAGCTGCCGGAGCGCGCCGATGTCGCGACCGAGGAACCGTGCGGCGGCCGCGCTCACGAACTGATGACTCGTGCCGTGGAAACCGTAGCGGCGGACGCGATGCTCGGCGGCGAGCGCGGCATCGATCGCATACGTGTACGCGGCCGGCGGCAGGGTCTGATGGAACGCGGTGTCGAACACCGCGACGTGCGGGACCGCGTCGAACACGGCGCGCGCGGCCCGGATGCCGGCGAGGTTCGCCGGGTTGTGCAGCGGGGCGAGCACCGCCAGCTCGTCGATCTGCCGCTCGACGTCGGCGTCGATCAGGGTCGGCGCATAGAACCGCGCACCGCCGTGCACGACCCGATGCCCGACGGCGACCGGCGGATGCGCGTCGAGGGACGGGCCGTGCGCCGCGAACTGCGCGCGCATGACCTCGAAGGCCGCGGCGTGGTCGGGGATCGTCTGCTCGTCGCGGTACGTGGCATCCAGCATCGTCGCGGACGCCCCCTCACCCCGCTCCCCGTGCACCGTGTGGGCGACGGGGCTGGACTCCTGTCCGATGCGCTCGATGAGCCCGGTCGCGAGCTCGTCCTCGCGCGCCACGTCGATGAGGCTGTACTTCAGCGAGGACGACCCGCTGTTGATGACGAGGATCGCGCTCACGCCTCCTCCCCCGCTCGCTCGGCGCCCTGGGCCTGGATCGCCGTGATGGCCACGGTGTTGACGATGTCGTCGACGAGCGCACCGCGGGACAGGTCGTTGATCGGCTTGTTGAGGCCCTGCAGCACCGGTCCGATCGCGACGGCGCCCGCGGAGCGCTGCACCGCCTTGTAGGTGTTGTTGCCGGTGTTGAGATCGGGGAAGACGAACACCGTCGCCCGCCCGGCGACCGCCGAGTCCGGCAGCTTGGCCCTGGCGACCGCGGCATCCGCGGCGGCGTCGTACTGGATGGGCCCCTCGACGAGCAGCTCGGGCGCGCGTTCGCGGACGAGCGCCGTCGCCGCCCTCACCTTGTCGACGTCGGCCCCGGAGCCGGATTCGCCGGTGGAGTACGACAGCATCGCCACGCGCGGGTCGATGCCGAACTGCCGGGCCGTCGTGGCGGACGAGATCGCGATGTCGGCGAGCTGCTCCGCCGTCGGATCGGGGATGACGGCGCAGTCGCCGTACACGAGCACGCGGTCGGCGAGCGCCATGAGGAACACGCTGGAGACGACGTTCACGCCCGGCTTGGTCTTGATGATCTCGAACGACGGCCGGATCGTGTGCGCGGTCGTGTGCGCCGCCCCCGAGACCATTCCGTCGGCGAGACCGAGGTGCACCATCATCGTGCCGAAGTACGAGACGTCCGTGACGGTGTCGGCGGCCTGCGCGAGCGTGATCCCCTTGTGGGCCCGCAGCGTCGCGTACTCCGCGGCGAACCGCTCGACGAGGGCGGGATCGGTCGGGCTCACCACGTGCGCGTCCGCGATGTCGAGGCCGAGTTCCGCCGCCCTGGCGCGGACGACCGACTCGTCGCCGAGGATCGTCAGCTCCGCGACCTCGCGGGACAGCAGGGCGGCCGCGGCGCGGAGGATGCGGTCGTCGTCGCCCTCGGGGAGGACGATGTGGCGGCGGTCGGCCCGCGCGCGTTCCATCAGGCCGTACTGGAACATGAGCGGCGTGACGACGTGCGACTCCGCGAGACCCAGCTGCTCCGTGAGCTCGGCGACGTCGACGTGGGTCTGGAACAGGCCGAGCGCCCGGTCGTAGCGGCCGCGGGAGTCAGCGGAGATGCGGCCGCGGGTGCCCATCACGCGCACCGCCGTGTCGTAGGTGCCGAGGTCGGTTGTGATGATCGGCACCGAGGAGGAGAAGCCGTCGAGCAGCTGCAGGATCGGCTCCGGGAGCGGGAACGGGCCGTTGAGGATGATCCCGGCGATCCGCGGGAACGTGCCGGACGAGTCGGCGAGGAGCGCCGCCAGCAGCACCTCGGTGCGGTCGGCGGGGATCACGACGACGGCCTCGTCGGTGAGGCGCGGCAGGACGTTGACCATCGACATGCCGGCGACGACGATCGAGAGCGCGACGGCGGTCAGCCGGTCCTCGTCGCCCTTCAGCAGCGTGCCGTCCACGGCCGACACGATGCCGCGGATGGAGGGCGCGACGAGGGCGCGGTCCTCGGGGAGCGCCCACACCGGCGTGCCGGCGGGGAGGACGGCGCGCACCGCGTCGACGATGGGCTCCAGCCCGTCGGGATCGGCCCTGTTCACCGCCACCGCGAACAGCTCCGCCCGCTCCTCGGCGAGCTCGGGCAGCGCCAGCGCCGCGATCTGGCCGACCGCCGCCGGCATCCGGGCGGTGGTCGTGCCGAGCTGCTCCGCCTGGCGCTGCTGGTCCCGTCCGCTCAGCACGAGCAGCACGGGGGCGCCGAGGTTCGCCGCGATACGGGCGTTGAAGCCGAGCTCGGCGGGGCTCGCGACGTCGGTGTAGTCACTGCCGACGATGACGACGGCGTCGCACTGCGCCTCGACGGCCTTGAAACGGGCGACGATGGTCGACAGCGCGCCGTCCGGGTCGGCCCGCACATCGTCGTAGGTCACGCCGATGCAATCCTCGTAGTCGAGCTGCACGCCGTCATGCGCGAGGAGCAGCTCGAGGATCTCGTCGCGTTCGGCGACCGCGCGGGCGATCGGGCGGAACACGCCCACCCGCGGCGACACCCGCATCAGCGCATCGAGCACCCCGAGGGCGATCGTCGACTTCCCGGTGTGGCCTTCGGCCGAGGTGATGTAGATGCTCCGCGACACGGCTCCAGCTTAGGCGGGCGTCTCGGTGCCGTGCCCCGCCGACACCGTGACAAACGGCGGCGTCACTCGCACGGGCCGGAGAGCACGTCGACGACCGCCGCCGCATCGTCCTGGAAGCGCGCGTAGTAGTCCCGATCCGTGTTCACCTGCACCCGATGGATGGCGTGCGACGGCGCCATCGACCGCCAGTCGGGGACGCGCCCGAGGCGGTCGAAGAACAGGCGGGCCGCCGTCGCCGGATCCATCCGCTGCTCCGCGCTCCCCCACCAGTCCTGCTGCTGGAACAGCCCGATGCTCGTGGTGCGCGAGCCGTCCGGGTTGGTCCAGCCGCGCGTCTCCCAGTCCCCGTAGTCGATGTTGCGCAGACTGCTCTCGCCCATCGCCGTCATCACCCCGAGGATCTGCCCGTCCCGCGCGAAGCCGAGCTCGTCGGCGGTGCGGATGATGGTCGCGGCGTTCTCGAGCTGCTCGCCGCTCCAGCCCGCCACCCCGGCCTGCGGGAAGGTCGCCGGGCGGTCGAGGCAGACCGGCGCGGGATCCCGTGCCAGGCCCAGCGGGATGAGCACGAGCAGACCGGCGCCCACGGCCACCACGACGGCCGACACCGCGAGCCGCCGCAGGATGCGCGTGCGTCGCGCGCGCCGGGCGGCGCGACGCCGGGCCTCCCGGCGTCGCCGAGCGGCCGCCTCCCTGGTCGCCGCCGAGCGCCGAGCCGACGCGGTCCTCGGCGCCGCCGTCCCCCTCGTGCGCGGCGCCGTCATCGCCGGACGGCTCCGCGGCGGTCCGGTCGACGGCCGGCGAGGGCGGCGACCCCGCCCCCGATCGCTCCGAAGAGGTGTCCCTGCCAGGACACGCCGTCCGCGACGCCGAACACCCCGGCGAGCATCGTGCCGCCGTAGACGCCGATCACGATGACCGCGATCACCGCGTAGAGGATGCGGTGCGACACACGGCCCGGCGCGAACACCCGCATCACCACATAGCCGAAGTAGCCGAACACGAGCCCGGAAGCCCCGACCGTGAGCGTGCCGGGGGCGTTCACGAGCCAGGTCCCGAGCCCGCCGACGACCGCGACGATCCCGGTGACCGCCCAGAACCGGCGCGTGCCCTCGACCGCGACCAGACAGCCCAGCACGAGGAACGGGATCGAGTTCGCGAGCAGATGCGCCCAGCTGGCGTGCAGCAGCGGGGCGAAGACGATCCCCAGCAGCCCGGCGGGGTCCCACGAGCGGATGCCGAGGCCGCTGAACGAGCCCGGCAGCACGGCGTCCGCGAACTGCACCGCCCACATCGCGGCGAGCAGGAGCACGGGCGAGGCGAATCGCCGCAGCGGATGCTCGGGCCTGGCCGGCGGAGGAACGGTCACCGTCCGATTCTCGCAGGCGCACCTGGCGCGGGGCTGGGCGCGGGCAAAAGAAAAGACCCTCCGCGCACCCAGCAGAGCCCGGTTACCCTTGCTGCGTTTCCGCCCTGGGGGAATTGGCCTGGATGCCGCCACGCGGAGAGCCGTCGTCCACTCTACCCGACGTCGACGGGACCCGACGACCGCAGCCCGACATGGTCCCGCAGGGGCCGCGGAGCGTACGATCGATGCACGCGCATCGTTGCGCCGGACGAGAGGGAACGCATGCCAGAGAACGCCCCCCTGAGCCCGGTCGCGATCGACGCCGACGGGTTCGCCGCGCAGACCGCGGCCATCCTCGGCTCGATCAGCCAGGTGATCGACGGGAAGCCGGAGGCCGTGCGCAGCGCCCTCGTCTGCCTCCTCGCCGAGGGCCATCTGCTCATCGAAGACGTCCCGGGCGTCGGGAAGACCATGCTGGCGCGGGCGCTGGCCGCGACCGTCGACGCCACCGTCCGACGCATCCAGTTCACGCCGGACCTGCTCCCCGGCGACGTCACGGGTGTGTCCGTGTACAACCCGGTCGACCGCGAGTTCGAGTTCAAGCGCGGCGCCGTGTTCGCCCACATCGTCATCGCCGACGAGATCAACCGCTCCTCCCCCAAGACGCAGTCCGCCCTGCTGGAGGCCATGGAGGAGGGCCAGGTCACGGTCGACGGCTCCACCCACCGGCTCCCCGACCCCTTCCTCGTCGTCGCCACCCAGAATCCGCTGGAGATGGAGGGCACGTACGCGCTCCCGGAGGCGCAGCGGGACCGGTTCATGATGCGCATCTCGATGGGCTACCCCGACCCGGCCGCGGAAGCCCTCATGCTCCGGCAGCGCGACGTCGTGAACCCGCTGGCGACCGTGACGCCCGTCGCGGACGCCGCCGCGATCTCCCAGCTCATCGCGTGGGCGCGGGCCGTGCACGTGGCCCCCGCGCTGGAGGAGTACGCCGTCGCGCTCGCGCAGGCGACGCGGACCGACCCCAATCTGCACCTCGGCGCAAGCCCCCGTGCCACGCTGCAGCTCGTCCGGGCGGCGAAGGTCTGGGCGGCGCTGGACGGGCGCGACTTCGTCATCCCCGACGACATCACCGATCTCCTCATCCCCGTGCTCGCCCACCGGCTGCTCCCAGCCCGCGGCGCGCACCGCGCCGGCGCGCAGCCGGTCGAGGCCGCGCTCACCCAGATCGCCGAGCGCGTGCGCGTGCCCGTCGCGACCCGCTCCTGAGGCCGCCATGCGCCGACGTCGACTGCTCACCCCGCGCGGCACCGGGACGCTGCTCGCCGCGCTCGGGTGCGTGATCGCGGCGAACATCCTCGGCGCGCGGATCCTCCTCTTCCTCGGGGTCCTGCTGGCGGCGCTCACCTTGTTCTCCGCCCTCGCCGTCCGCCTCCCCCGGCGGTCCGGAACCGTGAGCCGGCAGATCTCCACCGACCTGCTCACGGTTGCGGAGACCTCGCGGGTCACGGTGCGCTTCACCCTCCGCGCGCTCCGGGTGCCGCACGGGCTGTGGCACGACGTCCTGCCGCCGGCGGTCACGGGCGACTCGGGCGGCGAGTACCCGGCGGACACCGCGCAGCTGCACTACCAAGTCACCGGCGTCCGCCGCGGCGTCTGGCCGCTGGGCCCGCTCCTGCTGCGGACGGTCGACCCGTTCGGCCTCGCGCAGCGCGAGCAGGCGTTCGGCGACACGCGCACCATTACGGTGGTGCCGGAGGTGTTCGCCCTGACACCGCTCGCGGTGCGCATCGGCGCGGCGGGTGGCACGGCGCACACCTCGTCCACCCGGCTGGGCCAGGGCAGCGACAACCTCTCCCCGCGGGGCTACGCACCCGGCGACTCCATGCGACGCATCCACTGGCGGGCCACGGCCCACCGCGGAGAGCTCATGGTCCGGCAGGAAGAGGAGGAGTCGAGCCCCGACGCCGTGGTCGTGCTGGATCGCACCGGTTCCCGGTGGGCCGCGGGGACGGACGACGTCGACCCGGCGTTCGAGGCGGCCGTCTCGCTCTGCGCCTCCGCCGCCGTCCATCTCGCAACCGAGGGATACAGCGTCGACGTGCTGGACAGCGCCGGCACGCTCCTCGGCGCGCTCCGCGGACACGAGGACGACAGGGACGGACTGCTCGTGGCCCTGGCGATGGTGACGCCACGGGGCGAGAGCCGCAACCTGGCCGCGCTCCTGGGCGGCACCCCGCCCGGTCCCCTCGTGTACGTGACCGGCCGCCTGGACGAGGAGGACGCCGCGCTGCTGCGCCCGTCCGGGGCCGCGGCGCCGCTGCTGTTCGCCACGGAGCCCCTCCCGGGCGCGGAGGACGCCGCACGCCGGCACGGGTGGACCGTCGCCCGCCTGGGCGGGGACGTCGCCGACGCCTGGGACGACGCGCTGGCGGCGCGGGCGGGAGCCGCCGATGTTCCGCGCTGAACGACCGCGGCCCGCCACGATCCCCGCCGACGTCCGCCTCCGCTGGCACCGCGACCGCGACGAGCCCGTCGGGGTGGTCGTCCCGGGGGCGCTCGCCGGGCTGGCCGCCCTCACCGCCCTGTGGCCGTTCACGTCCGTGATCTCCCCCGGCACGTGGTCCTTCGTCGTGGTGACCGTCATCGTCGCGGTCGTCGGCGTCGGGATGCTCGTGCGGCACCTGCTGCGCCGGCACTCGGAGGGCATCGCGGGCGCCGTCGCGCTGCCGGCCCAGGCCCTCGTGGCGATCGGCGTGCTCACCCTGCTCGTGGCCGGCGACACCGCCGTCCTGGGGGTCGTCCCCACCGCGGCGACCCTCACCCTGGTCCAGGCGCTCGGGGCGGCGGCCGCGGAGCAGATCGTCTTCGGCTCGGCGCCGCTCGACGCCTCGCCCGGTCTGGCGGCGGCGCTGGGAGCCGGTTTCGCGGTCGTCACGATCCTCCTCGACCAGCTCGTCGCCGCACGCGTCGCCGTGCTCGCGACGGTGCTGTTCGCGACGGTCGGCGCCCTCCCCATGATCATCACCCTCGGCCCGCCGAACCTCGCCTGGTTCGTGGCCGCCGCGATCGTCGCCCTGCTCCTGTTCCGCCACACCGCCCGACGCCACCCGGAGTCCCCGCGGCGCGCCTCCGCCGCCGTCGCCGTCTCGGTCGGCGCGGCGGCGATCGTCACGACCCTCGTCGTGGCGCCCCTGCTCCCGCTCGGTTCGAGCATCGCCGGGACCGGGGTGGGGGTCACCGTCGACGCGTCATTGCGGCTCGGCGACGATCTGCGGCAGCCGAGCCCGGTCGAGGTCCTGACCGTGGCGACCAAGGCCGACGCGGCCCCCTACCTCCGGCTGACCACGCTCTCCCGGTTCGACGGCCGCGTGTGGCAGCCCGACCGCGGCGACCTCCAGTCCCAGATCGACGGCTTCGGCGAACCGGAATGGGGAGAGGACATTCCGACCGCGGAATACACCACCTCGATCCGCGTGCTGCGGATGTCCAGCTCGTGGCTGCCCCTGCCGTACCCCGCGACCGAGGTGCAGGGTCTCAGCGCGGCCTGGCGGGTGTCCCCCGAGAACCGCACACTGTTCTCGCGGCGCGGGGACGCGGTCGGCAACGACTACACCGTGACCTCGCTGCGGGTGACGCCGACGCTGGAGCAGATCCGCGCGACGGAGGCCGCCCCGCCCCGCCCCCGCGAGGAGGACGTGGAGCTGCCCGCCATCATCGGGCAGCAGGCGGCCGAGGTCACGGCCGACGAGCAGACCGACTACGACCGCCTCGTCGCCCTGCAGGACTGGTTCCGCTCACAGTTCGAGTACTCCCTGGAGACGCCCGTCGAGGAGGGGTTCGACGGCACCGGAGCGGACGCCGTGGCCCGCTTCCTCGAGGAGCGCTCCGGGTACTGCGTGCACTTCGCGGGCGCTTTCGCCCTGATGGCCGAGAGCCTGGGCATGCAGGTGCGCGTCGTCGTCGGCTACCTTCCCGGGACGCTGACGAACGAGAAGCGCGGCGACGAATCGATCTTCTCCGTGTCGAGCGATCAGCTGCACTCCTGGCCCGAGGTGCTGTTCCCCGGGATCGGCTGGGTGCCGTTCGAGCCGACCGCCTCCCTCGGGGTGCCGACCGCCTTCCGCGCCGGCACCACGCAGGGCGGGACGACCGGGGGGCCGGCCGACCCGGCGCCGACCACCGCACCGCAGACCGAGGAGACGACCGCACCGGAGGTCGACCGCGGAGACGCCGACCCCGGCTCGTCCGAGGCGGGAGAGCTGCGCCGTCTCGACCCGACCCCGGTCATCCTCCTCACCCTGGGCATCGTCGTCCTCCTCCTCGTGCCCGCGGCGATCCGTCTCCTGGAGCGGCGGGTGCGGATGCGGCGCGCCGCGCAGGGGGACGCGGCGGCGGCCTGGGCGGAACTGCGCGACACCCTCCTCGACCTCCAGGTGCCGGTGTCGGATGCGGAGAGTCCGCGGATCCGGGCCGCGAGCCTGGTCAGGGACGCGGGTGCCGATGAGGCCGCGCTGCGGGTGCTGACGGCCGCCGTGGAACGCGCCAACTACGCCCGCACCGCCGAGCGCGGTGACGACCTCGCCGCACCGCTGGAGGTCGTGCTCGACAGCCTCCGCCGCCACGTCGACCGGCGGGTCAGAGTCCGGGCGCTGCTGCTGCCGCGGTCGCTCTACGCCCCGCGCGGAGCGGACGCGCGGCTGCTGATCTGACGATCGCGCCGCTCAGGCGCGCGGGGCAGGAGCGGCGGCGTGCGCCGGGCAGGCGACGGCCTCGCACTCCGCGCACACGACGAACTGCGCGCGGCACGAGGGGTCGGGGCAGTTCGCGGTGCGCTTCGTGGCGGCGCCGCACCCGGCGCACGTGCCGATCACCCGGGCATGGTCGGAGAAGTCGACGGAGCCGCGGCCGTCGAACACGTACAGCGAA
Organism: Microbacterium sp. BLY; assembly: GCF_017939615.1. NCBI lineage: Bacteria > Bacillati > Actinomycetota > Actinomycetes > Micrococcales > Microbacteriaceae > Microbacterium > Microbacterium sp. BLY. Next base: position 122,170 of record NZ_JAGKSR010000001.1, read on the forward strand.
CCGTCCCAGAGCCCGTCGTCGCCGTAGGTCTCGCCGTACCGGACGATGCCGCCGTCCAGCTGGTAGACCTCCCCGAAACCGCGGGCGACCATGAGGCTGGAGAGCACCTCGCAACGGATCCCGCCCGTGCAGTAGGTGACGACAGGCTTGCCCTTCAGGTCGTCATAGGCGCCGGAGTCGAGCAGCCGGACGAAGTCCCTGGTGGTCTCGGTGTCGGGCACGACGGCCCCGCGGAAGCGTCCGATCTCGGCCTCCAGCGCGTTCCGGCCGTCGAAGAACACGACCTCGTCGCCGCGCTCGGCGACCAGCTGATGCAGCTGCTCCGGCGTGAGGCGGGCCCCGCCCCCGACGACGCCGTCCGCATCGACCCGCAGTTCGTCCGGGGCGCCGAACGACACGATCTCGTCCCGGACCTTGACGCTCAGCTTCGGGAAGTCGAGGCTGCGCCCGGTCGCATCGAGTCCGGTGCCATCGCTCCACTTGATGTCGGCGTCGCGGAACGGCGCGTACGACCGGAACGATCGCACCCACTTCTTCACCGCCGGGAGGTCGCCACCGAGCGTGCCGTTGATGCCGTGCGTCGACAGGAGCACCCGTCCCCGCAGGCCCAGCGCTTCGCCGAGGTCGCGCTGCCAGACCCGGATGGCCTCCGGATCGGCGAGCGGCGTGAACGCGTAGAAGAGGACGATCTTGGGGGTGGCCACCCAGGAATCCTACGTCGCCGCCCTCACCCCGAGGTCACATCGCGACGGAGGAAGAGCGCACCCCCGGCGCCGAGGGCGAGGAGGAGCCAGCCGCCGGCGATCATTCCCGCGACACCCTGCGCGAGCCCGGCACCGGGCGCGACCCCGACGGCGGTCACGTCGAACCCGAACGCCTGCAGCCCGGCGAGCAACGGGAGGAACACGGCGACCGGGCTCGCGATCGCCGCCAGCACCACCGCCACCCCCATCGACAGGGCCACGAGGAAGAGCGCCGCGAGGTGCGCCCGGATGATGATCCCGAGCCCCAGCCCCCAGAGGGCGGCCGCGGCGCCGAGCGCGAGGGTCGCGACCACGGCGGAGGGGACCACCGGGATGCCGCCCATCGCGAGGGCCAGCGCCGACCGTCCCCCGCCGACGGCGGCGAGCGCGACCACCGCTCCCCCGACGGCCGACGCAGGCACCCGCACGGCGAGCGTCGCCCACCGGGACTGCAGCATCAGACGCTGGGCGATGATGCCGTCCCGCTGGTCGATCGTGTAGCGGAAGGAGCCGTAGACGGCCGCGAGCATGCCCGCATAGGTCGCGAGCACCGCGTCGAAGGGGGCGGCGAGCTCCCGGCGCACATCCGGCGGTGCCGCGGCGAGTTCCGCCGGGACGCTCGTGGCGAGCGTCGCGGACAGCGCGACCGCCGCCACGGCCAGGCCCAGCAGCACCACGTCGCCCCTGGCGACGCGGGCCTGCGCGCGCAGGGCCCTGCCGATCACGCCCCGCTCCGGCGGCCTCGGACGGCGGCCACCGCGACGAGCGTGATCGTCCACACCAACGCGATGGCGAGAGCGGGGACGAACGCGAGCAGTCGATCCTGATAGCCGGGCACCCCCAGGGCCGCGAGCACCAGGCCGGGCGAGAACTTCGCGATCTCGGGGGCCGTGCGCAAGAGCGCGAACTCCAACGCCATCGGGATGACGAGCACGATGATCGCCGTGGCGTAGTAGTTGCGGGTGATCCAGCCGATCGCCCCGCCGATGAGGGCCCCGAGGACGACGCCGACCAGCGTCCCGGTGTACAGCCGCCAGGCCTCCGGGGCGAGCACGAGCGCGAGGCCGTTGCCGGACAGGAAGACGGCGACCCCGATGGTCCAGAGCACGAAGATCGCCAGCACGAGCCCGACGGCGACCACGACCCCGGCGAGCAGCTTGCCGCCGAACGCTCTGCGGAACCCGACCGTCGTCAGCGTCCGATCCAGCGAGCCGTAGTAGTACTCGCGGGTCACCGGATAGGCGCCGACGAAGGCCGCCGAGATGACCGTCCAGGCGAGGGGCTCCAGCAGCCGCGTCGTCGCCACTTCGGAGTCGAGACCGTCGAGGGCGAAGCGCGACCCGTCGGAGAAGAGCACGAAGGCGGGCATGAGCACCGCCACGAGATACACGGCGAAGACGGAGAGGCCGCTGACCGCGCGCAGCAGCTCGCTGCGGATCGCACCGCTCACGCCGACGCTCCCGCGACGAGGTCGAAGTACCGGCTCTCGAGCGAGTCGCCCCCTCCGGTGACGAGGTCCGCCAACCGGCCGGCGAAGAGGGCCCGCCGCTTGATGACCACGACCTCGTCGACGACCTGCTCCAGCTCGGGCAGCTGGTGGCTGGAGACCAGCACCGTCCCGCCGCGCTCGGCGAAGCCTCGGAGGAAGCGGCGGAGCCAGCGGATGCCGTCGGGGTCCAGCCCGTTCGCCGGCTCGTCGAGGATGAGCGTCCGCGGCGAGCCGATCAGCGCGGCCGCGAGCCCGAGGCGCTGCGCCATGCCGGTCGAGAACGTCTTGACGCGACGCCCCGTATCGGCGGAGAGCCCGACCTCGTCGAGCACCGCGTCGACCCGGGCGCGCGGCGCCCCGACCGCGAGCCGGCAGATCTCCAGGTGCCGTCGCGCCGTGATGCCCGCCTCGAACCCGAACCCGTCCATGTGCACGCCGACGTGGGCCGCCGGGTCGGCGAGCGCCGCGAACGGCGCCCCGTCGATGACGGCGTGCCCGCTCGTCGGTCGGACCAGGCCGACGATCGCCCGCAGCGTCGTCGACTTCCCCGCGCCGTTCGGACCGAGCAGCCCGACGATGGCTCCGCGCGGGACCGCGAACGAGAGATCCTCGACGGCCGTCCGGTCGCCGAACCTCTTGGTCAGACCCCGCACCTCGATGGCGTGGTGGTTCATGGTCATCCTCTCTCCTCCTCGTTCCCGAACCCCGACAGCGGCGACACGATCGCCATCCGCCAGAGCGCCGCCCACAGGGGGCTCTCCCCGAGCGCGACGCGCGCCTGACCGGCCGGCGGCAGAGCGCCCGCACCCCCCGTCACCTCCACGTCCGCGACGATCTCCGCGGGAACCATGGCTCCGGTGACCCGCACCGGGAAGAGCGCCTCCACCGGCACCGCGGCCCCGGCGACCGGGCGCGCGCGCACGGTCCCCTCGCCGCGCTGCTCCGTTCCGAGCAGTCCCCGCGTCTGCAGGATGACGGGGGCGCCGTCCGGGATCGCCGCGCCGCCGTCGCCCTCCGCCCGCACGAGGACCACGCGCCCGCCCTCGACGGAGAAGCCGAGCGTCGCGGTCAGCGGCACGGGGATCAGACTCCCCGCGACCGCGAGTGACGTGGCGAGGACGACCGTCACGGTGAGGACGCGGATCCGGGAGGCACCGGCGCGGACCACGCGGACCAGCGCGCGCCCCAACAGCACGACCCCGACAGCCGCGACCGTGGCCTCCATCGCGACGACGAACAGCCCGGCCCCCGGTCCGCCGGCGGACAGCGCCTGTGCGGCGCGGGTCACGGCCAGCAGGACGAGCACCACGGGGGTGACCAGGCTGGCGAGCCCGAAGGGGGCACTCCACCACCGGTTCAGGCTGCGCGGTGTCCGCGCCCCGCCGAACAGCACGCGACTGAGGGCGTTCGCCCCGTCGCGGATCGCCCTCCCCCGCAGATTCGGCTCGTCGAGAGCGCTCATCAGCGCGAGGTACCCGTCGAAGCGCACGAACGGGATCAGGTTGACGAGGACGACGACCAGGCAGGCGAGGGCGAGGATCTGCAGTGTCTCCCTCGTCGGCGAGCGCGGCACGGCGAGCGCGGCCAGCAGCGCGAGCGCGGCGACGACGCCGTGCACGGCGGGTCCGGCGAGGGCGACCGCCACACGGTGCCGGCGGTCGGCGAGCCGCCAGCCGTCCGTGACGTCGACGAAGAAGGCGGGCGTGAGGTAGAAGAGCATGACGCCGGCGCGGCGCGGTCGCCCTCCGAGGCGCGTGAGTGTCAGACCGTGCGCGGCCTCGTGCAGCAAGGTCGTGAGCGCCAGGGCGACCAGGACGACCAGCAGGCCGAGGAGGGGCACGGGACGGCTGAGCGCGCTGCGCAGCTCGTCCGCCTGGACGGCCGCGGCGAGCATTCCGGCGCCGAGCACCGCCCCGACGCCCACTCGCAGCACGCGGCGCGGGACGGGGATGATCGCGCGATCGAGTCGCGCGAAGAGCGCGGCGGCGCGCAGGGTCGCGACCTGGACCGTGAACGGCGGCCGGTAGGTCAGCCGCCCGGGCTGTCGCCGGGCGTCCCCCGCGAGGAGACCGTTGTCGCGGAACCGCTCGATCAGCCGCAGGAAGCCCTCGGCGGGTTCGGCCGGGGCGAAGCGCCCGTGCAGCGCCTGCAGCGGGGTGCGGCCGTCCATTGCGGTCAGCAGGTCGACGACCGTCCGCGACAGCCGGGACGAGGGGACGCCGTGGATCGTCGCGAGCCACGCGCCGCCGGCCTCCTCGAACGCGACCCCGGGTGCGAGGGTGGGGCACGAGTCCGCGGTGAGCGCGGGCCGTGAGCGGAGGGACGGACGCCGCGCGGCGCGAGGACGCGCGGTCGTCATCGCCTCTCTCCCTCGTGGCGGGAGAGCGAGGTCGTGAGGAGGAGGATGTCCACGCCGGGAGGGGTCCGCACGGGCGCGACGTGCGGCACCGCGAACCCGGCCGCGACGAGCTCCTCGGCGAGGAGCTCGGGGCTCAGCACGTGGAGACGGCTCGTCAGCACCGGCACCTCCGCCCCGGGGGTGATGTCCGCGAGGCGCACCCAGTTGACGACGCGCACGGTACCGGCCTCCTCGATCTGCTGGGAGAAGAGGTACGGCTCGTCACCCGCGGCACCGGGGACCGCGATCGTCCGGTCCGTCGCGACCGCGAGGCTGTCGGCCGATGCGCCGCCCGCGACGGTGAGGGCGAAGAGGCCGTCCGCCGCGAGGTGCCGTCGCACGCTGGCGTAGAGCCGGGCGCGTCCCGCGTCGTCGAGCAGCGTGATGGACGTGGCGCCGAGGATCACGAGGCCGAAGCGCCGGGTCAGCGTGAAGTCGCGCATGTCGGTCACGACGGTCTCGACCGCCGCCTCGTCCGGGAGCCCGCGACGGAGATGCGCGAGCATGTCCGTCGAGAGGTCGATCGCCGTCACGGGATGACCGGAGCGCACCAGAGGGATCGTCAGGCGCCCGCTCCCGGCGGCGACGTCGAGGACGGCACCGGGGGTGTCCCTCGCGAGTGCGAGGATCTCGCGGACCTCCGCCCGATCAGGGCCGACGAGCCGCTCGTAGAAGTCGACACCCGCAGCGGAGTACAGGTCGTGCGCACGCGCGGTGGCGCCCACGAGGGCGAGCCGTGCCGCCACGGTCGTGGTGATCAGGGTGGTCATCCGTGCCTTGCCTCTCCTCGGGTGGCTGGTGGGGGGAGGTGGGTGCGGGCGGGTTGCTCCGCCCGCACCCTCGGTCAGGTCGCGATGGCGGCGGCTCCGCCGATGATCGCGATGATGTAGCTCGCGTGCTCCCACCACTCGAGCGGGGTGTCGATCTGTTCGAGTTCGATGAACTCCAGCGCCGTGGTCGGCATGGTGCACCTCCTAGGTCAGGGCGAGAATTCCGATGATCACGCCCACGGCGAATCCGCGAATGTAGTCATCGGTGTCGGTCAGCGCGTCCATGGCGTCGAGCTCGGTGAACTCGAGTGTCGGCGTTGCGGCTGTCATGCGTCCCTCCTTCCTGCGGTCGATCGGTCCGGTCAACGCGGGTCACGTGGCAGCGGCGGCGCCGATGCCGATCAGCACCAGCGCACCGATCACGCCCTGGTAGAAGCTGTCCCAGCTGGGGGCCTCCATCGCGTCCAGCTCCTGGAACCGGATGGTCATCTCCGTGCTCTCGTTCATTCACATCACCTCCTTCGCGTCGCTCGTCGCGGGGGCGCTCCAGCGGGAGTCGCGGAGCACCGCGCGGATGTCCTCCTCGCCGAGGCCGTGCAGCATCGGGCGGTGCCCTCCCCAGGACGCCACGGCCGCGGCCGCGATCCCGGCGATCTGCGCGGCGCTCGGGCGCGGCGGTGTGGGGATCCCCCAGCGGTCGACGAGCGCCGTGATGCCGAGGGCAGGGTCACGGGGCAGGGTGGTCGGTTCGACGACGCTCGTCCAGAAATGCTGGAGCCTCTCCCGGTCGCCCAACCGGGCGTCACCGCCGCCGATCCGTCGCCACACGGCGGCGATGACCGCCGCGGTCGCCGCCATCTTTCGCACGCTGAGGTGGAAGGCGACCTCGTTCGCGAGGTACCAGTGCCGGGCGCTGTAGGGGTCGGGTCCGCGGAGTGCGGCGGTGCGCTGCGTGGCGGCACCGAGACGGGCGAGCCGGAGGCGTTGCGCCGGAGAGGGCGCCCCGCGATCTACTGTTTCGAGGAGAGCCCGGCCGAGGGCGCGGGCGTCATGATCCGCTCGCGCACTGCGCCGCAGCCCCGTCGACGCGCCGGCCAGCCGGAGGAGCGCCTCCAGGGCCCCTTCTCGCACGGCCGCCGGACGGAGGGTGGCGAACTGCGCGGGATCGAGGACGGCGTGGCGCGGGCGCAGGGCACGGCCCAGGAGGAGACGGTGGCCGCCCTGATGCCGGAGGATGGCGACGCTGTTGGTCTCGGACGAGGTGCCGAGCGTCGTCGGCACGGCGACGATGTCGACGGGCGGAGGCGTGTCGGGGAGGACGGTGAGGCCGGACGTCGCCGCGTTGCCGAGCGCGTACTCGAAGAGCCGTCCCGGCCCGAGCGCGAGGGCCGCGATCTTGCTCGCATCGATGATGCTGCCTCCGCCGACGGCCACGATGACGTCGGGCCGTCGACGGACGAGCTGTTCGGCGATGAGCATGACCCCGATCTCGTTCACCGCGGGCGCGGCCAGCCTCATCGTCCGCGACGAGGGCCCGTCCGCGAGGGGGGACGCGACAGCCGCATCCGCGACCACGAGAGCGTCGCGCCCCGCGACCAGTCCCCGCGTCGTCGCCGTCGCGTCCGCGCCATGCCACAGCGTCGGCACCCGGGCCGTGAACCGCGCGGTCATGCGCTCGCCTCCCGCACCTGGGCCAGCCCGGCCCGGACCGCCCGGTCCGTCTCCGCCAGCTCGCCGGCGGTGAAGCCGTACGCGGGGATCAGTTCGAAGGCGCTGGGGCCGGGATGGACGATGACGCCGTGGTCGGCGACGGCGGACACGACGTCCTGGACGTCGGGGCCGGAGAGCGCACGACCGTCCGGGTGCCGGAGGCCGAGGCCGAGGAAGCACCCGCGGCCCGTGATCCCGGAGACGATCCCGTCGTCCTTCCAGGCGGTCGCGAGGCGGTGCAGCTCGAGTCCGAGCGCCTGCGTGGTGGCCTCGACGTCCATGCGGCGGAGCTCGTCGATGACGGCGAGGACGGCGGCCGCGCATGCGGGCGTGCCCGCCTGCGTCTCGCCGTGCACGAAGGTCCAGCCGCCCTCCACGAACGCCGACGCGACGCGCGCGCCGACGAGCAGGACCGCCGCCCCCATCGCCCCGTTCGTCAGGGCTTTGGAGAGGAGGAGGACGTCGGGCGCCGCCGCCCAGCGGTCGGTGGCGAACATCGTGCCGGTCCGTCCGAAGCCGGTCGCGACCTCGTCGGCCACGATCAGGAAGCCGTGCTGCTCGCGCAACTCGAGGAGGCGTCGGACGAACTCGTCCGACAGGGCGTGGGCGCCGCTTCCCCGCACCGGCTCCACGACGACGGCCGCGACGCGCGCGCCCTCGCGCTCCAGCAGCAGCGCCAGGTCGTCGCCGTCGTCGTCGGGAGCCACGTGGCGCACGGCTCTCCGGTCGACCCCGTAGACGGATTGCGCCAGGTCGTCGCCGCTGAGCACGTGGCTGCCGTACATCGTGCCGTGATAGCTGCCCCGCAGCCCGACGATGAGGGACCGCGGGGCAGACCCTCCCTGCGCCCAGTACTGCCGCGCGAGCTTCATCGCGGCGTCGTTGGCCGCGCCGCCCGAGGTCGAGAAGAGGACCCGGCGGTACCGGTCCGGGCCGGCGAGCGCGATGAGGGCATCGGCCGCCTCCTCGGCGTACCGGTGGGGAGCGCGGAAAAGCGACAGGTAGGACGCGTCGCGGGTGGCTCCGGCCACCGCTTCGGTGATCGCGGGGTGGCCGAACCCCAGCGGGACGTTCCACAGCCCGCTCGTCGCGCAGAGACGGGTGCGGCCGTCGGCGTAGGTGATGCGGTGTCCGCGGGCCGCCACCGCGACGCGCGAGGGCGGGAACACGGTGTCCGCGGGCAGCAGCGAGGTCCAGAGGGCGTGCGGCGCGCTCACCGGCCCGCCGCCGCTCCGTCTGCCGCCCGCGCGGGACGCCCGAGGTGCACGCCGAGCGCGCCGAGCGCGTCATGGCAGAGACGACGCGCGTGGGAGTCGGGCACGCCGCAGGCCCGCGTCACCCGTGCGGCCGCGAGGTCGAGGGTGCTCGAGGTCTGCATCGCCGCCACCACGGCGGCGGTCGGCGGCGTCAGCAACTGCCGTCGGAGCGTCCCGACGTCGGCGAGCAGGAGCCCCTCCGCCGTGTCGAGCAGGAACGGGTCGGTGACCACCGGCTCCGCGTCCGCGAGACCGTCCTCGAGGAACGACCATCCGAAGCCCGCGATCCGGGCGGCGCCGTTCGAGAGGCGGAGCATCTTGCAGAGATCGGCGGCGTCGAGGTAGCGCGCCATCCAGTCGCGGCGTGCGAGGCCGGCCACGAGGTCGCCCGCCGCCGCGATGCCGCCCAGCGTCGCCGTCCGGGGGTGCTCCTGTGCGAGGAGGGCGGGGAGATCGTCCACATCGCCGATGACCCCGCCCTGCAGACCGAGGTGCACGCGGCCGTCCCCGTCGATGCGGAGGGCGCTCGGCGCGGCGGTCTCTCCGGGCGACGCGAGCGCCCGCCGGTCGGCGAGCAACACTCTCGGGTCGATCATGGCGGCGGCGAAGACCCCGGTGCGCCGGGCGAGGTCCGCATCGTCGAGGAAGGCGCGCCAGCTGGACGCGTCGAAGAACCGCATGGCGGTCGGCCCGACGATCTGGACGAACGAGGCGGCGATGTAGTCCTGGAGTTCGACGCCCCGCTCGCCGAAGAACAGCTCGTCGCCGAGCGCCGCCAGGTCGCCGGCGTAGCGGGCGATCCGGGCGGGGCCGGCGACGGACGCGCTCCCCTCGGGCAGGAGGAGCACGTCCTCGGCGTCCGCCACCGCCGCGACGGCGCCGGCACCGGCCGCGCTCTCGAGGAGGAAGACCCGGGCATGCGCGTCGCGCTCCCCGGTGATCCAGGCGCGCAGCGCGCGCGGACCGAGGAGTTCTCGGTCGTCCGTCGGCTCCTCGCCGTGTCGGACGGTCGTCGCGCGTGCCCCCATGATCCCCCCAGAGAATCCGATCCATCTGACGCCTCTGCGTCTTCGTATGAAGATACATACGCCTCAAGCGAGCCGCAATATAACAGATCTGAGGGCGACCGGGGCCGAGTCCGGGCCCTGTCACGCGGCCGTCGGCACATCGGATAGGATGGACAGGTTGTTCCCTGGTGACGTGTCCGAGCGGCCGAAGGAGCACGCTTGGAAAGCGTGTGTTGTGCAAGCAACCGCGGGTTCGAATCCCGCCGTCACCGCCACAGACGACGAAGACCTCCGCGATGCGGAGGTCTTCGTCGTTTCCGGGACGGATCAGTCGTCGAGGCGCACCCCGTAGGTCAGACCGCCGGGCGCGGAGGGCAGCCGCGTCATCCCGAGACGCTCGTAGAAGGCGGCCGCGCCGTGGTTCGCGGGGTCCATGCCGAGGTGCAGCGCCGGGACGCCGCGTCGACGCAGCTCGGCGAACAGCGTCTCGATGAGGCCGCGCCCGAGGCCCTGCCCCTGGGTCTCCGGCAGCAGATCGATGTGCAGGTGCGCCGGGTACTCCCCCGCGTTCGGCTCGATCCCGGGGGCCCGGGTGTAGCCGTACTCGATCAGCTTCTCCTCCCGGGTCTGCGCGTCCGCCGGCCGCGGGTAGCGCTCCTGCAGGGTCGGCCACCACTCGTCGCGGAACCAGGCGAGGAAGGCGTCGGTGTCGTCGGTCGCGACGAGGTAGCCGATGGCGCGCCCGTCATCGGCTTCCACCACCCATGCGAGGTCGGGGTGCCGCTCGACGTAGGGCACCGCGAAGAGGTGACCCCAGAGTTCGTCGTCCGACAGCATCCCGGTGGCGTCTCCCCCGGCGTCAGCGGTCCTGCGGCAGATCTCGAACATCGCCGCGCGATCGGTCGGACGGTAGGGACGGATACGCGACACGGATGCTCCTCGACGGGTCAGGGTGCGCTCAGCCTATCGGCGCGCGCGGGCGCGTCGAGGTCGCGCTGCACCCACGGGACGAGCACCGCGCCGAGCACGAGCACGACGCCCGCGCCGACCAGCGCACCACCGAGCGTGTCCGTCGCCCAGTGCACCGACAGGAACGTGCGCGACAGCGCCATGAGGACCACCCACGCGGCCCCGATGATCGCCACCCACACCCGGGGGAACAGCACCCACAGCACGAGGGCGATCGTCGCCGCGTTGGCCGTGTGGCCGGAGGGGAACGAGCCGTAGTCGCTCACCACGAGCATGTCGTCGGGTCGGGCCCGCCCGAAGAGGTTCTTGAGGAGCTGGACGGCGCCCGCGCTGACGAGGAAGCAGAGCGCCGCGAAGAGCGCGCCGCGCCATCGCCGCATCAGCAGCAGGATCACGATGGTCAGCACGGGGACGCCGAAGATGGCGACCCAGCCGCCGCCGACCCAGTTCAGCGCGAGCGCGAAGCTCAGCATCCAGTCCGCGCGGATGCCGGTGATGGTGTCGTTCCACCACTGGTCGAGCCCGGGCGTCTGCGGATGGACGATGACGACGAGAGCGCCGAGGGCGGTGGCGAGGACGAGGCAGGCGACGCCCGACCACAGCAGCATCCGTCGGTTCATCGTCCCATTGTGACGGATGCCCCGACGATCATCGGTCGCCGTGCCGGTCAGCGCGCGATGCGGGCGAGCCCCTGCTCCAGATCGGCGATGAGGTCGGCCACGTCCTCGATGCCGACGGACAGCCGGACGATGTTCTCCGGCACCGCGAGCTCGGTCCCGCGGACCGACGCGTGGGTCATCTCCGGCGGGTAGCCGATCAGCGACTCCACCCCGCCGAGCGACTCCGCCAGCTGGAACAGGCTCGTGCTCTCGGCGAAGGCGCGGGCGGCGTCGCCGCCCGCGGCGAGGCCGAGGGACAGCATCCCGCCGAATCCGCTCATCTGCCGGGCCGCGACATCGTGGCCGGGGTGCGTGGCCAGGCCGGGATAGAACACCTGGGCGAACTCCGGGCGGGTCTGCGCCCACTCGGCGATCGTCTGCGCGTTCTCGGAGTGCTGGCGCATCCGGACGGCGAGCGTCTTGATGCCGCGGGTCGTCAGCCACGCGTCCAGCGGGGCGGACACGGCGCCGACGGCGAACTGCTGGAACTTCACGGCCTCGACGAAACGGTCGTCGCGGAAGACGACGGCGCCGCCGAGCACGTCGGAGTGGCCGCCGAGGTACTTCGTCGTGGAGTGCACGACGAAGTCGGCGCCGAGCGCGAGCGGCTGCTGCAGGGCGGGCGATGCGAACGTGTTGTCCACGACGACGAGGGCGCCGGCCGCGTGCGCGACCTCGGCGATCAGAGCGATGTCGACGATCTTGAGCAGCGGGTTGCTCGGCGTCTCCAGCCACACGATGCGGGTCTCCGGGCGGATGGCCGCCCGGATCACGTCGACGTCGGACAGCTCGACGGTGGTGGTGTCGATGCCCCACGGCGCGAGCACCTTGGTGAAGAGGCGGTAGGTGCCCCCGTACACGTCGTTGCCGAGCAGCACGTGGTCGCCGGGGCGGAGGATCCCCCGCAGGAGCCCGTCCTCCGCGGCGAGTCCGGACGCGAACGACAGCGCCGCGACGCCGCCCTCGAGAGCGGCGAGCTGCGTCTCCAGCGAGGAGCGCGTCGGGTTGCCGGCCCGGTTGTACTCGTAGCCGTCGCGGAACCCGCCGATGCCGTCCTGCACATGCGTCGAGGACTGGTAGATCGGGGGGATGATCGCCCCGGTGGTCGGGTCGGGCGCCTGTCCGGCGTGGATGGCGCGAGTGGCGAAGGCGTGGTCGTGGTCGGACATGCCCTCAGCCTACGACCGGCGCCTCCGACCGGTGCCGGCCTGTTACGTCCCGCGTCACCGCGAGAGGTACGCGAGGAGGTCCTGCCGGGTGAGCACCGTGTGGGGCTTGCCGTCCTCGGTCACCAGCAGCGCGTCCGCCGCGGCGAGCGCGGCCCGCGCCTGCGCCACCGGCGCATGGATGCCGATGAGGGGAAGGCGCTCCCCCACGTGCGCACCGACGGCATCGCTCGGTTCCGCCTCACCGCGGAACAGCAGGTCGAGCAGCCCCTTCTCGTCGACCGTGCCGACGACCTCGCCCATCATGACCGGAGGCTCGGCGCTGAGGACGACGAGCTGCGACACCTCGTACTCGGTCATCATGCCGATCGCCTCGAGCACGGTGTCGGTGGGGTGCGCGTGCACGAGGTCCGGGAGGCCGTGGCGGGAGGAGCGGGCCGCGAGCACGTCGGCGACGGTCTCCCCCTCCTCCACCTCGCTGAAGCCGTAGGAGCGCATCCATCCGTCGTTGAAGATCTTGCCCAGGTAGCCGCGCCCGCCGTCCGGGAGGAGGACGACCATGACGGCGTCGGCCGGGAGGTCGCGGGCCACGCGCAGGGCCCCGACGACCGCCATGCCGCTGGATCCGCCGACGAGGATGCCCTCTTCGCGGGCGAGCCGCCGGGTCATGGCGAAGGACTCCGCGTCGCCGACCGCGACGATCTCATGCGGGACCGCGGGGTCGTAGGCGCCCGGCCAGATGTCCTCGCCGACGCCCTCGACGAGGTACGGACGGCCGGTGCCGCCGCTGTAGACGCTGCCCTCGGGGTCGACCCCGATGATGCGCACCGCGTCATCGGACACTTCGCGCAGGTAGCGGCCGGTGCCGGTGATCGTGCCGCCCGTCCCCACGCCGGCGACGAAGTGCGTGAGGCGGCCGTCGGTGTCGCGCCAGATCTCGGGGCCCGTGGTCTCGTAGTGGCTGCGCGGCCCGTTCGGGTTCTCGTACTGGTTCGGCTTGAAAGCCCCCGGGATCTCGCGGGCCAGCCGGTCGCTCACGCTGTAGTAGGACTCCGGGCTGTCGGCCGGCACGGACGTCGGGGTCACGACGACCTCGGCGCCGTACGCGCGGAGCACGTCGATCTTGTCCTCCCCGACCTTGTCCGGGAGCACGAAGACGCAGCGGTAGCCCCGCTGCTGGGCGACGAGCGCCAGCCCCACCCCGGTGTTGCCGCTGGTCGGCTCGACGATCGTCCCGCCCGGCGCGAGGTCGCCCGCGGCCTCGGCGGCATCGATGATGCGGGTCGCGATGCGGTCCTTCGCGGAGCCGCCGGGGTTCAGGTACTCGAGCTTCACGAGCACCGTGCACGCGACGCCCTCGGTGACGTGCTGGAGCTTCACCAGGGGCGTGTCGCCGACGAGGTCGACGATGGAGTCTGCGTACTTCATCTGTTCAGGGTACGGCGCGGGGTCCCGCCTCCGGGGCCGTGTTTCACCGCCGCTTCGACAGGCTCAGCGACCCACCGGTCCCTGAGCCCGTCGAAGGGTCAGCCCTTGGTCGCGCCGGCCAGCAGGCCGCGCACGAAGAAGCGCTGCAGGGCGAAGAACACGATCAACGGGACGATGATCGAGATGAACGTTCCCGCCGACTGCAGGAACCACTTGTTGCCCCAGGTCCCGGACAGGGAGTTCAGCGCCTGGGTGATCGGCAGGGCGCCGGGCGAGGCGAAGATCGTCGCGACCAGCAGGTCGTTCCACACCCAGAGGAACTGGAAGATCGCGAACGAGGCGATCGCGGGAGCGGCCAGCGGCAGGATGATCCGGAAGAACACCTGACCGTGTCCGGCACCGTCCACACGGGCCGCCTCGATGATCTCGCCGGGGATCTCGGAGATGAAGTTGTGGAGCATGAACGTCGCGAGCGGCAGGGCGAAGATCGCGTGCGCGATCCAGACGCGGGCGAAGCTGTACTGCACCTCGTTCAGTCCGAACCCGGGGAAGACGGGCACGTCGTTGATCGTCAGGCCGTCCGAGAACAGGCTCAGCAGCGGCACGAGCGCCATCTGCAGCGGCACGATCTGCAGGGCGAACACGAAGATGAACAGCATGTTCCGACCCTTGAAGTCGATCCAGGCGAAGGCGTACGCGGCGAGCGAGGCCATGACGATCGGGAAGACCGTCGCGGGGATCGTGATCGCCAGCGAGTTCACGAAGGCGGTCGCGAGGGTGGTCGACGTGCCGCCCGAGTTCCACGCCTGCACGTAGTTGTCGAACGTGAACTCGGGGTTGGCGAAGACCGTCCACCATCCGCTGTTCTGCGTGTCCGCTCCCGGGCGGAACGAGGTGACGAACAGCCCGAAGGTCGGGATGGTCCAGAAGAGGGCGATGACCGCGGCCGCGATCGTCGCACCCTTCGAGGTCAGCTTCTTGTGGGCGATCGCCTCGTTACGGCGTGTGTCCCGCGCCACCTGGCGCTTGGTGCGGTTGTCCACGACGGTGGCCTGCGTTGCACTCATCAGCGGATCTCCCTCTGCTTGGCCATCGATCGGGCGTTGTAGACGATGAGCGGCAACACGAACAGGAACAGCACGACGGCGAGCGCCGACGAGTGCCCGTAACTCTGGAACCGCTGCTGCTGGTTGACCATCTCGAAGCCGAGGACGCTGGTCTCATCCCGGCCACCGGTCATCACGGCGACGATGTCGTACACCTTGAGCGACGCGATCGTGATGGTCGTGAGCACCACGATCAGCGACGACCGGATGCCGGGCACGGTCACGTTGCGGAAGCGCTGCCAGGCGTTCGTGCCGTCGAGCTCGGCCGCCTCCATCTGCTCCACCGGGACCGCCTTGATGGCCGCCGAGAGGATGACCATCGCGAATCCCGTCTGGGTCCAGATGAAGACGATGAGCAGCATGAGCGTGTTGAGGATCGGCTTGATCGCCAGCCACTGCACCGGATCGCCGCCGAACGCGGTGACGATGGCGTTGAGGAGGCCGATCTGGTCGCCCTGGCGGGCGTCGTACATGAACTTCCAGATGATGCCGGCGCCGACGAACGAGATCGCCACCGGCATGAACACGAGCACCTTGAGGAACTTCTCGCCGCGCGCCCGGTCGATGAAGACGGCGTAGGCGAGGCCGATGACCACCGAGATCACCGGAGCGAGCAGCGCCCAGATGATCGTGTTGATCACCGACGAGGTGCCGACCGGGTTGGTGAAGACCCAGATGTAGTTCTCGAGTCCGACGAACTCGTCGCCGGTCTTGTCGAAGAAGGACTTGAAGATCGTCGAGATCGCCGGGTAGATCAGGCCCAGCAGCAGCATGATCGAGGCCGGAGCCATGAACAGCACGAGCTGGAACAGGTAGCCGGCTCCCTGCCGGGCGCGGAAGTCGGCGAAGAAGAGGAGTCCGCCGACGAGCAGCGCGATGGCGACCACGTAGACGACGGCGTTCGCATAGGGGCGCAGCAGCAGGAGCGCCACCACCGGGATCACCAGGCAGGCCACCAACCGCATGATGAAGTAGCCGCGACCGGCCCGCGGGGCGAACTCGATGAGGACGAGGATCAGGGCGACCACCACGCCGAACACCAGCAGCACGGCCGGGATCTGCACGAGGGGGTTCAAGCCGCCGAGCCACAGGAAGAAGCTGTTGAGCGAGAACCCGATGGTGATCCGCGAGGACTCCTCGGTCGGCGCGGTGAACGCGAGGAGCAGCGCGAGAGCGACGACGACCACGAAGCCGATCGCGAGGACCGTGCGCGTGACGTTCCTCCCCTTGGCGTCGGTGCCGTGCGTCGTCGGCGGAGCATCAGCCTCGACGGGTTTCTCGATGGTCGCGTGCGACATGGACGTCCCCTTCTGGGTAGAGCTGGGTTCCCGGGCGGTACGGATCGGTGGAGCGGGGCCGGGCTGTGCAGCCCGGCCCCGCTCGGCCTACGACGATCGCGTGGAGGCGATCAGTTCTCGTAGCCGGCCTGGATGTCGGAGAGCACCGTCTCGGTGTCCTTGCCGTCGATCCAGTCGACCATGCCCTTCCAGAACGACCCGGAGCCGACCGTCGACGGCATCAGGTCGGACGCGTCGAATCGGAAGGTGGTCGCGTCGTCCTGCATGATGGTCATCGCCTCCTGGAGGAACTCGCTCGAGGCGAGGCTCGGGTCGGCGTTCTTGTTGGCGGAGATCACACCACCGAGCTCGACGCGTGCGTCGGCGAACTCCGGCGATGCCATGAACTCGAGCACCTTCTGGGTGGCCTCGTCGTCGGAGAACGCGGCGACGAACTCGCCACCACCCTCGACCTGGAGCTCACCGGCGGTCTCGCCCGGCATGATGAACGCGTAGACGTCGCCGTCCGGCGCGACCTCGGGGACGTTGCCGTCCGCGGTCTCCGTGTCGAGGAAGTTCGCCGACAGGAACGACGCCTGGTGGGTCAGCGCGCAGTCACCCTTCGCCACAGCGTTGGCGACGTCGCCGAACGCGGTGGAGTTGATGCTCTTCACGTCGCCGTAGCCCGCATTGACGTACTCCGGGTTGAGGAGGATCTCGCCCACGGCGTCGAAGGCCTGCTTGATCTCCGGGTCGGTGAACTTCACGTCACCCGCGACCCACTGGTCGTAGACCTCGGGGCCCGACTGACGCAGGACGAGGTCCTCGACCCAGTCCGTCCCCGGCCAGCCGGAGGCGGCCTCGGAGGCGAAGCCGGCGCACCACGCGGGGCCGCCGGTCTTCTCGACGATGGTGTCGGTGAGGGCGATCATGTCGTCCCAGGTCTCCGGGACCTCGACGCCCCACTCGGCGAACTGCTTCGGCGAGTACCAGACGTAGCCCTTGAGGTTCGCGAGCATCGGCGCCGCGTAGAAGGTGTCGTCGAACGTGCCGTACTTCTTCCAGTCCTCGGACCAGTTCTCGTCGACCGCGGCCTCGACGGCGTCGGTGGCGGGCTGGACCTTGCCGGTGTCGACGAGGGTCTTGAGCAGGCCGGGCTGCGGGACGATCGCGATGTCCGGGGCGTCGCCGCCGGTCACCTTCGTGACGATGTTGCCCTCGAAGCCCTTGTCGCCGGTGTACTCGACCTTGATGCCGGTGTCCTTCGTGAACTGCTCGAAGGAGGCGTTGAGGTCATCGGCCTCGACGCCCGTGATGCCGCCGGAGATGCGGACGGTGTCCTTGGTCTCCCCGCCCTCGTCGCCTCCACCCTCGGCGCAGCCGGCGAGCGCCAGAGACGCGACGCCGACGAGTGCGATGGGGGCGAGCAGGCGGTATCGCTGTGACAAAGCCATGTACTTCTCCTCTTCGGTGGATCATCCGTCCGCCCAAAGGTGAGAGCAATCGCCGCAACCATTGGGGAACCGATTCCAGGACAACCTACCCGGGTTCCTTCTCGGCGTACAACTGGGGAAGGTTACAAGATCACAACCCTTTGACCCCGGCGCCCACACGAACGTGAGAGCGCTCCCACATCGGCGCGTCTGGAACCGGTTCCTCCCCCGGCGCGAACCGGCTACGATGGCTCCCGGCGAGCCTCCGTCCTCGCCGTCGTGGAACCGGGTCGAGGAGGACACGATGAGCACGATCGCCGACGTCGCGACGCGCGCCGGTGTGTCCAAGGCGACCGCGAGCCGCGCCCTCAGCGGACGCGGGTACGTCTCGGAGGAAACCCGGCTGCGGGTGGAAGACGCCGCCCAGGCCCTCGCCTATGTCGCCCACTCCTCCGCCACGAGCCTGGCCACGGGGCGTACCGGAACGGTGGGCCTGGTGATGCCGCCGGTCGATCGCTGGTTCTTCTCCGAACTGCTGGCCGGCGTGCAGGAGTCGCTCCTCGCCCTCGACTACGACCTCTCGCTGTACGGCGTCCCCGAGCGCTCGGAGACCCGGGAGCGCCTGTTCGAGAGCGTGCTCCCCGGGCGCCGCTTCGACGGCATCATCGCCGTCGGCATCCAGCCCAGCGCCCGCGAGCTGGAGCGCCTGCACCGCACGGGGCGGCCACTCGTGAGCGTGGGGCCGTACAGCGGGGGCTCCAGCGCGGTGTCCATCGACGATGCCGCCGCCGCGCGGATCGCGACCGAGCACCTGATCGAGCTCGGGCACACCGACATCGCCTTCGTCGGCGGGTCCGCCGACGACGCCGATCTGAGCTACGGCGACACCCGCCGCCTGGCCGGCTATCGGGAGGCCCTGCACGCGGCCGGCCTGGCACCCCGGGCGCGCATCGCCGGCGCCCCACCCACGATGCCCGGCGGATACACCGCCGCGGCCGGGCTCCTCGGAGACCGGCGTCACCGCCCGACGGCGATCGTCGGCGTCTGCGACGAGGCGGCGATCGGAGCGGTGATCGCGGCCCGCCGCCTGGGCATCGCCGTCCCGACCGAGCTCAGCGTCGTCGGTATCGACGACCACGAGCATGCCGAGATGTTCTCCCTCACCACCATCGGACAGGCGCCGCGGGAGCAGGGGCGGGAGGCGGTGCGTCTGCTGACCCGGCGCATGACCGCCCCGGACGCCCCGCTGGAGCGGATCGATGCCGCGTCGGCGCTCGTCGTGCGCAGCTCGACCGCCCCGCCGCGCTGATCCCGGACGCACGAAGGCCCCGGGCGGAACCCGGGGCCTTCGCAGAAGCGCTGGTGCGCTGGAATTACTTGAGGGTGACGGTCGCGCCGGCCTCTTCCAGAGCAGCCTTGGCCTTCTCGGCCGTCTCCTTGTTGGCGCCCTCGAGGACGGCCTTCGGAGCACCGTCGACGACGGCCTTGGCCTCGCCGAGGCCGAGCGAGGTGAGCTCGCGGACAGCCTTGATGACCTGGATCTTCTTGTCGCCGGCAGCCTCAAGGATGACGTCGAAGGAGTCCTTCTCCTCCTCGGCCGCGGCCTCGCCTGCGCCGCCAGCGGCACCGGCGACGGCGACGGGGGCAGCAGCGGTGACCTCGAACTTCTCCTCGAACGCCTTCACGAACTCGTTGAGCTCGATGAGGGTCAGGCCGGCGAACTGCTCGAGCAGCTCCTCGGTGGAAAGCTTCGCCATGATGTATCTCCTAGATAGATGGGGTTTGTAGACGAGATCGCCGGACGCTTACGCGGCCTCGGCGGTCTCCAGCTTTTCGCGAAGCGCGTCGATGGTGGCGGCAGCCTTGCCCATCGTCGCCTTCATCATTCCCGCGGCCTTCGCCAGCAGAACCTCACGGCTCTCGAGCGAGGCGTACGTGTTGACCTCGTCGGCGGTGAGGGCCTTGCCCTCGAAGATGCCCGACTTGATCACGAGAAGCGGGTTGGCCTTGGCGAAGTCACGCAGAGCCTTGGCGGTGGCGACGAAGTCACCGTGCACGAACGCGACAGCCGACGGCCCCTTGAGGTCATCGTCCAGCGCGGAGATGCCGGCCTTGTTGGCGGCGATCTTGGTCAGCGTGTTCTTCACCACGGCGTACTCAGCGTCCTGACGGATGCTGTTGCGCAGCTGCTTGAGCTGGGCAACCGTCAGACCGCGGTACTCGGTCAGCAGGACGGCGTTCGAGTTCTCGAATGACTTCGTGAGCTCGTTGACCGATGCATCCTTCTGCGCCATGGTCACTCCTTGGTGTGTACGAGGCGCCGCACGGTGGTGGGGCGCCGGCCTCCGACCCCCTGCAAAAGAGAAGAGCTCCGGCGCAAGCGCACGGAGCTCGGAAGTTCGTGACACCTGCGCGGGCCCCTGCGATGCAGAGCTTCGATCCTGCGTGCTTGCGCACACACGATGACCAGCGGTCTTCGGTTGCCCCCACTCTACCCCACCCCCACCTCTCCCCCAAATCCCCCGCTCTCCCCCAAATCCCCCGCCCTCTCCCCCAAATCCCCCGCCCTCTCCGTCGACCCACCCCTTTCGGTGCGCCCCGGCCCCTTTCGGTCGCACGCAAGGGGCCGGGGCACACAAAAGGGGGTGGGTCGACGACTCAGCGGGCGAAGAGGCCGAGGGCCCGGAAGTGCGCGTCTGCCGCGGCGAGTGAGGCGACGTGCTCGCTCGACACACGGATCACCCGCCAGCCGGTGGTTCCGCGCACCCAGTCCTCGCGGCTCTTCTCGTCGAGGACGACCTGCGCCGCCGTCCGGCCGCCACGGAGGTCCTCATCCAGATACTTGTCCCGACCGTCGCACTCCACGAAGGTGCGGGACTGGTCGACGGCGATGTCCATCCAGAATCGGCCGCCGCGCGTTCCGTCCACCGGCACTTGCAGGCGCGGCCTCCCGAAGCCGAGTTGATGCAGCCGGTACCGCGTCACGCTCTCCAGAGGCAGCTGTGCGCGACCGTCGGCGAGGCTCACGATCCGACGCGCCTGCACGATGCCGCGGAGCCGGGGACGGCGGACCCGGTCCGCGAGGTCCGCCAGGAGAGCCTGCTCCGCGGTGTCGTCGAACTCCCACGGGTCACCGCCGACGAGGGCGAGCGCGGCATCGGCGGCCGCGAGGGCCGCCTCCGGAGCGACGGTCCGCGCGAGGTCCGCCACGGTCCGGCCGAGAGAGGTGCAGCGGATGCCGTCGCGCTCCACGATGTCACCGGCGGGAACCGCGCCTTCGTGCCGGAGGATGCCCGGCGTGCTGTGCCGCTGGTCCGGCGGGGCCGTCACGTGGACCCTCGTCGGCCGCAGCCGATACAGCGGCAGTCCCCACAGCACCGCAGCCGAGGCGTGCGAGAACACGGGCCCTGGCCCCGAGGCCGCGAGGTCGGCGGCCACCACCTCCGCCCGGTGCCGCGACTCCGGGGCGAGCTCGCTCCACGTCCGCACCCCGAGGTACCACCCGCGTCGCACGTGATGCAGCTGCCGTCCCTCCACCGCGGCGCGGAGCGTCCGAGACGCCCAGCCCTCCTCCTCCAGCCGTTGACGGCCGAGGAGCATGGCCCTGATCTCGTCCACGCTCACCTGTCTCATCCCCCGACTCTCACCCCACTTCCGGCCGATCCCCCGCCTCCCTTCCGTTCCCCACACCCCTTCCGTCCCTCGCGGCACTTGTGCAGGAATCACCCCTCGTTCCTGACCCGCCCCCTTGCGTGCGTCCCACCCCCTTTCGGTCGTCCGGAAGGGGGTGGGACGCACGAAAGGGGGTGGGTCGAGGGGGCGGGGCGGCGTGTACGGCCAGGCGAGGATGCGGGGAGAGTTAGAGTCGAGAGGTGACCCCGGAACTCCTCGAACGCATCGTCGCGGACTCGCGCGACCGCGTGGCATGGATGAGGGCGCGGTCTCGCGGCATCACGGCCACCGACGTCGCCGGACTCACCAGCGAACGCTCGATCGCACGGGCCGCCGACGCCAAACTCGGCGGAGGGCCCCGGTTCGGCGGCAACGCCTACACCGACCACGGCCGACGCCGGGAGCCGGAGATCGCGGCCTGGGTCGCCGCCACGCACGGGATCATGCCGTCCTCGGCCCTGTTCCGCGCCGAGGTCGAGCACCGCCACCTGGCCACCCCGGACGGGATCGCCGTCGACGCCGACGGACGGGTCAGCCTCGCCGAGATCAAGACGACCAACAAGGCCTTCCGCGGCATCCCGCGCACCTATCTCCGTCAGGTGTGGTGGCAGCAGCACGTGCTGGGGGCCGAGCGCACGCTGTTCGTCTGGGAGGAGCACGTCGACTTCTCCCCCGTGCACGACGAGCCGCGGTGCGTCTGGATCGACCGCGACGACCGGGAGATCGCGAAGCTCGTCGGCCTCGCGACCGACCTCATCGACGAGCTGTATCGGCGCACCACCGGCCGGAGCATCCCGACGCGCACCGCCTCCCCGGCGGACAGCCGTCGCGAGCAGCTCCGCGAGCGCGACGCCTTCCGCGCCCTCGCCCTCGCCGACTGACACGCACGCGGAGGGCGCCGACGTCGGCCGCGCCGGGATCCCGACCGGTCAGCGGACCGGGGCGAGCACGAGCCGCGCCTCGGCGGCCACCTCGGCCGCGATCGTGTCGAGGAGCTCCGAACGCAGGTTCCACTGCTGCCAGTACAGCGTGACGCGGACCACGGGGCCACCGAGCGGGACGAGGTCGGGTGACTCCTGCAACCGGGGAACCATGCCCCATCCGAGCCCGAGTCCCACGGCGAGCGCATAGTCGTGCGAGGCCGGCACGTAGTGGCGCGGCACTCCCTGCGGAGACACCCCCTTCGCGGTGAGCCACTCATGCTGCAGGGTGTCCCTGCGGTCGAAGTCGACGAAGGGCGCCTCCCTCAGCGCGGCGGCGGTCACCCCCTCCGGGAACCAGCGACGCACGTAGTCCGGCGCGGCCAGGGCACGGTACTCGAGCACGCCGAGCGGCGAGACGGTACACCCCGCGACGGCGGTGTCCTCACTCGTGACCGCCGCCATGACCGTGCCGGACTCGAGCAGCCGTGCCGTGAAGTTCTGGTCGTCGCGGTGGAGGTCCATATCGATGTCATGCGTGCGTGACAACCGGGCCAGCGGCGCGAGGAACCAGGTCGCCAGGGAGTCGGCGTTGACCGCGAGGGGCACGGTGATCCGGCGCCCGCCGCGGCCCTCGTCGATGCCCACGCCCGCGAGCGCGTCGTGCTCCAGGAGGGCGATCTGGCGGGCGAGACGCACGACCGCCTCCCCCGCCTCCGTGAGGCGCACCGGTTTGCTGCGCACCAGGAGGATCCGCCCGAGCTGCTCCTCGAGCGCCTTGAGCCGCTGACTGACCGCCGACGGGGTGAGGCGCAGCCGACGCGAAGCCGCATCGAGCGTGCCCTCGTCGGCCACCGCGGCCAGGGTCGCCGCACCTTCCGGATCGATCTTCACATCAGCGATGCTAATGGTGCGGAAAGAATCTTCGCTTCCACTCATGTCCGCGCCTTCCTAGGCTCGACTCATGCTCACCCTCCTCGCGGGCCTCGGTCTCGGCCTGTCGCTCATCGTCGCGATCGGCGCCCAGAACGTCTTCGTGTTGCGGCAGGGCATCCGGCGGGAACACGTCCTCGCGGTCGTCATCGTCTGCGCCGTGTCCGACGCAGTGCTGATCGTCGCCGGTGTCGCGGGGCTCGGGTTCGTGCTGTCGGCGGCGCCGTGGCTCGTGGTCGTCGCCCGCGTGGCGGGAGCGCTCTTCCTCTTCGGCTACGGACTGCTCGCGGCACGGCGGGCGTGGCGCGGCGGCGAGGAGCTGGTCATCGACGGCGGCGACGCGCCGGCACTGCCGCCCCAGGGCGGCACCGCGACGATGACCCGCACGCGCCTCGCCCCGGTGATCCTCACGACCCTCGCGCTGACCTGGCTCAACCCGCACGTTTACCTCGACACCGTCCTCATGCTGGGCTCGATCGCAGCCACGCACGGGGAGGAGCGGTGGCTCTTCGCGGCCGGAGCGGTGGCGGCGAGCCTCGTCTGGTTCACCGCCCTCGGCTTCGGCGCGCGCTACCTCGGCCGGTGGCTGCGCACGCCGCGCTCCTGGCGCATCCTCGACGCCGTGATCGCGGTGGTGATGATCACGCTCGCGGTCAGCCTCGTCCTGCCCGTCGTCGGCGGCTGAGCGTTCACGCCTCGATCTGCGACACCCGCGCCCGCACGAGGGCGCGGACGGCCTCCTCGGGCAGAGGCTGCTCGGGCTGGAACCGGATCGTGCCCTTGTCGAGGCTGACGTCCGGATGCCCCTCGAGGAGTCCGGCGACGGCGGCGACCGCCTCGGGGCTGAACGGGTAGACGCCGATGTGCTTCCTCGCGCGCATCACCGACAGCAGGGGCTTGCCGGCGTAGACGAGCGCCGGCATGCCGTAGCCCTTGCCCTGCTCCGCCTCCGGCACCTCCTCACGAGCGATCGCATACAGGCGATCGACCGCCGCGCGGTCGGAGGAGTCGAGATCGGCCAGGTAGTCGTCGATGGTGCCCACGAACGGCATCCTGCCATCGATCGGCTCGCGGGTCGAGGGGCGGAGTCAGACGCCGTCGAGCGGGCGCAGGATGCGGGTGAGGAACCGCTGCGTGCGCTCGTGCTGCGGGGCGCTGAACAGCTGCGCGGGCGGCCCCTGCTCCACCACGACCCCGCCGTCCAGGAAGAGCACGTGATCGGCCGCCTCCCGCGCGAAGCTCAACTCGTGCGTCACCACGGCCATCGTCCATCCCTCGTCGGCGAGCTCCTTGATGACGAGGAGCACCTCCCCCACGAGTTCTGGATCGAGCGCGCTCGTCGGCTCGTCGAACAGCAGCAGGTCTGGTTGCAAGGCCAGCGCCCGCACGATGCCCACCCGCTGCTGCTGCCCGCCGGAGAGCTGATGCGGCCGCGCATCCGCCTTGTCCGCCAGGCCCACGCGGGCGAGCAGCGCCCGCGCCTCGGCGACGACCTCGGCCTTGGGGCGCCCCTGCACCCGCCAGGGACCCTCGATCACGTTCTCCAGCACCGTGAGGTGCGGGAAGAGGTTGTGATGCTGGAAGACCATCGCCGACCGGTCACGCAGCGCGAGCCGCTGCTGCTTCGCGACACGGGGCTTCGGACGGACCTCCGGTGCGAAGTCGATCTCCGGGCCCCCGGCCATCGCGATGGTGCCGGCGTCCGGCGTCTCCAGGCCGTTCAGGGCCCGCAGGACGGTCGTCTTCCCCGAGCCGCTGGGACCGATGAGCACGACGACCTCGCCACGGTGCAGGGTGAGGTCGAAACCGCGCAGCACCTCGGTGGCGCCGAAGCTCTTGTGCAGGCCCCGTGCGGTGAGCAGCGGTTCGGCCATGGGGTCAGTGCGCGACACGACTGTCGAGCCTCCTCTCCAGGGCGCTCTGCCCGAAGGAGAGCACCAGGCAGATCACCCAATAGACCAGCGCCGCCGCCAGATACAGCACCATGAACTCGAGCGTCGTCGAGGCGATCTGCTGCGCCACCTTGAACAACTCCGTCACGAGGATCAGCGAGGTGAGGGAGGTGTCCTTCACGAGCGAGATGAACGTGTTGGACAGCGGGGGCACCGACACCCGAGCGGCCTGGGGCAGGATGATACGGGTCAGCGTCCGCGTGCGGTTCATGCCGACCGTGTACGCGGCCTCCCACTGCCCCTTCGGCACCGAGAGGATCGCCGCCCGCACGACTTCGGCGCCGTAGCCGCCGACGTTGAGCGAGAGGGCGATGATCGCACTCGGCCAGGGATCGAGGGTCACCCCGACGGACGGCAGACCGTAGAAGATCACGAAGAGCTGCACGAGCATCGGGGTGCCGCGGATCACCGAGATGTAGAACCGCGCGATGCCGGAAACGACCGGGTGCACGGAGATCCGCATCAGCGCCATGCCGATCGCGATCACGAGCCCCAGGACGAACGACACGAGGGCGAGCGGGATCGTCGCCGTCAGCCCCGCCCAGGCGATCGGCCCGAGCGAGGAGAAGAAGAGCTCCCAGGGGTTCTGCATCGCCTACTGCGAGACGTCTTCGCCGAAGTACTTCTCGCTGATCTCGGCCAGGGTGCCGTCGGCGCGGAGCTTGGCGAGCGCCTCGTCGACCGCGTCGACGAGCGCCTCCTTGTCCTTCGTGAAGACGAACGCCTGCTCCCCGGCGTCCTCGGTCTCCGCGGCGATCTTGAGGCCCGTCGGGCTGTTGGTCGTCTCGTAGTCGAGGAACGTCAGCTTGTCGTTGATGGTCGCGTCCACGCGCCCCTGGCGGAGGAGCTCCACCGCCTGGGCCCAGCCCTCGACGCCCTCGACCTTGGCGCCGGACTCGGTGGCCAGCTCGTACCAGTTGCTCGTGAGGGACTGCGCCGTCGTCTTGCCCTCGAGGTCGTCGAAGGACGAGATGGAGTCGTCGTCCTCCTTGACCACGATGACGCCGGGCGACACCGTGTAGGGGCTGCTGAAGAGGTACTTGGCCTCACGCTCGTCATTGATGGACACCTGGTTCGCGATCACGTCGAACCGGCCCGCGTCGAGGCCCGCGAAGATCGCGTCCCACTGCGTCTCCTGGAACTCGACCTCCAGGCCGAGCTCGTCCGCGACCGCCTGGATGATCTCGACGTCGTAGCCGGTGAGGTCACCGGAGCCGCCGTCACCGTGGAAGCTGAACGGGCGGTAGGTGCCCTCGGTCGCGACCGTCAGCGTGCCGTCCTTCACCAGGCCGAAGTCGGAGCCGGCGGCGCTCTCACCGTCGGTGCTCGTGGGCGTGGACGAGCCGCTGCAGGCGGTCAGTGCGGCAGCAGCGACGACGAGTGCGGTGACGGCGATGAGACGACGGGACATGGACCCTCCTGGGGCGAGAAAGCGCGGATGCGAGTTTACGCGACGACCGCGGGAACTCCCCCACAGTACGCGGCGGCACCGACCTTCCCCGCATCGGATGACGCCCCGTGTCGGGGCACCGAACGCAGAACGCCCCCGGGCGGACCCGGGGGCGTTCGGTGCGACAGGTGCGAGACCCGTCGACGCGTCAGATGGCGTTGACGTCCAGCGGGATGCCGGGGCCGAACGTGGTCGACACCGCACCCTTCTGGATGTAACGGCCCTTGGCGCTGGACGGCTTGAGGCGGACGATCTCCTCGAGAGCGGCGTCGATGTTCTCGTTCAGCTGCTCGGCCGAGAACGAGGCCTTGCCGATGACGAAGTGCACGTTGGCGTGCTTGTCGACGCGGAACTCGATCTTTCCGCCCTTGATCTCCTCGACGGCCTTGGCCGGGTTCGGAGTCACGGTGCCGGTCTTCGGGTTCGGCATCAGGCCACGCGGACCGAGCACCTTGCCGAGACGGCCGACCTGGCCCATGAGCTCCGGGGTCGAGACCGCGGAGTCGAAGTTGGTCCAGCCGTCGGCGACCTTCTGGATGAGCTCGGCGCCGCCGACCTCATCGGCGCCGGCAGCGATCGCCGCCTCGGCCGCGGGGCCGGTGGCGAACACGATGACGCGGGCGGTCTTACCGGTGCCGTGGGGCAGGATGACGGTGCCGCGCACCATCTGGTCCGCCTTGCGGGGGTCGACGGCGAGCTTCAGCGCGACCTCGACGGTCGAGTCGAACTTCGCCGAACCGGTCTCCTTCGCGAGCGCGACGGCCTCGGACGGCGTGTAGAAGCGGTCTGCCTCGATCTTCTCGGCGGCAGCCTTGTAAGCCTTGGACTTGGTAGCCATGATTATTCTCCTCAGCCCTCGACCGTGATGCCCATGGAACGAGCGGTGCCGGCGATGATCTTCGAGGCGGCCTCGATGTCGTTCGCGTTCAGGTCGGCCTGCTTCTGCTCGGCGATCTGACGGACCTGGTCCTTGGTGATCTTGCCGACCTTGACGGTGTGCGGGGTGGCCGAGGCCTTCTGCACGCCGGCAGCCTTCTTGATGAGTTCCGCCGCGGGCGGGGTCTTCAGGACGAAGGTGAAGCTGCGGTCCTCGTAGACGGTGATCTCGACGGGGATGACGTTGCCGCGCTGCGACTCGGTCGCGGCGTTGTACGCCTTGCAGAACTCCATGATGTTGACGCCATGCTGACCGAGCGCGGGGCCGATCGGCGGCGCCGGGTTGGCGGCACCGGCGTTGATCTGAAGCTTGATCAGGCCGGTCACCTTCTTCTTCGGTGCCATTCTCTTTCCTTTCCTCGAGGCGGATGCGAGCACCCGCTTCTCCCACGGCTCCGGCCTCTCCGGCCCGTGGTCGTCCGTGCGCCCTTCGACAATCTCAGCGGCACACAAACCACGTAAGTCTACCTGATCGCTCCCCCGGTCGCGAGCCGGCCCTTTCCGTGCGAGCCGGCCCTGTGCGTGCGTCCGCAATGGGCCGGGAGGCACGAAAGGGGGTGGGTCGAGGGAAAAGAAAACGGCCGCCCGGGAGGGCGGCCGTTCTCGTGCACTTCGGCAGGCTCAGTGACCCCCGGTCAGATCATCTTGGTGACCTGGTCGAACGACAGCTCGACCGGGGTCTCACGCTCGAAGAGCGAGACGAGGACCGTGAGCTTGCCGCTCTCCGGCTTGATCTCGCTGATCGAACCGGGAAGACCCGCGAACGAGCCCTCCTTGATCGTGATGGTCTCGCCGACCTCGAAGTCGACCTCGGCGGGAAGCGGACGAGCGACGGCGACGCCGCCCTTGGCCGCGATGTTCTTGGCGGTCGGGACGTCCTTGACCTCGACGAGCGACTTCAGCATGTTGAAGGCCTCTTCGAAGCGCAGCGGCGTCGGATTGTGGGCGTTGCCCACGAAGCCGGTCACACCGGGGGTGTGGCGGACGACCGACCACGTGTCTTCCGTGAGCTCCATGCGCACCAGCACGTAGCCGGGGATGCGCACACGGGTGACCATCTTGCGCTGGCCGTTCTTGATCTCGACGACGTCCTCCATCGGGACCTCGACCTGGTAGATCTCGTCCTCGACCTCGAGCGTCGACTTGCGCTGCTCGATGTTCGCCTTGACCTTGCGCTCGAAGCCGGCATAGGAGTGGATGACGTACCACTTGCCGGGAAGCATGCGCAGATCCATGCGGAAGGCCTCGTACGGGTCCTCCTCGGCGGCATCCTCGTCCTCGTCGGCGTCGGCCGCGGGACGGTCGTCCTCGCCGTTCACGTCGGGACCGTCGTACGGGGTGACCTCGTCGGCGGCCTCGGCCTCCTGCTCCGCGACGTCTTCCGCCACGGAGTCGTTGAGGACCTCGGCGGCGGCCTCGGACTCCGCTGCCTCGTCCAGGTTCAGAGCGTCGTTCACGATGGCGTCCGCCTCCGGGTCGTCGATGTCGATGTCGATGTCTTCCGTCTCCTGCTCGCCGTCCTCGTCCTCGACGTGGACCGCGACATGCTCGGCAGGGGTCACCGAGAACTCCTCGGCGGCGAGCACGTTGCCCTCCTGGGCCTCGTCCTCCTCGCTGGACTGCTCTGCGGCGGTCGCCCAGTCGGCGTCGTCGGAATATCGTTCAGACACGTTGCTTCTTCTCCATAGCTGCGGCGGTCGCCGCGGGGGTCATCAGCCAGGGATTCCGAACACGTAGTGCGTCAGGAGCCCGAAGACGTAGTCGAGACCGTAGACGATGCCCATGACGATCAGGACGAAGACGAGCACCACACCCGTGAACTTGAAAAGCTCCTTGCGGGTCGGGGTGACGACCTTGCGCAGTTCGGCGATGACCTGGCGGATGAACAGGGCGATGCCCCCGAAGAACCGGGAGAAGGGGTTGCCCTTCTTCTGGCGCGTGGCGCCGGCCGCGACGACTTCGCCGCGCGGTTCGTCCTGATCCATCCTGAATGTACCTTTCGTGTGTCAGCGTGCGCTGACGCGCAGGGCGGACAGGAATCGAACCTGCAACCTGCGGTTTTGGAGACCGCTGCTCTGCCAATTGAGCTACCGCCCTAGAGACCCGGAGGTCTCGGGGATGCCCTCCCATCCTGCCTCCGGCCGATGTCGTAGACGCCAGGCACGGCGAAAGAATGCAGAGAACAACTGCTCCACAAGCATACGGCATCGATCCGGTGGTGCCGAACAGGAAGGGGAACCCGCGTTGTTGCTAGGCTCGGCGGGCGGACGAAGCAGGAAGGGACGCATGTGAGCGGGGATGTGCAGCAGTTCCAGGTGGATCTGCGGGGGGTCGTCGATCTGCTCAGCCGGCACATCTACTCCAGTCCCCGCGTGTATATGCGCGAGCTGCTGCAGAACGCCAGGGACGCGATCGCGGCGCGGCGCGAGGTCGACGGGGGCGGCAGCCGCATCCGGATCACGCCGCTCACCGCGCAGTCGGGCGAGTTCGTCCTCCGCGACGACGGCGTGGGGCTGACCTCGACGGAGGTCGCCGATCTCCTCGCGACGGTCGGGCGCAGCTCGAAGCGCGACATCTTCGATCTCCCCCGGAGCGACTTCCTCGGCCAGTTCGGCATCGGGCTGCTCAGCTGCTTCATGGTCGCCGACACCATCGTCATCCGCTCGCGCAGCGCCAGGGGCGGCGCGGCGGTCGAATGGACGGGCAGCGCCGACGGCACCTTCCGCGTGACCGAGATCGACGACGACCTCCCGATCGGGACCAGCGTGCACCTCGTGCCGCGCTTCGACGCCGACGAACTGCTGCGACCGGCTGCCGTGCACGAGCTCGCGACCACGTTCGGGGAGTTCCTGCCCGTGCGCGTGACGATCGACGCCCCCGGAGGAGACGTCGACGTCACCCGCGAGGCCCCCTTCCTCGACCCCGCCGCCGACATCGACGCGGCCGTGCAGTACGGTCGCGACCTGCTCGGCGCCGCCCCGCTGGACGTGATCCCGCTGAGCGAGCCCGCGACGGGGACCCAGGGGCTGGCCTACGTGCTGCCCTTCGCCCCGCCGCCCGGTGCCCGACAGGCCACACGCATGTACCTGGGACGCATGCTGCTCTCCGAACGGGTCGACGACGTCCTCCCCGACTGGGCGTTCTTCGTCCGCGCCGTGATCGACTCCACCGGCCTCGCGCCGACCGCGAGCAGGGAATCCCTCGTCGAGGACACGGCGCTGGAGCACGTGCGCGAACAGCTCGGCGCGGGCATCCGCCGCTGGATCCTCGAGCTCGGCCTGCGCGAACCGCACCGCCTCGCGCAGTTCGTGGCCGTCCACGAGGTCGGCCTGAAGTCGCTCGTGCGCCACGACGAGGAACTCGCGCGGTTCATCACCCGCTGGCTCACCGTCGAGACCACCCACGGCACCCTCCGCATCGGCGACCTCGTGGAGCGCTACCCGCACGTGCGCTACGCCCCGACCGTCGACGAGTTCCGTCAGGTGGCAGGGATCTCGCCGGCCGACGAGGTGCTGGTCAACGGCGGCTATCTGTACGACGCGGACGTCGTCCGCCTGCTCCCCGACCTCTACCCCCACGTCACCGTCGAGAAGGTCGACGTCACCGGAGAACTCGACCGCCTCGACCCGCCGCCGCTCGACGACCGCGACGCCGCGATGGCGCTGGAGAGCCGCGCCGGGGCGGTGCTCGCGGCCTCCGACTGCGCCGTGGTCGTGCGGGCCATCGACCGCCCTGCGCTGACCGGCCTGTACGTCGCCGACCCCGAGGTCCTCCGGACGATCGACCGCGGACGCACCAAGGGGATCGCCAACACGCTCTGGGGCGGGGTCCTCGACCGGATCGACCAGACCGTGTCGTCGGCCCGCGACGACGACCTCAGCGCGCGTCTCTGCCTGAACTGGTCGAACCGGGTCGTGCGCGCCCTCGTCCGCGTCGAGGACGACGCGGTGTTCGCGCGCACCGTCCAGCTGCTCTACATCCAGGCGCTCCTGGCAGGACACCACCCGCTCGCGGACGCGGACAGGGCACTGATGACCAGCGCTCTCTCCGACCTCGTCTCCCTCTCCGCCGGCATCGAAGAGGACACGCTTCCCTTCGACGACGCGCGCTGACACCCCACCCGAAGGATCCTTCATGGCACGTCCGAAAAAGCGCTTCCAGCAGCTCATCGAGGAGATCGACCGCACCCCCTGGGGGCCCGCCGAGCAGGCGCTCGTGGCGGAGGCCGTCGCCCTCGCCGTGGAGATCGGCGACGAGCGGCTGGAGTACGAGGCCCGCATGCGCCAGACCGCATCGGCGAACATGACCGGCGCCACGGACGTGATGCTGAACTCCTTCGCCTGGTGCCTCGCCCATCACGACGCCGACCCGCAGCGCTTCCCCGCCGACCTCGACAACGGCGGCGCCGACCTCATGTGGCAGTTCAAGTGGATGGCATCGTCCCTGCGCTCCTCCCCCGCGTTCTCGCAGGAGCAGATCGCCGCCGTTCTCGACGACATGGAGGCGCACTACCGGGCCGCCGGACTCGGACTCAGCGGTGTGCTGACCGCGCGTTTCGAGGACGCCTGGGACGCCGGCCGGTTCGACGCCGCCGAGGCCCTCCGGGTGCAGCTCGAGGCCACGCCGCGCGACGAGCACAGCCACTGCGACGCGTGCAGCCGCAGCCAGTTCGCGGGATTCTTCGCGGAGACCGACCGGGACGCCGACGCGATCCGACTCGTCGAGGAGATGCTCGAAGGCGGGTTCTCCTGCGGGGAGGAGCCCGAGCATGCGCTCTCCCGCGTGCTGCTCCCCTACCTCCGTGCCGGCCGCCCCGAGGATGCGAAGACCGCGCACCTGCGCAGCTACCGTCTCGCGAAGGACAACCCCGACAACCTGCGGATCGTGGCCAACAACATCGTGTTCGCCGCGATCACCGGCAACGAGGCGCGGGCGCTGGCCCTGATCGAGAAGCACATCGCGTGGCTCGCCCACGACGGCCTGAACGTCGATGCGCACTTCGCCGCCCTCACCGCGTTCGCCGTCGCGCTCGACCGGGTGACCGCTGCCGGCCACGGCGACACCCCGGTGCGCGGCGCCGACGCCCCGGCGCTCGTCCCGCTGCTCGGCGCGCACGACGGCCCATGGAGCGCTGCCGACCTCGCCGCGGCCGCCTGGTCGACGGCCGAGCGCATCGCCGCGCAGTTCGACGACCGGGACGGCACCGACGGCCACGCCCGCAGCCTCGCCCGCATGCGCGCTCTCGCGGACGAGAGCTACGACGTCCCGATCCGTTCCGACGCGTTCATCACCCCCGCCGCGGCCACGACCCCGACCGACCCGGACGGGTGGTTCGAGCGGGCGATGCAGCTCGCGCAGTTCGGCGCCGAGCAGGAGACCCTCGCGGCGCTGCCGCACGCGCACGCGGTCGACGACGCCGCCAAGCGTGCCCAGCTGCTGTCGATGAACCTCGGGATCCTCGTCGCACTCGATCGCGTGGACGACGCCGAGCGACTGCTCCCCGAGCGGATCGCCGCCCTGCGCACCGCGGGGAACGACGCCCAGGCCGACCTCGAGGAGCGTCTCGGGCTGGCGACCTTCGGGCTCGCGACCGACGAGACGATGGCGGCTCTCGAGGAGGAGCTCGCGCGCGCCGATGCCCTCCCCGCGTGGTCGCGCGGCGACCTGGCGCTGAGTCGTGCCTCGCTCCACCTGCGCGCCGAGGAGCCGGACGCGGCGCTCGACCTCGCCGAGCTCGCCGCCCGCGCCTTCGCCGAGGCGGAGGACACGCGGCTGTCCAACACGACCACGCTCGTGGCGATCGGCGCGGTCCTCAGCAAGGGCGATCTCGAAGCCGGCCGCACGCTCCTCGACCGCTTCCTCGCCCAGGACGACCTGTCGGCGGGGCACCGCGCCCACGCGCTGCAGACCAGGGCCCGCGTCAACGGCGGCACCGGTGCGTACCTCGAGGGGGCCACGGACGCCGATGAGGTGTGCCGCCTGCTCGCCGAACTCGGCGCCACGCGCGCCCTCGCGGAGGCCCACGTGCTCGCCGGCGCCCTGTGGGAGGACGCCGAGCAGCCCGAGAAGGCCGTCTCCCGCTACCGCCTCGCCGCCCGCCTGAAGGAGGAGGGCGACCGCACGGGTGTCGACTTCCGCCTGGCGCGGGCCATGCTCCGGGCGGGCGACGCCGAGGAGGCCGCCGAGCTGTTCGGCGACGTCCTGCAGCGCGAGGAGGACGCCGAGGTGCCCGCCGGTTCCCGCGCGATGACGGCCTCGCTGCTGGCGCGGTCGCTTGCCGAATCCGGCGAGTTCGGACAGGCGGTCGGCGCGCACGGCTACGCTGCCGAGCTGTTCGGCCAGGCCGAGGCGCACGCCGACCAGGCCATGGCGATGACCGAGCAGGCCAAGATCCTCGCCCGGTTCGACGAGCACGACGACGCGGTGCGGCTGCTGGAAGGCGCCGCGGACATCGCCCGTCGCGCCCCCGAGGCCGTCGGAGCACTGTCGGAGGTGCTGCACAGCCTCGGCCAGGCGTACGGCGGCCGCCGCGACGAGCGCGCGTTCCCGCTGTTCGACGAGGTCGCCGCGCTGGCGCAGGAGCACGAGGCGGCCTGGCTGCTCGCCGACGTCACCGACTCCCGCGGCCGTGCGCTGGCCGAGCTCGGACGCATCGACGAGGCCGTCGCCGCCGCCCTCACCGCGGCGGACGGCTTCGCCGCGCTCGGCGACCAGGGCGCCGCGGGCAGTTCGGAGCTCTTCGCGGGCCGGGTGCTCGCGGGCAACGACCGCTCCGCCGACGCCGTGCCGGTGTACCGCAGCGCCCTGGAGCACGCCGCCGGCTTCCCGCCGCTGCGTCAGGTCGCCGCACTCGAGCTCGGCGACGTGCTCGAAGCGCTCGGCCGGCACGCCGAAGCCGCCGAGGTCAGGGCCTTCGTCGAGAGCTGACACGACACGGGCTCGGGAACCGGAGCGGTTCCCGAGCCCGTGGCGGTCGTGCGACGAGCGCGGTCAGAACAGCTGACGCCAGTTCGCCCTGGCGAGATCGAGCAGCTCGTCGCCGCGTCCCGACATCACCGTCCGGATCGCGTACAGCGCGAAGCCCTTGACCTGCGCGGCCTCGATCGCCGGCGGCATCGACAGCTCCTGCCGCTCGGTCACCACGTCCAGGAGAGCCGGGCCATCGTGCGCGAGGACCTCGCGGACCGCCTCGGGAAGATCCTCGCTGCGCTCCACCCGGCGGGCGAAGATCCCCATGGCCTCCGCGATCGCGGCGAAGCTCGGATTCTCGAGCCCGGTGCCGTAGGTCACGAAACCCGCCGCCTTCATCTCCAGTTCGACGAAGTTCAGCGACGAGTTGTTCACGACGATCGTCTTCACCGGCAGACCGTTCTGCGTTAGGGTGAGCAGCTCCCCCAGCATCATGGCCAGGCCGCCGTCGCCGGCGAGCGCCACGACCTGACGATCCGGATGCGCGACCTGCGCGCCGATCCCGTGCATGAGGGCGTTCGCCATCGAGCCGTGCGTGAACGATCCGATCAGCCGACGACCCTCGGTCATGGACAGGTAACGGGCGGCCCAGACGGTCGGGGAGCCCACGTCGGCGGTGAAGATCGCGTCGTCAGCGGCGTATTCGTCCAGCAGGCGTGCCAGGTACTGCGGGTGGATGGGACGCGCGCCCTTGGCGGGCACCGCGAGCTCGTCGAGCTTCTTCCGCGTCTTCCGGTAGTGGGCCACGGCGTCGTCCAGGTGGCCGCGGTCGTCCTTCCGCGCGAGGCGGGGCAGCAACGCTGCGGCCGTCGCCTTCACGTCGCCCACGAGACCGAGGTCGAGCGGGTGGCGCTTGCCGAGCTGCGAGCCGCGGATGTCGACCTGGATGGTGGTCGCGTGCTCCGGGTAGAACTGCTCGTACGGGAAGTCGCTGCCGAGGACGAGGAGCGTGTCGGCCGCCTCCATCGCCCGGTAGCCGGAGGCGAAGCCCAGGAGCCCGGTCATCCCGACGTCGAACGGATTGTCGTACTCGATGAACTCCTTGCCGCGCAGCGCGTGCACGATGGGCGCCCCGAGAGCATCGGCGAGCGCGATCACCTCGTCATGGGCCCCCTCGACGCCGGCCCCGGCGAGGATCGTGACCTTCGAGGCCGCGTTGAGCATCGTGGCCGCCTTCTCCAGCTCCGGCGGGCTCGGCTGGATCAGCGGGCGGGTGCGCTCGATCACGACCGCGCGGTCGTCCGCGATCTCGGACAGCGCCACGTCACCGGGGATGACGAGGACGGCGACGCCGCGCTGCTCGATGGCCGCGCGCATCGCGATCTCCATCAGCCGCGGCATCTGCGACGGGTCCGCCACGTACTCGACGTACACGCTGCACTCGCGGAACAGCTCCTGCGGGTGCGTCTCCTGGAAGTACCCGGTGCCGATCTCGACGGTCGGGATGTGGGCGGCGATCGCGAGCACCGGCACCCGAGAGCGCTGGGCATCGTACAGGCCGTTGATGAGATGCAGGTTGCCCGGGCCGCATGATCCGGCCACGACGGCGAGGTCTCCGGTGGTGCCGGCGTCGGCCGCGGCGGCGAAGGCCGCGGACTCCTCGTGGCGCACATGCACCCAGCGGATGCGGCCGTCCTTGCGGAGCGCGTCCGTGAGTCCGTTCAGGGAGTCGCCCGGGATGCCGTACACCCGGTCGA
Source organism: Microbacterium sp. BLY (assembly GCF_017939615.1). Lineage (NCBI taxonomy): Bacteria > Bacillati > Actinomycetota > Actinomycetes > Micrococcales > Microbacteriaceae > Microbacterium > Microbacterium sp. BLY. The sequence goes on from NZ_JAGKSR010000001.1 coordinate 158,110, forward strand.
CCCCGTTCGCGTGCAGAGTCTTGACGATGTTCTCAGCGACGTTGGCCATACCCCGACCCTACGCCCGTGGGGCCCCCGCGGGGCCGGTCTCAGTACTCCTGCGGGCCGTCCCGGTCGGGCTCTGGCTCCCGGCGGAAACCGCGGCCGGACACCGACGTCGGGACGATGCGCACGTACACCCGCTTGTCGGTCGGGATCCACGGGCGCAGGCCCGCTCCCTCCGCGCGCTGGACGTCGGCGTCCGTCTCCAGGGCCTGCGCACGCCCGCGCACGACGACGCTCCAGGCTTCCGTGTCGGTGTGGTCATCCACTTCGAAGAGCACGTCCTCGTTGACCGTCAGCTCGAACAGCTTGTTGCCGGGGGCCGTGCGGAACAGGAGCCCGTCGCCGTCCACCGCGTAGTTGACGGGGAAGATGTCAATCGTCTCGCCGACGCGGGTCACGAGCCGCCCGAGCTCCTGGCTGCGCAGGTGCTCCCAGCTCTGCTCGACGGTGAGGGTCTGGACCGGATCCGTGTACGCGCTCATGCCGCCCATTGTGCCTCGTCCCGTCCGGAGGCGCACCCCACCCTCCGTCGACCCGGCCCTTCTCGCGCGAGCGGCCCCCTTGCGTGCGCACGCAAGGGGGCCGCTCGGCCGCAAGGGGGTGGGTCGACGATCAGCCGATGCGGATCAGCTTCTTGTTGACGAACTCGTCGGCGGCGAGGTGACCGAGCTCGCGGGCCGTGCCGCTGCGCTTGATGCCGCCGAACGGCAGCTCCGGGCTGTCCGCGAGCACGAGGTTCACGTAGACCATGCCGGCCTCGATCCGATCGGCCACCCGCTCCGCCTGCGCCTCGTCCGTCGTGAAGACGTAGGAGCCGAGACCGAACGTGGTGTCGTTGGCGAGCGCCACCGCCGCGTCCTCGTCCGCGACGCGGTACACGACCGCCGCCGGGCCGAACAGCTCCTGGCGGTAGACGTCCATCTCCGGGGTCACGTCGGCGAGCACGGTCGGCGCGAAGAACGCCCCGTCGCGCGTGCCGCCCGTGAGCAGGGTCGCGCCCTGGGCCACGGCCGTGTCGATCTGCTTCTGCAGGTTCTCCGCCGCGGCCTCCGAGGAGACCGGCCCGAGGACCGTGTCGTCGAGCGTGGGATCGGTCGCCTCGACCGCCGCCATCGCCGCCGTGAACTTCTCCACGAAAGCGTCGTAGAGGTCGTCGACGATGATGAAGCGCTTGGCGCCGTTGCAGGCCTGACCGTTGTTGTCCAGGCGCGCGTCCACGCCCGCCTGCACCGTGGCGTCGAGATCGTCGGTGGAGAGCACGATGAACGGGTCGGACCCGCCCAGCTCCAGCGCGACCTTCTTGAGGTTGCGCCCGGCGATCTCGGCGACCGCGGCACCGGCGCGCTCCGAACCGGTCAGCGAGACGCCCTGCACGCGCCAGTCCGCGATCATCGCCGCGATCTGGTCGTTCGTGGCGAGCACGTTCTGGTACGCGCCCTTCGGGAAACCGGCGTCGTGGTAGATCGCCTCGATCGCGGTGGACGACTCCGGGCACTGCGGCGCCGGCTTCAGGAGGATCGTGTTGCCGACGATCAGGTTCGGCGCGGCGAAACGCACGATCTGATACGCCGGGAAGTTCCACGGCATGATGCCCACGAGCGGACCCAGCGACGAGCGGCGGATGATCGCCGACCCCTCCCCGAGGATCTTGATGGGCTGGTCGGCCATGATGTCCTCGGCCTGGTCCGCGTAGTACTCCGCGATGTCGGCGGCGAAATCGACCTCGCCGAGCGCGGCCTCGCGGGGCTTGCCCATCTCGCGCACGAAGATGTCGGCCAGCTCCTCCCGGCGCTCGCGGTGCAGCTCGGCCGCACGACGCAGCAGCGCGGCCCGTTCGGCGACCGTGGTCGACCGCGACCACTCGCGGTGCGCCTCGTCGGCCGCCGCGACGGCCTCCTCGATCTGCGCGTCGGTGAACGTCTCGTACGAAGCCAGGGTCTCGCCGGTGGCGGGATTGACGACGGCGTAGTCGGTCATGGTTGTCCTCTCGTGTGCGGGGCCCTTCGACAAGCTCAGGGACCCAGGCCGTTCGGGTGGGGAGGGGCCCTTCGACAAGCTCGGGGCCCCACCCGGAAGGTCAGGAGACGGGGATCAGCGTGTACTTGGTGGACAGATACTCGTGGATGCCCTCGAAGCCGCCCTCGCGGCCGACGCCCGACTGCTTGACGCCGCCGAAGGGAGCCGCCGCGTTGGAGACGACACCCACGTTCAGACCCATCATGCCCGTCTCGAGCGCGTCGATCATCCGCTGACCGCGCTGCAGGTTCTCGGTGAACACGTAGGAGACGAGGCCGTACTCGGTGTCGTTGGCGAGGCGCACGGCCTCCTCCTCTGTCTCGAACGTCGCGATCGCGAGCACCGGGCCGAAGATCTCCTCGCGGAGGATCGCGGAGCCGGGCACGACATCGGTCAGCACCGTGGGCTCGTAGAACGTGCCGGTGCCCTCGAGCGCCTTGCCGCCCGCGAGCAGGGTCGCGCCGCGCTCGACGGCGTCGTCCACGAGCTCGCCGGCCTTGGCCACGGCGTCCTCGTCGATGAGCGGGCCGATCGCCACGCCCTCCTCCGTGCCCCGGCCGATCTTCATCGCGTTGACACGCTCGGTGACGCGCTTGGCGAACTCGCCCGCCACGTCCTTGTGCACGATGAAGCGGTTGGCGGCGGTGCAGGCCTGACCGATGTTGCGGAACTTCGCGGCCAGCGCGCCGTCCACGGCCTTGTCGAGGTCGGCGTCGTCGAACACGACGAACGGAGCGTTGCCGCCGAGCTCCATCGAGACCCGGAGCACGCCCTCCGCCGCCTGGGCGATGAGCTTGCGGCCCACCTCGGTCGACCCGGTGAAGGACAGCTTGCGCAGCCGCGGGTCGGCGATGATCGGGGCGGACAGGGCGCTCGACTTCGAGGTCTGCACCACGTTGACGACGCCCTTCGGCAGACCGGCCTCCTCGAGCAGCGTCGTGAAGAAGATGGTCGTGAGCGGCGTGAGTGCCGGGGGCTTGATGACCACGGTGCAGCCGGCCGCGAGCGCCGGTGCGATCTTGCGCGTCGCCATCGCGAACGGGAAGTTCCACGGCGTGACGAAGAACGACGGTCCGACAGGTCGCTGCGACACGATCATGTGACCGGTGCCCTCGGGGTTGAGGCCGTAGCGGCCGCTGATGCGCACGGCCTCCTCGCTGAACCAGCGGAGGAACTCGCCGCCGTAGGCCACCTCGCCGCGCGCCTCCGCGAGGGGCTTGCCCATCTCGAGGGTCATCAGCAGCGCGAGGTCCTCCTTGCGCTCCTGCACGAGGTCGAACGCCCGGCGGAGGATCTCGCCGCGCACACGCGGGGCGGTCGCGGCCCATTCATCCTGCGCGGCGACGGCGGCGTCGAGCGCCCGGATGCCGTCCGCGGGGGTGGCGTCGGCGATCGTGCGGATCACCTGGTTGGTCGAGGGGTCCTTGACGTCGAAGGTCGCGCCGGTCTCCCCCTCGATCCACTCCCCGCCGATGAAGAGGCCGGTGGGGATGCTGTCGAGCAGCGCCTGCTCGTTCTGGGTGCTCATGGATTCTCTCTCTTTCAGACGGACGTGGGACGACGACGGCGGCTGGGCGGGGCGTCCATACCCAGGGTCTCACCGCGGAAGAAGGCCGGGCGGCGGACGGCGTTCCAGATCATCACCGCGATGCCGACGACGATGATGAGGATGCCGAGGATGAAGACGATGCCCACACCGCCGATCTCCGACCCGGAGCCGTAGGCCGGGTCCATGGAGTCGATCAGCGTGGTGAAGAACAGGATCGCCAGGATGATGCCGCCCACCAGCGGGAACAGGAAGGTGAAGAAGACGTTGCGCGCCGAGTCGAACCACTGCTTGCGGAAGTACCAGACGCAAGCGAACGCGGTGATCCCGTAGTAGAAGCAGATCATCATGCCGAGCGTGAGGATGGTGTCCCACAGGGTGTCCTCGCTGACCACGCGCATCACGGCGTAGAAGGCGGAGGCCACGATGGCCGACACGATGGTCGCGTAGCCCGGGGTGAAGAACCGGGGGCTCACCTTCGCGAACGACTTCGGGAGCGCCCCGTAGTGGCCCATCGCGAGGAGCGTGCGCGCCGGGCCGACGAACGTCGACTGCAGCGACGACGCCGAGCTCGTGAGCACCGCGAGGGAGACGAGGAACGCGAGCGGCCCGAGGATCGGTCCGGAGAGGTGGAAGAACACGTTCTCCTGGATGTCGCCGTTGCCGAGGCCGAGCTCACCCGTGCCGACGCCCGCGAACATGATCATCGCGACGGCGAGGAGCAGGTACAGCGAGACGATCGTGAGCACCGTGACCGTCGCCGCGCGCCCCGGGGTCTTCTCCGGGTCCTTCGTCTCCTCGTTCATGGTGAGGGTGACGTCCCAGCCCCAGAAGATGAAGATCGACAGCGACAGACCGGCGGCGACGGCGCTGAACGACGAGATCGCGAACGGGTTGAACCAGTTGAGGTCGAACGGCTGGTAGTCGAAGCCGTTGCCGCCCACGGCCTGCACGATCGCGGCGACCGCGAAGAACACGAGCACGAGGATCTGGAATCCGACCAGCCAGTACTGCAGCTTCTGCGTGGTCTGCATGTCGCGGTACGACACCCACGTCGCGCCGAGCATGAACAGGAGGCAGACGCCGATGTTGATCCAGGTCACGCCGGCGAGGGACGCGATGTCCGGGTTGCCCGTGATCTGCGACAGCAGCAGGAACAGGAAGTCGACCGCGACGCCCGCGAGGTTGGACAGCACGAGGATCGTCGCGACCACGAGCCCCCAGCCGGCCATCCAGCCCACCCACGGCCCGAACGCCCGCGCGGCCCACGTGAAGGACGTCCCGGAGTCGGGCATGCGGTTGTTGAGCTCGCGGTAGCCGAAGGCCACGAGGAGCATCGGGATGAAGCCGACGAGGATGATCGCCGGGATCTGCGCGCCGACCTCGGATGCGGTGGGGCCGACGGCGGCCGTGAACGTATAGGCGGGGGCGATGCACGAGATGCCGATCACGACGGCGCCGATCAGGCCGACGGTGCCGGCGCTCAGGCCCTTCGTCGAGATGCCGGTCGTGACGCCGGATGCGGGCTCCGTCGCCCGGTTGGTGCTGCTCATCAGCGGTCTCCTGCTTCATCGCGGGTACGCGGGACGACGATCATGGGGACGGGCAGCTCGTGCAGCATCTTCGCCGCCGTGGAGCCCAGGAACAGGCGACGCGGCTGCGCCAGCCTGCTGGAGCCGACGAGGACGACCTCGCCGGGGAGCCAGGAAAGTCCGGCCACGGCGTCCTCCACCGTCTCACCGGGCGCCTCCTCGACGACGGCGCCGAGGCCGTCCGGCAGGCGCTCCGCCGCGACGGCGAGCACCTGATGCGCGTGCTCGCTGCCGGCGAGGCGGATCGCCCCGGTGTCCAGGCCCGGCGGCACGTCGAACGGCACGAGCGACACGAGCCGGAGGCTGACCTCGGCGGCCCCGGCGAGGGCGACCGCCTGGTCGAGCACGCCCTCGGCGCCGGGCCGGGTGCCCACGGCGACGGTGACGCGCGGGAGCACGTGGTCGTCCTGCTCCGCGAGGCCGGCCGGTGCGAGGGCGACCGGGATCGGCGAGGAGTGCAGCAGCTCGGAGGCGACGCTGCCCAGCCGGTGACGGCCGAAGATGCCGCCGCCCGCCGTGCCGATCACGATGACGCCGGCATCGAACTCCTCGCCCGCGGCGATCAGCCCCTCCGCGAACGACTCGGAGAAGCGCACGTGTCCGCTGCGCACGAGCTCCTGCGGGAGACGCACCACCGCATCCTGCAGCCACTTCCGCGCCTGGGCGCGGATGACGTCCTCATACGCGCGCTCGGGCGGCACGGCGGCGCTGCGGGTGCCTTCGGTCGGCAGGACGATGACGAGGTGCAGGGTCGCGCCGATGCTGCGCGCCAGCCGTGCGCCCAGGGCCGCCGCGTCCGCTCCCGCGTCCGTCGCCGTGTAGCCGACGACGACCGTGCCGGTCATCAGCCGATGCTCTCGGGAGCGCCGGCCTCGCGGCGGGCGTCGACGATGTTCGCCGCGACGAGGTGACCCATGCGGATCGCGCCGTCGACGTGCTGGTAACCCGCTCCGGCCATGTCGCTGCAGGCGAAGTGGATGGGTCCGACCGGCGTGCGGAGGTCTGCGCCGTAGCGGTGCAGTCCGCCGAGGTCGAAGCTCGCGGCGTACGCGCCGCGCGTCCACTCCTCGCTGCCCCAGTCGCTCTCGTAGTAGACGATCGGGTTCTTGGCCTCGGGACCGTAGTAGTGCGACAGCGACTCGAGGATGCGCTCCTTGCGCTCCTCCGCGGACAGCTCGAAGACGCCGTCGGCGTTCGCGTCGGACACGAAGCCGACCAGGGTGCCGCGCTCATCGCCGTGGTTGGTGTTGTCGTACGCCTCGTGCGACAGCTCGTACGGGCTGAAGGCGGTGCCGCTGAGGCCCTGCTCGCGCCAGAACGGACGGTCGTAGACCGCGTGCACCTTGATGACGAAGCCCATCGACAGGTGCTGGTGCAGCTGGTGCTGGCGGCGCGGCAGCGGCGGGACGAAGGAGATGCGGTTGTAGAGGATGGGCGCGTGGGCGAGGATCGCGTATCGCGCCCGCACCGTGAGCTCGTCGGTCGTCGCGACGACCCCGTCATCCGACCACTCCAGGCTGCGGACCGGCTGGTTCAGCAGCACGTCGTCGCCCAGGCGCTCGGCGAGGCGCAGCGGCACCTGCTGCAGACCGCCCACGACGCGCTTGTCGAGGATGAAGTCGGCGTCGACGAGGTTCGAGTACGAGCCGGCGGACGCCGCCATGAGCAGCGACTGCAGCAGCGAGAAAGCGTGGGTCGGCTTGGTCAGCATCGCCGAGCCGGTGGCGAACGCGAGGTTGCGCACGGCCTCGTCGTCGTCGGTCTGCGCGCGCAGCCAGGCGTCCCACGAGATGGAGTCCCACTCCGCGGCGTTCGGATGCTCCCACGGCTTGTCGGGATCGATCTCGGCGACGAGGGCGTCGAGGATGCCGGTGATGCGGGCGATCACGGCCTCGGTCTCCGGCGACACCGGGAACATCTCGCCCGTGAAGCGGTGCGCCTGCCCGTCCGGACCGACGTAGACGCTGTCGCCCTCGCGGTACCGGCTGTAGGTCTCGAGTCCCAGCTCCTCGATCGTGTCCTTGAGGGCATCCTGGTCGGGAGAGACCCACTGGCCGCCGATCTCCAGCATCGCGCCGTCGATCACGTCGGTCCACAGCCGGCCGCCCACGCGGTCGCGGGCCTCCAGGACGGCGACCGACAGGCCGGCCTTCCGCAGGTCGTTGGCCGCCGTGAGCCCTGCGGCTCCGGCACCCACGATCAGCACGTCGCGCGTGATCTCAGCCATCTGCAACTCCTTCGTCGTCGGGGGATGCGGGGGAAGAAGTACCGGTCGCGTCCCGAAATCCCCCGATCCGGGGACGCGACCGGACAGTGTCAGGCGTCGGCGAGCGCCTGGGCCACGACGTCGAGGCCCTCGTTCAGCAGCTCGTCGCCGATGGACAGCGGCGGGAGGAAGCGGATCACGTTGCCGTAGGTGCCGCACGTGAGGACGATGACGCCCTGAGCGATGCACGCCTTGGCGACGGCAGCCGTGAGCGCGGCGTCCGGAGCGTTGGTCTCCGGGTCCACGAACTCCGCGGCGACCATCGCGCCGTGCCCGCGGACGTCGCCGATGCGGGCGTCCTGGGCCTGGAGCGCGGTGAGGCGGCCGAGGAGGATCTCGCCGATCTCCCTGGCGCGCTCGATGACGCCGTCGTTCTCGAAGACGTCGATCGAGGCGAGCGCCGCCGCACACGCGATCGGGTTGCCGCCGTAGGTGCCGCCGAGGCCCCCGGAGTGCGAGGCGTCCATGATCTCGGCGCGACCGGTGACGGCCGCGAGCGGCAGACCGCCCGCGATGCCCTTGGCGGTGGTGATGAGGTCGGGCTCGATGCCGAAGATCTCGCTGGCGAACATGTGTCCGGTGCGAGCGAAGCCGGTCTGCACCTCGTCGGCGATGAAGACGACGCCGTTCGCGCGGCACCAGTCGACGATCGCGGGGAGGAAGCCGTCGGCGGGGACGATGAAGCCGCCCTCGCCCTGGATGGGCTCGATGATGACGGCCGCGAGGTTGTCGGCGCCGATCTGCTTCTCGAGCTGCAGGATCACGCGGGCCGCGGCCTCACCGCCCTCCAGTCCGTCCCGGAACGGGTACGACATGGGGGCGCGGTACACCTCGGGGGCGAACGGACCGAAGCCGCTCTTGTACGGCATCGACTTCGCGGTCAGCGCCATCGTGAGGTTCGTGCGGCCGTGGTAGCCGTGGTCGAACGCGACGACCGCCTGACGGCCGGTGTGCTTGCGGGCGATCTTGATCGCGTTCTCGACGGCCTCGGCGCCGGAGTTGAACAGCGCGCTCTTCTTGGCGAAGTCGCCGGGGGTGACGCGGTTGAGCGCCTCGGCGACGGCGACGTACGACTCGTACGGCGAGATCATGAAGCAGGTGTGGGTGAACTGCGCGGCCTGCGCGGCGACGGCGGCGGCGACCTTCGGGTGCGCGTTGCCGACCGTCGTGACGGCGATGCCGGAACCGAGGTCGATGAGCGAGTTGCCGTCGGCGTCGACGACGACCCCTCCTCCGGCCGCGACGGCGGCGACGGGCACGGTGTGGCCGACGCCCGCGGCGACGGCGTCCGCCTTGCGAGCCAGGACCTCGGCCGAGCGCGGGCCGGGGAGTTCCGTGACGAGGCGACGCTCCTGCGGGAGGTCGGGGCCGCCGAGGGGGACTGCGGGTGCTGCGGTGTCGAGGAGAGCCATGCCGCGAGCGTACGACCGCGGCGGAGAGCCGCGCATTCGCCCACTTGTACAATCGGAGAATTGATTTCGCCGTCGCGTACAAACGGAGATCGCATGGCCCCGACCGATCCGCCCACCCTGTCCGCGCTGCTGCGGCGCCGCGATCTCGACCTCCGTCTCGTGTCCGCCGCGGCCGACCTCCCCGAGGGCGCGCTGGCGCGGCCCCTCCGCTGGGTGCACAGCTCCGACCTGGCAGACCCGACACCGTTCCTCGCGGAGGACCTCGTCCTTCTCACCACCGGCACCCAGTTCGACGACCCGGAGGACATCGCGCCCTACGTCGTACGCCTCGCCGAGCGCGGCGTGCTGGGCCTCGGATTCGGCACCGACGTGCATCGCTCCGGCACTCCGGACGAGCTCATCGCGGCCTGCGCGGACCAGGGCATCCCCCTGTTCGAGGTGCCATACCGCACGCCGTTCATCGCGGTCGCCCGCGCGCACTCCGAGGCGATCGCGGCGCAGGCCTACGCCCGGCGCACCTGGGCGCTGGACACGCAGCGCGCCCTGGCCCTCGCCGCGCTCCGCCCGCGCGGACTCGAAGCGATCATCACCGAGCTCGGCCGCCGGCTCGGAGCCTGGGCGGGCATGTTCGACGCGGCGGGTGATCTCCTCATCGGGCATCCGAAGGACGCGATCCCCTCCGGCGTCCGCGACGAGCTCGGCGGTCGGGTGCGCGAGATCCTCGACCGCGGGCTCGAAGCGGGCCAATCGCTCACGATCGACGCGCACACCTTCATGCTGTTCACGGTGGGCAGGGGCGGTCACCTCCGGGGCGTGATCGCCGTCGCCGCCGAGGCCCTCGACCAGGAGGCCAGGGCCGTCGTGACGTCGGTGATCGCGATGGCCGGCCTCGCACGCGAGCAGAGCGAGCAGCTCGCGCGCGGTCGTCGGCGGCTGCACACCCAGCTGCTGCGGTCGCTGCTCGGCGACGACCCCGGCATCGCCCGGCGGGTGCTCGGCAGCCTCCCCTCCGCGCCGGTCGTGGTGGCCGTGACCGGCGACGCCCCGGCGGAACCGCTGCTGGACTGGTGGGAGCGCCGCCGCGCGGAGCACGGTACCGCCGCGTTCCTCGCGGATTCCGAGGACGGCGTGGTCCTCTGCGTCTCCGCCGTCGACGAGGGACTCCTGGACGACGTCGCCGCTCGCTTCGGCGCCCGCATCGGCGTGTCCGACCCGGAAGGGTACGACGCCTTCTCCCGCGCGCACGGACAGGCCATCGCCGCGCTGCGCCAGCCCGGCGCGAGCGGAGCGGTCCGCTATGCCGACACCGTCGGCTCCAGCCTCCTCACGGCCCTCGCGACCGACGAGGCGCGGCTCGTCGCGGAGTCACGCCTCGCTCCCCTGCGGGAGCACGACGCCACGCACGGCACGGCTCTGGAACATGCCCTGCGCACCTGGCTCGATCACGACGCGCGGGCCGAGCAGGCCGCCGCGACGCTGGGCATCCACCGCCATACCCTGCGCTCCCGGGTCGCCCAGGCCGGCGCCCTCCTGGGTGCCGATCTGACGACGTTCCCCGCCCGCGCCGAGGTGTGGGCTCTCCTGCAGACCGCCCGCGACTGACCCGCCCCCTCCGTCCCCCCTTTCCCGGGGACACCTTCACGACCCCGCGACACCCACACGACACATCAGTCCGCCGACTCGTGCATCCGGATCAGAGTCGTGCAGCCGGAACCAGGTCGTCTCGGTGGGACACCTGCACGGCCCCGCGACACCCCACGACACATCAGTCCGCCGACTCGTGCATCCGGACCGGAGTCGTGCACCCGGAACCGGGTCGTCTCGGTGGAACACCCGCACGACCCCGCGACACCTGCACGACACATCGGCCCGCGGGCGCGTGCATCCGGTTCAGAGTCGTGCAGCCGAAACCCGGAATCGGAACCGGGGCCGTGCAGCCGGGACCGGGGTCGTGCAGCCGGAGTCGGAGTCGGAGTCGGAGTGGGCTCAGCGGGTGAGGAGTCGGCGGGAAGCCGCGACGTCCGCGGCGGTCCGGGCGATGAGCTCCTCGACCCCGTCGAAGCGCAGAGTCGGCCGCAGCAGGGCGACGAGCTCGACCGACAGGCGCCGCCCGTAGAGATCGAGGTCGACGTCGTGCAGATGGGCCTCGAGGCGCCGCGGCCGGTCGCCGCAGAAGGTCGGGTTGACGCCCACACTGACGGTCGCCTCCCACCGGCGGGCGTCGCCGGGCAGGCGTGCCCACGCCGCGTAGATCCCGTCGTCGGGCAGCAGCCGCTCGGGCAGTGCGAGGTTCGCGGTCGGAAAGCCGAGAAGCCGCCCGCGCCCGTCGCCGGGGACGACCAGGCCGGAGAGCACCGGACGCGCCGGTGCGCTCACGCGTCTCCGACCGGCGAGATGGCGCGGTACCGGCTCTGGTGGAACACGAGCGGCTCGACGTCGTCGAAGAGCGTCACATCCTGGATCTCGTAGAGCGCGATCTCATGATCGCCGCCGTCGAACGTCCCGTGCAGGCGGCAGGTGAGCCAGAGCGCGGCGTCGTCGATCAGCACGGCCCCGCCGTCCGTCCGCCGCCAGGCGTGCCCGCCGAACCGGTCCCCTTCGCGGGCGGACAGCGAGCGGCTGAGTGGTTCGTGATGCGCGGCGAGGACGCTCATGCCCAGCTCGGGGACGGCGCGCAGCACCGGCCACGTCTTCGAGGTGCGAGCGGCGCTGACGGCGACGAGTGCGGGCTCCAGCGAGATCGAGGTGAAGGAGTTAACCGCCATCCCGACCGCGCGATCGTCGACGTGCGCGGCGAGCGCGACCACACCGGTCGGATAGACGGAGAAGGCGCGACGGAGGGCGCGGTCCCGCGGCAGGGTGTCGGTCACGGCAGTGGTCATCACGAAGTCCTTTCGTTAGTCAACTTTGACTAGTTCGAATCATATGCATTTTTGACCATGCAAACAACAGGTTCCGCCGCGGCCAGCCGTTAGCATGAAGCGCATGTCGACCACCCGCCTCGTCGTCCTCGGTGCCGTGAAGCAGTTCCAGCCGGTACACGGCTACTTCCTCCGCCGGGAGCTCATGACCTGGCACGTCGACGAGTGGGCGCACATCCAGCCCGGCTCCATCTACAACGCGCTGCGCGCCCTGGAGGTCGACGGCTACATCGCCGAGAGCGGCACCGAGACCGAGGGCAAGCGCCCGGCGCGAACCACCTACCGGATCACCCCGGCCGGTGAGGTCGAGCTGCAGCGCATGCTGCGAGAGAACCTCTGGAACGTCGCGGCGTTCGACACCCAGGCGATCATGACCGTGGCCTCGTTCATGTTCGTCCTCAGCCGGCAGGAGGTCATCGCCGGCCTGGAGCACCGCCTCATCAAGAGCGACGCCATCATCACGCAGAACGGCTTCGACGTGCAGGACACGCTGCGCTCGGAGACGACGCCCGAGTACGTCCGCGAGATCTTCGACCTGTCCACCGCCCGCCTCACCGCGGAGAAGGAGTGGCTCATGGCCCTCCTCGAACGGCTGCGCGCCGGGGCGTACACGTTCGCCGGCGAGACGGCGGAGACCCCGGCCGCGGAGGACGCCCCCGCGCACTGACCCCGCGGCGCGCAGCCGCCTCAGCGGCCCGCCACCAGCGCGTCCACCGCCGCGACCGAGAGCGCCGGGGTGGTCGCTCCCCGGTGCCGGGCGACGATCGCGCCCGCCGCACACGCGCGGACGAGCGCCGGGGCGATGTCCCACCCCTGCGCGAGACTCGCCGCGAGGGCGCCGCAGAAGGCATCCCCGGCCCCCGTCGTGTCGACGGCGTCGATCCGGAAGGCGGCCACGTGCTGTCCCGCCCGCCCGGCTCGATGCAGCGTGACCCCCGCGGCCCCTTCGGTGAGGACGACCGTGCCCGCCCCGGCACCGAGGAGACGGTCGATGCCGCCGAGCTCCGCGCACTCGGTCTCGTTCACGACCAGCACGTCCACATCGGGCAGGAGGTCGACGGCGCGCATCTGGGCCGGTGCGGCGTTGAGGATCGTGAGCGCTCCGGAGCGGCGGGCGGCGCGGAGGGCCGCCGCCACCGCACCGAAGGGCACCTCGAGCTGCGCAAGCACCACGGCGGCGCCGGCGGTCCCGGCCACGGCATCCTCCGGCGTGAGCTCGGTGTTCGCGCCCGCCGCCACGAGGATGCTGTTGTCGCCATCATCGAACGCCAGCACGTGCGCGACTCCGGTGGGCGCAGCCGCGGAGCGACGGAGCGCGGCGTCCACGCCCGCCTTCGCCAGCGCCGCCTCCAGCACCGATCCCGCCTCATCCTGTCCCACGACGCCGACGAACCGCGTCGAGGCTCCCGTGCGCGCCGCCGCGACGGCCTGGTTGAGGCCCTTGCCACCCGGGAAGCGTCCTCCGGCGCGACCGAGCAGGGTCTCCCCCACGCGGGGAGGACGCGCGACCTCGACCACCAGGTCGAGGTTCGCGCTCCCCACGACGGCGACGCCGGCGAGGGCGTCAGACACGCGCCATCGTCCGCCGGAACGACGAGCCGATGTGCGAGTCGGCGAGCGCGGGCGTCGGGGTGCCCATCAGCCGTTCCCGCAGCGACTGCGGCTCGGCGGCGGGGTCGGCGATCGCCCCGCGCTCCTTGAGGATCGGCAGCACGTGCTCGATGAAGTCGGCGGTCGACGCCGGCGGGATCACCGGGGCGAAGAGGAAGCCGTCGAGGTCGGCGCCGTCGGCGAGCTCCATCATCCGGTCGGCCACCTGTTCCGGCGTGCCCACGATCGGACGGGCGCCCACGCCGTGCGCGTGCCAGTCGCCCAGCACGTCGCCCACCGTCTTGTCGGCGAACCGGGCGACCTGCGTCTGGGACAGCTCGGTGCGGAGCTCCGACATCGGCGTGCTCGGGTCGTACGACGACAGGTCGAGACCGGTGAACCAGGCGTAGGACGCCACGGTGACCTCGGGGTTCTGCGCGTCGGCGACCTCCGCGTAGGTGCGGCGCGCCTCTTCCTCGGTGCTGCCGACGACCGCGGCGAACGCCGACATGATCTTCACCTCGTGGGCAGCGCGGCCGTTCTTCACCGCCTCCTCGCGGATCGCCGAGGAGTGCGCACGGAGCTGCTCGACCGAGCCGCTGCCGACGAAGATCGCCTCGCCGTGCTTGCCGCCGAACTCGCGACCGGCGGGCGATGCCCCGGCCTGGAACAGCACCGGCGTGCCCTGCGGCGAGCGCTGGGTGTTGCCGTAGCCGTGGGACCGGAAGTAGGGGCCGTCATGGGCGATGCGGTGCACCTTGGCGGGGTCGGCGAAGCGACCGGACTTGTCCCGCTCCAGCGCCCCTTCCTCCCACGCCTCCTCCCACAGCTTGTAGACGACCTGCATGAAGTCGTCCGCCATGAGGTAGCGCTCGTCGTGCCCGACCATCGGCACGCCGAACCCCTGCACCGCGGTGTCGGCGGTGCCGGTGGTGACGACGTTCCAGCCGATGCGCCCTCCGGACAGGATGTCGAGCGTGGCCATCCGCCGGGCGAACGAGTACGGCGGCTCGAGCAGCGTCGACCCGGTGGCGACCAGACCCAGGCGGGTGGTCTCCGGGATGAGGGCGGCGAGGATGATCGCCGGGTCGAGGCGCGGCAGATCCAGGCCCTCGACCGAGCAGACGTCCGGACGCTCACCGGCGACGTCGGCCCACCCCCAGGCGTCGGCGAGGAAGAGGAAGTCGAAGCCCGCGTCCTCGACCAGGCGGGCGGTGTCGCGCCAGTAGTCGAGCTTGTCGAACAGGTAGCGCCGGTTGTCGGGGTGGCGCCAGGTCGCGGTGCCGGAGTCGTTCGCCTGCGCGTTCTCGAAGAGTCCGAGCCGCAGGGTCTTCACGGGGTGCTGAGCGGTCATGGCGGGTGCCTTCCTGGGAGTTGGGGGATGGTGTCGTTTCGGAGTTTCCGGGCACGCCGGGGGAACCCGGGGGCGCAGGGGTCGCGCCCCCGGGACCGGGGGTCGTGCGGTCAGCCCTTCGCGGTGACCTCGCCGTCGCTCCACCACAGGACGCGCCGGCGCACGACCGCGAGAAGCACGATGAGGAGCACCCCGAGCAGGCAGAGCAGGGCGATGCTCGCCCAGGTGACGGGGAGGTTCGCCTGGGCGGCCGACGTGGTGACGAGCGAGCCGAGGCCGGCCTGCTGGCCTGCCGCGACGAACTCGGCCACGGCCGCGCCGACCACGGCGAGCGGCAGCGCGATCCGCAGACCGGCGAACACGTACGGCATGCTGCCGGGGAACCGCAGCTCGCGGAAGGTCTCCCACCGCGAGGCGTGCAGTGTCGTGAACACGTCGAGCGCCTTCTGATCGACGTCGCGAAGACCGGCCAGCGAGTTCACGAGCATCGGGAAGAACACGACGAGCCCCGTGACGATGAACTTCGGCACCATGCCGAACCCGAAGGCGACGACGAGCGCCGGGGCGATCGCGACGATCGGGGTCACCATCACGATGATGACCAGCGGCATGACGGCCCGCTCGATGATCTGGAACTCCGCCATCACCACCGCCAGCAGGAAGCCCGCGAGGATGCCGGCGGAGGCCCCGACGACGACCTCGAGCAGCGTCACGAGGAAGTTGGACCAGTACATGCCCGCATCCTCTACGAGGCTGGCGCCGATGGCCTCCAGGGTCGGGAGGACGTATGGGTTCGTCCACGCCACGATCTGCCAGAGCAGCGCCGCGATCATGAACGTGATCAGGGTCGGCACCCAGGAGCCCCAGCGGAGCCAGCCGGGGACGCCGCGGCGGGGCTGCCCCTTCAGGCGGGCGGTGGCGAGGGTGGCGGTGGTGTCTCTCATCGTCAGCTCAGACATGGGCCTTCTCCGTCTGCGCGCGCAGCGCACCGCGCACGACTGCCTCCAGGTCGCGGAACTCGTCCGTCGCGTACGCCTCCTCGGTGCGGGGACGCGGGAGGTTCACGTCGATCACCTCGGCGATGCGGCCCGGGTGGGCTGCCATGACCACGATCCGGTCGGAGAGCATGATCGCCTCCGGCACCGAGTGGGTGACGAACATCACGGCCTTGCGGTTCGACTGCCAGAAGTCCAGCAGGGCGATGCGCTGCAGGTCGCGGTTCATCTCGTCGAGGGCGGAGAACGGCTCATCCATCAGCATGATCGCCGGATCGAACACGAAGGCCCTGGCGATCGCGGCGCGCTGCTGCATGCCGCCGGAGAGCTGCCCCGGATACTTCCGCATCGCGTGGCCGAGGCCGAACGTCGCCAGCAGCTCGGCCGGGTCGCGGAGCGCGCGGTCGCCGTTGGCCCCGCGGTTGATCCGCACGGGCAGCTCCACGTTCTCGCGCACCGTCTTCCACGGCAGCAGCGCCGGGGACTGCGGGACGAGACCGATCTTCTTGTCGCGGGACGCCGCCGTGACGCTCTCGCCGTCGATCGTGACGGTGCCGGTGTCGGCGTCGAGGAGGCCGGCGACGACCTTGAGCAGCGTGGACTTGCCACAGCCGCTCGGTCCGATCACCGAGACGAACTCGCCCCGGCCGATCGTGAGGCTCACGTCGTCGAGCACGGTCACCTGGGCGCCATCGACGCCGAACGACTTCGTGACGTTGCGGACCTCGACGCCCGCGCCGTGTGTCGCGGTCATCACTTCTCCGACCAGATGAGCGTGTCGCCGTCGTAGAGGTCGGCCACGAGATCCGGGTCCATCATGTCGGCGATCGCGGGGAGGTTCTTCACGTCGCCGTACTCCTGCACGATCTCGTACTCCGGCTCCCACATGGCCGCGGTCTGCACGCCGGGGTTGCCACCCGCGCTCTCGCGCACCCAGGCCGACTCGACCTCCCAGGTGCGGGCGAGCTGGTCGCGCGGGAACGCCGCCCCCTGACCGTTCTCCTCGGCGAGCGTCGCCAGCATGTCGATGCACTCGTCCGCCTCGTCGAGGCAGAACTGCAGGGCCTTGAGGCTCGCGCGCATGAAGTCGGCGGCGACCTCACGGTGCTCGGCGAGGAAGCGCGAGTTCACCTCCATGACGTTGTAGGTCCCCTCGACGCCGAGGTCGGAGGGCAGGAACTCGCTGAACGGGAGGTCCTGCGCCTTCAGCGTCTGCGGCTGGTTGGAGGCGTAACCGACGATCGCGTCGACCTGCTCCCGGACGACGACGGTGGGATCGTAGTTGGTCATCTTCACCATCTCGACCTTCGAGACGTCGACGCCGGCCTCGTCGAGCATGGCCGAGGCGATGGGCGTGAGGTTGATGAAGTAGCCCAGCGATCCGCCTTCGAGGTCGGTGAGGTCCTTGAGCTTCTCGTTGCCGAAGATCGAGAACGGCGGGGTGGTGCCGTAGGTCGCGACGGCGGTGAGGTTCTTGCTGTTCGCGGCGGCGAGCATGACGTCGGAGGCGGAGCCGAGCGCGGTGAACTGCGCCTGCCCCGAGGCGACGAGCTGCTGCCCGTTCGCGCCCGAGGCGTTGATCTCGACATCGAGGCAGAGGTCGTCGAAATAGCCCAGCTCCTTCGCCAGGAACACGTCGAGCTGCCCGGCGCTGGCGGAGTAGCCGTAGCCGGAGATGTAGGTGATGGTGCCGGCGTCCTGATTGCGCTGGCAGGCGTCGCTGCCGCCCGCGCTCGTGGGGGCGGTATCGCCGCCGGGCGCCGGCGAGGAGCATGCTCCGAGCGTCAGCGTGGCGGCGAGAACGCACGTCAGGGTGGCAGTGGTGCGGAATCGGGTTTCCGCAGAGGAAGTAGCCATGAGGGTCCCTTCTCGGCCGTTCGTCATTGATGGCTCGATGAAAGTAACATAGTCAATCTTGACTAAGCAAGATAAAACTAAGTGCCGTGCACGATCCGGTGACGGATGCACGAGCCCTCCCCGGGCTCGGTCGTGCACGGGTGACCCGATCGTGCATCCGGCGCCGCGGAGAAGACGGGAGCGGAGGGGGGTCGCGGGCAGGCGGGGTCAGGCGTGAGTCGAGCGGAGCGGCCAGGCCGGCCACCAGCCGTCGTCGAGCCCGCGCAGCAGGGCCGCCGCGCGCTCGTGATCCTCGGCGGAGAGGTCCGGCGCGGGGCCGGAGCCAGTCTCCCGCCGCTCGCCGTCCGGCGACCGGACCTCCGTATACAGCCACGCACGGTGCCCTACGGGGTACTTCTCCCGGAAGCCGCCCGCTGCGATGGAGAGCACGATCCGCTCCAGCTCGTCCGCCGCGGTCTCGGCGGTCTCGTCGCACGCATCGCAGATGCACGACGGCACGATCGCGCGGAACAGGGCGCCGGCCTCGACGCAGACGGAGGTTACGCCCGGCGTGATCGCGATCTGCGCACCGCGCGCCGGTGCGAGCACGATGCGCTCCGTCCCGTCCTCCCCCGACTCTCGCCGCACCTCGACCTGGTACCCGCGACGGAGGTGCTCGACGAGCGCGTCGACCACGAGAGTCAGTGGTGCGAAACGCTCCGGGTGGGACTCCCGGGAGTACGCCTCCTCCGGCGCGATGCCGTCGGGCCAGCGGCGTCCGTAGCGGATGACCTCGCCGCTCTCGTCGAAGAACGTCGGGGTCGGGAGAGCGGGACGCACGTAGGCGTGCGCCGGGACGACGGCGGCAGGAGCGGAGTCCTCCGCAGACAGCGCCCTCATCTCCTCGTCGTCACGATCGTCCTGATCCCACGAGCCGAGCATCTGCAGGAACGCATCCCGCTGGTCGGGCTGCTGCACCATGCCCTGCACGAGGCCGGCGACGGGGATGGAGATGGTGTTCGTCCCGATCTCCGGTTCGCCGGTCATCCGCCACGTCGCCGCCGGGTGCACGACCGCGATGACGTTGCCGACGAAGCGCGCGGCGGCCGCGGCGAGGTCCGCGCGGTCGAGGATCTCCGGATGCGCCGCCACCGCGTCCCAGGTCGCCGCGAGGTCGCCGGCCAGCATCGCGGGGTCGACCCCCTGGCTTCGCAGAAGATCGGCGAACGGTTCGAAGCCGTCGACGAACCGGACGGGCCCGGGGGCGTCCGGCTGCGGGGGCATCCACAGGATCGCCGCCGCCCCTGCCTCGGGCATCGGACCGAACGGACCGGGGAAGACGTCTCTGCTCATCGATCGAGCGTATCGAGCCGGGTCACCGGGGCGCGTGAGACTCCAGGAACTCGTACACGTCGGTGGTGTCCACGCCGGGGAAGGCGCCGGTGGGCAGGGTCGCCAGCAGGGTGCGCGGGGTCTTCACGTTCGGCCAGGAATGCTCCCGCCACCGCTCCTCCAGCTCGGCGGGAGCCCGACGGCAGCACACCTCGACCGAGTGCTTCGAGACGCCGCGGTGCGGGGTGTCCCTGCCGACGAACCACTTCGTGTCGTCGAACCGCACCCCCACGCTCACCGAGTGCAGCCCCTCGCTCGACGCCTCCACCCGGGCGGTGCACCAATAGGTGCCGTTGCCGGTGTCGGTGTACTGGTAGTAGGGATTGAACCGGTCGTCCTCGTCGAAGACGACGCGGGAGGTCCAGCGCCGGCAGCACATTTGCCCCTCGATGGCGCCGAGGCGGTCGGTCGGGAAGTTCACGTCGTCGTTCTCGTACGCCTTCGTGATCGTGCCCGACTCGTGCACCTTGAGGAAGTGGACCGGGATGTCGAGGTGCCGGGTGGCGAGGTTGGTGAACCGGTGCGCCGCCGTCTCGTACGACACGGAGTACGCGTCACGGAGGTCTTCGATGGAGATCGCCCTCCGCTGTTTGGCGTCCTGCAACGCGGGGACGACGTCCGCCTCCGGCATCAGCAGGGCACCGGTGAGGTAGTTCGTCTCCACCCGCTGCCGGAGGAACTCGGCGTAGCTGCGCGGCTCGGAGTGCCCCAGGATGCGACTCGACAGTGCCTGCAGCACCGCGGTGCGCGCATCCCCCTTCGCCGGCACGCTGCTCGACAGGTACAGCCGACCGTTGGCGAGGTCGGCGACGCTGCGGGTGGTCTGCGGCAGGTCGGGGGCGTAGTGCAGGGTGAAGCCGAGATGGGCCGCGATCTCGGAGGCGGTGCGCTGGGTCAGCGGTCCCCCGGGATGGCCGACAGCCGCGAGGATCTCGGCCGCCTTCGCCTCGAGGTCGGCGAAGTGGTTGTCCTGTCGCCGCATCAGGTGCCGGAGCTCCACGTTGGCGCGTCGCGCCTCCTCGGGCGTCGCGGCGCGTTCGTCCTTGAGGCGGTCGATCTCGCTGTGCAGGGCGAGCAGCGCCTTCAGCGCCTCCGTCGGCACGCTCTTGCCGATGCGGAACGGATCGATGCCCAGCGCCTGGAACGTCTGTCCCTTCATCGCCCGCTCCAGGGCGATCTCGATCGCGCTGCGCTCATCGAGCGGCTCGCCCTCCAGCAGGGCATCGATCGTGACGCCGAGCGCACGGGCGATGGCCTGGAGTAGCGTCAGCTTCGGCTCGCGCTTGCCGGTCTCGATCATCGACATCTGACTCGGCGCCCGGTCCACGGCGGAAGCCAGATCGTCGAGGGTCATGCCTCTGGCCGTCCGGAGCTGCCGGATGCGACGGCCGATCGTGAGGGCGTCGGTCTCTTCTGCCTCAGAGGCCGGGGCCCCCGAGCTCGTCGAAGGGCTCATGCCGCCGATTCTGTCACAGAAACAGAATTTCGGCCGATCTTCTCCCCGACAACGGTCATCGGATGCCTCGAACTTCACACACAGTGGGTACACGCCACTCCGGCACCGCAGCCGGATCCACCGAGGAGACACCATGACGAACACCGCCAACACCCCCACCCCGCGCCCCGCCGGTCTGCGAGCCGGCGACCAGGTGCAGACGGCCGCGGAGCTCCAGGAGATCTGGGACACCGACCCACGCTGGGACGGCGTCGAGCGCACCTACTCCGCGGAGGACGTCATCCGCATCCGCGGTTCGGTCCGCGAGGAGGCTACCCTCGCGCACCGCGGTGCGGAGAACCTCTGGAACCTCCTGCACACGGAGGATTACATCCGCGCCCTCGGCGCCTACACCGGCGGTCAGGCCGTGCAGCAGGTGCGCGCCGGACTGAAGGCCATCTACCTCTCCGGCTGGCAGGTCGCCGCCGACGGCAACCTCGCCGGACAGACCTACCCCGACCAGTCGCTCTACCCGGCGAACTCGGTGCCGGCCGTCGTGCGCCGCATCAACAACGCCCTGCTGCGGCAGGACCAGCTCGAGCACGCCGAGGGCGGGATCACCCAGGACTGGCTCGCGCCCATCGTCGCCGATGCCGAGGCCGGATTCGGCGGGCCGCTCAACGCCTACGAGCTCGCGCAGTCCCTCATCCAGTCCGGTGCCGCCGGCATCCACTGGGAGGACCAGCTCGCGAGCGAGAAGAAGTGCGGCCACCTCGGCGGCAAGGTGCTCGTGCCCACGCAGCAGCACATCCGCACGCTGAACGCGGCCCGCCTCGCGGCGGATGTCGCCGGCGTGCCGACCGTCATCATCGCCCGCACCGACGCCCTCGCCGCCGATCTGCTCACCAGCGACGTCGACGAGCGCGACCGGGAGTTCACCACCGGCGAGCGCACGTCCGAGGGCTTCTACCGGATCCGTCCGGGCATCGAGTCGGTCATCAGCCGCGGTCTCGCCTTCGCCCCCTACGCCGACCTGCTCTGGGTGGAGACCGGCGAGCCGGACATCGCGCTGGCGCGGGAGTTCGCCGCGGCGATCCACGCACAGTTCCCCGGTAAGCTCCTGGCCTACAACTGCTCGCCGAGCTTCAACTGGAAGCGCCACCTGTCGGACGCCGAGATCGCGACGTTCCAGCAGGAGCTGGCAGACCTGGGCTACAAGTTCCAGTTCATCACCCTGGCCGGGTTCCACGCCCTGAACCACTCCATGTTCGACCTCGCCCGCGGTTACGCCGAGCGCGCCATGAGCGCCTACGTCGAGCTGCAGGAAGCCGAGTTCGCCGCCGAAGCCGACGGTTACACCGCCACCAAGCACCAGCGCGAGGCGGGCACCGGTTACTTCGACGTCATCTCCACCGCGCTCAACCCCGACAGCGCGACCCTCGCCCTGGCCGGCTCCACCGAGACCGCCCAGTTCCACTGACCCCACCCTTCGACAGGCTCAGGGACCCAACCACGTGGGTTGCTGAGCCTGTCGAAGCACAGACGAAGGACACGATCATGACCACTCCCACCACCACCGAACCGATACAGACGACCCGGCAGGGGCCCGCGATCGAGATCGCCGGCCCGATGCGCGACCGCTACGACGAGATCCTCACCCCGGAGGCGATCGCCTTCCTCACCGAGCTCCACCACCGGTTCGCCTCCCGCCGCCACGACCGGCTGGCCGACCGGATGCGTCGCCGCTTCGAGATCGGCAACGGGCACGACCCCCAGTTCCGCGAGGACACCGCGCACATCCGCCAGGACACCACGTGGCGCGTCGCCGGGGCCGGCCCCGGGCTCGAGGACCGCCGCGTCGAGATCACCGGACCCACCGACCCGAAGATGACCATCAACGCCCTGAACTCCGGGGCACGGGTCTGGCTCGCCGACCAGGAGGACGCCACGAGCCCCACCTGGAGGAACGTCATCGAGGGGCAGCTGTCGCTGCGCGACGCGATCCGCGGCGAGCTCTCCTTCACCTCCCCCGAGGGCAAGGAGTATCGCGTCACCGCCGAGCGCACGCCCACGATCGTGATGCGTCCGCGCGGATGGCACCTGCCGGAGAAGCATCTCGCGTTCATCGACCGCGCCGGGCGTCGCACCTCGGCCTCCGGATCGCTGGTCGACTTCGGCCTCTACTTCCTGCACAACGCGCAGGCGCTGATCGACGGCGGACGCGGACCGTACTTCTATATCGCGAAGCTCGAGTCCAGCGAAGAGGCGAAGCTGTGGGACGACGTGTTCTCCTTCAGCGAGGAGTACATCGGCATCCCGCACGGCACCATCCGCGCGACCGTGCTGATCGAGACGCTCCCGGCGGCGTTCGAGATGGACGAGATCCTGTACGAGCTGCGCGACCACTGCGCGGGCCTCAACGCCGGGCGCTGGGACTACATCTTCTCGATCATCAAGAACTACCGCGGCCGCGGGGCCCGCTTCGTGCTCCCCGACCGCAGCGAGGTCACGATGACGGTGCCGTTCATGCGGGCCTACACCGAGCTGCTCGTGCAGACGTGCCACAAGCGCGGAGCCTTCGCGATCGGCGGCATGAGCGCGTTCATCCCGAACCGCCGCGACCCCGAGGTGACGGCACGCGCGGTCGAGAAGGTGTCGTCCGACAAGAAGCGCGAGGCCGGCGACGGCTTCGACGGCACCTGGGTCGCCCACCCGGACCTGATCCCGACGGCGCAGGCCGAGTTCGACGCCGTGCTCGGAGACCGCCCGAACCAGGTCGACCGCCAGCGCGACGACGTGCACGTGGAGGCGCGCGACCTGCTCGACCTGCACATCGGCCGCCCGATCACCGCGCAGGGCGTGCGGGACAACGTCTCCGTCGCCATCCGCTACCTGGAAGCCTGGCTGCGCGGGCTCGGTGCCGTGGCGATCGACAACCTCATGGAGGATGCGGCGACCGCCGAGATCAGCCGTTCGCAGGTGTGGCAGTGGATCCATCAGGACCGCACGACGCAGGAGGGCACCCCCATCACGGTCGAGTACGTCGAAGGACTGATCGGCGAGGTGCTGGACGAGGTCGACCGGCGCGAGGGCGACCGCTTCGACGACGCCGCCGACATCTTCCGCGAGGTCGCCCTCCGCGAGGAGTTCCCGACCTTCCTCACCCTGGGCGCCTACAGCCGGTTCCTGGTCGACGAGGACTGACGCATGCCGGGATGCCGCGGGCCGCGAGGTCCGCGGCATCCTCACGTCCCACCCGGCCCGCATGCTCCCTGCCGGGCGTAGCCTGGAGCCATGAGCGCCGTATGGGACAGCATCGCCGAGGAGTTCCTGCACCACTATCCGCGAGGGCGACGGCTGATCGCGGTCGCCGGGGCCGACGCCGAGCGTTCGCGCGCGGTCGCGGATGACCTGGCCGCCGCTCTCACCGCTGCCGGCCAGACCATCGAGCGCGCACACACCGCCGATGGGGAGGAAGCCGCCCTCCGCGCCGACGTCGTCGGGCCGTTCCGCGCCACCGACAGCGATGCCGTGCTCCTCGTGTCGGGCCCGAGCGCGATCGTGTCGCCGAGTGCGCGCGGCATGTGGAACTTCGTCCTCTGGCAGCTCGCGGGAGACGAGCCCCCGCACACTGCGGCGAACGCCCTCGTCGACGTGACCGATCCGGCCCATCCCACCCGGCGGTTCGCCGACTACTGCGCGGTGCCCTCCTCGTTCGAGACCTGAACCGCGGGGCTCAGTGGAACGACGCGGCGACCGAGTTGCGGTGGTAGTCGAACACGATGCTCGTGCGGGTCGACGCCACACTGCTCTGCGCGGACAGGTGCTCGAGCACGAACTCGCGCATCTCCGACGAGTCGGCGACCGCGATGTGCAGGAGGAAGTCGTCGTCTCCGCCGAGGAAGAACACCTGGATCACCTGCGGCAGCGCGCGGACGCGGTCGGCGAACTCGACGATGCTCTCCCGCCGGGCGGCCGGGCGAAGACTGACGCCGATGATCGCCTGGAGACCGGCGCCGAGCTCGCGTTCATCGACGCTCGCGTGGAACCCGGTGATGACGCCGCGCTCGATCAGCCCGCGCAGGCGTGCGTGCGCGGTCGACGGGGCGACTCCCAGACGCCCGGCCAGCTCGGCGTTCGTCATCCTCCCGTCGGCCGTGAGCAGCTGCACGATGCGCGCGTCGGTGGGATCGAGGGCCGGCGCCCGAACGCTGTTCGGCTCGGACGCAGCAGAGGCGTTGGTCATACGAAGCATTATTCAGGATTCAGGCGTTCACCGAAGAGTCTTCATCGATTCTGTCCATTTCTCGACGTTTCTGCGATCCTTGTCTGCACCCTGAGCCCCCGACACCTGGAGGATCGATGAAGATCGGCGTCCCGACCGAAGTCAAGAACAACGAGAACCGCGTCGCCCTCACCCCGGCCGGCGCTGATCGGCTCGTGCGGGAAGGGCACCGCGTGCTCGTGCAGTCCGGCGCCGGCGTCGGGTCGAGCATCGATGACGACGCGTACCTGGCCGCAGGTGCCGAGATCGTGGCGACCGCCGCCGACGCCTGGGGCGATGCCGATCTGCTCATCAAGGTCAAGGAACCCGTCGCCGAGGAGTACGGCTTCCTCCGGCCCGACCTCACGCTCTTCACGTATCTGCATCTCGCCGCCGACCGCCCGCTGACGGAGGCGCTCGTCGCGGCCGGCACGACCGCCGTCGCGTATGAGACCGTCCAGCTCCCGGACCGCACCCTGCCGCTGCTCGTGCCGATGAGCGAGATCGCCGGCCGCCTCTCCGTCATCATGGGGTCTCACTCGCTGCTGCGTTCGCAGGGCGGCCGCGGCATGCTGCTGGGCGGGATCGCCGGCACCCCACGGGCCAAGACCGTGGTGATCGGCGGCGGCGTCGCGGGCGAGCACGCGGCGGCGAACGCGCTCGGACTCGGCTCGAAGGTCACCGTCGTGGATGTGGCGCTCCCCCGGCTGCGTGAGCTCGAGCACCGCTACGGCGGCGCCCTGGAGACACGCGCCTCCAGCCGGTACGACATCGCCGAGGAGCTGACGACGGCGGACCTCGTGATCGGCTCGGTGCTCATCCCCGGCGCCGCGGCCCCCAAGCTCGTGACCGACGACATGGTCGCCGCCATGAAGCCCGGATCGGTGCTCGTCGACATCGCGATCGACCAGGGCGGCTGCTTCGAGGGCTCCCGTCCGACGACCCACGACGACCCGACCTTCGCGGTGCACGACTCCATCTACTACTGCGTCGCGAACATGCCGGGAGCCGTGCCGACGACCGCGACCCGGGCCCTGACGAACGCCACTCTCCCCTACGTCTCGGCGATCGCGGCGAAGGGCTGGGAGCGGGCAGCGTCCGAGGACGCCGCTCTCGCGAAGGGCCTCAACGTGCAGGCGGGACGCATCACGCTGGACGCCGTCGCCCAGGCGCACGGTCTCTCCACCGACTGAGCCCTGGAAGGGATCCGCAGGCCGAAAGAACCGGGGTTCTTGATGACGACACCCCCGACCGCTCGCGAGGCGACCCGAGTACGCTCGTAACCGTGACCGAACGCGCTCCTCTCTCCCGCAAGCTGTCCGCCATCGCCGAGTCCGCGACCCTCAAGGTCGACGCCAAGGCCAAGGCCCTCAAAGCCGAGGGCAAGCCCGTCATCTCGTATGCCGCGGGCGAGCCCGACTTCGCCACGCCGCAGTTCATCGTGGACGCGGCTGCCGAGGCTCTGGCCGATCCGGCGAGCTACCGGTACACCCCCGCCCCCGGACTCCCGGCGCTGCGCGAGGCGATCGCCGCCAAGACGCTCCGCGACTCCGGACTCGAGGTCTCCCCTGCCCAGGTCATCGTCACCAACGGCGGGAAGCAGTCGGTGTATCAGGCGTTCCAGGCGGTCGTGAACCCGGGCGACGAGGTGCTGCTGCCGGCCCCGTACTGGACCACCTACCCGGAGGCGATCCGTCTCGCCGACGGCACCCCGGT
The DNA here is from genome assembly GCF_017939615.1 of Microbacterium sp. BLY. Lineage (NCBI taxonomy): Bacteria > Bacillati > Actinomycetota > Actinomycetes > Micrococcales > Microbacteriaceae > Microbacterium > Microbacterium sp. BLY. The sequence goes on from NZ_JAGKSR010000001.1 coordinate 184,490, forward strand.
CGAGGTCTTCGCGGGTGCCGACCAGGAGTACAAGGTGACCGTCGAGCAGCTGGAGGCGGCGCGTACCGACCGCACCACCGTCCTCGTGTTCGTGTCGCCGTCGAACCCCACCGGCTCGGTGTACACCGCCGAGGAGACGAAGGCCATCGGCGAATGGGCCGTGGAGCACGGCATCTGGATCATCAGCGACGAGATCTACCAGAACCTCACCTACGAGGGCGTGAAGGCCACCTCGATCATGGAGGCCGTGCCGGAGGCCGCGAATCAGACGATCCTCGTCAACGGGGTCGCGAAGACCTACGCGATGACCGGCTGGCGCGTGGGCTGGATGGTGGGTCCGGTCGACGCCATCAAGATCGCCGGCAACCTGCAGTCGCACCTCACGAGCAACGTAAACAACGTCGCGCAGAAGGCGGCGATCGCGGCGCTCAACGGCCCGCAGGACGAGGCCGAGAAGATGCGGGAGGCCTTCGACCGCCGCCGTCAGCTCATCGTGTCGGAGCTGTCGAAGATCGACGGACTCGTGGTCCCGAACCCCCTCGGCGCGTTCTACGTCTACCCCGACGTGCAGGGCCTGCTCGGCCGCACCTGGGGCGGCGTCACCCCGACCACCTCGCTGGAACTCGCCGACCTCATCCTCGACCAGGCCGAGGTGGCCGTGGTCCCCGGCGAGGCGTTCGGTCCGTCCGGCTACATCCGCATGTCGTACGCGCTCGGCGACGACCAGCTCCTCGAGGGCGTGCAGCGCCTGCAGCGCCTGTTCTCCTCGTCTTCCTGACCGCCGAGGCCTCGCTTCACCGCCGAGACCCCCTCGTACCTGCGCAGGTACGAGGGGGTCTCGGCGTGAAGCCGGGGTCCCGGGTCAGTCGTCGGGGTGGAAGCCGATCAGCCAGCGGATGCCGTAGCGGTCGACGAGGGTGCCGTCGACGTCTCCCCACGGGCGTTGCTGCAGCGGATCGATCACGCGGCCACCGGCGGAAAGCTCGTCGTACCAGCGGGTGAGCGTTCCGGGGTCGGCCGTGCCGAGGAGCGAGAGGAACATCCCGTTCATCTGCACCGCGTCGTCATCGGCTCCCGCGTCGGCCGCGGCGAGTTCGACCGGGCCGCCGAGCTGTCCGTGCGCGACCGCGTCGCCCGGGCCGTCGTGACGACCGGCGCTCGCGTAATCCATCAGCTGGAGCTCGCCTCCGAAGACGTCGCGGTAGTGGCCGAGCGCCTCTGCGGCGTTGCCGGGGAACAGCAGGTACGGGATCAGTCCGCTCATCCGGCGAGCGTAGCGGCGCCCGCGCGCCCCCGCCACCCGCCGGCGACGACGAACGGCCGCCACCCGGAGAGGGCGACGGCCGTTCGTGCGGACGGAGTCAGGAGACGGGGATCACCGCGTAGAGGATCCAGGTCAGTGCGAAGCCGGCCACGCCGAGCACCGTCGTCAACGGCGTCCAGGTGCGCAGACCGTCCTTGACCGACAGACCGAGATACCGCGTGACCACCCAGAACCCCGAGTCGTTCACGTGGCTGAGGCCGAGGCCGCCGTAGCCGATCGCGACCGCGAGCAGCGCGGTGTGCACGGTGTCCAGCCCCATCGCGGAGACCGACGGCAGCAGGAGCCCCGCGGTGGTGGCGATCGCGACGGTCGCGGACCCCTGGGCGGCACGCATGATGAGCGAGATGAGGAAGGCCGCGAGCAGCAGAGGCATCCCGCTGGCGGCGAGCACCTCGGCGACCGCGCCGCCGATCCCCGTCTCGGTGAGGATCCGGCCGAAGGCGCCACCGGCACCGGTGACGAGGATGATGACCGCGGCGGCCGGCAGCGCCGACTCCATGACCTCACCGAGGTGCGCCGCCGACCATCCGCGGCGGATGCCGAGCAGGTACATCGCCGCGGCGATGGCGACCATGAGCGCGAAGATCGGCTGGCCGACCATGCTGAGGAAGCCGTTCCAGAACGTGCCTGCCTCGAACAGCGGCGCCACCGCGGTGCCGAGCATGATGAGCACGAGCGGAAGGAGGATGAGCCCGAGGACCGTGCCGGCGCCCGGCGCCTTCTCGCCCTCGCCCAGTCCGCCGGTGAGCGTCGACTTCTCCGTGCCGAAGTTGTCGTACATCTCCTTGGTGGCAGCCAGCATCGCGAACTCGCGGGTGTTGATCCACTTCGCGACGAGGTAGGACAGCACACCGAGAGGCACCGAGATCGCGAGCGAGAAGATCGTGACCCAGCCGATGTCGGCACCGAGGATCGCGGAGCCGCCGACGATGCCCGGGTGCGGGGGCACCGCGACGTGCACGGCGAGCATGATGCCGGCCACGGGAAGACCGAACTTGATCGGGTTGAGACCGGCGGCCTTCGAGAAGGCGAACACGATGGGGATGAGGATGATGAACCCCGCGTCGAAGAACACCGGGATCGCGAGGACGCCGGCGGCGATGACGAGCGCGATGCCGACGCGCTTCGGGCCCAGCCAGCCGGTGAAACGGCCGGCGAGCGCATCGGCGCCGCCGGACAGCTCGATGATCTTGCCGAGCATCGACCCGAGCGCGACGAGCACGGCCACCGAGCCGAGCGTGCCGCCGACACCGGCGATGATCGCCTGGATGACGCCGAGCTGCTCGGGGGTGTCACCGTCGGCGGGGATCGTGGTCAGCGGGAGCCCGGCCGCGATGCCGACGATGATCGACACCAGGATGAGGGCGTAGAACGCCTGCATCTTGAACCGGATGATGAGCAGGAGCAGCAGGCCGAGGCCCGCCAGGCCGATCAGGATGAGGATCGGAAGAGGAAGCATCTCTGGATCTCTTCTTTCAGTGAGGGCGCGACGTCGCGCTCAGGACAGTCGTTCGGGTGCGACGACGCGGATGACGGCGGAGTCGTCGAGGGCGCCGAGGCCCTGCGCTTCGCCGAGGAGGAACAGCTGCTCGGCCGCGGCGGCGACCGGCGTGGAGAGGTGCGCCCGGCGGGCGGCGTCGCCGACGATGCCGAGGTCCTTGACGAAGATGTCGAGGCGGCTGAGCACTTCAGCACCGTCCTCGTCGTACGCCTGCAGGGCGCGCGGACCGCGGTTGCCGAGCATGAAGGAGTTCGCGGCACCGGCCGTCAGCGCGTCCAGCGTGCGGGCGCGGTCCAGCCCGAGGGCATCGGCGAGCGCGAGCGCTTCGGCAGCCGCGGCGATGTGCACGCCGCAGAGGAGCTGGTTGACGGTCTTCAGCGCCTGACCGTCGCCGGGCTTGTCGCCGACGATGGACAGCGTGGAGGCGAGCTGATCGAGAACGGGGCGTGCCGTCTCCAGAGCACTCGGCGTGGCGCCGACGACGATGAGGAGGTCGCCCTCCCCCGCACGGACCGGTCCGCCGGAGAGCGGGGCATCCACGAGCTCCGCGCCGTGGGCGGCGAGCTGCGCGGCGATCGCGTCGATGCCGTCCGTGCCCACCGTGCTGGTGAGGATCACGACGGCGCCGTCGGCGAGGTGGGGAGCGAGTCCGTCCTCGCCGAAGAGCAGCGCCTCGAGCTGCGCGCCGGTGCGGACGGCGACGAGCACCGCATCCGCACCGTCCACGGCGTCCGCCGCCGAGGAGGTCGGCGTGACGCCCGCCTCGGCGGCGAGGGACACGCGTTCGGGGGCGATGTCGAAACCGCGAACGGTGAAGCGCTCGGCGAGGCGGGTCGCCATCGGCAGCCCCATGGCGCCGAGTCCGATGACAGCGACGGTGGTTGTCATGAGTGTCCTTCCGGGTGGGTTCCATCGTCGCCTGCGAGAGTGGCGACGACGGTGACGAGGGAGTCCGCGTCGCCGACGTTGCCGGCGAACACGACGTACGGGATGCCGACGGCGGGGCCGGTCTCCGGCTGCCACAGCGAGACGAGACCGGGCAGCATCGGGCCGAGCACGGTGGCCCGGCGGATCTCCAGCGCTTCGCTGGCGACGTCGCTCGAGGTGATGCCGCCCTTCGCGATCACGAAGCGGGGCGGTGCGATGGCGAGCACCCGGCGCACGAGATCGACGACGCCGCTGGAGATGCGTCGAGCGATCGCGAGGCTCTCGTCACCGCTGGCGCCCGTGACGAGCTCCCGCGTGGTGTGCACGATCACGGTGCCGGTGGCGAGCGCGGCGGCGACGGCGTGCGCCTGCGCCTCGAGGTGGCTCTCGCGTTCGGGGCCGATGAGGGCGCGCACGTCGAGCTCGATCGTGCGGGTGTTCGGTCGAGCGGCGATCAGCGCTTCGAGCTGCGCGGTGGTGAGTGGCACGTGGCTGCCGACGACCACGAGGCCTCCGCGGTCATGCGCGAAGGGGATGTCCGCGGCCTGCACGGGCTCGGCGATCTCCTGCCCGATGTGTGCGCGCACGTAGGGAGGGCCGACGCGGAGCAGCACGTCCCGGTCGCGGAGGCGGTGCAGGGCGAGGGCGACGACACGCATGTCGGATTCCTCGACGACGTCGACCGCCACGACCGTACCGTCGGCGAGGGCCTCGAGGAAACGGACGACGGCGTCCACACCGCTGCGGATGGTGCGGATGTCGAGGCCGGCGACCGCCGACGCGGGGATGCGGCCGTGCGTCTTCTCCGCGACCCACTCGCGCAGATCGGAGGACGTGTAGCCGAAGGTCGCATCGGCCGCGAAGGGGGTCTCGCCGACCGGGGTGGCCTCGCCGTCGGTCACCCAGTAGTGCACGGAGTCGACGGTGATGCGGCCGGCGTCGGGGAACGCGGGCACGAGCAGGGTCAGTGCGGGGGCGCGGCCGGTGCGGGAGGCGATCTCCGTGGAGAGGACGTCGGTCTCGAGCGGGAAGTGGCCGCGGAGCGTCGAGTCGCCCCGCGAGACGAACGTGACGCGCCGTCCGTGTGCCGCGGCCGCGGCCAGGGTCACGTCGACGATCTCGCGGTTGCGGGCGGCCGCCGCGTCCTCGTCGAGGGAGCGGGTGTTCGTGAGCACGTAGACGGCGGCGGCACCGGTCGCGAGCGCCTCGTCCAGGTCGGGGCGCTCCCACCGGGTGAGGACGGGGAGGTTCGCGACCGACTGCGTGCCGGTCGGGTCGTCGTCGAGGACGACCAGCACATCGGCGGGGTCGACCTCCGTGCGGACCTCGGCGGCGGTGGCGGCGACGGGTGCGGGCAGGGGGGCCAGCAGGTCGTCGATGTGCACACGAACTCCTTCGTTCCGGGAGTGGTCCGCCGTGGGGCGACGAACCGGGGGAATCCGATCGTTATCCGATATCAGATAACGATGAGCGTACCCCACGAGCCGGCCCGCTCCAAAACGCGGGCTTCGCCCGGCTCAGCGGCCGTGCACGTAGTGCAGCAGATCGTCCCTGGTCTGCCGCATGTGGCTGCGCATCGCCTGACGGGCGGCCGCGCCCGAGCCGGTGCGCATCGCCTCCAGCACGGCGGCATGCTCGGCCAGCGCGTGCTCGCGGATGTCCGGGATCGCGCTCGTCTCGCTGCGGGTGGCCTGCAGCATCGTGGTCAGCGGACGCATCGAGGCGACGAGGATGCGGTTCTCCGCCGCACGGATGATCACATCGTGGAAGGCGAGGTCCGCCGCCACGAACCCCTCGACGTCGGCACGCTCATGCGCTCGGTGCATCTCGGCGAGCAGAGCCTCGAGTTCGGCGAGGTGCTCTTCGGTGCGCCGCCCGGCGGCGAGCTCGGCCGCCCCGGTCTCGAACATCATGCGCATCTCGAGCATCTCCAGCGAGGACCGCTCCCGCGCGTCCGCGCTCTGCGCGTGGCGGACAACGGCGTCGAGGCCCGTCCATTCCTCGGTCGGAGCGATACGGTGCCGGGTGCCCGGCACGGCGACGATCACTCCCTGCGCCTGGAGCAGACGCACGCCCTCGCGCATCGTCAGCCGGGAGACGCCGAACTGGTCTGCCAGCTCCCCCTCGGGAGGCAGCGGCTGCCCGGCCTCGAGCCGGCCCGCGATGATGGCGTCGAGGAGCCCGTCCACGACCGCCTGCGTCCGCGACACCCGCTCGAGCTTCGTCACAGGTCGACGCCCACCAGCACGGGTTCCGGCTGCAGCACGAGCCCAAATTCGGCATGCACGCGGTTCTGGATGAAACGGGCGAGCTCGGCGACCTCCGCCGCCGTGGCGCCGCCGCGGTTGGTGAGGGCCAGAGCGTGCTTGGTCGACACCGAGGCCCGCGATCGGGGCAGCTTGAACCCCTTGCGGATGCCCGCCTGCTCGATGAGCCAGGCCGCGCTCACCTTCACGTCCGGCGCCTCGGTCTTCGCGGCCGGCACATGACCGTCGTAGGACGCGAGCGGGATCACCGTGACGGCGTCCAGGTCGGGAGCCACCGGCCAGCGCGGGCACTCCGGCGGCAGCGAGCGGGCCTGGGCGGCCGTGACGATCGCGTTCTGGAAGAACGAGCCGACGCCGTGCGTGTCCGGGTCGTCGGCGTCCAGCAGCATGCCCTTCGACGCGCGAGTGGCGAGGATGCGCTCCCGCACCCACGTCAGCGGCACCGGGGTGTCGTCGGTCAGGCCGAGCGCTCGACGGAGCTGCTCCCCGCGGACCACCCGCTCCCGCGCCACCAGCAGGTCGACCGTGACCGACAGGATCACGGCCCGCCGCTGCGGCTCGCTGCCGTGATGATGCTTGAGCACCGAGGTGCGGAAGCCCAGCCCGAGGTCGGCGGCGGGAACGGTGGAGATCTCGCCCGTGGCCTCGTCGATGAGGTCGACCTCGACCAGCGTCTCCTGGATCTCCTGGCCGTAGGCGCCGATGTTCTGCACCGGGGAGGCCCCGACCGTGCCCGGGATGCCGCTCATGGCCTCGAGCCCGGCGTAGCCCTGCGCGACGGTGTGGGCGACGAGGTCGTCCCAGCCGTGCCCGGCCTGCACCCGCAGACGGATCCGGCCGTCGTGCGGCGACGGCAGCTCCTCGATCCCGCTGGTGCGGATGCGGATGACGGTGCCCTCGAACGGCTCGTCCCCCACGAAGAGGTTCGACCCGCCGCCGAGCACCAGCCAGGGATCACCCTCCGCCCAGGTCTCGCGGAGGACCGCGACGAGCTCGTCGGTGGTGGTCGCCTCTCGCATGCGCGCGGGAGCGGCGCCCGTGCGGAGAGTGGTGAGCTCGGCCAGGCGGATCGGCTCGACGTCGCTCATCGGACGGCGACGCGCAGCTGCGCCTTGACGAGCACGGTGGTGTCGCCGGTGGTGACCTTGAGGTCGATCCGTGCGGACTCGTCGTCGACCGCACCGACCGTCGCCACGACCTGCACGTCGGCGCCGGTCTCGGGGTCGACCACCACGGGCTTCGTGAAGCGCACGCCGTAGTCGAGGATGCGGGTCCGCGGATCGAGGGCGGCGACCACGACCGACGAGGCGATGCCCATCGTCAGCATGCCGTGCGCCAGCACACCGGGAAGGCCGACCGCGGCGGCGACGTCGTCGCGGTAGTGGATCGGGTTGAAGTCACCGGAAGCCCCGGCGTAGCGGACGAGCGACTCCCTCGTCAGGTGCACGGTGCGCTCGGCGAGCACGTCTCCCACGGTGAACGCGCTCATGCGGCCTCCTCCTCGGCGCCGACGAGCAGGACGCTCGTAGCCGTGACGACGTGGGCTCCGCCGTCGTCGGTGATCTCGGCCTCGCTGGTGATCATGGCGTTGCCGCCTATCATGCGGATGCCGGTGACGCGCAGCTGCGCGGTCAGCTCGTCGCCCGCGACGATCGGCCGCGTGTAACGGAACCGCTGCTCGGCGTGGATGGTCCGCGCCAGCACGATGCCGGAATCGGGCTGGGCCAGCAGCTGCTGCAGCGTGAGGTCCTGCAGGACCATCGCGAAGGTCGGGGGCGCCACCACGTCGGCGAAGCCGGCCGCGCGGGCGGCCTCGACGTCGGTGTGCTGCGGGGCGTCGGCGAAGACGGCGCGCGCGAACTCGCGCACCTTCTCCCGCCCAACGAGGTAGGGGGCGGTCGGCGGGAACTCCCGGCCGACGAGATCTTGGTTCACTGCCACCCGTCGATCCTACCGAGGCCCGCCGACAGGCCGGCTCCGGCGACGCCGGGGAAACCGATCAGCCGCGTCGCCGACCGCGGACGGCCTTGATCCCCATCTGCACCGCGATCACCACGAGATACGCGGCGAAGAGAAGGTTGCCGACGGTCGGGTCGACGATGGTCGCCAGCCAGGCGCCGAGCGCCGTGGTCGTGCACGCCGAGACGCCGATGAGCAGCGCGGCGACGAGATCGACGTTCCGGTTGCGGAGGTTGCCGACCGTGCCGGAGAGAGCGGTCGGGATCATCATCAGCAGCGACGTGCCCTTCGCGACGAGGTCGCTCGTGCCGAACGCGAGCATGAGCACCGGGACGACGATCACGCCGCCGCCGACACCGATGAGACCGGCCAGGACGCCGGTGCCGATCCCCACCGCGACCAGGGCGGCGCCGGTCAGCCAGGTGAGCTCGAACACGGCGTCGCGCGACGGGATCACGAGGAACAGGCTCACGATCACGATCGCGAGGAAGCCGACGAAACCCCAGCGGAGCGCGGTCTGCGAGATCCGCGGAAGCAGCCGAGTGCCGATCTGGGCGCCCACCACGGCCCCGGCGGCGAGGATCAGCGCCGGGATCCAGGCGACCGAGCCGGAGGCGGCGTACGAGATGACGCCGACGGCCGCCGTCGGGACGATCGCGGCCAACGAGGTTCCGGCCGCGAGTCGCTGGTCGAACGCGAGCAGGAGCACCAGCAGCGGGACGATCACCGTGCCGCCGCCGACGCCGAAGAGACCGGAGAGGAGGCCGGCGAGGAGGCCGATGCCGATGAACGCCGCGTAGGCGCGAGGCCCGCGCTTCAGGACCGTCGCATCGTTCACCGGATCAGCCTACTCCCGGCCCCTCCCTCGCCCGAATCGCGGCGGATCAGACCTCCGAGTCCGCTGTGACGGGCACCGATCGCGGGTGAACGACGAAGCCCGCCACCCCGGAAGGGGCGGCGGGCTTCGTAGGGAGAGGTCCTTACTCGGACTTCTTCTCGACGGCGTCCTCGGCGGCGGCCTCAGCGGCCTCGCCCTCGGCCTGCGACTCGGCGCCGGCCTCGGCAGCCGTGTCGTCGGCAGCAGTCTCGTCCGCGGGGGCCTCGACGGTCTCCTCGGCGGGAGCCTCCTCGGCAGCCGGCTTCTCGTCCTTCGGAGCAGCGGCGGCCTTCTTGGTCGACTTCGCCTTCGGGGTGACGGGCTCGAGGACGAGCTCGATCACGGCCATGGGCGCGTTGTCGCCCTTGCGGTTGCCGACCTTGGTGATGCGCGTGTAGCCACCCTCGCGGTCCGCGACGAGCGGAGCGATCTCGTTGAACAGGACGTGCACGACTTCCTTGTCACCGATGACCGACAGCACGCGACGGCGGGCGTGCAGGTCTCCGCGCTTGGCGAAGGTGATGAGGCGCTCGGCGAGCGGACGCAGGCGCTTGGCCTTGGTCTCGGTCGTCTTGATCGACTTGTGGGTGTACAGCGCAGCGGCGAGGTTGGCAAGCAGCAGGCGCTCGTGGGCGGGGCCGCCTCCGAGGCGGGGACCCTTGGTGGGCTTGGGCATAATCGTCTAACTCCTGGTCAGAAAGGGTCGGGTATCAGAAGGACTCGTCTTCGCTGCCGCCGTAGAAGTGGGCGCCGTCGAAACCGGGCACCGAATCCTTGAGCGACAGACCGAGCGAGATGAGCTTGTCGCGCACCTCGTCGACCGACTTCTGGCCGAAATTGCGGATGTTCATGAGCTGCGTCTCCGACAGGGCGACGAGCTCAGAAACGGTGTTGATGCCCTCACGCTTCAGGCAGTTGTACGAGCGGACCGACAGGTCGAGGTCCTCGATCGGCATCGACAGCTCGCTGGAGTTCACAGCCTCCACCGGCGCCGGGCCGATCTCGATGCCCTCGGCCTCGACGTTCAGCTCGCGGGCGAGGCCGAACAGCTCGGTGAGCGTCTTGGCGGCCGACGCGACGGCGTCGCGGGGGCTGATCGCCGACTTGGTCTCGACGTCGAGGATGAGCTTGTCGAAGTCGGTGCGCTCACCGGCACGGGTGGCGTCGACGCGGTAGCTGACCTTGAGCACGGGCGAGTAGATCGAGTCGATCGGGATCTGCCCGGCCTCGGCGTACTCGTTGCGGTTCTGCGTCGCGGAGACGTAGCCACGGCCGCGCTCGATGGTGAGCTCGAGCTCGAACTTGGCGGTGTCGTTGAGCGTCGCGATGACGAGCTCGGGGTTGTGCACCTCGACACCGGCCGGAGCCGAGATGTCGGCGGCGGTCACTTCACCGGCACCGGTCTTGCGAAGGTACGCGGTGATGGGCTCGTCGCGCTCGCTGGAGACGACCAGCTGCTTGATGTTGAGGATGATCTCGGTGACATCCTCCTTCACGCCGGGGATCGTGCTGAACTCGTGCAGCACACCGTCGATGCGGACGCTGGTGACAGCGGCGCCGGGGATCGACGACAGCAGGCTGCGGCGCAGCGCGTTGCCGATCGTGTAGCCGAAGCCGGGCTCCAGAGGCTCGATGATGAACCGGCTCCGGTTCTCGACGATCTTTTCCTCGGTCAGTGTGGGACGCTGTGCAATAAGCACTCTGTGTTCCTTTCGATCACATGCCCGCTATATGACATGTGGTGGGGTGAGGTCTTGAGTTGTGGAAGTCGATGCCCCACGCGGGGCGCCGAGCCGCTCACCCCGTCATGGCTCCCTGAGCCTGTCGAAGGGTGAGCGGCTCGGCACACGCATCAGACGCGGCGACGCTTCGGCGGGCGGCAGCCGTTGTGCGCCTGCGGGGTGACATCCTGGATCGAACCCACCTCGAGGCCGGCGGCCTGCAGCGAGCGGATCGCGGTCTCGCGGCCGGAGCCCGGACCCTTCACGAAGACGTCGACCTTCTTGACGCCGTGCTCCTGCGCCTGGCGGGCGGCCGACTCGGCGGCCATGCCTGCGGCGTACGGGGTCGACTTGCGGGAGCCCTTGAAGCCCACGCCACCCGACGACGCCCAGCTGATGACAGCGCCGGACGGGTCGGTGATCGAAACGATGGTGTTGTTGAACGTCGACTTGATGTGGGCCTGGCCCAGCGCGATGTTCTTCTTCTCCTTGCGGCGCGGCTTGCGCGCGGCGGCCTTGGGTGCAGCCATGAAAGTGTTCTCCTAGTCCCTGGCCGCTGCTTAGCGGGCCTTCTTCTTGCCGGCGACGGTGCGCTTCGGGCCCTTGCGGGTACGGGCGTTGGTCTTGGTGCGCTGACCGCGGACCGGGAGGCCACGACGGTGGCGCAGGCCCTCGTAGGAGCCGATCTCGACCTTGCGGCGGATGTCTGCGGCGACCTCGCGGCGCAGGTCACCCTCCACCTTGTAGTTGCCTTCGATGTAGTCGCGGAGGGCGACGAGCTGGTCGTCGCTGAGGTCCTTCACGCGGATGCTCTCGTCGATGTCGGTCGCCTTGAGGATCTCGACCGAGCGGGTACGGCCGACGCCGTAGATGTAGGTAAGGGCGATCACCACGCGCTTGTCGCGCGGGATGTCAACGCCGGCAAGACGTGCCATGCGGTTCTCCTGGGTGTTGTGGAGGTATGGAGCAGGATCGGTGCCCGGGCCTCCGCCCCGAGGTGTCAGCCCCCACGGCTCCGCCGGTTACCCGGTCGCTGAGCCTGTCGAAGCGTCTGATCCTGCCGTGTCGTATTGAGTTATGAGAGTGCGAGAGCGGCGCTCACGCAGCGGGGGCGCTCAGCCCTGGCGCTGCTTGTGGCGCGGGTTGCTCTTGCAGATCACCATGACGCGGCCGTGGCGGCGGATCACCTTGCAGTGATCGCAGATCGGCTTGACGCTGGGGTTGACCTTCATGATGTTTCCTGTTCGCTGTCTTCGTGCTGCCCGGTGTCCGACCTCTGAGACCGGGGTCCCTGAGCCCGTCGAAGGGCAGCCGTTACTTCTCGACCGATCAGCGGTAGCGGTAGACGATGCGGCCGCGGGTCAGGTCGTAGGGGCTGAGCTCCACGACCACGCGGTCCTCGGGGATGATGCGGATGTAGTTCTGCCGCATCTTTCCGGAGATCGTTGCCAGAACCTTGTGTCCGTTGGTGAGCTCAACGCGGAACATCGCGTTGGGCAGAGCCTCCGACACGACGCCCTCGATCTCGATGACACCGTCTTTCTTAGCCATAGCCTCGCTGACGCTTCTGCAGACCGGTCGATCTGCGGTGGGTGGGTGGATTGCGGTGACCGGGCCGGATCGGACACGCCGAACGCATGGCACAAGGCACCAAAGATCTATGTTATCCGACGACGCCCCATCCGGCAACCTGGTCGGACGGGGCGTCGAGCGGGATTCCGCGGATCAGCCGAGGAGATCGGTGAACCGCTTCATGTCGGCCTGGTTCTGGAGGTCGAGACGCTCGCCGTCGATCTCGACCGTCGGCGTGCCCTGGATGTCGTTCTGCTTCGCCTGCGCCGCACCGAACTTGCGGTACGTCTCGTCGGTGATGCAGGAGACGACGTCGTCATCCGCCCCGACCTGGGTGGCGAACTGGGCGAGCTGCTCGTTCGTGAGGCCGGGGGTGTTCTCCGCCGGCTGGTTCTCGAACAGCACCTTCGCATAGTCGAAGTAGAGGTCGCTGTCCGACTCGGCGACGCAGAACGCGGCGCCGGCCGAGCGGGAGGAGAACTCTGTGCCCTGCGAGAAGCGGTCGAGGATCGCGATGGGGTGCTGCTCGAGCGTGATCTCGCCGCTCTGGGCCTTGGCCTCGAGCGCGGCACCGAACTGGTCCTCGAAGGACTTGCAGACCGGGCACTGGAAGTCGAGGAAGACCGACACGGTCGTGTCGCCGTCGCCCATGGAGACCGAACCGGCATCCGCGTCGAAGTTGTCGCTGGCGGACGGAGTGGCACCGGGGGACGTCGCCTGGTTGTTGAGGAACACCACGAGTCCGCCGAGGGCCACGAGGACCACGACGACGGCGATGGAGACGCCGATCGCGAACCAGTTCGTGTTGCTCTTCGCCGCTGCCATTACTTTCCGATCTCTCGAGGCTCGACCCCGAACGGGGCGAGTCCGGCTCTTCCACCATCGGGCGCGGTGAGCACCCAGATGCCCCCATCATGCCGGGCCACGCTATGTTCCCAATGTGAGCCGTCCGTGCCGTCGACGGTCGTGACGGTCCAGTCGTCCTCCTCGACGAAGGTCGCCTCGCCGCCCGCGGTCACCATCGGCTCGATGGCGAGCACGAGTCCGGGCTTCACATCTGCCCCGCGGTCCGGCGTCCGGTAGTTGAAGACGCTGGGCGCCTCGTGCATCTTGCGGCCGATGCCGTGGCCGACGTACTCGCGCAGGATGCCGTACGGCTCACCGCTGACAGCGGACGGCCCCTGCGCCTCGATGTAGTCCTGGATCGCGGCACCGATCTCATCGATCGACGTCGCCGTGGCCATCGCGGCGATCCCTGCCCACATCGAGCCCTCGGTCACGCGAGAGAGCTCCTCGCGGCGGGCGACGAGCTCCGGACGCTCGGGGTCAGGGACGACGATGGTGATCGCGCTGTCGCCGTTCCATCCCTCGAACTGCGCACCGCAGTCCACCGAGACGATGTCGCCGGGCTCGAGCACCCGTTCCCCCGGGATGCCGTGCACGACCTGCTCGTTCACCGAGACGCAGATCGTGTGGTGGTAGCCCTTGACGAGCTGGAAGTTCGACTCCGCCCCCCGCTGTACGATCGCGCGGTTCGCGGCGGCATCGAGCTCGATCGTCTTCACCCCCGGCTTGACGAGCGCCCGGACGGCGTCGAGCGCCTCGGCGGTGATGAGGCCGGGTTCGGCCAGGGCTCGCAGCTGAGCCGGGGTCTTGTAGATCGAGCGGCGGAACATCTCAGGCGGCGGAAGCGGCGGAACGCAGCCCGCGAGCGGCCAGGGCGGCGCCGATGCGCTCGGTGATCTCCTCGAGCGAGCCCACGCCGTCGATGCGGTCGACGATGCCGCGGCTGCTGTAGACCTCGATGATCGGCGCCGTCTCCTTCTCGTAGATATCGAGCCGGTGCGCGATGGCCTCGTCCGTGTCGTCCGAACGGCCCTGCTCGGCGGCACGGAGGGCGAGGCGGGCGATGCTCTCCTCGCGCGGGACGTCGAGGAGGATGACCGCATCGAGCGCCTCCCCGCGCTCCTCGAGGAACGCATCCAGGTGCGCCACCTGCGCGGTGTTGCGCGGGTAGCCGTCGAGGAGGAAGCCGTGCTCCGCATCCTCCTGGCTCAGCCGGTCGCGCACGATCTCGCTGGTCAGCTCATCCGGAACGAGGTCGCCCTTGTCGAGGATCGCGGTGACCTGCTGGCCCAGCGCGGTCCCCTCCTTGATGTTCGCGCGGAAGATGTCTCCGGTGGAGACCACCGGGATGCCGTAGGACTCGGCGATGCGCACGCCCTGCGTGCCCTTGCCGGAACCCTGGGGACCGACGATGAGCAAACGGGCGGTGGGTCGGCGCCCTTCGACGGGCTCAGGGACCAGGTGGGGCACTGTCATCGGAGAAGTCCTTCGTAGTGTCGCTGCTGCAGCTGGGCGTCGATCTGCTTGACCGTCTCGAGACCGACGCCGACGATGATGAGGATCGATGCGCCACCGAACGGGAAGTTCTGGTTCGCGCCGACCGTGGCGAGGGCGATCAACGGGATGAGGGCGATCAGACCCAGGTAGAGGGAACCGGGGAGCGTGATGCGGGTGAGCACGTAGTCCAGGTACTCCGCGGTCGGACGGCCGGCCCGGATCCCGGGGATGAAGCCGCCGTACTTCTTCATGTTGTCGGCGACCTCGACGGGGTTGAACGTGATCGCGACGTAGAAGTAGGTGAACCCGATGATCAGCAGGAAGTACGCCGCCATGTAGATCGGGCTGTTGCCGGAGGTGAAGTTCGCGCTGACCCAGCTGACCCACGCGGGCGGCGTCGAGCCGTCCTGCGGGGTGTTGAACTGGGCGATGAGCGCCGGGATGTACAGCAGCGACGAGGCGAAGATGACCGGGATCACACCCGCCATGTTCACCTTGATCGGGATGTACGTGTTCGTGCCGCCGTAGGTGCGGCGCCCGACCATCCGCTTCGCGTACTGCACCGGGATGCGACGCTGCGACTGCTCGACGAAGACCACGAGGCCCATGACGATGATGCCGACGAGCAGCACCAGGAGGAACACCTCGAAGCCGCGGGTCTGCCAGATGACCGACATCGCGCCGGGGAACGTCGCGGCGATCGACGTGAAGATGAGCAGCGACATGCCGTTGCCGATGCCGCGCTCGGTGACGAGCTCGGCGAACCACATGATGAGACCAGTGCCGGCGGTCATCGCCATGATGATGAGCACCTGCGCCCACCACACGTCGTTCGTCAGGAGCTGGCTGCACGCGCCGATGTCGGTCGTACCGAACAGCTGCCCGGTGCGCGCGACCGTGACGAGGGTCGTCGACTGCAGGAGCGCCAGCGCGATCGTGAGGTAGCGCGTGTACTGGGTCAGCTTGGCCTGTCCGGCCTGACCCTCCTTGTGGAGCGCCTCGAAGTGCGGGATGACGACGCGCAGGAGCTGCGTGATGATCGTCGCCGTGATGTAGGGCATGACGCCCAATGCGAAGATCGACAGCTGCAGCAGGGCGCCGCCCGAGAAGAGGTTGACGAGTCCGAGCAGGCCCTCGGTGCCGGCATTGGCCGCGAGGCACTGCTCCACGTTCGGGAAGTTGACGAACGGCGCAGGGACGTTCGAGCCGAGACGGTAGATCGCGATGATCGCGAGAGTGAAACCGATCTTCCGACGCAGGTCGGGCGTGCGGAAGATCCGCGCGATGGCGCTAAACAAGAACGTTCCTCCTGAAAAGGTGGCCGAACCCCCGAGGGGCGGCTGAAACACCAGGGTAACCCACTCCGAGGTCCGGGGAATGCGAGCGGTCGTCTTCTCCCCCGCCGAATCAGAAGAGGGGCCGGAGAATCTCCGACCCCTCTTCTGCAGTGGTTACTTGACGGATCCGCCCGCAGCCACGATCTTCTGCTCGGCGGAACCCGAGACCTTGTCGACCGCGACGGTGAGCTTCACGGCGATGTCGCCGCCTCCGAGAACCTTGACCTTCTCGTTCTTGCGAACCGCACCCTTGGCGACCAGGTCGCTCACGGTGACGTCGCCACCCTGGGGGTAGAGCTCCGCGAGCTTCTCCAGGTTCACGACCTGGTACTCGACGCGGAACGGGTTCTTGAAGCCGCGCAGCTTGGGCGTGCGCATGTGCAGCGGCATCTGGCCACCCTCGAAGCCGACGCGCACGGTGTTGCGGGCCTTGGTGCCCTTCGTGCCGCGACCGGCCGTCTTGCCCTTCGAGCCCTCACCGCGACCGACACGGGTCTTCGCGGTGTTGGAGCCGGGGACCGGACGCAGGTGGTGGACCTTCAGCACGCCGGGGCGGGACGCCGGGGCGTCCTTCTTCGGCGCAGCCTTGGCGGTGCCCTCAGCCTTGGCGTCGGCGGCAGCGGTCTTGGCCGGCGCCTTCTTCGCAGCGGGCTTCTTGGCGGCGTCGGCCTTGGGAGCCGCCGCCTTCTTGGTGGCCTTCTCGGCCTCGACGGCCTCGTTCTTCTCAGCCATTAGTCGATCTCCTCAACCTTGACGAGGTGGGCGACGGTCTTGACGTAGCCGCGCGTCTGCGCGTCGTCGGGGCGGACGGTGGTGTCACCGATCCGCTTGAGACCGAGGCTGCGCAGCGTGTCGCGCTGGTTCTGCTTCTCGCTCACCTTGGACTTGATCTGCGTGACCTTGAGTCGCGCGGCCATCAGGCACCTACCTTCTGTGCGGCGATGGCCTCGGCCTCGGCGCGGACGAGCCGGGCCGGGGCGACCTGGTCGAACTCGAGACCACGACGTGCGGCGACGGCGCGGGGCTCCTCGAGCTCCTTCAGGGCGGTGACCGTCGCGTGCACGATGTTGATCGTGTTCGACGAGCCGAGCGACTTGGACAGCACGTCGTGGATGCCGGCGCACTCGAGCACGGCGCGGACCGGACCACCGGCGATGACACCGGTACCGGCGGCGGCGGGGCGCAGGAGCACCACACCGGCGGCCGACTCACCCTGCACGGGGTGCGGGATGGTGCTGCCGACGCGCGGGACGCGGAAGAAGTTGCGCTTGGCCTCTTCGACACCCTTCGAGATCGCCAGGGGGACCTCGCGGGCCTTGCCGTAGCCGACGCCCACCAGACCGTTGCCGTCACCGACGACCACGAGAGCGGTGAAGCTGAAGCGACGACCACCCTTCACGACCTTCGAGACGCGGTTGATGGTGACGACGCGCTCCAGGAACTGGTTGTCGCCGCGGTCACGCGAGTTGCGGTCGCGGCCGCCCTGGTTGCGGTCACGTCCGCCGCGGCGGCCGTCCCGCTGGTCGCGAGTGGGCTCAGCCTGCGTGGTGCCGGCGGCCGTCTCGGAAGTGGCAGCAGCCGCTTCGGTCACTTCGTTCTCCTTGTTGTCACTCACAGTGCCAGACCCCCTTCACGGGCGCCGTCGGCGATGGCGGCGACACGACCCGCGTAGCGGTTACCGCCACGGTCGAACACTGCCTCGGAAACGCCTGCGGCCTTCGCACGCTCGGCGAGGAGCTCGCCGACCTTGCGGGCCTTGGCGGTCTTGTCGCCGTCCAGCGAGCGCAGGTCGGTCTCGAGCGTCGAGGCCGACGCGACCGTGTGGCCCTTGCTGTCGTCGACGAGCTGCACGAAGACGTGACGCGCCGAACGGTTGACGACGAGGCGCGGACGCACCTCGGTGCCCACGATCTTCTTGCGAAGGCGGGCGTGACGACGCGCGCGGGCGTCGGACTTCGACTTCACAGCCATGGTTACTTACCAGCCTTTCCGGCCTTGCGACGCACGACCTCGCCGGCGTAGCGCACACCCTTGCCCTTGTACGGCTCGGGCTTGCGGATCTTGCGGATGTTCGCAGCCGCCTCGCCGACGGCCTGCTTGTCGATCCCGCTGACGGTGAGCTTGTTCGTGCCCTCGACCGTGAGCGTGATGCCGGCGGGCGGGTCGACCAGGACCGGGTGCGAGAAGCCGAGGGCGAACTCGACCGAGCTCCCCTTCTGCTGCACGCGGTAACCGGTGCCGACGACCTCGAGACCCTTGGTGTAGCCCTGGGTCACGCCGATGATGTTGTTGTTGATGAGCGTGCGGGTCAGGCCGTGAAGCGACCGGGACTCGCGCTCGTCGTCGGGGCGGGTGACGAGAACCTGGTTCTCCTCGACCGTGACCTCGATGGGGCTGGCCACCGTGAGGGTGAGCTCACCCTTGGGGCCCTTCACCGCGACCTCACGGCCGTCGACCGAAACGGTCACGCCCGCGGGAACGTCGATGGGAAGTCGTCCAATACGCGACATTTCGGATTACCACACGTAGGCGAGAACTTCTCCGCCCACGCCCTTCTGCTCAGCCTGGCGGTCCGTGAGGAGACCGGAGGAGGTGGACAGGATGGCCACGCCGAGGCCGCCGAGGACGGTGGGGATCTCGGTCGACTTCGCGTACACGCGAAGGCCGGGCTTCGACACGCGCTTGATGCCCGCGATCGAGCGCTCGCGGTTCGGACCGTACTTCAGCGTCAGCGTGAGGTTCTTGCCCACGCGGGCGTCGGAGGTCTCCCAACCGGCGATGTAGCCCTCCTGCTGGAGGATCTCTGCGATGTGCGTCTTGAGCTTGCTCGACGGCAGCGTCACGGTGTCGTGGTGCGCCGAGTTCGCGTTGCGCAGACGGGTCAGCATGTCTGCGACCGGGTCTGTCATTGTCATTGTTGTCTACTTTCGATCATGAGGTTCCGGCTGCCGTTACACGACAGACGGCCTGCGATGAGCACGCAATCTTCAATTGTACGTGCACATCGACGGGCTCAGTGACACGAGACCACTGAGCCCGTCGAAGGGTCACGCCTGGGCGTCGTCCGCGCGGAACGGGAAGCCGAGGTGACGGAGCAGCGCCCGACCCTCGTCGTCCGTCTTCGCCGAGGTCACGACGGTGATGTCGAAACCACGGACGCGGTCGATCTTGTCCTGATCGATCTCGTGGAACACGCTCTGCTCCTGGAGACCGAAGGTGTAGTTGCCGTTGCCGTCGAACTGCTTGGCCGACAGGCCGCGGAAGTCGCGGATGCGGGGCAGCGCGAGCGAGACCAGGCGGTCCACGAACTCCCACGCACGGTCGCCACGGAGGGTGACGTGCGCGCCGATGGCCTGGCCCTCACGCAGCTTGAACTGCGCGATGGACTTGCGAGCCTTGGTGACGATCGGCTTCTGGCCGGTGATCTTGGTGAGGTCGTCGACCGCACCATCGATCACCTTGCTGTCGCGAGCCGCCTCGCCGACACCGGTGTTCACGACGACCTTGACCAGGCCGGGGATCTGCATGACGTTCTCGTAGCCGAACTCGTCCTGCAGAGCCTTCTTGATCTCGGCGTTGTACTTCGCCTTCAGGCGGGGCTGGATCTTGCCAGCCACCGCAGCGTCGGTCGTTGCCATCAGAGGTCCTTACCGCTCTTCTTCGCGAAGCGCACGCGGACGGTGCGCTTCACGCCGTCCTTGGTCTGCTCCTCGACCCGGCGGCCGACCTTAGTCGGCTTCTTGGTCGAAGGGTCGACAAGTGCGACGTTCGAGATGTGGATGGGCGCCTCGACGGTCTCGAGGCCACCCGTCTTCGTGCCACGCTGCGTCTGACCGACGCGCGTGTGCTTGGTGACGTAGTTGACGCCTTCGACGACGACACGGTTCTGCTCGACGAGGACGTCGAGGACCTTGCCCTGCTTGCCGCGGTCGCCACCACGCTCGGGCTTGGCGCCCGAGATGACCTGAACCAGGTCGCCCTTCTTGATCTTCGCCATGATCAGATGACCTCCGGTGCCAGCGAGACGATCTTCATGAACTTCTTGTCGCGAAGCTCACGGCCGACCGGCCCGAAGATACGGGTGCCGCGGGGCTCCCCGTCGTTCTTCAGGATGACGGCGGCGTTCTCGTCGAACTTGATGTAGGAGCCGTCGGGACGACGGGTCTCCTTCTTGGTGCGGACGATGACCGCCTTGACGACGTCGCCCTTCTTGACGTTGCCACCGGGGATCGCGTCCTTGACGGTCGCGACGATGGTGTCGCCCAGACCGGCGTACCGGCGGCGCGAGCCACCGAGGACGCGGATCGTGAGCAGCTCCTTGGCGCCGGTGTTGTCGGCGACCTTGAGACGGGACTCCTGCTGAATCACTTGGCCTTCTCCAGAATCTCCACCAGACGCCAGCGCTTGGTGGCGCTCAGCGGGCGGGTCTCGTTGATCAGGACCAGGTCGCCGATGCCGGCGGAGTTCGCCTCATCGTGCGCCTTGACCTTCGACGTCCGGCGGATGACCTTGCCGTAAAGCGGGTGCTTCACGCGGTCCTCGACCTCGACGACGATCGTCTTGTCCATCTTGTCGCTGACGACGTAGCCACGACGGGCCTTGCGGTATCCGCGGGCGTCGGCGTCGCGCACGTCGTGAGCGGCGTGCTCAGCCTCGACGGCGGCTTCCTTCTTGGTGGCCATCACTCAGCCTCTTCCTTCGGGGCGTCCTCGGCGGCGTCCGCCTTCTTCGCCTTCGACTTGGTCGCCTTCTTCGCGGGAGCCTCGACCGGAGCGGGCGTCGCACGGATGCCCAGCTCGCGCTCGCGGATCACCGTGTAAAGGCGCGCGATGTCGCGCTTGACGGCGCGGATGCGGCCGTGGCTCTCCAGCTGGCCGGTGGCCGACTGGAAACGGAGGTTGAACAGCTCCTCCTTGGCCTTGCGCAGCTCCTCAACGAGGCGCTGGTCTTCGAACGTGTCGAGCTCTGCCGGAGCGAGCTCCTTGGTGCCGATCGCCATTACGCGTCGCCCTCCTCGCGCTTGATGATGCGTGCCTTGAGCGGCAGCTTGTGGATTGCACGGGTCAGTGCCTCGCGAGCGAGCTGCTCGTCGACACCCGCGACCTCGAAGAGGACGCGGCCCGGCTTGACGTTGGCGACCCACCACTCGGGGGAACCCTTACCGGAACCCATGCGGGTCTCGGCCGGCTTCTTGGTGAGCGGACGGTCCGGGTAGATGTTGATCCACACCTTGCCGCCACGCTTGATGTGACGGGTCATCGCGATACGAGCGGACTCGATCTGACGGTTCGTCACGTACGCGGGGGTGAGGGCCTGGATGCCGAACTCGCCGAAGGAGACCTTCGTGCCGCCGGTGGCCTGACCCGAGCGCCCCGGGTGGTGCTGCTTGCGGTACTTGACCTTACGGGGGATGAGCATTATGCCGACGCTCCTTCTGCAACAGGTGCCTCGTTGCGCGGGGCACGGCGGCGGTCACCACGGTCGTCACGGCGCGACTTCGGCGCGTTGGCCTGCTCGCGCGCGAGCTCCTTGGCGGTGAGGTCGCCCTTGTAGATCCACACCTTCACGCCGATGCGGCCGAAGGTGGTCTTGGCCTCGTAGAAGCCGTAGTCGATGTTCGCGCGCAGCGTGTGCAGCGGCACACGACCCTCGCGGTAGAACTCCGACCGGCTCATCTCGGCGCCGCCGAGACGGCCCGAGACCTGGATGCGGATGCCCTTGGCGCCGGCGCGCTGCGCGCCCTGCAGACCCTTGCGCATCGCGCGGCGGAAGGCCACACGAGCCGAGAGCTGCTCGGCGATGCCCTGGGCGACCAGCTGAGCGTCGGCCTCGGGGTTCTTGACCTCGAGGATGTTCAGCTGGATCTGCTTGCCCGTGAGCTTCTCGAGGTCGCCGCGGATGCGCTCGGCCTCGGCGCCACGACGACCGATCACGATGCCCGGGCGGGCGGTGTGGATGTCGACGCGGACGCGGTCACGGGTGCGCTCGATCTCGATGTTCGAGACGCCGGCACGGTCGAGCTGCGTCTGCAGCAGGCGACGGATCTTGATGTCCTCGGCCACGTAGTCGGCGTAACGCTGACCCGGCTTCGTCGAGTCGGAGAACCAGCGCGACACGTGGTCCGTGGTGATGCCGAGGCGGAAGCCGTACGGGTTGACCTTCTGTCCCATTACTTGCTCGCCTTCTTGTTGCTGTCGCCGGCCGCAGCAGGAGCCGCATCCGGCGTCGAGAGCACGACCGTGATGTGGCTCGTGCGCTTCTTGATCTGGAAAGCGCGACCCTGTGCACGGGGCTGGAAACGCTTGAGCGTCGTGCCCTCGTCCACGTACGCGTTCTTCACGTACAGGTCCTGCTCGTCGAGGTACTCGCCGTCACGATCCGCCTTGACCTGCGCGTTGGCCATGGCCGACGCGACAAGCTTGTAGATCGGCTCACTGGCGGACTGCTGAGCGAACTTCAGGATCGCCAGAGCCTCCTGGGCCTGCTTGCCCTTGATGAGCGCGACGACACGACGAGCCTTCTGAGGGGTCACGCGGATGTGTCGCACGCGTGCGATGGACTCCACCATTTCTCTCTCCTCTATCGCCGCCGCGTCAGCGGCGACGGCCCTTCTTGTCGTCCTTCTCGTGGCCGCGGAAGGTGCGGGTGGGCGCGAACTCGCCCAGCTTGTGACCGACCATGGTCTCGGAGACAAACACGGGGATGTGCTTGCGACCGTCGTGGACCGCGATCGTGTGACCCAGCATGGCCGGGATGATCATGGACCGGCGGGACCAGGTCTTGATGACGTTCTTCGTGCCGGCTTCGTTCTGCACGACCACCTTGCGAAGCAGGTGCTCGTCGACGAAGGGGCCCTTCTTGAGACTGCGAGGCATCTTCTCTTACTCCTACTTGCGCTTCTTGCCGGCGTTGCGACGACGCACGATGTACTTGTCGCTTTCCTTGTTGGCGTGGCGGGTGCGGCCCTCGGCCTGACCCCACGGGGAGACGGGGTGACGTCCACCGGACGTCTTGCCCTCACCACCACCGTGCGGGTGGTCGACCGGGTTCATCGCGACACCGCGGACGGTCGGGCGGACGCCCTTCCAGCGCATGCGGCCGGCCTTGCCCCAGTTGATGTTCGACTGCTCGGCGTTGCCGACCTCGCCGATGGTCGCGCGGCAGCGCGCATCGACGTTGCGGATCTCACCCGAGGGCAGACGCAGCTGGGCGTAGGGGCCGTCCTTCGCGACGAGGCGAACCGACGCACCGGCCGAGCGCGCCATCTTCGCGCCGCCGCCGGGGCGGAGCTCGATGGCGTGGATGACGGTACCCGTGGGGATGTTCTTCAGCGGGAGGTTATTTCCCGGCTTGATGTCCGCCGCGGGACCCGACTCGACGATGTCGCCCTGCTTCAGCTTCGCCGGCGCGAGGATGTAGCGCTTCTCGCCGTCGAAGTAGTGCAGCAGCGCGATGCGCGCGGTGCGGTTGGGGTCGTACTCGATGTGAGCGACCTTGGCGTTCACGCCGTCCTTGTCATTGCGACGGAAGTCGATGACGCGGTACTGGCGCTTGTGGCCACCACCGATGTGACGGGTCGTGATGCGGCCCTGGTTGTTGCGACCACCGGTCTTCGAGATCGGGCGCAGCAGCGACTTCTCCGGCGTCGATCGGGTGATCTCGGCGAAGTCAGCCACCGACGAGCCGCGACGGCCCGGGGTCGTGGGCTTGTACTTGCGAATAGCCATGATTGTCCTTATCCCCCGGATCAGCCGATTGCCGTGAAGATGTCGATGGTGCCCGACTTCAGGCTCACGATGGCGCGCTTGGTGTCCTTGCGCTTACCGGTGCCGAAGCGGGTGCGACGGGCCTTGCCGACGCGGTTGATCGTGTTGACGGACGCGACCTTGACACCGAAGATCTTCTCGATGGCGAGCTTGATCTCGGTCTTCGAAGCGCGCGGGTCGACGAGGAAGGTGTACTTGCCCTCGTCGATCAGGCCGTAGCTCTTCTCGGACACGACCGGCTTCAGGATGATGTCGCGCGGGTCCTTGTTCAGGGCCGTCTGGAGAACAGATGCCTGCTCGCTCATGCGGAGACCTCCTGGTTGGCGCCGGACTTGGAGGCGATGAAGCCCTCGAGCGCGGCCTGGGTGAAGACGATGTCGTCGGAGACGAGCACGTCGTAGGCGTTGAGCTGGTCGAACGTCAGCACGTGGACGTGGCCGAGGTTGCGGATGCTCTTGAGCGCGAGCTCGTCGCCGCGCTCGATGACCACGAGGACGTTCTTCGACGTGGCGACCTGGGCGAGGAAGCCCGCGGCAGCCTTGGTCGACGGCGCGCCGTCGGTGCCGAAGGTGTCGATCGCGTGCAGACGGTCACCGCGGAAGCGGTCGCTGAGCGCGCCCAGCAGGGCGGCCGCGATCATCTTCTTGGGGGTGCGCTGCGAGTAGTCGCGCGGCTTCGGGCCGTGCACGATGCCACCGCCGGTCATGTGCGGCGCGCGGATGGAACCCTGACGGGCGTTACCCGTGCCCTTCTGCTTGAAGGGCTTGCGGCCGGCACCGGAGACCTCGCCACGACGCTTGGTCGAGTGCGTGCCCTGGCGAGCCGCCGCGAGCTGCGCGACGACGACCTGGTGGATGAGCGGGATGTTCGTCTTGACGTCGAACAGCGCGGCGGGAAGCTCGATGGAGCCTGCCTTCTTGCCGTCTGCCTTGAGGACGTCGAGCGCGAGAGTGGAGTCAGCCATGATCAGGCACCCTTCACTGCGTTGCGGACGTAGACGATGCGGCCGCGAGCACCGGGGACGGCGCCCTTGACGAGCATGAGTCCCTTCTCGATGTCGATGGCGTGCACCGTGAGGTTGAGGACGGTCACGCGCTCGCCACCCATACGGCCGGCCATGCGCATGCCCTTGAAGACGCGGCTCGGGGTCGACGATGCGCCGATGGAGCCGGGCTTGCGGTGGTTGCGGTGCGCACCGTGCGATGCCGAGACGCCCTTGAAGTTGTGGCGCTTCATGACACCGGCGGTGCCCTTGCCCTTGCTCGTGCCGACGACGTCGACGAGCTGGCCGGCCTCGAACGTGCCGTCCACCGTGAGCTCCTGGCCCAGGGTGTAGTCGGCGGCGTCGGCCGTGCGGACCTCGGTCACGTGGCGACGCGGCGTGACGCCGGCAGCCTCGAAGTGAGCCGAGAGGGGCTTGTTCACCTTGCGCGGGTCGATCTGGCCGTACGCGATCTGCACGGCGTTGTAGCCGTCCTTCTCGGGCGTACGGATCTGGGTGACCACGTTCGGCGCGAGCTCGATGACGGTGACGGGAACGAGCTTGCCGTTCTCGTTCCAGACCTGGGTCATGCCGAGCTTGGTGCCGAGCATGCCCTTGGAAACCTTGGAGTTGATGTCAGCCATGTCGAACCTCAGAGCTTGATCTCGATGTTGACGTCGGCCGGCAGGTCGAGACGCATCAGCGAGTCGACGGCCTTGGGCGTCGGGTCGACGATGTCGATCAGGCGCTTGTGGGTGCGCATCTCGAAGTGCTCGCGGCTGTCCTTGTACTTGTGGGGCGACCGGATGACGCACACGACGTTCTTCTCGGTCGGAAGGGGCACGGGTCCGACGACGGTCGCGCCCGCACGGGTCACGGTGTCGACGATCTTGCGTGCGGACGTGTCGATGACCTCGTGGTCATACGACTTCAGGCGAATGCGGATCTTCTGTCCCGCCATTGTCTGCTCTCTCTCTTTCAGCGTCTTACCGTCCTGGACCGGGTGGCCCTGGGGCATTGGACGCACGTCGGCGCTGTTCGCGCCTCGGCACTCGTCTTCTCGGGCCCGTGACCTCTCGGTCGCGGAGCCTGTCGAAGAGGCTGCACCACTGTTCTGCTGTCAGCCGCACACCCGAAGGTGACGGATGCCCGACCCCCGCCGCGCACGGCAGTGCCCTCGATGATGAAGGTGTCGGGATTGTGTTCTGCTGCCCGCGGCCTAGAACCCTGCAGCCTCCCGGAAGAGGCGCCGTCTATGCACTGCCCTGGCAGTGATCCGGCGCACGCGCAGCGGCGACGGAATATCGAACCTGTCTATTCTGCCACGGCGGATTTCACTTCTGCAAACCCGGGCGTGTCGCGCTCACCGGACTCCCAGCGAACCCCTCCTCCGGGGCCTCTCAGACGGCGGAGGAGCGCGGGGCGAGGCATCCCCATGCCTCGCCCCGCTTGGGGAGGGCGTTCAGTGCGAGGGGGCACACCGAACGCGAGGAATCCGACGTGAAGGGACGCCGGACGCCTCGACCGAGGGCACGGCGGAAGACCCGCCGCGCAGGCGGGGAGACGCTCAGGCGCACCGAGTGCGCGCGTCGCACGATGATCCCCAAGATCGCTTTCCCCAGTTTCGAACGCGGATGAACCGCGTGATTCGGGAGCCGAACCCCTTCGGCATCCCCGACCGCAAGATCCCCAGGCGGTCTGGTTCATCGTAACCGATGGAACCGTCTCGACGCCACTCGCCGCCCCGTGTCGGTCCCGGACGCTTCCCGCACGAGAGAGCGGCGCCCCCGGGTGGGAACGCCGCTCTGCGGATGACGCGGGATCTACTCGTTGCCGACGGCCTTGTCGGCCTGGTCGCGGATCTCGTCGATCTTGTCCGCCGCGCCGGGGGCGATCTTCTTGGCGAAGTCGGCGACGCCGTCGAGCACCTTGTCGCTGACGTCCTCCGCCTGCTCGCTCTTCACGGCCTCCGCGAGCTTGTCCTTGTTCTGCTCGTACAGATCCCTGCCCTTGTTGACGGCGTCCTCGATGCCCATGTGTATCCCCTTCGGAGGTGTGTGCACCCGGCGATGGCGCCGGATGCACTCATTGTGCCGGGACGGGGCGAGCGGCGGAAGACTCCGGCCCGAAAACGACAGAGGGGCCGAGCCCGAAGGCTCGACCCCTCTGCGAGGAAGCAGATGCTTACTTGATGATCTTCGTCACCGTACCGGCGCCGACCGTACGACCACCCTCACGGATGGCGAAGCCGAGGCCCTCCTCCATGGCGATCGGCTGGATCAGCTCGACCGTCATGTCGGTGGTGTCGCCGGGCATGACCATCTCGGTGCCCTCGGGCAGCGTGATGACGCCGGTGACGTCCGTGGTGCGGAAGTAGAACTGCGGACGGTAGTTCGTGTAGAAGGGGTTGTGACGGCCACCCTCGTCCTTGGACAGGATGTACGCCGTGCCCTCGAAGTCGGTGTGCGGCGTGACCGAACCCGGCTTCACGATGACCTGGCCGCGCTCCACGTCCTCGCGCTTGGTGCCGCGGAGGAGCAGACCACAGTTCTCGCCGGCCCAGGCCTCGTCGAGCTGCTTGTGGAACATCTCGATACCGGTGACGGTCGTCTTCTGCGTCGGGCGCAGACCCACGATCTCGACCTCGGAGTTGATGGCCAGGGTGCCACGCTCGGCGCGACCCGTGACGACGGTGCCACGACCGGTGATCGTGAAGACGTCCTCGACGGGCATGAGGAACGGCTTGTCACGGTCACGCTCCGGGTCCGGAACGCTGTCGTCGACAGCCTGCATGAGCTCGAGGATCGCGTCGACCCACTTCTCGTCGCCCTCGAGGGCCTTGAGAGCGGACACGCGAACGACGGGAGCGTTGTCGCCGTCGAAGCCCTGGCTCGAGAGCAGCTCGCGGACCTCGAGCTCGACGAGCTCCAGGATCTCCTCGTCGTCGACCGCGTCGGACTTGTTCAGCGCGACGAGCAGGTACGGAACGCCGACCTGCTTGGCGAGCAGCACGTGCTCGCGCGTCTGCGCCATCGGGCCGTCGGTGGCCGCGACGACGAGGATCGCGCCGTCCATCTGCGCCGCACCCGTGATCATGTTCTTGACGTAGTCGGCGTGGCCGGGGGCGTCAACGTGGGCGTAGTGGCGCTTCGGGGTCTCGTACTCGATGTGCGAGATGTTGATCGTGATACCGCGCTGGCGCTCTTCCGGCGCCGAGTCGATGGAAGCGAAGTCACGCTGCACGTTCGTGTCGGACGGGTACTTGTCAGCAAGCACCTTCGAGATCGCTGCGGAGAGCGTGGTCTTGCCGTGGTCGACGTGACCGATCGTTCCGATGTTGACGTGCGGCTTGGTCCGCTCGAACTTGGCCTTAGCCACTGGGTCCTCCTCAGGACGTCGTTGTAGAGGTGCCGGGCACTGGTTTGCGACCGGTTCTCTACGGGTTAGGTTCTCAGTTTAGTAGAGAGGGAATGTGAAGTTGTAGGTGACCTGGGAACCCCGGGTGCTTCGACAGGCTCAGCGACCCAGGGCTCCCAGAAGAGCGATTACTCGCCCTTGGCCTTCTGGACGATCTCGTCGGCCACCGCGCGCGGGACCTCGGCGTAGCTGTCGAACTCCATGGAGTAGACGGCACGGCCCGAGGTCTTCGAGCGCAGGTCGCCGATGTAGCCGAACATCTCGGACAGCGGCACCGCGGCGCGCACGACCTTGACGCCGGCGGCGTCCTCCATCGACTGGATCTGGCCACGACGCGAGTTCAGGTCGCCGATGACGTCGCCCATGTACTCCTCCGGAGTACGGACCTCGACGGCCATCAGCGGCTCGAGCAGCACGGGGTTGGCACGGCGAGCGGCCTCCTTGAAGCCCATGGAGCCCGCGATCTTGAACGCCATCTCCGAGGAGTCGACGTCGTGCGCCGCACCGTCGACGATGGTCGCCTTGACGCCCACCATCGGGTAACCCGCCAGGACACCGACGTTCATCGCGTCCTGGAAACCGGCGTCGATCGAGCCGATGTACTCGCGCGGGATGCGGCCACCGGTGACCGCGTTCACGAACTCGTACGTCTTCTCGCCATCGAGCTCGAGCGGCTCGATGTTGAACTGGATCTTGGCGAACTGGCCCGATCCACCGGTCTGCTTCTTGTGCGTGTAGTCGTGCTTCTCGACGGCCTTGCGGATCGTCTCGCGGTACGCCACCTGCGGCTTGCCGACGTTCGCCTCGACGCGGAACTCGCGCTTCATGCGGTCGACGAGGATGTCGAGGTGCAGCTCGCCCATGCCCTTGATGGTCGTCTGACCGGTCTCGGGGTTGAGCTCCGTGCGGAAGGTCGGGTCCTCCTCAGCGAGCTTCTGGATCGCGAGACCCAGCTTCTCCTGGTCGGCCTTGGTCTTCGGCTCGATGGCGACCTCGATCACCGGCTCCGGGAACGTCATCGACTCGAGGACGACCGGCTGCGCGATGTCGGCGAGGGTGTCACCGGTGGTGGTGTCCTTCAGGCCGATGACAGCGTAGATGTTGCCGGCGGTCAGCTTGTCGACCGGGTTCTCCTTGTTGGCGTGCATCTGGAAGATCTTCCCGATGCGCTCCTTCTTGCCCTTGGTCGAGTTGATGACCTGCGCACCCGACTCGAGCTCGCCCGAGTAGACGCGCACGTACGTCAGACGACCGAAGAACGGGTGCACGGCGACCTTGAAGGCCAGGGCCGCGAACGGGTCCTTCGCGTCGGGGTGACGCTCGATGATCTTCTCCTCGTCCTTCGGGTCGTGCGCCTCGATCGCGGGCACGTCCAGCGGGGACGGGAGGTAGTCGACGACGGCGTCCAGCATCGGCTGCACACCGCGGTTCTTGAAGGCGGAGCCGCAGAGGACCGGGTAGATCTCGCTGGCGACGACCATCTTGCGGATGGCGCCCTTGATCTCCGCGACGGTGAGCTCCTCGCCGCCGAAGAACTTCTCGAGAAGCTCCTCGTCGGTCTCGGCGACCGTCTCCAGCAGCTGCTGGCGGTAGTCCTCGGCCTTGTCCTTGAGGTCGGCCGGGATCTCCTGCACCTCGTAGGAGGCGCCCATGGTCACGTCACCCTTGGCGTCGCCGGGCCACACCAGGGCACGCATCTCGACGAGGTCGATGACGCCGACGAAGTCGTTCTCGGCACCGATCGGGAGCTGCAGCACCAGCGGCTTGGCACCGAGGCGGTTGATGATCGTGTCGACCGTGAAGTAGAAGTCCGCGCCGAGCTTGTCCATCTTGTTGACGAAGCAGATGCGGGGCACGTTGTACTTGTCGGCCTGACGCCACACGGTCTCGGACTGGGGCTCGACGCCCTCCTTGCCGTCGAACACGGCGACCGCACCGTCGAGGACGCGGAGCGAGCGCTCCACCTCGACCGTGAAGTCCACGTGACCGGGGGTGTCGATGATGTTGATCTGGTTCTTGTTCCAGAAGCAGGTCACGGCGGCAGACGTGATCGTGATGCCGCGCTCCTTCTCCTGCTCCATCCAGTCGGTGGTCGACGCACCGTCGTGCGTCTCGCCGAGCTTGTGGTTGACGCCCGTGTAGAACAGGATGCGCTCGGTCGTCGTGGTCTTGCCGGCATCGATGTGCGCCATGATGCCGATGTTGCGGACCTTGCTCAGGTCCGTGAGCACGTCTTGTGCCACAGGAGTGTCCTTATCTATTGGAGCAGCAGGTGTACTGCGAAGAGGGGGTGCGACGGGCCCAGGGACGCGGAAGGGACCCTGAGCCCGTCGAAGGGGTTACCAGCGGTAGTGAGCGAACGCGCGGTTCGACTCGGCCATCTTGTGGGTGTCCTCGCGGCGCTTGACCGCGGCACCGAGGCCGTTCGACGCGTCCAGGATCTCGTTCTGGAGACGCTCGGTCATCGTCTTCTCACGACGACCCTTGGCGTAGCTCACGAGCCAGCGCAGCGCGAGGGTGTTCGCGCGGTGCGGCTTGACCTCGACCGGAACCTGGTAGGTCGAGCCACCGACGCGGCGGCTGCGGACCTCGAGCGTGGGGCGCACGTTGTCGAGCGCCTTCTTCAGGGTGGCGACGGCGTCCTGGCCGTTCTTCGCCTCGACACCGCGGAGGGCGCCGTAGACGATCGACTCGGCCAGCGACTTCTTGCCGTCGACGAGGATCTTGTTCACCAGCGAGGTGACGATCGGAGCGCCGTAGACCGGGTCGTTGACGACGGGGCGCTTGGGGGCGGGACCCTTACGAGGCATCTAACTCAACCCTTCTTCGCGCCGTAGCGGGAACGAGCCTGCTTACGGTTCTTGACGGCCTGGGTGTCCAGAGCGCCACGGACGATCTTGTAACGCACACCGGGGAGGTCCTTCACACGACCGCCGCGGACGAGCACCAGGGAGTGCTCCTGCAGGTTGTGGCCCTCGCCGGGGATGTACGCGGTGACCTCGGTCCCGTTGCGGAGCTTCACACGAGCGACCTTGCGCATCGCCGAGTTCGGCTTCTTGGGGGTGGTGGTGTAGACGCGGGTGCAGACCCCGGCCTGCTGCGGGTTCGCCTTGAGCGCGGGCGCCTTGGTCTTGGTGACCTTGGGCGAGCGACCCTTGCGAACCAACTGCTGAATGGTTGGCACGTTCTCTCCTCATAGTGCTGCACGGTGACAGCGCGATGGATTTCACATCATGACCCACCGGCACGCCGGAGCCGACGCGCTTTTGGTGTGGTGGGTATGCCGTGGGGGCGGACCGGCGAGGTGCCGACGCCCAGCGCGCACGTCAGGACGTGCACACACCTGATCAAGTGTAATGCCGCGCAACCTGACGGTCAAATGGCCGTCGCCCTGCCCCGCCGCGCCGTTTCAGGGGATGTCGGGGTCGAACGGCGAGTCCAGCGACTCCGTCAGCTCCGCGAGCAGCGCCTCGATCTGCGGCTCGACGTGGCGGGACACCGCCGCCTGGATCGAGACGCGATGACGGAGCAGCATTCCGCAGATCTCCCGGCCGACGAGGTTGGCGTACTCGTCCGCGAGCGCGACCTCCTGGCGCAGCGCCGTCTTGGCCTCCTCCGTCAACGGTGGGAGCGGAGGGAGCTCCGCGGCCGAGTCGTCCGCGAGCCCCGCGATCGTGAAGAGGAACGGGGCGCCGGGCACCGGTTCCGGGTCGAGCGGCATCCCCTCGAACTCCGGGTCGAGGTCCTCCGTCGGGCGATAGCTGCGGGCCCGGTTACGGGCCGCCTGCTGATCGAGCTCCCGCTGCAGGGTCGGCAGGTTTCGTGCCGTGTATTCGGCGACGGCGTGGTCGACGATCGTCTTGATGCGCGTCGAGAGGCCGTGCTGCACACCGTGCGGGGTGGTCCCGGCGATCCCGGCCGCGGCGAGGATGGGCGAGCCGAGGCAGCGGCGGCAGGGCGCGGTGCGACCGCGGTGGGTCGCCGGCTCCCAGCGCGGCACCCAGCGCAGCCAGGCCTCGACGGCCTGGTCGACCTGCGTCTCCAACGAGCGCTCCACCCCACCAGCGTACGGCGCGTCGCCCCTCACGGCGCGGATTTCGGAGGGGTCACCCGTCCTCGTCGCGCTCCCACGGCCACCGGGGCCGCTCCCCCTTCGTGCGGCGGAGGGCGATGCCGCCCCACGCCGCCACCGCGGCGGCGGCGAGGATCACCAGGCTCGCACCCCCGCGGACCAGATCTCCGGCGACGGCCGTCGCCACCACGAGGTCGCTCGTCGCCACGAGGACCGCCACCCAGACGACGGCGAGGTGCACGAGAGCCGTGAGCAGGCCGATGACCGGAGCCGAACCGAACGAGGCCGTGCCGCGTCGCACCGTCGCCCACAGAGCCAGGGCGAACACGACCACGGCGGCGACCATCCCGGACACCCCCGGGATCTGCCCGAGCCCCGGGACGTCGATGATGTCGCGGTCGGTCACGACGCTCAACGCCCCGAGACCGAAGACCGCGAGGGCGAAGAACCCGATGGTCGCCATGACGGCTGCGAGGACAGCCGAAACCCCCGCGGACTCGGGCCCGCGGGGGTTCGGCGTGGTGGTGTTCGTGATTACCTCGCCAGTGTCGGACCGGCCTCGAGGGTGCGCTCGTACTCGCGCTGCGCCTCTTCGTTCAGCTCGGTCTTGCGGGCGCCGCTGCGGGCCACCCAGGCGCCGAACCAGATG
This sequence comes from Microbacterium sp. BLY, assembly GCF_017939615.1. Classification (NCBI taxonomy): domain Bacteria; kingdom Bacillati; phylum Actinomycetota; class Actinomycetes; order Micrococcales; family Microbacteriaceae; genus Microbacterium; species Microbacterium sp. BLY. The sequence goes on from NZ_JAGKSR010000001.1 coordinate 217,204, forward strand.
GTGAGCTCGCGGGCGAAGACGAACGCCGCGATCGCCAGCGGGGCGAGGAGCTGCTCACCGGCGAGTTCCATGCCCTGCGAGGCGGTGAGCTTCCAGAAAGGCGCCTCGAACAGCTGCCCGAGGATGTGGCCCGCGTAGGCGATGAGACCGACGACGATGCCGAAGACCACCCAGAGCCCCCAGCGTCCGCGGTTGATGATCGCGCCGAGGAGCCAGAAGCCGAGGAAGAAGACGACGACCGGCGTCCAGAAGCCCCAGGTGAGCAGCGGGGCGACGAGGGCCTCGCCGATGTTCTCCCCCGTCACGTCGCCCGCGAGGGCGCCGAGGCCGAGCGTGGTGGCCAGGTAGAGGACCGCGAAGGCGACCGTGGCGAGCAGGCCGATTGCTCCCGCCGTGCCGCGGTTGCCGCGCTCGCGGGGCGGCTCGGGCGCCTGCACGAAGATCGGCTGGGGCTGCTGCGGAGCCGCGGCGCCGTTCGTGAGCGGCTCGGACGGGACGATCCGGGTGTCGGTGTCATCCGCGTGCGCGGCGTACGCCGCACCGGCCATGGCCGACTCCTCGTGCGACGGGGCGGCCGGATTCGCGTACAGCGAGGTCTCGGGGGCCGCGTACAGCGACGTCTCCGGGGTCGCGTCCCGGCGGTCGGCGTCACGGACGTCCGCGTCGCGACGGTCGGCGGCGAGGCGGTCGCTCTCGGTGCGCGAGGGCGTCGGGACCGTGGAGCCGAAGGTACCCGGGTGCTCCCGCTCGGCGGCCTCGAAGGCAGCGAGGTCGGGATCGACGGCGGGCTCCTGACGCGTGACGGCCGGGTCTGCGGCGGTGTCGCCGGAGGACGCGGCGTCGGCGTCGGCGCGCACGCCGTCCGCACGCGTGTCATCGGCGTGGCCGGGGACATCTCCGCGGGCCGCCGCTGCGGCGTCGAGACCGGCGTTCGCGCTGCCGACGACGTCGTCGACGTCGCTCGGCTTCTCGGGCTGACGAGCCTCGGGATCACTCATGGGATGCGCCTCTCATCGGGGATGTGCAGTGCGAGATTACCGCCGTGCGGCGCGGCCCTTCCGGAGGCGTGCCGACGTGTCGTCATACGCGTGTTCGCGCCGTGTTCGGCGCTCAGGGGAAGGCGTTGCGGAGCGCGTCTCCGGCGAAGTGCGCGAGGACCGGCAGCATGGGCAGCGAGAGCCAGACGAGAGCGCCGACGATCCCGACGCACACGATCCCGGCGAACCAGCTCACTCCGAGGTTGCGTCCCCCCACCCGTGCCATGCCTCCACCGTAGGACGGGGTCTCGCCGTCGGATGGGAGCAACGCCGAACGACGATGCGCTCGGCGTGGCGCGCCGGGTCAGCGCAGACCGCGCCCGCGCATGCGCCACAACAGCCACAGGCCGGATGCCGGCACCAGGAGGAAGCCGAGGAGGATGAGGAGGTGCCATTCGCCGAAGCTCGGCAGGAGCGGGTTCGCGGCCGGAGGCACCTCGCCGCTCGTCGAGCTGCCGGAGGCCGACCCGGTCGTGAAGCCGGTCATGGTCGAGACGACGAGGAAGGACAGCCCCGTGACGACGAGGGGGACGAGGATCGCGACGGCCTTCTCCCAGGTCCGCCACATCGCACTGAGACTCACCAGCACCGCCCCGACGAACCATCCGATGACCGGCACGACGATGCCGCCGAAGCTCAGCGTGAGCGCCGCGGCGATGGCGAAGCCGCGCGTCGCGGTCATCGGGGTGCGCGGCGCTGGTGGTGCGGGCATCGGCGCCGGATGCACGAGCGGCGGCGCGGACGGCACCTCGTCCTCGGCCTCGCGTGCGATGCCGCGCGGGTCTCCCAACGAGGCGATCCGCTCAGCGGTCGCGGCGGCGTCGAGCCCGTCGAGCTCCTCCGCGATCCCCTCGCGGATGTCGGAGGCGACGCCGTGCGGAAGCCCGCGCATCGCCTCGTCGAGTCGCGCCAGGTAGTCGTCGCGCAGCGCGGCTGCAGTGTTGTCTGTCATGGTCATCCTTCCCCCACCATGCCCGTGACGGCACGGGCGAACGGCGCCCACTGCGCCCGGAAGCGCGCGAGCTGATCGATACCGGCATCCGTGAGCCGGTAGTACTTGCGCGCCGGACCGCTCTCGGACGGCCGATCGAACGTCGTCACCCAGCCGTTGTCGCGCAGCCGCCCGAGCAGCGGGTAGAGCGTGCCGATGCTGGCGATCAGCCCGGCGCCGGTGAGTGCCTCCGACAGCTGCCAGCCGTACATGGGCTCGCGGGAGAGCAGGCCGAGCACGCAGTACTCGACCACTCCTTTGCGCATCTGCGCCCCGACGTCGACTGTCATGCCTCACAAGGTAGCATGTGACGCACGCTAGCACCGACCGATGCGTCGATCAGCCCTTGGTGGCCCCCGCCGTCAGCCCACCCACGATGTACTTCTGCAGGAAGAGGAAGAGCACCATGACCGGGATCGCCGCCATGACCGCGCCGGCGGAGAAGGCAGACCAATCGGCGTAGCGCGGGTTGGCCACGAGCTTGGTCATGCCGACGACGAGGGTCTGCTGATCCACGTCGACGAGCATCACACTGGCGATGACGTACTCGTTCACCGTGCCGATGAAGGAGAGCAGACCGACGACCGCGAGGATGGGGGCGACCAGCCGCAGGATGATCGTGAAGAAGATCCGCGCGTGTCCGGCGCCGTCGATGCGGGCGGCCTCGTCGATCTCCTTCGGGATCGTGTTGAAGAACCCGTACATGAGGTACGTGTTCACGCCGAGCGCGCCCCCGAGGTAGACGAGGATCAGGCCGGTGTGCGTGTTGAGGCCGATCGCCGGGAACCAGTCCCCCAGCGTCGACATCAGCAGGAAGATGGCGACCACCGCGAGGAGCTGCGGGAACATCTGCACTACGACGATGGTGACGAGCCCCACGCGGCGGCCCGCGAAGCGCATGCGGGAGAAGGCATACGCGGCGCAGGCTCCGATGAAGACGGTGACCGCGCCCGTCACGACCGCGATGAGCAGCGTGTTCAGGAACCACGTCCCGTAGGGATTCTGCGGGTCGCTGAGGATGCGCACGTAGCTGTCGATCCCGATGGCCGAGAAGAGCTGGTTCGAGCCGGTGAGGGTGCCCTTCGGGTTGAGGGAGGCCGACACGACGTACAGGAGCGGGAAGAGGGCGAAGGCGCTCACCACGATCGCGACGAGGTGACGCCAGCCGGTGTCGGCGAACCAGGCGCCGAAGGAGCGACGGGGCGGAGCCGTGCGGCGGGCGGGGGCGGTGCTGCGGACGGTGCTCATGTCAGTTCAGCTCCTCGAGGGCCTTGGTCTTGCGGAAGCTGATGATCGAGATCGTCGCCACCACGACGAAGATCAGGATCGTGAAGGCGGAGGCCAGTCCGTAATCGCGGGTCTGTCCGGTGAATGCGACCTTGTAGACCATGGAGATGAGGATGTCGGTGTGTCCGACCGGGATCGACACGTCGCTGAAACGCGGCCCGCCCTTGGTCAGCATGTAGATCAGGTTGAAGTTGTTGAAGTTGAACGCGAACGACGAGATCAGCAGCGGCGCCACGGTCACCAGCAGCAGCGGCAGCTTGATGCGGCGGAAGATCTGCCATGCGTTGGCGCCGTCCATCACGGCCGCCTCGTTCACGTCGTCCGGGATGCCCTGCAGCGCACCCATGCACACGAGGAACATGTAGGGGAAGCCGAGCCAGAGGTTCACCAGCAGCACGGACACCTTCGCCAGCACGGGGTCGGTGAGCCATGGGATGGCGGCGCCGCCGAACAGCACCTGGTTGATGAAGCCGAAGCTCTCGTTCATCATCCCGGCCCAGACCAGCGCGGAGAGGAACGCGGGGAAGGCGTACGGGAGGATGAGGATGATCCGGTAGCCGTTGCGGAACCGCATCCGCGTGTTGTTGAAGACGAGCGCGAGGAGCAGACCGAGGAAGAACGTCGTCGCGACGGAGACGAGCGCGAAGACGAAGGTCCACACGGTGACGGAGATGAGCGGACCGCGGATGGACTCGTCGGTCACCGCGCGGACGAAGTTGTCGAAGCCGACCGTGGTCTGCCAGCCGGGCAGCAGCTGCTCGCCGTCCTCCGCGGTGAAGGCACCGTCGCCGGTGTCGCTGTAGACCGTGCCGGTCGCGGTGTCCGTGATCGTGTCGGCATCCGCGTCGTACGCCAGCGTCGAGACGTAGAGGTAGCCGTTCTGCCCGTCGGGTGCACGGAGGCTGCCGTCGTTGGGGTCATCGCTGAACGGGACGGAGAGCTGCTCCAGCTCCTCCGAGAGCGTGAAGACGGTGGCGAGCGGAAGCGTGGTCCACCCGTCCACGGCGACGGCCTTGCCGCCCTCGAACTCGGCATCGACCTCGGCGAGGGGCTGATCGGCGGTGCCGAGGAGCGCATCGCCGTCCTCCGGATCCGTGACGAGGAGGCCGTACGTGCCGAACTGCTCGACCACCGTGACCGGATACGTCGGGGAGTCCTCGACCCGCTCCTGCGCGGAGGCGAGCAGCGACGAGATCGCCTGCTCCTTGCTGCCGTTGTGACCGGTGCCGTAGTTCGTGAAGCCGATGTAGCCCGTGTAGAGCAGCGTGAAGACCTGGAAGAGGACGAGGAAGATGATCCCGGGCGTCAGGTACTTCGCGGCGATCCGCTTGCGGGAGAAGTAGATGTAGTTGACGACGACGGTCACGGCGACGACGAGGCCGAGGACCAGCCCCTCGTGCTGCACGAGCAGCACGAACACGGCGTAGACGGCGATCGCGTCCACGATCGCCAACAACAGGATCTTGAGCAGCATCCACCCGATCGGTCGGGAGGCCGCCTCGGCGATCTTCGCCGCCTGGCGCTGCCGAGGCGTGGGGGGCGCGGTGCGCTCTTCGGTGTCGGTCATGTCGTCCTCGTCATGGTCCTGCCGGGGCGGGTCGGTCGGCCCGCCCCGGCAGGGTCGTCATCTTGTCGGCCGTTACTTGATCGCGGCGGTCACGTCGTCGACGAGCTTCTGCCACGTCGCCTGCGGGTCCTCGCCGTTGATGATCGCGGCCTCGGCCACGCCCCAGTACTGCCAGACGGCACCCATCGCCGGGATGGCCGGCATGGGGACGGCGTCGGCGCCGACGGCCTGGAAGCCGGCGATGATCGGGTCGGACGCCGCGGTGTCGGCGGCCGCCGTCAGGGCCGGGAGGACGTTGCCGGCCTTGAACAGCTCCAGCTGGACGTCCTCCGTGCCGAGGTAGTTGACGAGGAAGTCGTTCGCGGCGACCTTGTTCTTCGACTCGGCGCTCACGAAGAAGCCCTTGACGCCGGCGAACGGCGAGGCCGTCTCGCCCGTCGGGCTCGGGATCGGGTCGATCTCGACGTTGATGCCCGCATCGGTGGCCGCGCCCACGTTCCACGGACCGGTCAGCCAGAAGGCGGCGGTGCCGTCGAGGAACTGCTGCTTGGCGATCTCGCCGTCGATGTCGGTGTTGAGCGTGCCCGCCGCGCCCTGCGCACCCAGCCAGTCGGCGAAGGCGAAGCCGCCCTCGCTGCCGAGCTGCAGGTCGGTCGGGTCGTAGCTGCCGCTGTCGTCGGTGCCGAAGACGGGAGCACCGAAGGCGGTCTGGAACGGGTACAGGTGGTAGGGGTTGCCCTCGGCGCCCTGCTCCACGACGAAGGTGCCCTTCGAGACCATGTCGTCGAAGCTCGTCGCGGGCTCCGGGACGAGGTCGGCGTTGCGCAAGACGGCGATGTTCTCGACCGCGTACGGGAGCATGTAGACGGTGCCCTCGTAGGTCGCCGCCTGGAGCGCGACGGGGAGGTAGTCCTCGGAGCTGTCGCCCAGCTCGATCGGCGCGACGACGCCGTTGGTCGACAGCTCGCCGAGCCAGTCGTGGGCGCCCATGACCACGTCGGGGCCCTTACCGGTCGGGACCTGCTGGATGAAGTCGTCCTTCATGTCGTCGACGGACTTCCCCACCAGCTTTACCGTGACGCCGGTCTTCTCCTGGTAGGCGTCCGCCGCGCCCTGCAGCGCGTCGACCCGCTCGGCGTCGACCCAGACGGTCAGCGTGCCGCCGCTGTCGCCACCGGAGGAAGAGTCGTCGCCGCCGGATCCGGTCGAGCAGCCGGCGAGTGTCAGGGCCGAAACGATGGCGATGGCGCCCGCGGCGACCATGCCCCTCTTGTTCACCTTCATTGGTGTGTGCCTCTCTCAGTGCTGAGCGCCTGCAAGACTGCAAGCGCTTACAGTATGCATCGTTTCGAGAAGCGATCACAATCCGCGAGCGCGGCGATATCAACCCGTGATCGGCCAGACGAGAGGCCCGCGACATGAAAACGCTTCCAAACTCGCCGTAATCCGGCACGTCCGAGGTAGCGGCGGGAACGCGGCACACTCCTCGGTCGGGTGTCGCCGGCACGTTCACCGTCGTCGCCCGGGGGCATCTGTTCCGGACGAGACGAGCCCGATCTCTGACGCCGTGGACGCGGCGAGCGACGGCCGACGGCGCCGCAGCCCGGGTGGTGGCGGAAGCGTCAGCGGGCGGCGTCCCCGCCGGCACGATGCGGCGCATCGCGGATGACGCGGTCGATCCAATCACGCCGCGGCACGGCGGCGATCGCCTCTCGGGAGAACCAGCCCAGTTCGAGGATCTCGTCCATGTCCGGTGCCGGGTCGCTGAGCAGCTCGCACTCGGAGGCGACCGTGACGTAGCCGACCTGGTCGCCGTTCGGGTAGGTCACCGCCATCGGGTCGCCACCGTACGCGCCGATCAGTCCCGTGATCCGCACACGCGCACCTGTCTCTTCGAGGAGGCGAAGCCCGCGGGACTTTCCGCACACCCCCGGATACAGTTGAGACATGGCTGACAGTTCCTTTGACATCGTCTCGAAAGTGGATCGCCAGGAGGCCGAGAACGCCCTGAACCAGGCACGCAAAGAGGTGGAGCAGCGCTACGACTTCAAGGGGACCGGCGCTTCGATCGCCTGGAGCGGCGAGCAGATCCTCATCACCGCGAACACCGAGGAGCGCGCCAACGCCGTCCTCGACGTGTTCCAGTCCAAGCTCATCAAGCGCGGCATCTCGCTGAAGAGCCTCGACTCCGGTGAGCCCTTCGCCAGCGGCAAGGAGTTCCGCATCGTCTCGAGCCTCAAGGACGGGATCTCCTCCGAGAACGCCAAGAAGATCGGCAAGATCATCCGCGACGAGGGCCCCAAGGGCGTGAAGAGCCAGATCCAGGGCGACGAGCTGCGCGTGCAGTCCAAGAGCCGCGACGACCTTCAGGCCGTGATCGCGCTCCTCAAGGGAAGCGACCTCGACATCGATCTGCAGTTCATCAACTACCGCTAGGACTGCGTCCCGACGGGCGCGCCGTCGAGACGCGGCAGAGCGGCTGACGTGTCGGTCCCGCCCGTTCTGTGCGCGGGTTTCTATCCGATTGCACCACTGATGAGTGCGACGTTCATCTGGCCACCTTCACGATCCTGGGGGTCAAGGTTCGTCCAGCTCGTGTGCGCGGGACCACTGATCTGGGAAGTGAGCGCACGAATCCGACGCCGGTCGTTCCTGCTCGTTCCGTCGTAGTCGAGGGCCGAGGCGTCGGTGACGCAGGCGAACAGGACTGCGGCGTCGTCGAGGTGGCGACCACGGTCCCGCTGATCGACGGTGAACGCCGCCCCCTTGGCGACGATGGCGCCGAGCTCGTCCGGGACGCCGAGGGTCACCGAAGCTCCGCCGTTGAACGTCAGTACGTACGTGTCGCGGCGACCGATGGCCTGCTGCCCAGCGGGGGCGGCGAAGGCGTCCCGCTGCTGGAGCCGGGGCCGCATCCCGGAGGGCAGGTGGTCCGCCACCATGATGTCCACCTTGCGGCTATCGGCGTGGATGAACCTGTACGCGGGCTCCCTCTCTCTCCGGCGGACAACTCGAAGCCCAGTCCTCGCAGGGCAAATGCCGCATCCGTCAGACTGCTTCGGTTGGCGCGGAAGTCAACGAGTACGTCCACATCGTCTGTCGAACGCCGCATGACGACACCGGCTCTGCGCCCGTGTACGGCGACCATGAGTCCCCCGAAGAGGGTGAGGTCCGTCACCGCCCCCGCGCGGCCGACGTCGATGACGGTCTGCCATGCGGGAAGAAGGTCATCGTCGTCCATGTGAACGGTGTGCTCTGCGCCAGCCATGGTTTCCTCAGGTCGCGCCGCGAGTGTCGACAGTGAGCCACCTCGCCCGCAGCTCCTCGAGCGCGCGCAGGCCGGCGGAGCGCTCGCGCGTATCGGTCGAGACCGAGAGATCTGCAGCGATGACGGCGAGCGGCATGGTGTCGCCGCTGTACGGGACGGGCAGCGTGTTGTCGTAGACGACGTGCTGGCCGGTGGCGCTTTCGACCATGAATCGGCTCTTCGCGTACTCGGCCGCGGTCCTGGTCGCGTATCCCACCGCGGCGCGTCGATCGTCCATGAGCCCGACACCGAGCTGGCCGGCGGCCGCCCGGCCGGTAGCGATGAGCCCTTCTGCGGCCTTGGCGGCATTGGCTGCCTGGTAGCGATGGGTGGTCGTCCGGGAGGAGACGGCGCGTGCGATCTCCTCGGGAGTCGCGCGACGGATGCGTCCGCGGAGTCTGCTGAGGGTGCTTGAGGGGATCCAGGTGGGAGTGAGGCCGGACAGTATCCACAGCAGCGCCCATGCGTTGCCCGGTTCGAGCCTGCGGCCGCTCCCCCGCCGTGAGGCGGCCTCGTACCGCGCGACGGAATCGCTATCGGCGAGCCAGGCTCCGGACGGGAGTTGACGGCCCGTGATGGCCCCGCACGCCAGGAGGTCGATGGCATAGCGGCGCGTGATCCCGAGGCGCTCTGCCAGCTCGGGTGCGGTCAGCTCCACCATTTCAGAAAACCTCCAATATTGGAACTATTCTGATACAACAAGCCCAAGGCAGCAACCGTGCAGTCGGGACGGGTGCCGAACCTCACATCTTTTCCCCGGTCAACGCATACCGAGATATCGGTGTTCTTCGCGGAGACTGGAACCGGTCGCGCTTCGGCGCGACTCCGACGCCATCCCCGGACGACACCCGATCGTCGCGGCGGATGCGCCTCGAGGACACCGCGCCGGCTCTGGGGAGGGAACGGCACCGGCCCTCGGGGCTCGCGTCGGCCCGGGCCCGCCGTCGGCACACGACGACCGGTCCCGGAAGCAGGACAAGCCTCCCCGTCCGCTCGCGCCCCCACGCGGATCGGCCCCCACGGAGGAGGCATGACGACGATGCGACCGTCGCCCTTCCTCACCCGCGAAGGAGGCGACGTCGCGGACCAAGAGAGACGACCGGGGGCTGGGCCATGGGGCAGATCGAGACGAAGAGCATCGGAGAGAGCAAGCAGCTGCTGGCGGAGGAGGTGTTCCACCACATCGCGCGGCTCATCACGGAGGGCGAGTTCGCCGAAGGCGACCGCATCCGCGACGTGGACGTGGCGGATGAACTCCACGTGTCACGGACACCCGTCAGGGAAGCACTGCAGCGGCTGGAGCGGCTGGGGCTGGTGACGATGTACCCGAGCCGATACACGGAGGTGACCGTCGTCACGCCGCAGGTGGTGTCCGAGTCCCTGGAGTTCGCCGGCTACCAGGGCGGGGTCACGGCCCGGATGGCGGTGCCGCGACTCGGCACCGCCCAGCGGAAGCACGTGCTGGACCTCATCGCCCGCCTGCAGGACGCGCTCGCCGACGGAGCCTCCACGGCCCGCGCCCGGTGGGCCGTCTTCGCGTACCTCGCCGACCACAGCGGCAACCGTCAGCACCGGATGCTGATCGACGACGTCGCCGTCGCCGTCACCCGGAACCTGCGCGGCTGGACGGTCCGTCCCGGCGACCGGGAGCGGATGCGGCAGCTGTATGCCGACTTCGCAGAGGCGGTGCGCGTCGGCGACGGCGACGAGGCCGAACGTCTCGTCCGCGCGATGTACTACGTCTGAGCGGCGCGCCAGCCGACCACCCAGCGGTGCAGGCGGCGGTAGGCGTCCTCCCGCGCCTCGTGACGCGAGAGGAACACGTCGTGCAGCGCCCCGTCGATCCGCTCGACGGTCACGGACGAGCCCAGCTTCAGCGACGCCCGGGCGATGTCGTCGACGACGAGCACCGAGTCGGCGGAGGTGAGCTCCTCCGACCAGCGGGTCGGCGGGACGAACCGCGCCGACAGCAGCACGCAGACCGGCGCCTCGATGCCCAGCCCGGCCGCGACGGCCTTGTGCCCGGAGAGGATCGCGTTGAGCCAGCCCGCATAGACGGCCATCGTCTGGACGGGACGCCACGCCGTGTCGACCTCCATCGGGTCGTCCGGGTCGGCGACCTCCTGCTGTGCCCGCGTGTAGTAGCCGAGATCGATCTGCGGTGCCGCGTCGAGAGGTCGGATCCGCGCCTGGAACTCGACCATCGGCGCGATGGCGGCGCGGACCGGCGCGAACTGGAACTCCAGCCACGGGCTGTTCAGGATGAGCGCATCGGCCGCACCCGGATGCCGCGCCGCCCACAGGCTCAGGGTCAGTCCGCCGGTGGAGTGCCCGACGAGGATCAGGCGCCGCCCGGCCTCCGCCCCGTCGTCCCCGCGTCCCATCGCGTCCAGCGCCGCAGCGATGTCCTCGTCATACGTCGACAGGTCGGTGATGTACCCCGGCGTCTGCCCTTCACGGAGACTGCGCCCGTACTTGCGGAGATCGAGGGCGAAGAAGCGGGCGCCACGCGCGGTCCAGAACCGGGCGAGCCGCTTCTGGAAGAAGTAGTCCGACCAGCCGTGGATGTAGAGCACGTCCACGCCCTCCAGTAGCCGCCGGCGGCGACGCGGACGATCCCACCACGGGATCGGAGCGGGAAGCGCGCGCACGAGAGTCGCCACCACCGGCCCCTGCTCGTCGCTGCCGAGGTCCAGCGTCAGCTGGGCGAACTCGTCACCGAGCACATCCGGGATCCACTCGGCCATGCGTCCTCCCCCTCGCGCCCAGGCTAGTCCACGGTCGTTACTGGCCGCCTGGACGGGCGACCGAGAGGTCCTCCGCGACGGTGGCGCCGATCGGCGTGAGGTCGTCGATGCCGGAGCCCTGGACCGCGGTCAGACGCAGCCAGTCCCCACCCGCCCGCAGGTCGAGCACCTGACGTCCGAGCTCGTCGACCCCCGTGAGGGCGGCCTCCGCGCCCTCGACGACGACCTCCTCCTGGTCGTCGAGCTCGAGCTCGTCGAACGCCCACGCGCCACCCGGCAACGTGGTGAGGATGACGTAGCCCTGTGCGGCGTACTCGTCACCCTCGGACGCGTAGTAACAGATGCGCGACCCGTTGCGCTCCTGGTAGACCTCGGCCGGGATCGACCACCCGCCGAACGCGTCGACGACGTGCACCTCCGCAGCGTCGATATGCTCGGCGAGCTCGTTCGCCGTGAGGAAGCGCGAGCAGTCCACCCCCGCGACCGCGCTCTCCGGTACCTCCACCTCCCGCAGCGACGCCACGGCCGACGCGGCGAGTCCGCGCAGGCCCTCCTCGAGCGTCGCGGTGTCGTCCGGGCCCTTCTCCGGGTCGACGACGGTCGCCGAGACGAGCACCTCGCCGTCGACGAGCTGGAAGAAGCAGTATCCGCCGCTCTCGCAGCGGGCCTCCTCCCCGTAGTAGCCGCCACGAGACTCCGCGCCCGTGATGGTCTCCGCGGCGCCGGGAAGGATCGTGACCTCCCAGTTGCGTTCCGTGGTGCCGGCGGAGCAGGCGATCCCGCCGGCTCGCTGGAACATGTGCTGCGCAGGCCCCGGGTACCAGCTCGGCGAGGACCACACGCCGAGGACCTCCGCCACATCACCCTCGACCTCACCGACGGCGCTCGTCATCGCTGCGGCGACATCCGCGCAGTCCACGTCGAACGCCGGGGTCGGGGCGCCGGGACCGGTCGTCGGCGCGGGGGTCACATCAGCGGTCGGCGTCCCCGTCGGCGCGACCTCCGGCTCGGGCGCGCAGCCGGCGAGCACGAGGACGGCAGCGGCGCCGATGGCCAGGAGTACACGGGGTCGCATGGCCTCAGCCTAGGGCCGGGAGGCGCGGGTGCCGGGGAGCACGCCCCGGCACCGGCGCGAGTTCACTCGCCGCGGGAGACGCGCACCATCTCGTCGCGCGGGACGACCTTGACACGTGCCCGCTCCTGCGGGGCGCCGAGAGCGATCTCGTGCTCGTCCAGGCGGTGCCAGCCGTCGAGGTCGGTCCAGGCCACGCCCCGGTCCGCGAGCAACGCGGGGATCGCGTCCTCCGACGGGTCCTCCGGCTGCCACCAGGATCCCTGGTCGTTGATGAGGTGCCGGACGGTCTCCATCGCGTCGGACTTCGTGTGGCCGATGAGGCCGACCGGTCCGCGTTTGATCCAGCCGGTGGCGTAGACGCCGGGGACGCGGTCGTTGGAGTCCTTCGCGAGCACCTGGCCCTCGTGGTTCGGGATGACGCCGTGCTTCTTGTCGAAGGGGACGCCGGGCAGCGGCGAGCCGAAGTAGCCGATGGCACGGTACAGGGCCTGCACCGGCACCTCGCGCATCTCCCCCGTGCCGACCGCCCCGCCCTGGCCGTCCGGCTGCGTGCGCTCGTACACGAACGCCGCGACGCGGCCGCTGTCGTCCGTGCGGACCTCGACCGGCCGCGCCCAGAAGTGCAGGTGCAGACGGCGGGAAGCGGTGCCGCCCGCGTTGTTGACGGAGTCGCGCTTGCGCCACGACTGCAGGATGCGGTCGATGACCATGACCTGCTTGTTGCTCGCGACGGCGGCCTTCGACGCCTCGTCGTAGTCGAAGTCCTCGTCGTAGACCACCATGTCGACGTCGCGCAGCTCGCCGAGCTCACGCAGCTCCAGCGGCGTGAACTTGACCTGCGCGGGACCGCGACGGCCGAAGACGTGCACATCGGTGACGGCGCTGGCCTTCAGACCCTCGTAGACGTTCTCCGGAACCTCGGTGACAAGGAGGTCCTCCGCGTGCTTGGCGAGCATGCGGGACACGTCGAGCGCGACGTTGCCGTTGCCGAGGACCGCGACCGACGCGGCGTCCAGCGGCCACTCGCGCGGCACGTCCGGATGCCCGTCGAACCAGCTGACGTAGTCGGCGGCACCGTAGGAGCCGATCGCGTCGATTCCCGGGATGTCCAGCGTCGTGTCGCGGATCGCTCCGGTCGCGAAGATGACCGCGTTGTAGTGCTTCTTGAGGTCGTCGAGGGTGATGTCCTCCCCGAAGCGGACATTGCCGAACAGCCGGATGTCGCCGCGGTCGAGCACGTCGCGGAGGGCGGTGATGATGCCCTTGATGCGGGGGTGATCGGGAGCGACGCCGTAGCGGACGAGGCCGTAAGGGGCGGGGAGCTGCTCGAAGAGGTCGATCGACACGTCGAACTTGCGCTCCGCCTTCAGCAGGATGTCCGCGGCGTAGATGCCTGCGGGGCCTGCACCGACGATGGCCAGTCTCAGCTTGGTCATGGAGGTCCTTTCGTGTGCCGTCGCGGCGGACACCCGGGCACGAGGCCCGTTCGCGGTGTCAGCTGGAGCGCTCGGCGAGGGTCTCGGCGAATCGGGTGAGCGCTTCGCGCACGGTGCCGCGCGGAAGGGCCGCGAGCGCGTCGATCGCCTCCTGCGTCCAGGCGTGCGCGAGCTCGAGGGTCTTCTGGGTGACGGGGTGGTCGCGCAGCTCGTCCAGCGGGCCGTCGAGGATCGCCGCGTCGGCGCCGTCCGCGATGAGAGCCACACCGTCGTCGATGCGGGCGGCGAGGTCGGCGGCCGCCGCATCGTCCTCCGCCTTGAGCAGGAGGTAGGGCATGGTCGGCACGCCCGCGCGCAGGTCGGTGCCGGGGACCTTGCCGGTCTCCTCCGGCTTGGCGGACAGATCGATCACGTCGTCGAGGAGCTGGAAGGCGACGCCGATCTTCTCGCCGTAGACGCGCAGCGGCTCCTCGAACTCCGCCGGGGCGTTCGAGAAGATCACGCCGCCCTGGGTGGCCGCCGCGATGAGCGAGCCCGTCTTGTCGGCGAGCACCTGGATGTAGAACGCGATCGGGTCGTCCTCGGGCTGCGGGCCGAGGGTCTCGTGCATCTGACCGAGGACGAGGCGCTCGAACGTGTCGGCCTGGAGGCGGATCGCCCGCTCGCCGAGGCGCGACATGAGCTGGCTGGCGCGGGAGAAGAGGATGTCGCCGGTGAGGATGGCGATGTTGTTGCCCCACACCGTCTGAGCGGCGGGGACCCCGCGGCGACGGTCGGCACCGTCCATGACGTCGTCGTGGTAGAGCGATCCGAGGTGGGTGATCTCCAGCGCCTTCGCGACGTCGATCACCTCCCGCGTGTTGCCGTCGCCGAGCTGCGCCGCGAGCAGGGTGAGCACCGGCCGGATGCGCTTGCCCCCGGCCTCGTACAGATACCGGCTGGCGGCGTCGGCGAGAGGGTCGGCGACGCGCACGTCGTCCGCGAGCCCGGTCTCGACCAGTTCCAGTCCGTCCTCGATGGTGCGGGCGATGCGACGCGCGGCGGGACCGACGAAAACGCGATCGCTGAAGCCGAGACGGCTCGCGAGTCGCGAACCCGGGGCGCTGGGGCTCGAAGTCACGCTCCCAGCCTACCCGCGTCGGGTGACGCCGTTCGCGCCGGAGTCACGCCGGCTTGCGGGCCCGGTGCAGGGCCACGATGCCGAAGGTGAGGTTGCGGTAGGCGACGTCCTGCCAGCCGGCCTCCCGGATCCAGGCGGACAGCCGCTTCTGGTCCGGCCAGTCGCGGATCGACTCGTTCAGGTAGTCGTAGGCGTCGCCGTTCGTCCCGGCGACGCGGGCCACGCGCGGGAGGACCTGCGCGTTGTAGAACCGGTAGACCCCGCGGAACAGCTTGCCCGGCGGGGTGGAGAACTCGTTGATGACCAGGCGGCCGCCCGGCTTGGTCACCCGGTACAGCTCGCGCAGCGCCTTCTTCGGGTCGTTCACGTTCCGCAGCGCGTACGACATCGTCACCGCGTCGAACTCGCCGTCTCCGAACGGGAGGGCCGTGGCGTCCGCCTGCACGAACGAGAGGTTGCGCATCGCGCCGTGCCGACGCTCGCCTTCCGCGAGCATGCCCGGCGAGAAGTCCGCCGCGACCACCTGGGCGCCGCTCCGGGCGAGGGAGGCGGACGACGATGCCGTGCCCGCACCGAGGTCGAGGATGCGCTCCCCGGGCTTCGGAGCGACGGCGCGCGTGGTCGCGGCCCGCCACAGCGCGTCGTTGCCGAACGTCATCGCGGTGTTCGTGCGGTCGTACCCGGCGGCGACCTGGTCGAACATGCCGCTGACGCGGGCGGGGTCCTTGCCGAGATCGGCGCGGTTCTTGTCGTTCGCGGTCACGCGTCCAGTCTAGGCGCGAGCTCCAGCGCCTCCAGCCGGTCCAGCCACGGATCGGCGGTGGCGTCATCGAACGGCGCCGTGCGTTCCCTCACCCGCGTCTCGAGGTCGAGCGCCAACTCCTCCAGATGCCGCATGACGGCGGCCGGGTAGCCGTAGCGCTCGCTGTGCTCGGCCCACTCGTCACGATCGTCGACCCAGGTGCCGCGCTCGCCCTCCACCCGGACGACGTCGAGGTCCATGTCGATCCCGGTCGCGAGCAGCGGATCGTCCGACCAGCGCACGTCCCATCCGAGATCGATGTAGACGCGCATCCCGCGCGGATGTCGCCGGTTGACGGTGAGGGCGAAGTCGGCGCTCGGCGGCACGAGCGTGACGTTCGGGGTGGCCGCGTGGAACTCCGCTCCCGGACGCACGCTGTGCCAGCCGGTCGGCTGCCCCACCCAGTCGCCCCAGCGGTCGGCTCCCAGGTACACGCACTCGTGGCGCCAGTGCGGCGACCCGTCCCACTTACGCCACTGGAAGATCATCTCGGCACCGGCTGCGGGACGCGCATCGCTCATCCGCCCACCCTACGTCCGCGGGCTCCGACGACGCCCCGCGGAATAGGCTGGAGGGGTGCAGCACACCCCCCTGGTCGTGGAGACCCGAGAGATCGACCCGGTCGACGACCTCCTCTCCTTCGCGGACCCCGCCCACCCTCTCGCCTGGTTCCGTCGCGGCGACGGGATCGTGGCCGTGGGCGAGCCTCTCGCCGAGCTCCGCCCGGCGGCGGAGACCGGACGGCCGCGCGGCGAGGCCCTCGCCGCTCTCTGGCACGACCTCACCGCCGCGGCCGAGGTCACGGACCCCGTGCGCCTCCCCGGCACCGGCCTGGTCGCGTTCGGAGCGTTCACCTTCGACGAGGACTCGCGCGCGGACAGCGTGCTCGTCGTCCCCGCCCGGATCCTCGGACGACACGGCGACCGGTTCTGGGAGACCCGCATCCGCCGCTCCGACGACGAGCGTGCCCCGGGCGCCGTCGAGCCCGCCGCGTACGGACCGCACTGGGCCGGCACCGTCGGCCCGGGGGCACAGAGCCCGCAGGGCTACCAGGACGCCGTGCGCGGAGCGCTCGCCCGCATCGCGGACGACGAGGTCAGCAAGGTCGTCCTCGCCCGTGACCTCCAGGGGACGATCCCGGCCGGCTCCGACCTGCGGCGCCTCGTCCGGGCGCTGGCCACCGGGTACCCCGACACCTGGGTCTTCGCGGTCGACGGACTCATCGGCGCCAGCCCGGAGACCCTCGTCACGGTGCAGGACCGGACGGTGACCGCACGCGTGCTCGCCGGCACGATCGGGCGCGGGGCCGACGCCGACGCCGACACCGCGGCCTCCGCGCACCTCGCCTCCAGCACCAAGGACCTCGACGAGCACCAGTACGCCGTGCAGAGCGTGCTCGCATCCCTGCGCCCGTACACCAGGGCTCTGGCGGCGAGCGAGCAGCCGTTCCTGCTCAAGCTGCCGAACCTCTTCCACCTGGCGACCGATGTGGAGGGCGAGCTCGAGAACGGCCGCTCTGCCCTCGACCTCGTGCGCGCCCTGCACCCGACCGCGGCCGTCGCCGGGACGCCGACACCGGCGGCCATCGCCGCCATCCGGGAGCTCGAGCCGTTCGACCGCGGCCGCTACGCCGGGCCCGTCGGCTGGGTCGACGCGGACGGCAACGGCGAGTGGGCCATCGCCCTCCGCTGCGCGCAGTTCACCGCCGCCGAGGACACGATCACGGTCACCGCCTACGCGGGGGCCGGGATCGTCGCCGGATCGGATCCGGAGAGCGAGCTCCTGGAGACCCGCGTGAAGTTCCGTCCGCTCGTCGACGCGCTGGCCTGACCCCGGTCAGCTCGCGGCGAGGCGCTTCTTCTCGGCCTCGACGTCGAAGTCGGCGGCCGGCCACTGCGGATCGATGTCCTCGAGGGCGGCGAGCAGCAGCTCCTGCACGGCCAGCCGCGCGTACCACTTCGCATTCGCCGGGACGACGTACCAGGGCGCCGCCTCGGTCGAGGTGCGATCGAAGACGGTCTGGTACGCCTCCATGTACTGCGGCCACAGCAACCGCTCGTCGACGTCGCCCGGGTTGTACTTCCAGTGCTTGTCCGGGCGCTCCAGGCGTTCCATCAGGCGCGCCTTCTGCTCCTCCGGCGAGATGTGCAGCATGACCTTGACGATGCGGACGCCGGAGGCGGCGACGCGCTCCTCGAAGGCGTTGATGGCGTCGTACCGGCGTTCGATCTCCGCGGCGTCGGCGAACGCGCGCACCCGGCCGATGAGCACGTCCTCGTAGTGCGACCGGTCGAAGACGCCGATGAAGCCGGGCTCCGGGAGCCGCTTCTCCACGCGCCACAGGAAGTCGTGCCGGCGCTCCTCCTCCGTCGGCGCCTTGAACGCCGCCAGCGCGACCCCCTGCGGGTCGACGCCGCCGACCACGTGCCGGACGATTCCGCCCTTGCCCGCGGAGTCCATCGCCTGCAGCACGAGCAGCACCGCATCCTGCGCGGCGCCCACCCGACTCTGGGCGAACAGCCGCTCCTGCAGATCGTTCAGCCGCTCCAGGCCCGCGGCGAGGTCGTCCGTACCCCGCGACTTGCCGTGGTCGTAGCCGGGCTTGCTGTCGGGGTCGACATCGGCGAGGCGGAATCCGGGCCCCACCCGCAGGTGCTGCGTCCAGGTGTGCGCGTTCATACGCACATCCTGTCACCGCGGCAGCGGCACCTCGATGATCTGACGACCGCCGCGCGGCGTCGTCAGTGCCTGGTCGAGGGCGGTCCGCGTGGTGACCCGCTGATACTCCCAGCCGTAGGCCAGCGCGAGATGCTCGATCCGCACGCCGTGCGGGGTGTAGAACATGCGGTCCAGGTGCGCGGACGGCGCGGTGCCCGCCACCTCCAGGCCGTCGAAGATCGTGCCGCCCCCGTCGTTGCCGACGATCACCTGGAGTCGCGGCTCGGTCTCGTCGCTCGGGAACAGCAGGGCGCCGACGTCGTGGAGGAAGGCGAGATCGCCGAGCAGCACGCGGGTCACGCCGGGCGCCCCGGCGGCCTGGCTCGCGACGGCGATGCCCGTGGCAGTGGCGATCGTGCCGTCGATCCCGGCGAGGCCACGATTGGCGTGCACGGGGACCTTCTTGCCGCCGAGCACCTCGTCGGCGACGCGGACGAGCCGCGACGACCCGAAGACCAGACGGTCGTGCGGCCACGTGGCCCGCCAGACGGCGTCCACGAGGCGCTCGCGGTCGAGGGGACGACGGACGGCGTCGAGCTCCGCGCGCACCGCGTCGCGGCGGGCGGCGAAGTCGGTGGACGAGAGCCCCTCGGTGTCGGGGGCGTTCTCGCTGAGATCCACGGCCTCGTCGGCGGACCCGCGCATCCACGCGCCGAGCCACTCCCGATCCGCGGCGCCCGAAGCGACCGTGACGACCGCGACGGCGCGCGTGCGGTGGTTCAGGTTGACCTCCTCGCCGCCCTTCCGGACCGCGATCACCTCCACGTCCGTGCGGGACAGCAGGCGCGCGGCCTCACGACTGAGCGTGGGGTGTCCGAGCACGACCACGCGCTCGATGCGCCCGCCCAGGTCATCACGCGCGAGCAGCCGGCGGTAGCCGTGCACCACCTGGCGTCCGAACCGCGCACCGCTGACGATCTCGGCGATGAGCGGCCAGCCGCCCGCGTGAGCGATCTCCTCCGCGTCCCCTCCGGCATCCGCCCCCGCGAGGACCACCGTGCGCGGGCCGCGCTCCAGCACGAACGCCTCCGGCTCCGGCGGGCTCGGCGCCTCCCCCGGCGACAGCGTGCGCACGGGCATCGCGCCCGACAGCGGCTCGCGGGACGGCAGGTTCAGGTGCACCGGACCCTGGACGCCGGGAAGCCCGGACTCGGGTTCCGCCGCTCCGAGCGCGAGGGCGACCACACGGGCGGCGAGACCCGCCCACTCACCGTCTCCCGGGACGGGCGCGTCGATCTGCGCCCGCACCCAGGGGTGGAAGAGCCCCTCCTGGAGGGTGGCCTGATTCGCCCCGACTCCGCGCAGCTCGGGAGGCCGATCCGCGGTGAGCAGCAGCAGCGGCACGCCGGAGTGGAAGGCCTCCATCGTCGCCGGGAGGAGGTTCGCGACGGCCGTGCCGCTGGTGCACACGACCGCGACGGGCACCCGCGTCTCCCGGGCGATGCCCACGGCGGTGAACCCGGCGACCCGCTCGTCGATGCGCACGTGCACGCGCAGCGCGCCCTCTTCGGCGAAGGCCGCCGCGGCGAGCGCGAGAGCCTGCGAGCGCGATCCCGGGGACAGCACGACATCCCGGACGCCGTGGGCGACGAGGTCGGCGAGCAGGGAGGCCGCGGCCTCCATCGCCGGCGACGACGTCACGGGCGCGGATCCGCGGAGGGCGGCTCGTCGGTCTCCTCGTCGAGCCGCGCGAGCTCCTCCTCGAGGCGACGGATCCGGGCGTCCTGCTCCGCCTTGCTGATGCTGCGGAGGAACGCGGGATCGTCGTCCGGGGCCACGACGCGCGGCACACCTTGGTCGTTCGCCCGGCGGCGGCCGATGACGAACCAGAGGATGCCGCCGATGACGGGGATGAGGATGACGATGGCGATCCATGCCCCCTTGGGCACGCCGCGGTGACGCGTCGGCGGCTGCACGGCGCAGTCGACGATGCTGTACACCCAGAACACGGCGGCGAGGAAGCCGCCGATGATCAGTAGTCTCGCCACCCCTCCAGTCTAGGCATGTCGTCGGCGGTCCGGCCCTGGCCGGCGAAGGGCCCGTTGCTAGACTGCGCGCGACATGTCACCCCTCGCCCCCGTCCCGACGCCGCGCGTGCGGGCCGAGCCGATTATCCTGACCCGGATCGTGATCGCCGTCGGCCTCGCACTGCTCCTCGTCGTCGGCGCGTGGTCCGCATCCCACGGCTCGGCGGACGCGCATGCGACCCTGTGCCTCGCCCCCGGCGCCACCTCGTCGGCCGTGGCGGAGACGACCGCGGCTCCGGTCGTCGAGCACGGCGCGGGCGACCTGCTCACGGATGCGGCGACCTGCGCGGCGGCCGCTCTGTGCGCCGTCGCCCTCGTCCTCCTCCTGCGGCACCTGGGCACCCGCCGCGGCGTCCGCCTTCGCCGCCTCCTCCCCCGGACGCTCGCGCCTCTCCGCGCGGGCCCCCGCCCGCGCGTCCGCCCGCTGTCCCTCGCGCAGCTCTCGATCTCCCGCACCTGATCCGACGCCGGCCCCGGCCGCTCCGCGGCATCCCCGTCGTACCCCGTGTTTGGAGACCCCATGAAGACCCCCGTCAAAGCGCCCCTCATCGCCCTCGCCGTCGCCATCGTGCTGCTCGTCGTCGGCATCATCTACGCCCTCAGCCAGCGGCCGGCGCAGCCCGACCCCGACGCCGGGGAGAAGCTGCCCACCGTCCGCACCGACTCCCACGTCCTCGACGACGGAGGGCCGGACGCCGTCACCGTCGTCGAGTTCCTCGACTTCGAGTGCGAGGCCTGCGGCGCCTTCGCCCCCATCGTCGAGGACCTGCGTGCCACATACGACGGCGACATCCGCTACGTCGTCCGGTACTTCCCGTTGCCCGGTCACGTGAACTCGACGCCGGCCGCCCTGGCCGCCGAGGCGGCCGCCGCGCAGGGCCGGTTCGAGGACATGTTCCACCGACTGTTCGCGACGCAGGCGCAGTGGGGCGAGCAGCCGACCGAGACACCCGCGGTGTTCCGCGCCTTCGCCGAGGAGCTCGGACTGGACATGGCCGCGTACGATGCTGCGATCGCGGACCCCGCGACCCTCGCGCGCGTGCAGCAGGACAAACGCGACGGCGAGCGGCTGGGCGTCGCCAGCACGCCGACGTTCTTCGTCGACGGCGAGATGGTCGAGATCCGCGAGTGGGACGACCTGGAGCAGGCGATCGCGAAGGCCGTGGGCGAGTGACCCGGGGTCGCCGTCCGACGGCCCCGCCTCTACGCTGAGCGCATGACCTCGGAGCGCCCCTCGCCGACCCGTCTCGTGCTCGGGGCGCTCCGGACCACCCCGGCGACGCTGATCATGATCGGCCTCGTCCTGCTCACGGGAGTGATCTGGCAGGGCCTGTGGCGACCGTTCCAGGACACCGACCTCTTCCCTCTCGTCGCCTACGGATTGCCGAGCCTCGCCGAGGGGCGATGGTGGACACCGGTCACCGGGACGTTCTTCGTCAACCAGCCCTGGGTGTACTTCTTCACGATCGCCGGGTTCTGGGGCATGGGCTTCCTGGAGCATCGCCGCGGAACCCGGGTCGCGGTCGCGTACTTCGCCGTCGGGCAGCTGTTCGCCGTCTTCGCCACCGCCCTGTTCCTGCTCCTCGTGTCACAGGTGCCGTGGGCATGGGCGCAGACCCAGGCCCACGCCCTCGACGTGGGCGCGTCGGGCGGGACCATGGCCTGCATCGCCGCCGCGGTCGGTCTGTTCCGCCCGCCGTGGCGCGTGCGCGGGTGGCTCGTGCTGCTCGGCTTCGTGTTCGTCGCGATGATGTTCTGGGGCGAGCTGGCCGACCTCGAGCACCTGTTCGCCGTGCTGCTGATCCTGTTCGTCGACCGCAGCCTCCGGGTGCGGCGCACGACCGTCCGCGAGCAGCGGCTGATCGCCGTCATGGCGGTGCTGGTGCTCGTCGCCATCGAGGTCATCACGGTCTTCGTCCCCACCGACGGCCCGTTCGGTCCCACCGATCCCGTCTCCGGCGGATACATCGACACGGCCATCGACGTCGCGGTGATCCTGCTCATCGCGAACGGCCTGCGCCGCGGGCGGCGCTGGGCGTGGATCGTGGCCGTCATCCTCGGCCCCCTCAACGTGCTGGCCGCCACCCTGGTCCTCGTCCTCATCATCGTCACGAGCGAAGCGCAGCTGGAGCTCCTGATCGATGCGGAGACCGAGCTCACGCTCGCGATGGGCGTGCTGTGGGCTCTGGTGCTCGTCTACCTCATCGCGGTGCGCCGCGCCTTCCGCGCGCGGCGGTCGACGAAGCTGGGGCGGCAGCCCGCTCCGACCGTGGACGAGCTCCGCCGCGACCTGCGGGCGCACGGCGGCGGCACCCTCTCCTGGATGACCACCTGGGACGGCAACAGCTACGCCCGCGTCGACGGCGGGATCGTCGCGTATCAGCGCCGCAACGGGGTCGCTCTCGCGCTCGCCGACCCGATCGGCCCGGCGGAGTCCCGGGCGGCCGCGGTCCGCGACTTCATCCGCACGGCCGAGGAGGCCGGCCTCGTGCCCTGCTTCTTCAGCGCGGACGAGGCGACCAGGGCGGCCGTCCCGGAGACCTGGCGCAGCCTCGTCGTCGCCGACGACACGATCGTCGATCTCCCGGGCCTCACCTTCACCGGTAAGCGCTGGCAGCCGGTGCGCACGTCACTCAACCGGGCGGGACGGGAGCACATGACCTTCCGGCTCACGCACCTGACGGAGGAGACCTGGGGCGTGCAGCAGCAGATCAGGGCGATCTCCGAGGCGTGGGTCGGCGACAAGGACCTGCCGGAGATGCGCTTCACCCTCGGCACCCTGGAGGAGGCGGAGGACCTCGAGGTCCGCCTGGCTCTCGCGATCGCCCCGAACGGCGATGTCGACGGATTCCTGTCGTGGCTGCCCGTGTACGGGGAGGGCGGGGTGGTCCGGGGCTGGACCCTCGACCTGATGCGGCGCCGCGAGGGCGGTTTCGGGCCGGTGATGGAGTACCTGATCGGCGCCTCCGCGCAGCGGTTCTCGGACGAGGGCGCGCAGATCATGTCGCTCTCGGGGGCGCCCCTGGCCCACGACTACCCGCAGGACGCGGGAGTGATCGCGGTGCTGAGCGACCGGCTCGCGGATGCGCTGGAACCCGTCTACGGCTTCCGTTCGCTGCACCGGTTCAAGGAGAAGTTCCACCCCCGCTACGAGACCATGTACCTCCTCTTCCGCGACGAGAGCGACCTCACCCGCATCGGCGGCGCCCTCACGCGGGCCTTCCTCCCCGATGCCACGCTGCGGCAGTTCGCCGGCGCGGGCCTGGAGCTGGTCCGCGGCGAGCACTGACCCCGCCGGCACGCCCGGGCCGTCACCTGGGGGTCTCCGCGAGTGCGGGGGCGGCGCCCGCCTCCCTCGCGTCCGCGGGACGCTTCGCCGTGTTCGCGATGTGCGCCCGGGCGACGACCAGGACGGCGACGAGCATGATGCCGACTCCCAGCCAGTAGGGGGCGGCGTGGCTGACGACGGTGTACAGCGCCGCGGCGATCAGCGGGGCGACGGTGTTCATCGCCGCGGTGAGGGACTGGGTGGCACCGCCGAGCCATCCCTGCTCGTCGTCGCCGACCGCGTTGGACATCGCGCCGTCCATCGCGGCCTGCGCCGCCCCTTGACCGGCCGCGAGCAGGAGCGCCCCGACGATGAACAGCCAGGGCTGGGCGAGCAGCGATGCGACGATCGCGAGGCCGGCGAGGCCGATCGCCTGCGCGACGATGGCGCTCACGATCACGCCGCGCTCGCCCATCCTCCGCAGGAGGAAGCCGAGCAGCACGCCCTGGATGAGGATGTCGATGATGCCGACGCCCGCCGTGAGCAGTCCGATCTGCGTGGGCCCCCATTGGATGCTGTCGAGGGCGAGCACGCTGAAGTTGTTCACGAAGAACCCGAACGGCAGAGCGAGCAGCCCGAACGCGATCATCAGCCCGCGCAGCTCCGGGCGGCGGAAGGCGGTCCGGAAGACGCCGAAGGGCTGGACGTCGCGCAGCGCGATCCGGGCGATCCGGTTCTCGGGTCGCAGGCTCTCGGGCAGGAGGACGATGCTGAGGATCGCGATCGTCAGGCCGACGGCGGCGGTGAGGAACACCGGCAGGCGCAGATCGATCGCGGCGAGGAGACCGCCGATGGCGGGCCCGATCATGGTGCCGATGCCCGTGAGCGCGCCGAGGAGCCCGAAGCGCTGCGCACGCTTCTCCGGGGGCGTGATGTCGGCGAGGTAGGCGAACAGGGCGGGGAGGTCTCCGGCGGTCAGCCCCTGGATGACGCGGGCGAGCACGAGCACCCAGAGCGCCCCGCCCACTCCGAACAGCGTCATGGAGAAGGCCGCACCGAACGCCGCGACGATGATGACCGGGCGTCGTCCGAACCGGTCCGAGAGCCGGCCGAGGAGCGGGGCGGCGAGGAACGCGCACAGGCCGTTGACCGCTTCGAGCACGCCGACCCACAGCGCGAGGTCGTGCTCGTGGGTGACGTACTGCAGCACGACGAACGGCAGCACGGGAAGGACGACGGTCATGCCGATGACCGTGAGCATCGTCAGGACGACGAGCATGACCCAGGCGCGGCCGGCGCCGCGGACGGGGAGGTGAGGTGAAGTCATACCGAAAGTGTAGCGATACCAGTTTTGGTGTCAATACACTTTCTGGTCGGGTGCGCGATAGGGTGGCCGCATGACGACGCCCCCGCCCCTGGGCCGCCGCGAGCGCAAGAAGGCCGCGACCCGCAAGAACATCTCCGACGTGGCCACGCGGATGTTCCTGGAACGCGGATTCGACAACGTCAGCATCCGCGAGGTCGCCGACGCCGCCGACGTCTCCCCCACGACGGTCTTCGCCCACTTCCCCCAGAAGGAAGCCCTCGTGTTCGACGAGGACGACGAGCAGCGCGACCGCCTCGTCGCGGCCGTCCGCGAGCGCCAGGCCGGCGTCACGATCAATCGCGCGATCCACGACTTCTACGCCGCGGAGGTCGGCGCCAACCTCGACGAGCACGGCGATGACGTCGCCCGCGTCTTCCTGCGCTTCCTCACCGAGACCCCGGCGCTCCGGGAGTACGCATCGAAGATGTGGCTGCGGCACGAGGATGCGCTCGCGGACGCCATCGCCGAGGAGCTCGACCTCGCCGCCCCGACGCCCGAGATCCGCGTGTACGCCCGGTTCGTCCTGCAGATGCAGATCCTCGTCACCGAGAGCGAGGATCAGCAGAAGGTGCTCGAAGCAGGATCCGCCCTGCTGGAGCACGGCTGGGCACCGATCGAGGACCGCCTCACCGCGCCCCGGGACGCGGTCCCGGACGCCGACGTCAGTCCTCCCGGGGGCGCCGTCGCAGGCTCTTGACGTCCGTGCGGCGATGCTTCGCCGTCAGCCGACGCTCCTTCGATCCTCTGCTCGGCTTCGTCGCGCGCCGCGGCGCCACCGGCGGGCGCACGCCCTCCGCGATCAGCGCCGCCAGCCGCTCCCTCGCCGCCTCGCGGTTGCGCAGCTGCGCCCGATGCTCGGACGAGGCGACCGTCAGCACGCCGTCGACCAGCCGCCCGCGGAGCCGATCGAGGAGTCGGTCGCGCTGCGTCGGCGAGAGAGCCGCGGACCGCGCCGCGTCCCAGACGAGCTCGACCCGGGAATCGGTGGTGTTCACCCCCTGACCGCCGGGCCCCGAGGATCGCGAGAACCGCCACGACAGCTCGGACTCCGGGATCGTCAGACCCGCGGAGACCCGGAGTCCGGAGCGCGGGGCGGAAGGCATGCCTCCATCATCCGGGATGAGCGGCCGAGGAGGCTGAGTGGACGCGACGGCGGGAGTCGAACCCGCAGCGCCTCCGGATATGAGCCGGGGCCCGGGACCGCCCGGATCGCCGCGATGGGGATGACGTTACCCGGCCGTGACCATCCCCACCAGGGCCGTTGCCTGGGATGACACCGTGAGTCCTCGGATGACAGCGGGGGGCTAGCGCCGCCGTCGCGCGCCGTCAACCGGTTCGACCGCGGAGCGCGTCCGCCGTACCGTCGCTCGGACCGATGACGCCCGAGCAGGAGGCCGACATGTCCGAATCTCAGCACAACGACAAGACCCCGACCCCGATGGCCGAGACCGGCGAGCCGCAGGCCCGCCTGGAGGCCGAGGCCCGCCGCGCGATCGTGACCGGAGCCGACTCCGGCATCGGCCGCGCGACCGCCGTGGCCCTCGCCGCCGCCGGAATCGACGTCGGCATCACCTGGCACAGCGACGAAGCCGGCGCCCAGGCAACCGCCGACGAGGTGCGCAGCCACGGCGCCCGCGCGGTCGTCGCGCAGCTCGACGCGTCCGACATCCCGGCCTGCGGCGACGTGGTCGACGCGCTGATCGCAGAGCTCGGCGGCGTCGACGTCTTCGTCAACAACGCCGGGGCCGGGCTTCAGACCCCGTTCCTCGACGTCACTCTCGACGAGTGGAACCGGGTGCTCGACACCGACCTCACCGGTGCCTTCGTCTGCCTGCAGCGCGCCGCACGGTCGATGGTCGCAGCCGGCCGCGGCGGCCGTCTCATCTCCGTCACCAGCGTGCACGAGCACCAGCCGATGGTGGGGGCGAGCGCCTATGACACCGCCAAGCACGGGCTCGGCGGGCTCATGAAGAACCTCGCGCTCGAGCTGGGCCGGTACGGGATCAGCGCGGTCAGCGTCGCTCCGGGCGAGATCGCGACTCCGATGACCGGTCAGACCGACACCGACCCGCACGCCGAGGACCGGCCCGGCATCCCGCTCGGACGCCCCGGCGACGCCCGCGAGGTCGCGGCACTGATCGCGTTCCTCGCCTCCCCGGAGGCCGCCTACATCACCGGCGCCTCGGTCGTGATCGACGGGGGGATGCTCCAGATGGGCCCGCAGGCGGGCGCGGCGATCGAGAGCCACGACTGGCGCACGGTCTGAGAGCGGGCGGTCCGGGCTACCGCCGGATCGAACCCCTGGTGCGGGGCAGGGTGACGTCGCGAGGCGCACGCTGAGGTGTGGCCCGCACCCGAACGAGCCACACCCCCAGTGCGGTGCACTGCCGGATGCGAGCACCCGGTCATAACCGCCACCGTGCGGTGACGGCCACCCCGCGGCGGTACTGGCCCCCACCAGCGGACCGCGAGGCGTCGTCGAGAGCGACTCCATGAAGATCAACACTCAACACGTAACACGATACAACCGTCTGTCGGATCGCGCGAATCGACCTAGGTCAATCCGTGAAAATTCGCGCCGCCCTCTCCCATCGGCGACGATGGACGCATGCGGTGGCCGTGGAGAACGATGTGGCGCCCGGTGCGGCGACGCCGTCGCGGCGGCGGGGGCATCGAGCTGCGCTGGCTGACCGCGCGCTCCTGGACCGAACGCTGGTACCCCCAGGGGATCGACGTGGGCACGCATCGCGGACGACGCGCGCTCGCCGTGAGCTGGTTCCGCCAGGACAGCGGCGGCCGACACCTCGCCTCCCGCGTCACCCTCGTCGACCGCGAACGCGCCCGCCGCATCGACATCGTGCTGGCCGTCGCCGACGACACCGGCACCCTGCAGCCCGCCCGGATCCACGCGGGCGGACTGGCCTGGTTCGGCGACCGCCTGTTCGCCGCCGCGACGGGCCAGGGCATCTGGGAGTTCGACCTCGGCACGCTCCGCCGGGTGCACGGCACCGACGCACAACGGGTCGTCGGCGGGCACCGGCGACGGGATCGGCGGACGATCGTCGTCGCCGTCCGCACCCGACGGCACCCCGTCCCCCTCCGCTGCTCCTTCGTCGGACGCGTGTTCGACGCGGACGGCACCGCCCTCCCCCGGGTCCTCATCGGCGAGTATCGCGGCACCGACAGCGGCCTGATCGGCGAGTTCACGGTCCCCGAGGGGACGGACGACGTCTTCCTCGAGCACGCGCGCTTCCGTCCGGGCATCCGGCACATGCAGGGCGTCGTGCGCTGGGGCGACCGCCTCTTCGTGTCGCAGTCCGACCACCTCCGCCCCGGTGTGCTGTGGAGCGGGAACCACGACCGGCTCACCCGCCACCCCGTCGCGCTGCCGATCGGGTGCGAGGATCTCGCGCTCGATCCCGATGACGCGCTCCTGTGGACCCTCGGCGAGCACCCCTGGCGTCGTGTGGTGCGCGGCATCCCCTTCGCGGCGGTCGGGCTCCGGCGCCCCGACGGGCGCACAGCCCCGCGAACGTAGACTGAAGGGGTGAAGAAGCCCGCCCCCCTCCTCGTCTACACCGTGCTGCGCCTGCTGGCATTCCTCGTGCCGCTGGCCATCCTGTGGTTCTTCTTCCCGATCTTCCGCGAGTTCTGGTGGCTGGCCGCGATCTTCGCCGCCCTCATCGGCGCGAGCATCTCGATGCTCTTCCTCCGCACGCCGCTCTCCGACGCCTCCGCCCGCCTGCACGAGCGCCGGCAGGGCAAGGCCTCCGGCCCGCAGGCCGACGCGGAAGCCGAGGACGAGCTCGTCGACCGCACCCCCGACGACCGCCCCTGACGCAGGACCTCCGCGCACGACTACGGAGATCCGCCACGACGCGCCCTCCCGCCGGTCGCTGCCGCCGCGTGTCGCCGGCCTCCTCCGAAGTCGTGCCGGGTCGAGGTGGATCCGATTGTTGGATCGAGTCGTGAAACTCTCGGCGGAACCATAGGTTCAACCGACATCTCGGCCCACCAGTCCCGGGGCCGCCCGGCGCATGACGGGGAGCGGGTCAGCCGGCGAAGGCCCAGAACAGGGCCCCGGCGTAGAGCAGTGAGGTCAGGGAGGTGAGCGCGAGGGCGATCACCAGTTCCCTCGGCTGCCGGTAGGTCCAGACGATGGCGATCGCGGGAAGCCCGGCGAGGAGCGCGAGCAGCGCGAGCCAGGCGATCGGGAACAGCAACGCGAGGAACACGGCGATGCCGAACGGCACGAGCACGAAGAGCGTGAAGAGGACCTGGGTGGCGCGGCGGCCGATCAGCACCGTCAGCGTGCGCTTGCCGACCTCGCGATCCTGATCGATGTCGCGGAGGTTGTTGGCCAGCAGCACCGCGCAGGCGAACAGCCCGGCCGCGATCGCTCCCAGCCAAGCCTGCTGCGGGAGCAGGAAGACCTGCACCCAGGTGGTGCCGAGGGTGGCGACGAGCCCGAAGAACACGAAGACGAAGACCTCGCCGAGGCCGTAGTACCCGTACGGCCGCTTGCCGCCGGTGTAGAACCACGCGGCGACGATGCAGGCGGCGCCGACCGCGAGCATCCACCACTGCCCGGTCCTCACGACGATCGCGATACCGACCACCGCGGCGAGCGCGAAGAAGACGAGGCCGATGACGAGCACCGTCCGCGGCTTCACCCGTCCGGACGCCGTGAGCCGTGCGGGGCCGACCCGATGGGCGTCGGTGCCGCGGATGCCGTCGCTGTAGTCGTTGGTGAAGTTCACGCCGATCTGCAGCAGGACCGCCACGGCGAGGCACGCGAGGGCGATCACCCAATGGAACTCGGGCCCCGTGCTGCGCGCGGCGCCGGTGCCGATGACGACGGGGGCGATCGCGAGGGGCAGCGTGCGCAGACGAGCGGCGCCGATCCAGTCGGCGGCGGTCACCGGCCCGGCCTCGACGACCGGCCGCTTAGCCGGGTTGCCGCTGGTGCGCGGCGGGGTGCGACGACCGGACTTCTTCTTGCGCTGGGAGGATGCTGCCACCCACGGAAGCCTAGTCGTCGCGGCGATGCGACGAGCTCAGCGGTGCGGGTTGCTGTCCTTGCCGTCGAGCCAGAGCTCGTCGGTCTTGTCGGCATGCGTCCCCGTGGTGCCGACGTGCTTGTCGCTGATCTTCGGCCCCTTCAGGATGACGTGGACCATCGCCTGCGCGTGGCCGTGGCCGAGGCCGTACTCCTCCTTCAGCCAGTTCAGGACCACGGTGGACTTCGTGCTCTCGTCGAACCCCTGCTCGTGAGCGAGGGCGATGAACTGCCGCGGCGTGAGGCCGGTCTGGGTCTCGACCTTGTCGAGGTACGCCTGGAAGGACATGCTTCTCTCCGTTCTCCGTCCCCGCGAGGACCGTCGGGATGATGATCCCACGCGGGCCGGTCTAATCGGCGGTGGCGACGGGGATGATCGGGCGGTGCTCGTAGTAGGTCTGCAGCACCACGGTCGTGCGGGTGCTCACGTTCGCCGCGAGGCGCACATCGCGGACGAGCTGCTCCAGATCGCGCGGCGTCGGCACCCGGACGAAGAGCATGTAGCTCGCGTCGCCGGCGATGGAGTGGCACGCCTCGATGGCGTCGAGGTGCTCCAGGAGCTCCGGGGCGTTGTCGGGCTGGGCCGGATCGAGCGGGGTGATCTCGATGAAGGCGGAGAGCGGGGTGCCCACCTGCTCGGGGTCGAGCACCGCCCGGTAACCGGCGATCACCCCGCGCGTCTCGAGCCTCCGCAGGCGGGACTGCACCGCCGACACGGAGAGCCCCACGGCGTCGGAGAGCTGCGACAGCGTCGCCCGCCCGTCGCGGGAGATGGTCGCCAGGATCGCACGGTCGACAGAATCATCCATGGCTGTAAGATTATCGTCAGGATTCCGTTATTGCCGGAATCTTTCCGTCTTTCACTGCGATCGGAGGTTCCGATGTCCCTCGTTTCCGCCAACAGTTCCGCTGTCCAGGCCGTCGTCGGCGAACCCGAGGTCGTCGAGGACGCGTCGATCGCGGAGAACTCCGCCGCCTGGGCGCAGCTCAAGCGGGCCGCGATCGCCCTCCGCGAGCTGCAGATCAAGGACGGCTCGATCCCTGGCGCTTCGACAAGCTCAGCGACCCAGGACCAGGCGACGGCGCTCGTCGGGGAGATCACCGCCGCGATCCGGGCCCTCGCCCCCGCCTTCCCGCACGACGCGGACTACCTCGCGGCCTCCGTCGCCGACTTCGAGCGCTGGGCGTCCGAGGGCTTCGGCGTGCCCGACTTCCTCGACTCGCTCGTGGCGTTCCAGCCGCAGCAGCACCGCATCGACGGCATCCGACACCTCGTGGTCTTCCCGATGTACACGCAGAACGGCTCCAGCGACCGCCTGGTCGAGGCGCTCATCGTCGAGACCATCTGGCCGGAGTTCATCGCGGCGCTCGAGGCCGGCGACTACGGCAACAAGCTCTTCGTCTCGCTGCGCCTCGTGGACTTCACCCCCGGGTACGACACGAACTCCGCGGTGCTCTTCCCGGAGACCGTCGCCATGCGCGAGATCCCGACCTTCACGTGGGGAGCGATCTTCCAGGACCGCGAGGCCGCCCGTTACCGCCGCGTGGTCCGTGCGGCCGCCGGCATCACCAACCTCGACCTCCCGGAGCGTGCGGCGGCGATGCTCGAGGATCAGGAGATCGCCGAGAAGACGTTCGTGATGTGGGACATCATCCACGACCGCACCCACATGCGCGGGGACCTGCCCTTCGACCCGTTCATGATCAAGCAGCGGATGCCGTTCTTCCTCTACTCGCTGGAGGAGATGCGCTGCGACATGACGGCGTTCCGCGAATCGGTGAAGATCGAGCGGGCGCTCGACGCCCGAGTCGCCGCGGGCGAGGAGCTCACGGAGACCGAGCGCGAGATGCACGAGTACGCGCACCTCGTGCAGTACGCCGTCATCTTCGACCGCATCTTCCGCTTCGCCATCACCGGCACCCGCGTGCGCAACTACGACGCGGTGGGCGGCCAGCTCCTGTTCGCGTGGCTGCACCAGCGCGGCGTCCTGCACTGGACCGACACGGCCCTCGCCTTCGACTGGGAGAACGTTCCGGACGCGGTGGTCGCCCTCGGCGACGCGATCGACGACCTGTACTGGCACTCGATCGACCGCCCGAAGGTCGCGCACTGGCTCGCCGCCTACGAGCTGGTCCGCGGCACGCTGACTCCGCATCCTGCGTCGCAGTGGGCGCGCGGTCTGCCGGACGAGATCCTCGCCGGAGCGCCGAAGGGATACACCGACGCCGTGCTGGACGACGAGTTCCCGCTGTCGATGTTCTTCGAGACGCTGGACAAGAAGATGAAGCCGGTCATCGAGTCGACGGTCGGCATCCGCGGTACGGACGACTGATCCGCACCGCTCCGCTGTGACGCTGGGGCGCACCCCCTCTGCGGCCGGAGACCCGGATCCCGGGTCCGGCCGCAGAGGCATCTCCGACCGAGAGGACACCGCATGACGACGCCGACGAGCCAGGGAGCCCGGGACCGCGTGGTCGTGCTGGCCGGGGCAACGAGCGCCGCGGGCCTCGCCGCGACCCGTGCCCTGCGCGATGCCGGCGCCCGGGTGATCGTCACGGGACGCTCCGCCGAACGCCTGTGCCCTCTCGCTGACGCCGGCGCGGAGACCGTCGTCGCCGACGCCACCTCCCCCGCCGAGATGACCGCGCTCGCCGGTCGGCTCGACACGGTCGACGCGGTGGTGCCGCTCGTGGGCGGCTGGCGGGGTGGCGGCGGCCTCGCCGGGCAGAGGGACGACGACTTCGCGGCACTGCTGCCGGCGCTGGAGGCCGTGCGGGCGACGAGCCGTGCCTTCGACGCCCGGCTCCGCGCCTCCCCCGCCGGACGGTTCGCGATCGTCTCGTCCACCGCTGTCGCCCGACCCCTCGCCGGCGGAGCGAACTACGCAGCGGTCAAGGCGGCGAGCGAGGCCTGGACCCGTGCCGTCGCCCAGGGCTTCTCCAAGGCGGCGCGCGAGGCCGACGAACCGCTGCGCGCCGCTGCCGTCGTGTTCCGCGCCAAGGCGCTCGATCCCGACGCCCTCGCCGCGCGTCTCGTCGGACTCTGGGACGCCGACGCCGCAGACCTCAACGACCGGGTGCTCGACCTGGGCTGAGCCTCGACCCGCGCACGCATCAGCGGGACTCGGGCGGTATTCCCGGGACGATCGGCGGGGCGTCGCGGTGCCTGGTCGGGCTGTCGCTCGCTCCCTCCCCGGCGTCGGCGGCCGGTTCGTCGCCCTCCGTCTCTTCGGGAGCAGGATCCGGGGCGGTGGCGTACAGCGCGGTGAGCGTGCGGTACGACCGGGTGAAGAACGCGAGGGTCGCGGCCACGACCATGATCAGCCCCGCGAAGAGGCAGATCAACGCGATGCCCCGCGCCTCGCCCTCGCCGAGCAGCCACCCCCACTGCCGCTGCCCCCGCGCGCTGTCCATGTACGGGATCACGAAGAACTCGGCGATCGGGGCGATCAGGAACGCCGTGATCGGGGCGGCCGCCGCCTCCATCGCCGCCGCCGTGCCGAACACCCGTCCCTGCCGCGCGAACGGCACCACCTTCTGGATCACGGTCTGCTCGGCGGCCTCGACGGGCGGCACGAGCGCCATGTACAGCCACATGCCCAGCACATACAGCGGCCACCATTCGCGCAGCATGAAGATCGCCCCGAGGACGCCCATCGCGATCACGACGAGCAGCATCGTGCGCACCGGCTTGCGGCCCAGGCCGAACTTGGCCACGAGACCGCCGCCGATGAGGAATCCGGTCGACGCGAAGGCCAGGGCGAACCCCCACATCTGCGCGTTGAACAGGGTGAGTCCGTACGGGTCCATGAGCGCCATGTAGACGCCGCCGATGAGGTTGTTGAACGTCGAGAAGACGATGAGCGCGAACAGGCCGGGGGCCTGGCGGATCGCCCGGACGCTGCCCCGGAAGTCGACGGCGCTCTTCGCCTCGGGGTCGACCTCGGGCTCCGTCTCCGGGATCCGGATGAACAGGAGATGCGCGAACGTGAGCGCCATCGCCGCGATCGCGATCGCCAGCGTCCAGCCCATGCCGAGGAACCCGATCGAGAGACCCGAGAAGACGCTCGTGACGAGGAAGGCGATGCCCTGCACCGTGCCGACGAGGCCGTTCGCGTTGGCCCGTCTCTCCTCCGGCACGAGCAGCGTGACCGTGGTGGACAGCGCGATGTTGCGGAGTTGCTCGATGACCCCGCCGAACAGGATGACCCCCGAGAACAGCCAGAACCACGGCCCGCCGAGGTCGAGCAGCGACGCCTCGGGCTGCCACAGGTAGAGCACGCCCGCGACGAGGAACGCCGCCGCCGAGATGACGCTCGACAGGAGCATGACCCGATGCTTGCGGTGCCTGTCGACGATCGTGCCGAACATCATCGCGAAGAACGCGACGAACAGCATGTACGCACCGCCGATGATGCCAGTGGCCAACACCGACCGGGTCTCGATGTAGACCCAGAACGTGAGGGCGAACCACAGGAAGCTCGTCGTGACGTTGGCGATCAGCGTGTTGACGAGGACGTTCGCGAAAGCGGTCTTGGCCGCGCTGCGCTCCATGGGATGAGGGTAGAGCGGGGCACGGACATCCGGTAGGGGAAGGCGATTAGGCTTGTCCGGTGAGCATCCCGCACGACCCCGCCATCCGGGGCTTCGCCAGTGACAACTACTCCGGCATCCACCCCGAGGTCCTGGCGGCCCTCGCGGCCGCGAACGGGGGCCACCAGGTCGCCTACGGCGAGGACGCCTACACCGCCCGCCTCCAGGAGGTGTTCCAGGCGCACTTCGGCGACACCGCCGCCGCGTACCCCGTGTTCAACGGCACCGGGGCGAACGTCACCGGCCTGCAGTCGATGCTGCCGCGCTGGGGGGCCGTGATCGCGGCCTCGACCGCGCACATCAACGTCGACGAGGGCGGGGCGCCCGAGAAGATCGGCGGCTTCAAGCTCCTCACCGTCCCCACGGAGGACGGCAAGCTCACGCCCGAGCTCATCGACCGCGAAGCCTGGGGCTGGGGCGATGAGCACCGGGCGCAGCCGCTCGTGGTCTCGATCACGCAGTCCACCGAGCTCGGCACCCTCTACACCGCGGACGAGATCCGCACGATCGCCGACCACGCCCACGCGCGCGGCATGAAGCTGCACGTCGACGGTGCGCGGCTGTCGAACGCGGCCGCCGCCCTCGACCTCCCGCTGCGGGCGTTCACGACGGACGTCGGGGTTGACGTGCTCACCTTCGGCGGCACGAAGAACGGCGCCATGCTCGGCGAAGCGATCGTCGTGCTGAACCCGGACGCCGCCGTCGGCCTCAACTACGCCCGCAAGTTCAACATGCAGCTGTCGTCGAAGATGCGGTTCGTCTCGGCCCAGCTCATCGCCCTGCTCGACGGCGACCTGTGGCTCCGAAACGCTCGGCACGCCAACGCCATGGCGGCGCGCCTCCGCGCGCGGATCGAGGCCGGTGTGGCCGACGGTTCGATCGCCGGGGTGGAGTTCACGCAGCCGACGCAGGCGAACGGCGTGTTCGCGACCCTCCCCGAGGGCGTGGCCGATCAGCTGCGCGACGTGTTCCGCTTCTACGACTGGGACGCGTCGCGGCGCGAGGTGCGCTGGATGTGCGGCTTCGACACCGAGGAGTCCGACGTCGACGCCTTCGTCGACGCCCTCGCCCGCCTCACGCGCCCCTGAAACGAGCGGGTCAGGGCTCGACGACGCGGGTGAACTCCTCGCGCGTCGTACGCAGATGCGCACGCATCGCGGCGTCGGCGGCCGCCGCATCGCCCCGGCGGACCGCTTCGAGGATCTCTTCGTGCGCGTGCCAGCTCGACTCCTTGACGAAATCGAAGCTCATGAGGTCGACGGGCTCGAACATCCGCACCCGCGCCTCCTCCACCGCTTCCCGGACGAAGGAGTTGCCGGACGCCTCGGCGAGCGCGAGATGGAAATCGGTGTCGGCGATGCGCGACTCCGCCTTGGTCTCCGCCGCCGCCAGATCCCGTTGCGCGCGCGCCATGACGTCGAGATGGGCCGCCGTCCGGCGGGCCGCGGCGAGCGCCGCTCCCCCGGACTCGACGATCTCGCGGAACTCGGTGAGGTCGCCGATCTCGGTGGAGCGCTGCCGCACCTCCTCGCGGATCAGCCGAGGGTCGAGGGCGGCGTCCTGCACGATGGCGCCGCCCGATGCACCCCGGGTGATCGCGATCTGACCGCTGCCCTCGAGGATGCGCAGCGCCTGCCGCAGGGTCTCGCGCGACACCCCCAGCTGCTCGGCCAGGCGGCGCTCCGGAGGCAGCCGGTCGCCGGGCCGGATGCGGCCGAGCGCCATCTCCCGACGGAGGTACCCGGCCACCGCCTGGTACCCGGAGACGGGCTGGAGCGCGGCACGCGAGAAGTCGTGCGGCGCGTCGTCACGCTCGCCCATCCATGCTCCTCCGGTCAGAGGGGAAGGCCGGGGCGATCCCGCCCCACCACTTGCTTCCCCACGAAGAAGTCAAGCACATCGTCGTCGCCGTGCCCGCCCAGTCCGCTCGCGCCGAAGAAGCTCTGCGCGGACTCCTGCGACATGTCGAGCACGCTCGTGCCGTTGATCTTGACCTCCCCGGCGACCAGCCGCGCGCCGAGGGCGGCCGCCCGCTCCTCGTCGGCGCCGAACACGTAGCCTGCGAGACCCACCTGACCGGTGTTCGCGATCCGCACGGCCTCCTCCTCGTCGTCGTAGCCGCCGACGAGGAGCATCGGGCCGAACACCTCGTCGGCGAGACCGGGGCCGTCGAGCACCGCCACGGTGGGAGCGAAGTACCAGCCGGTCTCCGGCACCCGCGAGACGCGGAGCAGCTCCGCCCCGGCGGTCGCGAGGCGGTCCCGCTGCTCCTCCAGCTCGGTGCGTCGGGCGGCGAACGCCACCGGTCCCACCTCGGTCGTGTCGTCGAGACTGGATCCGAGCGTGCGGCGCGCGAACTCCGCGATCAGCAGGTGCGCGAGTTCCGCACGGCGTCCACGGTCGACGAGCACCCGGCGCGGCGCCTCGCACCACTGGCCGGACAGTTTCAGCACGCCGTCGGCGAGCGCCCGCGCGGCCTGCGCGAGATCGGCGTCCGGGAGCACGACGGCGGCGTTGTTCGATCCGAGCTCCAGCTGCAGCCGCGCGAACCGCGGCGCGGCGGTCGCGGCGATCGCCCGGCCCGTCGGCGTGGAGCCGGTCATCGAGATCGCCGCGATGCGTTCGTCCGCGACGAGGGCCCGGCCCACGCCCCCGCTGCCCTGCACGAGGTTCACCACCCCGTCCGGGATGCCCGCCTCGCGAACGCCCTCCAGGAGCAGCTGCGCGCTCCAGGGCGAGAACGACGACGGCTTGAGCACCACCGTCGCGCCCGCGGCCAGCGCGAACGCGGTCTTCTTCACGGCCATCGCACTCGGCGCGTTCCACGGCAGGATGAGGGCCGTCGGCCCCCAGGGCACGCGGTGCAGGTGCACCCCGCCCTGATCCGCCGGGAGCGCCCGCACGTCGCCCACCGCCACCGCCCGGCGGCCGGCATCGCGCAGGGTGGCTCCGTTCGCCCCGCCGAACAGCCGGGTGACCGCGATCGGCACGCCGCTGTTGAGAGCGTCGAGCCGCGCGACCGCCTCGGCCCGGTCGTCCAGCCAGGCGGCGAGCGCATCGAGGGCCGCAGCGCGGTCCTCCGGCGGCAGCCCGCGCCACCGGGCGTCGGCGTGCGCCTCCTGCGCGGCGGAGACCGCGCGGTCGACCTGGTCGAGGCTGCTGGATGCGGACGGCTGCAGCGCCTCGCCGGTGTTGGGGTCGTGCAGCCAGGTGCCGTCGGCGTCCGGGCTCTCCTCGGCGACGCCGCCGATCCAGGTGCGCAGGGCGGGGAAGGTCATGTCAGATCCGATCGAAGTAGCGGTGCAGGTCCCAGTCGGTCACGCGGGACATGAACGTGGTCCACTCGTGCTCCAGCAGGATGCGCTGATGGGCGATGAGCTCGGGCTCCAGCAGCTCCTGCACGAGCGGGCTGCGGGCGAACAGCGCCGCCGCCTGGTACGGGTCGGCGGGCATCGCCCCGTCCCCCGGGAGGTCGTAGGCGCTGCCGCGGACCGGCTCGCCGAGCACCCGCTCCTTCTCGATCCCGTCGCGAGCGGAGGCAAGCACACCGGTCAGCGCGAAGTACGGGTTGGTGTCGGCGCCGGGGAGCCGGAACTCGAAGCGCAGCGCCGCCGCGGAGTGCCCGACCACGCGCACGGTCGTCGTGCGGTTGTCGAAGCCCCACGTGCGGCCGCTGCCCGCCACGTCCGTCGAGTTGCTGCGGCGGTAGGAGTTGACGGTCGGGGCGTACCAGGCCATCAGGGCCGGCGCGTGCTCCAACGCCCCCGCGATGGCGGCGCGCATGCGGCCGCTCAGGCGGTCCTCGGCCTGCTCGTCCCAGAACAGCGCGGTGCCCTCGTCGTCCACGAACGACACGTGGATGTGGCACGACGAGCCCGGCTGATCGTTGAGGGGTCGTGCCATGAAGGTCGCCGACATGCCCGCCCTGGCCGCGGTGTCCCGCACCGCGAGCTTGTACAGCGCGTGCCGGTCGGCCATCTCCAGCGGGTCACCGTACTCGAACGTCATCTCCCACTGTCCGAGGCCCCACTCGCTCTGGGCGGCCTCGACGAGGATCCCGCTCGCGCGCAGATCGGAACGGAGCTTCTGGAAGAACGGCTCGTACAGGTTGCCCTCGTGGATCATGAAATCCGACGGGGTGAGAGTCGTCGGGTCCAGGTCGCGGAATCCGGAGCGACGCAGCTCCCGCGGGTCGTTGCGGAAGAGGTAGAACTCCAGCTCCGTGCCGGCGAGCGGGGTGAGCCCGAGGCCGCGGAGCCGCGCGAGCTCCTGCTTCAGGATC
This sequence comes from Microbacterium sp. BLY, assembly GCF_017939615.1. NCBI lineage: Bacteria > Bacillati > Actinomycetota > Actinomycetes > Micrococcales > Microbacteriaceae > Microbacterium > Microbacterium sp. BLY. The sequence continues at coordinate 255,886 of NZ_JAGKSR010000001.1, forward strand.
ACCCGCGGCGACAGCGGCATCGGCTCGTGCGTGTGCACGTCGACGGGGTCGGCGAGACAGATCGCGACTCCGTCGAGCCAGGCCGCGGGGCGCAGCGTGTCCAGGTCGGGGATCAGCGTCACGTCGGGCACGCCGTTGTGCATGCCGCACAGCGCGAACCGGTTCTGGTCGATGAGCTCGAGACCCTGGTCGATGTCCCAGGCCCACGCGCAGGTGCAGATGTCCACGCCGTTCGCGACGACGCGGCCGAAGCCCTCGACGGGGATGCGGCGACCGACCAGCCGCCCCTGCAGGTCGGGGGTGGCCACGATCACGGTCCGGATCCCCGCGGCCTCCAGCTCGTCCGGGGCGAGGCGCACGTCGTCGATCATCGCGTCAGCCACCCTCCGTCGACGGGGAGCTGGATGCCGTCGATCCAGGACGCCTCGTCGCTCAGCAACCAGGAGACGGCCGCCGCGATGTCGGCCGGGAGGCCCACGCGCGGCACCAGCAGGCGCTGCTTCATGAACTCCAGGGCCTCCGCGCTGGTGACGCTCTCATAGTCGAAGAAGTCGGTCGCGATCGGGCCGGGAGCGACGCAGTTGACGCGGATGTCCTTCGCCGCGAGCTCGACCGCGAGTGCCTTGGTGAGCATCGGGACGCCGCCCTTGCTCGCGTTGTAGTGCGGTTGCGCGGTACCGGTGCTGGTGACGACGACCAGGGCCTCGACCGTGGAGAGGTTGACGATGGCGCCGCCGCCGGACTCCGCGATGAGGGGGGCGACCTCCTGCGCGACGAGGAACTGCCCCTTGAGGTTGATGTCGAAGACGAAGTCCCACGCCTCCTCGGTCAGCGTCTCGAACGAGTGCTCGGTCACCACCCCGGCGTTGTTCACCAGCAGGTGCAGGGCTCCCCACGCCTCCCGCGCGGTCGCGACGGCGGCACGGATCTGCTCCCGCGAGCGCACGTCGACGACGGCGGACAGCGCGGTGCCCCCGGCCTCCTCGATGAGCCGGACGGTCTCGGCCGCCCCGTCCGCCGAGACGTCCGTGACGAGGATGCGCGCGCCCTCGCTCGCGAGGCGGAGGGCGGTCTCCCGGCCGATCCCCGAGCCCGCCCCGGTGATGAAGGCGTTCTTGCCTGTGTGTCGCATGTCGTTCTCCTTGTCGTCCGTCAGGGGGTGGGCGCTCAGACGGCGCCCTGCGAGATGGCGGTGTCCGCGGGCGCGGAGTCCGCGGTGCGGGCGGCGGCCCGGCCGACCAGCCAGTCGAAGACCGGATCACCGCCGAACGTCTCGGGGTGCCACTGCACACCGACGGCCGGAAGGCCTTCCAGCTCGATCGCCTCGACCACGCCGTCCGAGGCCCAACCGGTCACGACGACCCCGTCGCCGGGCACGTCGACGGCCTGATGGTGGAACGAGTTCACGCGGGTGCTCTCGCCATAGAGGCCGTGGACCACGCTGCCGGCGGCCGTGCGCACCTCGTGCACGCGGTGCGCCCGCGGGTAGGCGTAGGACCCGTGGGACTCGCCCTCGCCGGCTGCGAGGTGCTGGTGCAGCGTCCCGCCGCGGACCACGTTGAGCAGCTGAGCGCCCCGGCAGACCCCGAGCAGCGGGACCGCGCGGGCCAGGGCCGCGAGGATGAGCCCCGACTCGAACTCGTCGCGCGCCGGATCGACGAGCGGTGTGAACGGTCCCGGCGTCTGCCCGTACCGGCGCGGGTCCACGTCGTCCCCGCCGACGATGACGACACCGTCGAGACGATCGACGAGCTCATCGGGGGCGGCGTCCATGGGCAGGTGCACCGGCAGGCCGCCGGCGCGCAGCACCGAGGTCGCGTACTCGCTGAGGTACGCCTCCAACGGGGCGTCGGCGAAGCCGGTGGGGGCTCCGATCGCGGCGCCGCTCGTGCGTCGTCCGGAGATGCCGATGAGGGGGCGGGGTGGGGCGGAGAGGCTGATGATGTCCATCCTTCGTCTCGGGGTCAGGCGTTCTCGTCGAAGCGGCGCATGATCTGCGCGTACGCCTCGGGGGTCTTCGCCCGCATCACGGCGGCCTGGACCAGGCCGATGACCGGGGCGATCACGACCACGGCGACGAGCGTGATGCTGATCGGCCCCCAGGCGGGGTTGCCGTCGGCATCGACGTCGCTCACCAGGAGCGGGAAGTTCGCGGCGATGAGCAGGGCGGACACCGCGAGTCCGACGAAGCCGAGACCGGGCGCGATGACGGTGTGCCACGGACTGCGGAGCTCCCGGGTGCGGGCGAAGTAGACGATCACGGCGAGGCAGGTGACCGCCATGAGGATGACGATCGCGAGCGTGCCGATGCCGGCGAACCAGGAGAAGATGTTCTCCGGTGCGAACCCGAGGACGGCGAGCAGGGCGATCGCCAGGCCCGACGTCGTCACCTGCACGAGCGAGGCGACGTGCGGCGAACCGTGACGGGTGTGCACGGTGCCCAGCCGGTCGGGGAGCACGCGGGCGTTCGCCATCGCATGGTGGTAGCGGGTGAGCACGTTGTGCAGCGAGAGGACCGCCGCGAACATGCTGCCGAGGAACAGCAGGGCGACCGCGATGGAGCCGACCGGTCCGAGATACTGCTCGGTGACCCGGGTGATGAGCGTCGTCGGATCGGCCGCGGCCTCCTCGATGATCGCCCCCTCCCCGACGCCGACGACGACCGCCCAGGCCGCGAAGGCGTAGAACACGCCGATCACGATCGCGGACGCGTAGGTGGCCCGCGGGATGGTCCGCTCCGGCTGGCGCACCTCGTCGCGGTACACGACCGTCGACTCGAACCCGATGAAGCTCGCGATCGCGAACATCAGCCCGAGCGCGGGAGCCCCGGAGAGCACGTTCTGCAGGAGGAACGAACCGAAGGTCACCCCCGCGGCGCCGCCGGTGACGAGGATCACGGCCCCGAGGAGCACGACGATGCCGATCTCAGCCAGCAGCACCACGACGAGGACGCGCGAGCTGAGTTCGATCTGCCGGTAGCCGAGCGCCCCGACGAGGGCGACGGAGGCGAGGGTCAGCAGCCACCACGGGATCTCGGGCCCGCCGAGGAGCGCGATGCTGGAGCTGATGGTCGCACCGAGGTAGGAGAACACCGCGATCTGCACCGTCGTGTAGCAGACCAGGGCGAGGTAGGCCGTGGCCAGGCCCGGGGTACGGCCCAGTCCGTGGGTCGCGAAGACGAAGAACGACCCGGCGCGCGGGAGGTACCGGCTCATCGCGGTGAGCCCGACGGAGAACAGCAGCAGGATCACCGTGGCCACGAGGAACATGACCGGGAATCCGATGCCGTTGCCCACCAGGAAGCCGATCGGCACCAGGCCGCCGACCACCGTGAGCGGGGCGGCGGCCGCGATCACCATGAAGGTGACGGCGACCGCGCCGAGGTTGCCGCGGAGCGTGCGCTCGCGGTGCTGTCCTGCGGACGGCGACGTCGTTGTCGAAGCATCCATGTCGAAGCATCCTTTGCCGATTGGACTAATGGTCTAAGTTCTAGCCCATTAGTCCGGATCCGCACAAGGGTTTCTCCCAATCACGTCCCCGAAACCCCGACACGTCACCCCCGCCCCGCCCTGCACGCGCGGATGAACCGGGTCCTCGGCGGGACCCCGGGGCTCGGGAAGCGGCGTCAGCGGAGGAGGCCGAGGCTCGCGAGCGCATGCCGGATGAGCGTGCCGCGGCCGCCCTCCATCTCGGCCGCGACGGCATCGGACGCCGCCGCCTCCGGGGAGAACCACGTCACCTCGAGGGCGTCCTGCCGCGGCTCGCAGGTTCCCGTCACCGGCACCACGAAGGCGAGGGACACCGCATGCTGGCGATCGTCGTGATACGCACTCACGCCCGGGATCGGGAAGTACTCGGCCACCGTGAACGGCAGCGGCTGCGGCGGCAGGAGCGGGAACGCCATGGGACCGAGATCGTTCTCGACATGACGGAACAACGCGTCGCGGATCGTCTCCCCGAACCGCACACGGCCCGACACGATCGTGCGCGTGATCTCGCCCAGCGGCGTGGACCGCAGCAGGACGCCGATCTCCGTGACCTGACCGGAGCCGTCCGTGCGCACGGGGATCGCCTCGACGTACAGCATGGGCAGATGACGACGCGCCTCTTCGAGCTCGACGTCGCTCAGCCAGCCGGGGTTCGCGTCCGGCGCCGGCGGGTTCGCATCGCGGAACGAACCGAGACCCTCGTCGTCGGGCTCCGGCTCCGGATCGGGTGTGCGCACCGCCATGTCTCCTTTCTACCAGCCGTCCTCCCCGATGGGCAGCACCGCCGCGAGCCCTGGCAGGATGACGGTGTGACCGAGAACCTGACGATCGACGACGCCATGACGCGGTGGTCCCCCACCGACCGCGCCGGTCTCCCGCTGCTCGTGCTGCTGCACGGCTATGGTGCGGACGAACACGACCTCTTCGGGCTCGTCCCGTATCTGCCCTCCGGCATCGCCGTGGCCTCCGTCGCCGCCCCCCTCGCCCCGCCGTGGCCCACACCCGGTCGCTCCTGGTACCCGATCGAAGGGCTCGACGGGCGCAGTTCCGCCGCCGTCACCGCCGCCGCGGAGGCGCTCCTGCGCTGGCTCGACGACGCCGCGGCGGACGCCCCGTCGGTGGCGCTCCTCGGATTCTCGCAGGGCGCTGCGGTGTCCCTGCAGGCGCTCCGGCTCGCTCCGGAGCGTCTCGGCGCGGTGGTCGCCCTGAGCGGATACGCGGCACCGGACGCCCTCCCCGGCGACGCACGCCTCGCGGAGGTGCGCCCGCCGGTCTTCTGGGGTCGCGGGACGCACGACGACGTCATCCCCCTGCCGCTGATCGACCACACGGCGCAGTGGCTCCCCGCGCACGCGTCCCTGTCCGGTCGTGTCTACAGCGGACTCACCCACAGCATCTCCGAGGAGGAGCTGGGCGACGTGCACCGGTTCCTCACGACCTGGCTCGAAGGGCTCGGCGAGGATCAGGCGGAGGAGCCGCGCCCGTCCTGAGCGTCGTCACCGGGGTGCGGGTCGTCGGTGCCATCGGCGTCCTCCGATCCGTCCGCGGTGCCACCCCCGGAGCCGCGGAAGGCCACGGACAGCGGGATGCCGATCGAGATCCCGATGGCCAGACCGAGGACCCAGTTGTTCAGCGCCATCCCCATCGAGACGCCGATGGCCACGCCGAGCGCGAGACCGACGCCGAGGCCCGTCCGTGCGCGCATCTCCTCGGGACTGGGGGTGCCGTGGTCTGCCATGCCTCCACGGTAGGAGCCCTCGGCCGGCGCCGCATCCCCCGCGCGGCGGACCCGCGACACGCCCGGGAGTTGCGCGGCGCGACACGCCCGGGTATCGTCGGGGCGTCCTGTCCGCCGTGTCTGGAAGTCCTTTGATCTGATCCGTCGCCTCCGCGCCTCTCATCCCGCGCGCTGACCCGACGATCGCCGACTCCCCGGCAGACCCTCTCCTCCGCTTCCCGTGACTCCACGGACCGGCAGGGGCTCGGTGTCAGTGCACCCTCGCACTCGACAGGAGACACCCATGTCACAGCCCTCTTCCTCGCACGCCGCGGTCGTCCTCGACCGCCTCTCCTTCACCTGGCCGGACGGCACGGTCGCGCTCGACGGCGTGTCCGGGGCCTTCGGCGCCGGGCGCACGGGACTGGTCGGCCGCAACGGCGCCGGCAAGTCCACCCTCCTCCGGCTCATCGCCGGGGAGCTCACCCCGACCTCCGGCTCTCTCAGCACCTCGGGCGAGGTCGCCTTCCTCCCCCAGCAGCTCACGCTCGACGTGGACCGCCGGGTGGCCGACCTCCTCGGGGTGGCCCCGGCCCTCGACGCCGTGCGGGCCATCACCGCGGGCGATGTCGACCCCGCGCACTTCGACGCGGTCGGCGACGACTGGGACGTCGAGGCGCGGGCGGAGGCCTCCCTCGCGGAGGCCGGGCTCGCCCCCGACTTCCTCGACCGTACGGTCGGGGAGCTGTCGGGCGGAGAGGCCGTGCTCGTCGCGATCGCCGGGATCCGGCTGCGACGCGCACCGATCACGCTCCTCGACGAGCCCACGAACAACCTCGACCGCGACGCCAGGGCGGCCCTCGCGTCGATGGTGCAGAGCTGGAAGGGCACGCTCATCGTCGTGAGCCACGACCTCGCGCTCCTCGAGCTGATGGACGACACCGCCGAGCTGTACGGCCGCAGCCTCTCCGTGTTCGGAGGACCCTACTCGGAATGGCGCGCCTGGCTGGATGCCGAGCAGGACGCCGCGAAGCAGGCCGAGGTCACCGCCGCGCAGGCGCTCCGCAAGGAGAAGCGGCAGCGGATCGAGGCGGAGGTCAAGCTCGCCCACCGGGCTCGGACCGCCAGGAAAGCCGAAGTCGAGAAGCGCGTCCCCAAGATCATCGCGCACGGCCGGAAGATGGCCGCCGAGGTCACCGCCGGCAAGCTGCGCACCGAGGTCGGTGGGAAGGAGGAGGCCGCCCGCGCCGCGCACGATGCGGCGGGACGACGGGTCCGCTCCGATGCCTCCATGAAGATCGAGCTGCCGGATCCCGAGGTGTCGCGGAGCCGCCGGATCGCCGAGCTCGGCGGGCCGGAGCGCTCATGGGTGATCCAGGGACCGGAGCGCGTCGCCCTCATCGGCCGCAACGGCGCCGGCAAGACGACGCTCCTGGAGCGGCTGGTCTCCGGACCCGTTCACAACTCAGGAGAAGAGGGTGCGGCCCGCCCGGATCAGACCCCCGCGGCGGAAAACGGCACCGATCTCCTGAGTTGTGAACGGCCGGAGCTCCGGGCCGAGGCGCTCACCGAGCGGATCGGCTACCTGCCGCAGCGGGTGGACGGTCTCGACGAGGACCGGTCCGTCGTCGAGAACATCGCGGCCGCGGCTCCCCAGGTGCCCGAGAAGGAGCTCCGCAACAGGCTCGCGCGATTCCTCATCCGGGGCGGCACGGCCGACCGCCCGGTGTCGGCGCTGTCCGGCGGAGAGAGGTTCCGGGTGGCCCTGGCCCGGCTGCTCCTCACCGACCCGGCTCCACACCTCGTCGTCCTCGACGAGCCGACCAACAACCTCGACCTCGACACGGTCGACCAGCTCGTCGAGGCGCTGCGGGCGTATCGCGGGGCCGTGCTCGTGGTGAGTCACGACGACGCCTTCCTCGCCCGGCTCGACCTCGACCTCACCCTCGAGATCGATGCGGAGGGGCATCTGCAGGAGGTGGGGTGACGTCACCACCCGTTCCGCCTGCACGACCTCGCTCCGCCCGCACGACCGGAACCGCGGTTCGGTCGTGCGGGCGGAGCGGGGTCGTGCGGGGGGCCGGTGGGTGTCAAGGTCCGGGCCGGATGTCGGTGGGGTCGGGAATGATGGAGGCATGAGCGACGTGCTCGACCGCTTCACCCCGGCCACGCAGGACTGGTTCCGGGGTGCCTTCACCGCACCCACGCCGGCGCAGGCGGGCGCGTGGGAGGCGATCTCCGCCGGCAAGCACGCGCTCGTCGTCGCCCCGACGGGTTCCGGCAAGACCCTGTCGGCGTTCCTCTGGGCGATCGACAGCGTGTTCCGCGAGCGCGCCGACCTCCCGGAGGAGCCGAAGAAGGACGGGTCCCGCACGCGGATCCTCTACATCTCCCCGCTGAAGGCCCTCGGCGTGGACGTGGAGCGCAACCTGCGCTCACCCCTCATCGGCATCGGCCAGTCCGCGCGCCGACTCGGTCTCACCGCCCCCGGCATCACGGTGGGTGTCCGCTCGGGCGACACCACGTCGAGCGACCGCCGCAAGCTCGTGTCCGATCCGCCCGACATCCTCATCACCACGCCCGAGTCGCTGTACCTCATGCTCACGAGCCGGGCCGGCGACACCCTGCGCGACGTGCACACGGTCATCATCGACGAGGTGCACGCGGTCGCCGCCACCAAGCGCGGCGCGCACCTCGCGGTGAGCCTGGAGCGCCTCGATGCGCTCCGCCGGTCCCACGGCGCGGAGACCGCTGCGCAGCGCATCGGCCTCTCGGCGACCGTGCGCCCGATCGACGAGGTGGCGCGGTTCCTCGGTGGCGCCGACCCGGTCGAGATCGTGGCTCCCCCGGCATCGAAGACCTTCGAGCTCGGCGTGGTCGTGCCGATGGACGACATGACCAACCCCCCACCCCCTCCCGGGGCACCACCGGAGGCTCCCGGAATCGATGCGGAGTATACCGAGGTCACCGGATCGGTGTGGCCGCATGTCGAGGAGGCGATCGTCGACCGCATCCTCCAGAACAACTCGACCATCGTCTTCGCGAACTCCCGCCGCCTCGCCGAACGGCTGACCGGACGGCTGAACGAGATCTACGCGGAGCGGACCGGGGTCGCACTTCCGGAACCGGCCGTGCCCGCTGCGATGATGGCGCAGGCAGGCTCGACCGCCGGGGCCGACCCGGTGCTCGCCAAGGCCCACCACGGATCGGTGTCGAAGGAGCAGCGCGCGCAGGTCGAGGAGGAGCTGAAGTCGGGGGTGCTCCGCTGCGTGGTCGCCACGAGCAGCCTGGAGCTCGGCATCGACATGGGCGCCGTCGACCTCGTGATCCAGGTGGAGGCGCCGCCGTCCGCCGCCTCCGGGCTCCAGCGCGTCGGTCGCGCCGGACACCAGGTCGGCGAGATCAGCCGTGCGGCCCTGTTCCCCAAGCATCGGGGCGACGTGCTGCACACGGCGATCGTGACGGAGCGGATGCTGGCGGGGAAGATCGAGGCGATCCAGGTGCCGCGCAACCCGCTCGACATCCTCGCCCAGCAGACCGTCGCGGCCAGCGCCCTCGGCGCCATCAGCGTGGAGGAGTGGTTCGAGACGGTGCGCCGCTCGGCCCCCTTCCAGTCCCTCCCCCGCTCGGCGTACGAGGCCACGCTCGATCTGCTGGCCGGGCGCTTCCCCTCCGACGAGTTCGCCGAGCTGCGCCCGCGGCTCGTCTGGGATCGCGACGCCGGCACGCTCACGGGCCGCCCCGGCGCGCAGCGGATCGCGGTGACCAGCGGCGGCACCATCCCGGACCGCGGCCTCTTCGGGGTCTTCGTGGCGGGCGAGTCCACGGGCGCCCGGGTGGGAGAGCTCGATGAGGAGATGGTCTACGAGTCCCGCGTCGGCGACGTGTTCACCCTGGGCACCACGAGCTGGCGCATCGCCGAGATCACCCACGACCGGGTCAACGTCATCCCCGCCTACGGGCAGCCGGGAAAGGTGCCGTTCTGGCACGGCGACGGCATCGGTCGCCCGTTCGAGCTGGGCGAGGCGCTCGGGGCGTTCTCCCGCGAGGTGTCCGCCGCGAAGCCGGAGAAGGCGGAGCAGCGGCTCATCGCGGCCGGGCTCGACGAGCAGGCGCGCGCCAACCTCCTCGCGCATCTCTCCGAGCAGCGGGAGGCCACGGGCACCCTGCCGACCGATCGCACGCTGACGGTGGAGCGCGGACACGACGAGGTCGGCGACTGGCGCGTCATCCTGCATTCCCCGTACGGCATGAAGGTGCATGCGCCGTGGGCGCTCGCGATCAATGCGCGGGTGCGAGAGCGTCTCGGCGTCGAGGGTTCCGCGGTGGCGAGCGACGACGGCATCATCGTCCGCATCCCCGATGCCGAGTCGGAGCCACCCGGTGCGGAGCTCTTCGTCTTCGATCCGGATGAGCTGGAGCAGCTGGTCACGCAGGAGGTCGGGGGCTCGGCACTGTTCGCCTCGCGGTTCCGGGAGTGCGCCGCGCGGGCGCTGCTCATGCCCCGGACGAACCCCAACCGCCGCACGCCGCTGTGGCAGCAGCGCCAGCGCTCGGCCCAGCTGCTCGAGGTCGCGCGCCGGCATCCGACCTTCCCCGTGATCCTGGAGACCCTCCGCGAGGTGCTGCAGGACGTCTACGACCTGCCGTCGCTGCGAAAGCTCGCGACGAGCATCGCCGACCGCCGCATCCGCCTCGTCGAGACACAGCCGGGGCAGCCCTCGCCCTTCGCGCGCGACCTCCTGTTCGGCTACGTCGGGGCGTTCATGTACGAGGGCGACTCGCCGTTGGCCGAGCGCCGCGCGGCCGCGCTGTCCGTCGATCCGGCGCTGCTGGGCGAACTGCTGGGCACGGTCGAGCTGCGCGAGCTCCTCGACCCCGATGTCATCGCCCAGTTCGAGCGGGAGGCCCAGCGGCTCGATCCGGAACGTCGGGCGCGCGGCCTGGAGGGCGTCGCCGACCTGCTCCGGCTGCTCGGCCCGCTCGATGCCGACGAGGTGGCGGCACGCCTCGATCCGGACTCGCTCGGCGGGGCGACCGCGGCGACGCTGCTCGACGACCTCGTGACCGCGCGACGAGCGATCCCGGTCACGATCGCCGGGGTGGCGAGGGTCGCGGCGATCGAGGACGCCGGGCGTCTGCGCGACGCGCTCGGGGCGGCCCTGCCGACCGGAATCCCCGTGGCCTTCCTCGAGCCCCTGGCGGACCCCCTCGGCGACCTCGTGGCCCGTCACGCCCGCACCCACGGCCCCTTCACGACCGCCGCTGTCGCGGAGCGGTTCGGACTCGGCACGGCCGTCGCCCGGCACACCCTGCAGCGCCTGGAGACGAGCGGACGCCTCACGAGCGGGTACTTCCTGCCCACGGCGGCGGGCAGCGGCGACGACATCGAATGGTGCGACACCGAGGTGCTGCGCCGGCTGCGCATGCGGTCGCTCGCGGCGATCCGCGGATCCGTCGAGCCGGTGTCACCGGAGGCCTACGCGCGCTTCCTGCCGGACTGGCAGCATCTCGGCCGCCCCCCGGAGGGCATCGACGGCGTGCTGACCGTGATCGAGCAGTTCGCCGGCGTACCCATCCCTGCCAGCGCCTGGGAGTCGCTGGTCCTGCCGTCGCGGGTGCGCGACTACTCGCCGTCGATGCTGGACGAGCTCACCGCCGCCGGCGAGGTGATCTGGTCCGGGCACGGCACGCTCCCCGGACGCGACGGGTGGGTCTCCTTGCACCCGGCCGACCTCGCCCCGTTCACCCTGCCCGATCCGGACGCGGAGATCGCCGCGGAGTCTCTGGAGGCCCGCCTGCTCGCGGCCCTCGCGGCGGGCGGCGCCTACTTCGCCGCGCAGCTCAAGGAGATGACCGGGGCCGAGAACGAGCAGTCGGTGCTGGAGGCCCTGTGGTCGCTGACCTGGTCGGGTCACGTGACGAACGACACGTTCGCGCCGATCCGCTCGCTGCTGACCGGGGGCTCGCAGGCCCACAAGGTCAAGCGCCGCGCGCCGCGCGCGCGCACCTATCGCGGCATGTCCCTCACGCGGACGGCCCCGCGCCCGACCTCCATCGGCGGTCGGTGGTCGCTGCTCCCCGAGGTCGAGACCGATCCGGCGCGGCGCGCGACCGTCACCGCCGGACTGCTCCTCGACCGCTACGGAGTGGTCACCCGCGGTGCCGTGCAGTCGGAGGGCGTCCCCGGTGGTTTCGCCCAGGCGTACCGCGTGCTGGCCGGGTTCGAGGAGGCCGGGCACTGCCGCCGCGGCTACGTGATCGAGAAGCTCGGCGCCGCGCAGTTCGCGGCCTCGGCCACGGTCGACCGTCTCCGCACGTACGCCGGTCTCGCCGATCCGCCACCGCGGAAGGCCGTCACCCTGGCGGCCACCGACCCCGCCAACCCCTACGGCGCGGCGCTGGGCTGGCCGAAGCTCGAGGGCGTCTCGCATCGCCCCGGGCGCAAGGCCGGCGGGCTCGTGGTGCTCGTCGACGGCGCCCTCGTCCTGTCGCTCGAGCGCGGCGGACGGACGGTGCTGTGCTTCACGGACGACGAGGAGGTGCTCCAGGCCGCTGCCGCCGACCTCGCGACCACGGCCAGGGAACGTCGTCTCGATACCCTCACCGTCGAGAAGGTGAACGGCGAGGGCGTCTACGGCACGATCCTCGGGCGGGCGCTGCAGGAGGCGGGGTTCGTGCAGACCCCGCGCGGCTTCACCCTCCGCAAGGCCGTCTGACGCCGGCATCACCCCGACCACCACCGACCCACCCCTACCCTGGAGCCATGATCCGAGAGTTCACCGCCGGCATCCGCACCCTGTTCCGCGGGTTCGGCGTATGGCGCACCCGCCCGGGGCTGATGGCGCTCGGGCTGGTTCCCGCGATCATCGCGCTCGTGCTCCTCGCCGCGGCTCTCGTACCGCTGATCCTGTCGATGCCGTCGCTCTCAGCCTGGCTCACGCCCTTCGCCGACGGGTGGACGGAGCCGTGGCGCGGGTTCCTGCGCACCGCGGTGGGCCTCGTGGTGGTCGCCGCGGCACTCGCGCTGGCCAGCTCGGTGTTCAGCGCCCTCACCCTCACGATCGGCGACCCGTTCTACCAGCGCATCTGGCACGCCGTGGAGCGTGATCTCGGCAATCCGCCTCCCGCGGATGGCGGCAGCTTCTGGACCACCGTCGGCGAGGGGCTCCGCCTGGTCGTGCTGGGCATCCTGATCGCGCTCCTCGTGCTGCTGATCGGCCTCGTCCCCGGCATCGGCGGCTTCCTCGGCGCGGTCTCCGGTGTCGTGCTCACCGGGCGCCTGCTCGCTCGCGAGCTGACCGGCCGTGCGTTCGATGCCCGCGATCTCAGCCCGGCCGACCGCGCCGCACTGTTCGCCGGCAGCCGCGCCCGGGTGCTGGGCTTCGGGGTGGCCACGCAGCTGTGCTTCCTCATTCCCGGCGGCGCGGTCGTGGTGATGCCCGCCGCGGTCGCCGGAAGCACGATGCTGGCGCGCGACATGCAGGCGCGCACCCCGCTCGCCGCCGTCGCGGCCGCGCCCGGACCGCACGGTCCCCTTCGCGGGACGGCCTGATGCCTGAGGGCGATACCGTCTTCCGCACCGCGCGCCGCCTCGACGAGGCGCTCGCGGGCGGCGACGTCACGCGGTTCGACCTGCGTGTGCCGCGTTTCGCCACCCTCGATCTGACGGGACAGCGCGTGCACGGCGCGGTGCCCCGCGGGAAGCACCTCCTGCTGCGGATCGGCGAGAGCACGCTGCATTCGCATCTGCGCATGGACGGCGCCTGGTTCGTGTATCGGCCCGGGGAGAAGTGGCGGCATCCGGCGTTCAAGGTGCGCGCGATCGTCGGCACGGCGGAGCAGGAGGCGGTGGGGGTCGACATCGCGGAGGTGGAGGTGGTACCCACCCGCGACGAGGACGACCTCGTCGGCTACCTCGGCCCCGATCCGCTCGCCGCCGACTGGGACCCGATGGAGGCGGCGCGGCGTCTGGGCGCCGACACCCGCCCCATCCACGTCGCCCTCCTGGACCAGCGCAACGTCGCGGGATTCGGCAACGAGTACGCCGCAGAACTCCTGTTCCTCCGTGGAATCCTGCCGACCACGCCGACACCGGAGGTCGACGTCGCGGCTCTGCTCGACCTGGGCGTGCGCACCATCCGCGCGAATCGCGACCGCCGCAACCGCACCTTCACGGGCGTCGATCGCCCGGGGCAGGCCACGTGGGTCTATGGACGCGCGGGACGCCCCTGCCGGCGCTGTGGAACGCTCATCCGGCGCGGCGAGCTGGGGGCGGATCCCACCCGCGAACGGATCACCTTCTGGTGTCCGCGCTGCCAGCGCTGACCGGTATCCATCCGAGGGAATGAATCTCCCCCTTCCGTGGTTGTTGATATATCCGGAGAACTCCGGAGCACGGGAGGAATCGTGGGCAAGAACTACGTCGACATTGAGAACGACCACGGAGCGACGCTGCGGTACCGCAAGCACGCCAACGGCCGTGGCCTCGTCGCGCATGGCGCCAAGGTGCACCCGAAGGCGCACATCGAGGCGGGCGCCTACATCGAACCGGGAGCGCGCGTCGGAGCCGGCGCGATCATCGCCCGCGGCGCGTGGATCGACGAGGATGCCGTGGTCGGCGAGGGCGCGTACATCGACGCTCACGCGCACGTCGGACAGGGTGCCGCGGTGGGCGACCACGCACACGTCGGCGTCCGCACCGACATCGGCGCGGGAGCCCGCATCGCGCGGGGCGCGCGGATCGGCGACGACGAGACGGTCGCGGCCGGACTCACCGTCGCCACCGACCAGAAGGGCCTCTGGCTGGCCGCCTGACCGGGCGTGCTCAGAGCAGACGGCGCTCCGAGGCCCAGGCCGTCAGTTCGTGCCGGGAGGAGAGCTGCAGCTTGCGCAGCACCGACGACACGTGCGTCTCCACGGTCTTGATCGAGATGAAAAGCGCGGCCGCAACCTCCTTGTAGGCGTAGCCGCGGGCGATCAGCCGCATGACCTCCTGTTCGCGGGAGGAGAGCCGGTCGAGTTCGTCCGTCGCGGTGGCGGTCTCGCCGGCGACGGCACCGAAGGCGTCGAGCACGAAGCCGGCGAGCCGCGGCGAGAAGACCGCGTCGCCCTCGGCGACCGCGCGCACGGCGTCGCTCACCTCGCCTCCGGATGAGCCCTTGGTGATGTAGCCGCGCGCACCGGCGCGGATGACCCGGACGACGTCGGCCGCCGCGTCCGACACGCTCAGGGCGAGGAAGCGCGTGGCCGTCGCTGCCGAGCCGCGGATGACGGCCTCACCACCGGCCGCGTCGTCGCCCGGCCCTCCGGGGAGGTGCACGTCGAGCAGCACCACATCGGGTGCGGTCTCCGCGATCACGGCGATCGCCGCCGGGACGTCTGCCGCTTCGCCGACCACCTCGACACTCGCGTCGAGGTCTGCCCGCAGGCCCGAGCGGAAGATCGAGTGGTCGTCGACGATCACGACGCGGAGGCGGTCAGCCACGGGGCTCCTGACGGACGGCGCCCCGCTCCGGGGACGGGGTGGTCGTGGGCAGGCACAGATGCACCTCGGTGCCGGCGTCGTCGCTGCGGACGGAACCCGTGCCGCCGGCGCGGCGCAGGCGGCCGATGATCGACTCCCGCACACCGAGGCGATCGCCGGGCACGTCGGCGAGCCGGAACCCGGGACCGCGATCCCGGATGAACACGTCGACCCCGTCGATGCGCCCCTCGATGTACACCGAGATCTCGCCGCCGGCGTGCCGCGCGGCGTTCAGCATCGCCTCGCGCGCCGCGGCGGCCAGCTCGCCGCTCGCCCGTTCCGCCGACAGCCCGGCCGAGACCACGTCGATCCGGACCGGGTGGTCGATCTCCAGCGCCGCCGCGTAGTCGCGCAGGTCGGTCGGCAGGTCGCTGTCCGCCGGCGCATCCCCGTCGTAGAGCCACGCGCGCAGCTCCCGTTCCTGCGCCCGGGCGAGGCGGGCCGCCTCGCTCGACGCCCCGGCCCGATTCTGGATGAGGGCGAGCGTCTGCAGCACGGAGTCGTGCAGGTGGGCGGCCATGACGCTGCGCTGCTCTTCGCGGATGCGACGCACCCGCTCGCCGGCGAGTTCCCGCCATCGCGGGATGAGGGCCGAGGCCACCACCGCGACCAGCCCGGCCAGCGGGAGCAGCACGAGCACGACGCCGGAGCGCGCGATGGGCCACGACAGCAGCAGCACGAACACGAGGCCGAGGAGCAGCACGGCGACGATGCGCACGGTGGTGGTGTGCCGGGGCCCGCGTGCGGTGTCGGTGCGGTCGACGAGCGTCGCCCACAGCCCGGACGCGGTCGCGCACACGGCTGTGCCCCCGACGACCACGGCCGCCGCCCCCGGAGGGATCGAGCCGGTCAGCCAGTCGCTGCCGCCGCGCCAGCCCACGACGACGAGGGCGCCGATGGCCGCAGGGATGAGCAGGAGCCAGGCGACCGGAAGCCGTCGCGTGGGTGCCGTCGTCCCCTCCGCCCACGGCATGAACGTCCAGCACCAGGCGTAGAGGAGCAGGCCGGCGCCGCCGCACAGCGTGAGGGAGAGGAAGAACGCCCGCACGAGGCCGACGCGCACGCCGAGATGTCGTGCGAGTCCCGCGCTCACGCCCGTCGCGAGGCTGTCGCGGTCGCGGGTCAGTGCCGGCCGCGCGGTCGCCGGCAGGGAACCGGGGGGCGCGGGGACGGCGGAGGGCATACCGTCATCCAACCATCCGCGTCGCGATGGGGGGACCTCCCAGGGCGGGAATCAGGGTGCGCTCAGGGGATCCCCCCATGGCATCGCTGCGCCGCCGACCGGGAGGATCGACTCATGACGATTCCGACCGCCCCGCCCCCGCCCGCCGAGCCCGCCGCGCCGACGCCGGGCGCTCCTCGCGCCCCCCGCGGGGCCGAGCGCTTCCTGCTGTGGGTCGCCGGTCTGGGCGTCGTGCGCACGGACGGGTGGCTGGGCGGCGTGGCCGCCGGCATCGCGATCCGGCTGCGCATCGACCCGCTGATCGTCCGGGGCATCCTCGTCGTGGCGGCCCTGTTCGGCCTCCCCGCCCTGTTCCTGTACGCGCTCGCCTGGGCCGTGCTGCCCGATGTCGATGGCCGGGTGCATCTGCGCGACCTGCTGCAGCGCCGGTACGACCCGGTGCAGCTCGGCATCCTGGCGATGGCGGTGATCGGCCTCTTCCCGACGGCCCCGCTCACCGGGCGCCTCTTCGGTCTCGGCTACGACGGCTGGTCGGCGCTGTCGACGTTCACCTGGGTGGTGGGCCTCATCCTCGCCGCCGCTCTGCTCTTCCTCATCGTGCGTGCCGCGCGCCGCACCCCGGGCGCTTCCGCGCCGGATCTGCCGGGGGCTTCCGCAGATCCGGCGGCCCCGGCCGCGTCCGCCCCCCTCGCGGGTTCGGGTCCCGCCACGGGGGCGGACGCCACTCCTCCGGCGCCGACGACGCCGGAGACGGCTCCGACGGTTCCCGTCGCGCCGCTCGCCGCGAACGTCGCCACCGACGTCCTCGCCATCCCCGTGCCTCCCGCGCCGCTGCCGCCCGGCACGCAGGACCCGGTGGCCCTCGAGGCCTGGCGGGTGCAGCACGCGGCCTGGAAGGAGCAGGACCAGGCGTGGCGCCGTCAGCAGCAGGATGCGGAGCGCGCCGCCCGCGATCAGCTGCGCCGGGAGCGGCAGGCCGAGGCGGCCGAGTTCGCCGCCGCGGCCGCGGAGCGCCGGCGCCTGCGTCGTGCCTCGAACCCGCGCGCCGGCTTCGCGTTCGTGATCGCCGCCCTCGGACTCGCGATCGTCGTCGGCGCCGGGGTGGGGCTCGCGGTGGGCGAGGGCCTGGGGGGCGCGCTCGGGCTGCTGTCCGGCGCGCTCGTGCTGGCACTGTCGATGATCCTGGCCGGCGCACTCCGTCGGCGCAGCGGCGCCCTCGCGTTCGCCACGGTCGTGACGCTCGCCGCCGGACTCGTCACCGGGTTCCTGTCGACCATGCCCGGCGTCACCCTGGGGTACGCCTCGCTCACCAACAATCAGGAGGCGCAGGTCCGGCAGCCGTTCGGCGACCTGTACCTCGAGCTCTACCCGCACGACGGCGGTCCCCGCCCGATCGAGATCGAGAAGGGCTCGGGGCGGACCGAGATCTTGGTCGACGCCGGGGTCCAGCTGCAGTTGCGCGGCACCGTCGGCGACGACGTGGAGGTGAGCTGGATCCAGATCGATCCGGACGACCCGACGGTCATGAACACCGGCACCTACACCCCCACGCCGCGCGGCGACGAGAACGTGCTCAGCGAGAACATCTCCGTCGGCACCGGTTCTCCGAGAACCATCCAGCCCGTGACGATCGAGCAGGCGAGCGGCGTGATCGTCGTGACCCTGCAGGACCCCGAGGAGGGCCAGGAATGAGCACCGACACCATGACCGCACCCCGCGTGCGCTGGGCATCCATCATCTGGGGCGTCACGTTCGCCGCGATCGCCGCGGGATTCCTGTGGTTCCTCACGGACGGCGGCCGTCGCGACGCGCTGGCCGAGGCGATCGGGACGATGACCCCGGCCACCCTCCTCACGATCGTGCTCCTCACCGCGGGAGCGCTGCTGCTCGTGGGCGGGCTGGCCGGACTGCTCCGGCATGCCCAGCGGCGCTCATCCACCGACGCCCCGGCCGATCCCGTCGACGCCCCGGCCGATCCCGTCGACGCCGCCGAGTAGCCTGGACCCCATGGCACACCAGGGACGACGACCCGCGAAGGGCTCCGGCAAGGGCTCCCCCGCCCGCCGGGGCCGCACCACGGGCGGCGGCTCTCGCCAGGCGGCCGCGGCACCCCGCCGCACGCCCCGCGCCGAGAAGGTGGTGTTCGACGCCCCGGCCCCTGCGCCGGAGGAGCCGCGCACCTTCCGCCTCGGCGCCGTACCCGGGGCGACGCCCGGAAAGTGGATCGACACCTGGAAGCGGCGTCTGCCCCACGTGAGCCTCGAGCTCGTCCCCGTCGAGGTCGCCGCCCAGCGCGACGCCCTGGACGATCTCGACGCCGCCCTCGTGCGGCTGCCGCTCACCGACGACGCCCTGCACGTGATCGCGCTCTACGACGAGGTCCCGGTGGTGGTCGCGTCGACCGACTCCCACCTCCTCGCCGCCGATGAGCTGACGGCGGCCGACCTCGACGGCGAAGTGGTACTCCCGCTCTCCGACGATGTGCTCGGACCGCTGGACCTTCCGGGCACCGCCCCTGCCCGCGTCGGACCGCTGTCCACGGCCGACGCGATCGCCACCGCGGCGACCGGGGTGGGCGTAGTCATCGTGCCCATGTCGCTCGCCCGTCTGCACCACCGGAAGGACGTGGATCACCGCATCCTGGCCGACGGTCCGGTCTCGACGGTCGCCCTCGCCTGGCCCCGTGCCCGCACGACGCCGGATGTGGAGACGTTCGTCGGGATCGTCCGTGGCCGCACCGCGAACTCGTCCCGCTGAGCGGGCGGGAGCCGGTCCGCCCCCTCGTTAGAATCGCCTGATGGCCTCGCTTCTCTACGTCTGCGTGCGACCCGAGACCGGGGCGGCGGATGCCGAGCACGCCTCGTTCCGGCGGGCGCTCGGAGTCGACGTGGTCGATCGTCTCGACCTGCTCCACGAGCCGCTGACCGCGGCCCACCTGGATCGATACCGCGGGGTCGTCATCGGCGGCTCCCCGTTCAACGTCACGGATGTCGAGAAGACCCCGGTGCAGCGACGCGTGGAAGCCGACCTGGAGACGCTCGCCCGCGCGGCCGCGGAGCAGCGGATCGCCGCGTTCTTCACCTGCTTCAGCATCGGGGTGCTCACCCGGCTCCTCGGCGGCGAGGTCGTGACGACCATGCCGGAGCCGGCGAGCGCGACGGTCATCGATACGACGCCCGACGGCGCGGTCGATCCCGTGTTCGGCCCCTCCGGCCCCGCGCTCACGGTGTTCACCGCGCACAAGGAGAGTGCCGCGGCGACCCCGCCCGGGGCCGTCCTGCTCGCCACCAACGCGACGTGCCCCGTGCAGGCCTACCGCGTGGGCACCCACCTGTACGCCGCCCAGTTCCACCCCGAGCCGACGCCGCGCGACTTCGCCGACCGCATGACGTTCTACCGCACCACGGGCTACTTCGATCCCGACCGGTTCGACGCGGTGCAGCAGCAGGTGCTCGCGGCCTCCGTCACCGAGGGCGCCGCCCTGCTCCGCCGCTTCGCCGAGCTCTTCGGCTGAGCCATACCCGGGTCGCAGAGGCTGCCGTCGACGGCAGAATGCGGGGATGTCCTCGAAGGGCATGAAGTATGCACCCCGTGGTGAGTGAAGATGGAACGGTGACATATCCGGGCGACGCACAGGTGCCGTCCGTAAACGTGTCGGCCGAGGAAGACGCCACTCGCATCAGTACTGTGATCACCGACGTAAGCCAGACGGAGGTGTTCGACTACGACTTCGGCGCGGGTGCCGCGGTCGAAGTCCAGGGCGACGGTAGCACGCTGTACTGGTGGGTGGACGCTGACTCTGGAGGGCCGTGCCGATGAAAGATCCCTGGTTCCACACGGTGACACGACCGGTGGGGCATCTCATCGCCACCATCGCGGTCTTCATCGTGCTCGCCGCAGCGGTCGCACTGTCAGTGATGCATCCACAGTGGATGGGCGCGCTCGGGATCATCGGGGCCGCGCCGGCGGTGGCCTGGTATCTGTACATGATGCGGGAGTACAAGAAGAACCGTGCGCACTGGTTGCGTCACAACGCTCCGCCGACGGACTAGCCAGGAATGGCATCGCCGGCTGGGCGGGCTGGTGTTCGGGTCCCGGGAGCGTCGGCTGAGATCAGGACGGCGCGTCGCCGCGGAGCAGCGGGATGCGCTCGCGCAGGTAGGCCTCCAGCGGCATGAACCCGCCCGCCTGACTCCAGCGCACGGACGGCACGCCGTCGACGAGCGCGAGAGGACCGGAGGTACCGCCGGCGTCGACCGCGTCGACGTCGATCACACTCCAGCCGACGTGCACGACATCGCCCTCTCCGAAGCCGCCGCGGAGGGCCAGCGCGCGACGCTCGGCCCGTGCCCGCGCCGACTCGGCGGTGTATCCCCGCCGTCCGGGGTCGGCGGCACGCAGCACCTCCGCCGTCGCCAGCGCATGTGTGTCCGTGAGCAGGAGCACGCCCAGGTGCCAGGCCTCGCCGACACGGACGATCCGACGCCCGCGCCAGCGCGAGTCCTTCTCCTCGCCGAGCCCCTCCTGGGGAGCGCCGGCGAGCTCCTGCACGGCGCGCGTCAGCAACGCGGAAGCGGTGGTCACAGTTCCCCCAGCGTGGTCTGGTCGGCGAGGCGCGGACCGGCGACCTGCGCGCGATCGCCGTGAAGGGTCATCCCGATCAGCGGATACAGGAGCACCGACAGCATGCCCGCCCCGACGAGGGCGGCCGCGGTCCCGGAGTCGAGCATGTCCTGGTCCACGCCGATCGCCGTGACGGCCACGATGATCGGCAGGCCGGTGGCGGCGAGCAGACCGAGCGCGGCCCGGTCTCGGCGGCTCGCGCCGGTCGGCGCCGAGAGCTGAGCGGCCGATCCGCGGATCACCAGGAGCGCCAGCAGGAACACCGGCACCAGCGACATCGCGGAGGGGGACGCCAGCAGCGCCTCCAGGTCGAACGTCACGCCGGTGTAGACGAAGAACACCGGGACGAGGAACCCGAAGGCGATGCCCTCGATCTTGCTCTCGACGTCCTCCGCGTCCTTCTCCGGTGCGCGCGCCATGATGATGCGCCAGATCGCACCGGCGACGAAGGCGCCGAGCAGCATGTCCAGATCCAGCATCACGCTGAGACCGACCAGCGCGGCGATGAGGAGGATGACGAACCGCACCCCGAACTGGTCGGAGGTGTGCAGCGTCGCGCGCACCAAGCCGTGCAGGCGCCCGTGCGGCATGCGGCGGGCGAGGAGGACGGCGAGCCCGGCCAGGACGACGAAGGTCAGCAGCACCGCGGTCGCGAGCGGCGTCGCGCGGGTGCTGAGGAAGATCGAGATCGCGATGAGCGGCAGGAACTCCCCGACCGCGCCGATCGTGCTGATGGCGTGCCCGAACGGGGTGTCCAGCTCCTTCGCGTCACGAAGGATCGGCATGAGGGTGCCGAGGGCCGTCGAGCTGAGGGCGATGCCGATCACGACCATGCCCTCGCCGGGGGCGAAGAAGAACCCGAGGCCGATGCCCAGCAGCACGCTGAGCAGCCAGCCGAGCGACGCCCGGACGAGCGGCCTCCCCGACACCTGACGGAAGTCGATCTCCGAACCGGCGATGAAGAACAGCACGGCGAGGCCGAAGTCGCTGAGCTTCTCCAGCACCGGTCCCGGTTCCACCCAGCCCAGCAGCGCCGGCCCGACGAGGATGCCGAGGACGAGCTCGAAGACGACGATCGGCACCCGGACGAGCGGACGCACCCCGCGGGCGAGAAGTGGCGCGGCCACCGCCAGCAGCGGGATCAGCACCAGCCCGACGTCGCTCGCATCCACGGTCTCAGGGTAGCGACGACGCCCGCGATTCGCTCCCCACCCGCGCTTCACGGCAGAATCGATGCACACCCCGAGGAGCAGCCATGACCCAGCCCGATACCGCCCGACTGCTGATCGCCTGCGACGATCAGCCCGGCATCGTCGCCGCGGTCGCCGGCGTGCTCGCCCAGCACGGGGCGAACATCATCTCGCTCGACCAGCATTCGACCGACTCCGAGGGAGGCCGGTTCTTCCAGCGCACCGTCATCCACCTCGACGGGCTGGCCGCCGCGCGTCCCGCGCTGGAAGCCGACATCGCGACGGTCGCCGAGCGCTTCGGCATGGAGTGGTCGCTGCACGACGTCGCCCGCCGCAAGCGCGTCGCGATCTTCGTCTCGAAGTACGACCACTGCCTCATGGAGCTGCTGTGGCGCACGCAGCGCGGACAGCTGGACATCGACATCACCATGGTCGTCTCGAACCACCCCGACCTCGCCGAGGCGGTCCGCTCGTTCGGCGTCCCGTTCGTGCACATCCCCTCGACGGACAAGCAGGCGATGGAGCAGCGCCAGCTCGACCTCCTCCGCGGCAATGTCGACCTCGTCGTGCTCGCCCGGTACATGCAGATCCTCAGCGACGACTTCATCACGCGGCTCGAGGCTCCGGTCATCAACATCCACCACTCGTTCCTGCCCGCGTTCATCGGCGCGAACCCGTACGCGCGGGCGAAGGAGCGCGGCGTGAAGCTGATCGGCGCGACGGCGCACTACGCCACCGCAGACCTCGACGAGGGCCCGATCATCGAACAGGACGTCACGCGGGTCACGCACTCCGAGTCCGCGGCCGAGCTGCAGAGCCGGGGCGCCGACGTGGAGCGCCTGGTCCTCGCCCGGGCCGTGCAGTGGCATGCCGAGGACCGTGTGATCGTGCACGGCCGCTCGACCGTCATCCTGTAGCCCTCCGCCGCTCAGCGGTCGAGGATGTCCACGGCGAGCCCGTGCGACGCGGCTGCGAGGCGCTTGTCGTTCGTCCACAGCTCCGTGCACCCGGACAGCTGGGCGGCGGCGAGGTGCAGCGCGTCAGGGGTCTTCAGCCCGAAGTCGGCCCGGAGCTCGGCCGACCGGATGAACGCGGCCGCATCGAGTGCGACGGTCTCCATCCGCTCGAAGAGAGCCAGGTACCGGTCGCGCAGCTCCGGATTGCGCTCGCGCGCGGGCAGCACGAGGCACTCGTGGAGCGCCAGCGCACTGGAGGCCACCGCGACATCCACCTCGCGGAGGGCCCGCCGCACCGCGTCGCCTCTCGGGCCGGCGTCCTCCACCGCACAGATGAGGATGCACGAGTCGAGATAGATCATTCCCAGGCGTCCCGGTTCTCGTCGATCCGGGCATCCAGCTCCTCGGCGGTCCGAGCGAGCCGGGGCGGAAGCGGATGCTCGTCGATCCACTCGACGAGGAGGCGCCCGCTCCGCACCGCGTCGACGGGCCCGATGGGGACCAGGCGGGCGACCGGAGTCCCGCGCTTCGTGATGACGACGTCCTCCCCCGCCTGGGACTCGGCGATCAGGCGCGAGAGGTTGTTGCGCGCCTCCAGGACGTTCTGCGTGGACATGACGCCATTCTAGCCAGAAACATGGCGTTCGTCACCGGCCGGGGACACCAGCCGCGAGCTCCGCGAAGACATCGACGGCGGTCGTCCCGCGGGCGAGAGGAGCCGCCTGCCCCATCCAGAGCGACTGCAGCTCGCCGAGGTTCTGCTCCCCGGCGGGCGTGCGGAAGCGTCCGGTGAGCCAGTTCTGCATGGGGAACGGGGCGATCGTGCCGCTCGCCTCGATCGCCCGCACGGCGCGGTTGCGTGCTCCCCGGGCGAGGCGTCCGCTCATCGCCCTGGTCAGCACGGTCTCGTCGGCGGCAGTGGTCCGGATGGCATCGCGGTGCGCTGCCGTCGCGGCCGACTCGGCCGTCGCGAGGAACGCCGTGCCCACCTGCACGCCGGAGGCCCCGAGGGCGAAGGCCGCAGCGACGCCGCGGCGGTCCGCGATCCCGCCGGCGGCGATGACCGGCACGTCGACCGCGTCCACGACCTGCGGCACGAGCGCGATCGTGCCGACGAGCGACTCCGCTGCGGGGCGCAGGAACGACACGCGGTGCCCGGCCGCCTCGGCTCCCGAGGCGACGACCGCATCGACTCCGGCCTCGGCGAGCGCGACCGCCTCGGCGACGGTGGTGGCGGTGCCGACGACCCGGATGCCGCGGTCGCGCGCTTCGGCGACGAGAGCGGCGGACGGCACCCCGAACACGACGCTCAGCACCGCCGGGGCGACCTCCCAGATCGCGTCGAGCTGTTCGTCGAACTCGGGGACGTAGCGCTCGGGCCGGGCCGGCACCGGAACCCCGACGGCCTCGTAGAACGGCTCCAGCGCCTGCGCGAACACCGCGTGCTGCGGGTTCGGCGCGACCTCGTCCCCCAGCGGCAGCCAGATGTTCAGGGCGAAGGGCCGGTCGGTGGCGCGGCGCAGCTCGGCCCCGACAGCGCGGATCCGGTCGCCGTCGTAGCCGTACAGCCCGTACGATCCGAGTCCGCCGGCTTGACTCACCGCCGCCGTCAGCGCCACGGATGAGTTGCCTCCGAACGGCCCCAGCACGATCGGCTGCTCGACTCCCAGAAGTTCTGTCGCCATACCCCGACGGTACGCCTTCGAATCGCCCGACTGGCGCCATCCGGGGCCCGACGCAGCCGTTCGGGCGATTCGAACGGGGTAAGCTCGCGGCATGAGCGAGTGGTTCGGGCAGATGCTCGGCTTCGTCGCGGCCGCGATCGGCCTCGTGACGATGCCGGATGCCGCCGCGCTCGGCCTCGCCATCGCGCTGCTCGCCGTCACCGTCCTCACGCTGGCCGTCGTGCTGAGCGTGCGCCACCAGGCCTCTGCCGACGCCCCGCACCCGTTGCGGGCGATCGATGTCGGA
Source organism: Microbacterium sp. BLY (assembly GCF_017939615.1). Lineage (NCBI taxonomy): Bacteria > Bacillati > Actinomycetota > Actinomycetes > Micrococcales > Microbacteriaceae > Microbacterium > Microbacterium sp. BLY. The sequence goes on from NZ_JAGKSR010000001.1 coordinate 280,540, forward strand.
ACGCTCCTCCCGCAGAGCGATCCGGATGCCGCCGGACACCCTCGTCCGCGAGCGCCGGGAGCAGCGACCGCCGCGTAGTCCGTCCGACCGGGACCGCGCGGCCTTCGCCGACCCTTCCCGACCTCATCGAACGGACATCCCGTGGACATCTTCGCCTTCCCTCCCCTCGCCGCGCTCCTGGACGCCGCCTACGCCGCCCTGAACGGCCTCTCCACCCTTCTCGAGCCCCTCGCCGGCGCCTCCGCCGCCGCCCTCGCCGTGATCCTCGTGACCCTTCTCGTGCGCGCCCTCCTCATCCCCGTCGGCATCTCGCAGGCAAGAGCCGAGCAGACCAGCGCCCGCCTCGCTCCGCAGCTGCGCGCACTGCAGCAGCGCCTCCGGAAGAACCCGGAGCGCCTGCAGCAGGAGATGATGGCCCTCTACCGGGCCGAGAACACCTCGCCCTTCGCCGGGATGCTGCCCGTGCTCGCCCAGGCGCCGGTCGTCGGGCTGCTTTACACCCTTTTCCTGCGACCGGAGATCGCCGGGCATCCGAACGAACTGCTCACCCACGACCTCTTCGGCGCCCCGCTCGGCACGAGTCTCGTGTCGGCCCTGTTCGGCGGTACCGCGACCCCGGCGACGTTCGCGGTCTTCGGAGTGCTGCTGGCCGTCATGGTGGCCGTGGCGGAGGTCTCCCGGCGGGTGTTCCGCCCGGTGCCCGTCGAGGGGGACGACTCTCCCCTCAGCTCCCCCGGCGTGCTCCGGATGATGTCGGCGCTGCACTACCTCACCGCGGTGTTCGCGGCCTTCGTCCCGCTGGCCGCCGCGCTGTACCTCACGGTGACGGTGGTGTGGACCCTCGTGCAACGGGTGATCCTGCGGCGCCGGTTCCCGCTGCCGCAGCCCGCCACCACCCGCGTGTGAGACGGGAGCGGAGCCGTCAGTCGGGAAGCGGGATCGGGGCGGTGAACGGTCCGGCGGGCCCGTCATTCCGGCGGTCCCGGCGCACGCCGAGGGTCGTCCCCACGCTCGCCGCGATCACGAGCGCCACGGCGAGCACCCGCAGCGGGGTGGCGTCCTGTCCGAGGATGAGCCACCCCGCGAGGGTCGCGAACGCCGGTTCGAGGCTCAGCAGCACCCCGAACACCCGCTGTGGGAGGCGGCGGAGCGCCGCGAGCTCGAAGCTGTACGGGATCACGGACGACAGCACGGCGGTGACCGCGGCGAGCAGGAGGAGCTGCGGATCGGCCGCCACGGTCGCCGCCGCCGGCACGCCCACCGGGATGAGGAGCACCGCTGCGACGACGAGCCCCATCGCCAGGCCGCTGCTGCCGGGGATGAGGGCGCCGACACGGGCGCTCATCCGGATGTACATGGCCCAGAATCCGGCCGCGATGAGGATGAACAGGACCCCGAGCGGATCCAGGGCCTCGGCGCCGGCGAGGCCGTCCACCCCCAGCAGCGCCATGCCGAGAAGGGCCACTCCCACCCAGACGGCGTCGGCGAGACGGCGGGTCAGCACGGCGGCGAGCACGAGCGGGCCGAGGAACTCGATCGCGACGGCGGGGCCGAGCGGGATGCGGTCGATAGCGGCGTAGAAGAACCCGTTCATCGCGGCCAGCGAGACCCCGAAGAGCACGGCGGCGAGCCATTGCGCCCTGGTCCACCCGCGCGGCCGCGGCCGTACGATGACGATCAGCAGCAGGGCCGCGATCGCCACCCGGAGCGACGTCACTCCCCACGGCCCGAGCACCGGGAAGAGCTGCGCGGCCACAGCGGCGCCGAACGGCAGCGAGAGGCACGATCCGATGACGAGCGCGACGCCCACGAGGGGGCCGGATGTCGCTGGTCTCTGCACCGGACAAGCTTAGGCGGCGGGGTCCCGCCTCCCCGCCGCCCTCGCCGCCCTCGTCGGGGTCAGAGCGGCTTGCCGCCCGTGACCGCGAGGACTGCACCGGACACGTACGACGACTCCGCCGAGGCGAGGTAGACGTAGGCTCCGGCGAGTTCTGCGGGCTGTCCCGCGCGTCCGAGCGGGGTGTCCTGCCCGAAGGTCTCCAACCGCTCCGGCCCCCATCCGGTGGCCGGGATCAGCGGCGTCCAGATCGGACCGGGGGCGACGGCGTTGACGCGCACACCGCGCGGACCGGCCTCCTCGGCGAGCGCCTTCACGAACGCGACCTGCGCGGCCTTCGTCATGGCGTAGTCGATGAGGTTGGGCGACGGCTGCGCCGACTGCACCGAGGAGGTGACGATGATGCTCGAGCCGGGCTCGAGGTCGGGGAAGGCGGCGCGTGCGGAGAACACGAGGCCGGCGAGGTTCGTGTCGAACACGCGCCGCATCTTCTCGGTGTCGAGGTTCTCGAAGCCGTCGATGTCGTGCTGGTACGCGGCGTTGAGCATGAGGACGTCGAGTCCGCCCAGCTCGTTCCGCGCCCGGTGCACGGCGTCGGTCGCGAACGCCTCGTCGCGGACATCGCCGGGGATGCTCACTCCGGTGCGGCCGGCCTCACGGACGAGTGCGAGCGTCTCCTCGGCATCGGCCTGCTCCTCGGGCATGTGCACGATGGCGACGTCGGCGCCTTCCCGGGCGAACGCGATCGCCACGGCCCGGCCGATGCCGGAGTCACCGCCGGTGATGAGGGCGCGTCGGCCCTCGAGGCGTCCATGACCCACGTAGGACTGCTCGCCGTGGTCGGGTTCCGGTGTCGTCTTCTCGGTGAGCCCGGGCTGTTCCTGGCTCTGCGCGGGGAACCCGTCCTCGTGATGGGCGTGTCGCGGGTCGGTGAGGCCGCCGTCGCGGGTGGTGTCGGTCATGTCCGCTCCTCCTGTGTCGGGGTGTCGATCAGCTCATGTTCGACACTCGCGGTCCCGAGCGGGAGACGGCAGGGGGTTGACAGCCCCGGGGGTCGTCGCGAACGCGCGGCTCAGCCGGCGCCGGGGTGGTCTCCCTGCCCGGGAGGCTCCGCGCCTTCCACGGGCTCCGGCACGAGGTACAGACCGCTGGGGGCGTTGGCGGTGAAGGCGAGTGCTTCGATCCATGCACGGTTGACGGCCGGCTGGCGGCTGCCGAAGTACTTGAAGACGAGGGAGCTGCCGGGCTGGATCCACACGGTGGTCCGGCCGCCGCCGACGCTGGCGTCCTCGCGCCAGCTGAACGGGAACGGCTCGCCGCGACGGAGCTTCGCCGTGATGACGAGCTGCAGATGCGTGAGCGCCCGATCCTCGATCTCGGTCTTGACGCTGCCTTCGTAGATGAACTTGCCCATCGGGGTGATGCTCCTCGGTCGGATGGTCTTCAGCCCGGCGGACACCGCCGGGATCGGCCTATGGGTAGAGGGTATGCCCTCCGGCGGGGCGCGCGGCAAATCCGCGTCGGAGGGCGACGCGGGCGCCGAAGTCAAGGCCCTGCGCGCGATCCGCGTGCGGGCTAGCCTCGAGACATCGACACCCGAGGAGGGCACCGCCATGACCGAACGCCACATCGACGACCGTCCCGACGAGGGCTACACGCCCGGAACGACCCACGCCGAGCGGGGTGCGGGCAACCCCCGGCTGCGGGTGCGCCGTGACGATGAGCGCACCGAGTTCGCCCTCGACATGGAGGAGGTCCGGATCGGCTCGGCGGCGGGCAACGAACTCCGCCTCGCGGACACCGAGCCCGTGCACGCCACGGTGGTGCACGACGATCGCGACGAGTACGTCGTGACCCTGCACGCGGACGGCGAGATGAACTCCAACCCGGACGCCGACGCGACCCACCCCGGCGAGCGCACCGAGACCCTGCGGACGGGGTCGCGTTTCACGGTCGGACCGTGGGAACTGGTGTTCGCCCGCGAGGAGTTCGCCGACCACGGGCGCCCCTTCGGCGGACGCCAGGGCGGCGAGTACTCCGACCAGCCGCTGCAGGAGCCGCGTCCGGGCTACGACGGCGACGACGAGCGGCTGTCGCAGGCCGACGTCAACGACGAGCGCTCTCAGTCGGACTCCAGCGCCGACTGATGGTGCGGGGTGCCGACGGGCTTCGACTCCGCTGAGCCCCGCTGGCGGAGGTAGATCGCGAACGCGACCATCGTCCCGACAGCGAGGAACTCGGACTGCCAGTTCTGCAGGGTGCGGTCCCAGAAGTCCGAACTGGTCACGTAGTCCAGCCAGGTGATCGCGGCGGCCCCGTGCATCGCGTTCTCCTCGTTCATCACGACCGTCCCGGCGAGCGACTGCGCGAACCAGGACAGCACGAACACCGCCCCCATCACGATCAGCAGGGAGTTGCCGAACACGGCGGCGCGCCACCCGCCCGCCCGGGCCCACCGCGGCGAATCCGGGCGGGCGTGCGCGCCGACGAGTTGATCCGCATCACTGCCCGGCCCCTCGTCGCCGGGCTTCTTCGACTCCGGCGACCCCTTCTGGACGAACCAGATGGTGGCGGCGATGAAGAGGAAGAACTGCAGGAACTCCGACTGCCAGTTCTCGGCGACGTCGACGGCGAAGTCCGACGACCAGAGGAAGTCGCCGAACCCGATCGCCGGCTGCCCGTGGTCGAGGAGCTCGTCGTTGTTCCGCAGGTACCCGGCGATCGCCTGTCCCCCCAGCGCGAGCGCGAACAGGGCGAGGAAGAAGAGGCTGAGGGCGTGATCCCTGATCCGGGCGCGCATCGTCATCGGCCTCCCAGCGGCAGGCCGATCATCACGGCCAGCCCCACCCCGATGATCCCCGCCCAGATCCAGAACATCGCCCGCATTCCTGCGGTGTCGCGTGCCTCCTCGGCCATGTCCATCTCCTTCTCGATGTGCCTCCCCCGACCATGGCTCCGGGCTCCGGGTGCCTCCAGGGGCTTGACGCGGACGCGATTGTCAATCCCCTCCGGCCGCGCAGCGGGCCCCCGTACGGTGGCAGGGAACCGCTGAGAGGAGCGCCCGATGACCGCACCGAACGAGACCCCCGACCTCGAGCGCCTGAGCGAGCTCGCCCGCAGCAGAGATCTGCGCGTGAGCGTGGCCGAGTCGCTGACTTCCGGACGCCTCGCGAACACGATCGGCGCCGGCGAAGGAGCGTCCGGGTGGTTCGCGGGTGGGATCGTGGCCTATTTCACCGAGGTGAAGGAGCGCGTCCTCGGGCTGACCCCCGGCACCGATCCGACCTCGGCCGCGTGTGCCGAGCAGCTGGCGTCCGGGGCGCGCGAGCTCTTCGATGCGGACATCGCCGTCTCCACCACCGGCGTGGGCGGTCCCGGGCCGGAGGGCGGTCATCCCGCCGGCACGGTGTACCTCGGCTGGGCGACGGCCGACGACGCGGGGCACCGGAGGCTGGCACTGACCGGCGACCCGGAGGACGTGCTGTCGGCGAGCGTCGACGCCGCGCTCCGGTTGCTCACGTTCCACGCCGAGGCGTTGCACCCCGCAGGGCCCCGTCGCACCGGCACGGACTGAGCGGTCAGCGACCGGGGACGAGGGCGACCCGCAACGGGGCGCCCGGCGCTCCGGCCTCGACCAGTGCCGCGTCGATGTCGGCGAGCGATCGCACCGCACCCACGGCGTCGCCGAATGGATATGCGCGCCCCCGGCCGCTGAGGAACGACGCCGCGGCCGCGAGGTCGTCGGCACCGTAGCCGTGCACGCCCGCGACCGTCACGAGTCTCCGGACGAGATCCTCCGCCTCCAGCGGGACGGATGCTGCGGGGAACACGCGGCCGACGAGGACGACCGTGCCGCCGACGGCGACGCCGGCGAGCGCCTCCCCGATGGAGTACCCGGAAGTGTCGATCACCGCGTCGGGCTCGCGGTCGAGCGCGGTCGCCCCGAAACGGGAGGCGAACGCCCGGCGATCATCGTCCGGGTCGCACACCTCGACGACGGCCCCGTGCTCGGCGGCGATCGCGGCAGCCGTGATCCCCACGAGTCCCGCGCCGAGGATGCGCACCGCGGCACCGTCGAGATCGATGTCACGGGCGGCGCGCGCGACGGCGGCCCATGCCGACGCCGTGGCGCAGGCGGCCGGCGCCAGCACTGCGGCGGGCAGCGCCTCGGGGACGCGCACGATCGCCGTCCCCTCTCGCAGCTGTACATGACTGGCGAATGCCCCGGTGAGGTCGCCGTGGACGCCGATGCGATCGTGGCCATAGGTGGCGAGGGCCCGACACGTCTGTGCGAGGCCGCGCCCACAGCGGTCGCAGGTGCCGCACGACACCGTGGACGCCCACACCACGCGGTCGCCGATCCGCAACGGCGTGCCGTCCACCGCGTCCGCGCCGTCGTCCCCCGTGGCGATGACCCGGCCGACGCTCTCGTGCCCGAGGACCAGCGGAACCGGAGCCGACCGGAGCCCCTGGACGGTCCGCACGTCCGTGTCGCAGATCGTCGACATCTCGACGGCGACGAGCACGTCCCGATCCGCGAGTGCGACGCCCGGGACGGCGATCGTCTCCTGCGGCTGCCCTTCGCCGAGCCACACCATCGCGGTCGCGGCGGGGCGCAGCGCGACGTCTCTCCGATGCCCGGGCGGGCGGATCAGCAGGGTTCCCACGGCTCGGCCCTCTGCGGACGATGGCGGCGGCAGAGAGCGCGAAGCGTCATATGGACCTTTCGGGTGGGGGTGATCCACCTCGACTCTCCCAGCGAGTCCGAGCCGTGGGACGAATGGCCGGTGAACGCCGCCTGAACTCTTGCGAGACGGGGCGAAGGAGGGCACAGCGACGGACCGGCACGAGAGGCGTGCGGTCGACGGCGGTGAGCCGGAGTCAGATTCGCGATCGCGGGCACGGGAGTCTCAGAAGCCAGAAAGATCGCGCCCGCGATCGCAGCGCTGGGGACGCTTTATCTGGGGAGCCTTCAGGATATGCCGGCGCGACGAAGACGCTGAAGAGCCGTATGTCGAGAAGTGCCTAGACTTTCGTCTATCGTCTCGGGGCTGGGGCGGGGGCGTCGTCTCAGGATACGCGCGGGTCACACCACCGGCAACACCGCGGACACGAGCCAGTGTCCGTCCACTTCTCCGGCGTTGAACTCGCCGCTCGCTCCCATGACCCGTTCGGCCATGCGACCGAGCCCCGTCCGGCTGGACGACAGTTCCCGACGCGGCGTCGTGGGCAACGGGCTGCGGAGGGACAGGTGGGCTTTGTCGTCGTCCACCGCGAGGCGGATCTCGACGGTCCCGGGGCCGGCGTACTTGAGGACGTTCGTCGCGGACTCGCGCACGATGCGCGCGAGCACGATCTCCACGGCCCGGGGGATGCGCTCGTCGCCGGGATCGCCATCGAGGATGACGTCGTGCCCGGCCGCTTCGAACTCGGTCCGGGCCTCCTCGACCGCCGCGACGAGATCGCCGGTGGGCATCCCGGCGGCGCGGGGTCCGTCATCGGCGAGGTCGATCACGAATCGGAGGTCGGTCATGGCCTTGCGGGCGGCGACGCGGATCGCCTCCCGGGAGCCATCGCTCGCTTCAGGGTCTTCCAGCATCTGCACGTGCAGCGACACCACCGTGAGGTGGTGCGCGATGCTGTCGTGCAGCTCGCCGGCGATCCATCGCCGCTCGGCGAGAACGGCTTCGCGCTCCTGCTCGGCCGCAGCCTCCAGCTGACGTTCGAGCCGGCTCCCGCGAGCGAACGCCACGCGAAGGGCGAAGCCGACGGCGCCGGCCACGGCGGCGAAGACGAGATAGAGGGCCACATTCACGTCGGAGTCCGCGTCGCCGATGGCGACGATGGCGGCGGAGACGAGAAAAGCGCCCGTGTACGACAGGATCAGCGCGGTCCAGCCGAGTCGCATGACCAGCCCGGCCGCGACAGCGGCGGCGGTCAGGACCTGGGATTCGGTTCCTGCCAGAAAAGAGAGGGCGAACACGACGCCGAGGGCGCATGTCGCGATGAGGGGTTTCCAGAGATAAAGGGCGAACACTGCCGATGACGCGATGCTCACCAGGACGGCCGCGGGATTCACACCCGGGGCGACGATGAGGCCGATGACGTCGACGGCGACGGTGATGGAGATGATCGCCAGAACGACGATGCGCTCGATGGCAGTGAGCTTCTCGCCTCGAACCAGCCGGAGCGAATCCGCGGAACCGCGAATCGAATGGTCGAAGGCCATGGTTCACTATCTCCTATTCGCCAGGTACTCTAGCGGACGAGACCAAAGAACTTGCCAACCTGCTGCCAGAAAGTCATTACATTCACCTCCGTTCTAGTGCCGTTTGTCGATGTCTGTATTCATCTTCTCGGCGGCGCGCGGAGCGCACATCTGCCTTCCGTCCAGACCTCGATAGCCAAAGGTCTACATCCTCAGAGCGCCCTCGCCGCGCGGTTAGGCTTCCTCCATGCAGGAAATCCGCGTCGTGATCGTCGATGACGATCCTCTGGTCCGCTCCGCGTTGTCGCACTTCGTGTCGCGCGCGCCCGAGATCACGGTGGTGGCGCAGGCGGAGGACGGTCTGGAAGCGCTGACGACCGTCGAGCGCGAGAAACCGGACGTCGTCATGATGGACGTGCAGATGCCGGAGATGAACGGGATCGAGGCGACCGCCGCGATCGCCGAGCGCTGGCCGGACGTGCGCATCCTCGCCGTGACCACGCTCGACGGGAGCGACACCGTGCTCCCGATGCTGAGCGCCGGCGCCTCCGGCTACCTGCTGAAGGACTCCAGTGCCGAAGAGATCGTCACGGGCGTGCGCGAGGTGTTCGCCGGGGCGAGCTCGCTCTCCCCGCGGATCGCCTCGATGCTGATCCGCCACGTCCGCGACTCCACGCCGGCGCCGTCCGCCGAGGCCCTCGAACCTCTCACGGATCGCGAGGAGGAGGTGCTGCAGTGTCTGGCGAAGGGCATGTCCAACGCCGAGATCGCCAAGGCCCTCATCGTCTCCGAGGGGACCGTGAAGGCGCACCTCGGCCGCATGATGTCGAAGTGGCACCTGCGCGACCGCGTCCAGATCCTCGTGACGGCCGCGCACGCGGGGCTCGTCACCTTCCGCTGACCGCCCTTCGGGTCATAGCGCGAGCAGCACGATGCCCGCGAGGACCACGAGGGACGCCGCGATGCGCCAACTCGGTCTCGACTCCCGCAGGACGAAGGCGCCGAAGAGGCTCACGAGCACCACGCTCACCTCTCGCAGCGGTGCCACCAGAGCCACCGGCGCGATCTGGATCGCCGACAGCACGAGGATGTAGGACAGGGGCGACAGCACGCCGAACGCGACGATGCGCCGCCACTGCGTACGCCCCAGGGCGACGACCGCACCCCACCGCCGCCGCACGGCGAGGGAGTAGAACGGCACCTGCACGAGCGTCGTGCCGACCATGAAGGCCACTGGCGAGAGACCCCACGTCCGCACCGCATGGGTGTCCCAGATCGTGTAGACCGCGATCGCGACCCCCGTGAGGACGCCGAAGACGAGACCGGGGTCGATGCGGCGCCCCGTTCCCGCCGGCCGGCGATCGACGAAGCCGATCGCGACGACCCCGACGATCACCGCGGCGACGCCGACCAGCGCCAACCCGGATGGCCGCTCCCCCAACAGCAGGACGGCGACGATGACCGAGAGGAACGGTCCCGTGCCTCTCGCGGTGGCGTAGACGGTCGACAGGCTGCCCTCGCGGTACCCGCGCTGCAGCACGGCCATGTAGACGACGTGCAGGACGGCCGACACCGCCACCCCGAGCGCGAAGGCCCCGAGATCCGCCGTACCGAGTCCGCCGGTGAACGGCACCACCCCGACCCACACGAGCGTGCTGGCGACTGCGCCCCACCAGAGGAACGGAGCGCCCGCGCGGCTGATGCCGTGCGCGACGATGTTCCAGGACGCGTGGGCGACGGCGGCGGAGAGGACGAGGACCAGAGCCAGAGCGGACACGACAGACCCCTCCCTCGGCCATCGCCCCCACCCTATCGCCGCCGCGGCGGGGGCCCGGTCGCGCCGCGACTACGCTCGAAGGACACCCGTGCAGGAAGGTCATGCCATGCCCGTCACCCCGGACGCCCTCGCTCACGCCGAAGACCTCGCCGACTTCGTCGCCGCCTCGCCGTCGAGCTACCACGCCGCCGCCGAGACCGCCCGTCGCCTCGAGGACGCCGGCTTCACGCGGCTGCCGGAGGAGGACTCGTGGCCCGCGCCGGCCGGAGGGCGCTACCTCGTGGTCCGCGACGGCGCGACGATCGCCTGGGTGGTGCCGGAGGACGCGACCGCCACCACACCGGTGCACGTGTTCGGGGCCCACACCGACTCCCCCGGCTTCAAGCTCAAGCCGCAGCCGACCACCGGCGCCCGCGGCTGGCTGCAGGCGGCCGTCGAGGTGTACGGCGGCCCGTTGCTCAACTCCTGGCTCGACCGCGAGCTGCGTCTCGCGGGGCGTCTGGCCCTCGCCGACGGCCGCGTGGTCCTCGCCGACACGGGCGCCCTGCTGCGGCTGCCGCAGCTCGCGATCCACCTCGACCGCGGCGTCAACAACGGGCTCGCCCTCGACAAGCAGACCGAGACGCAGCCCGTCTGGGGGCTCGGCGACCCGACAGAGGCCGACATCCTGGCCGAGCTCGCCGATTCCGCCGGAGTGGACGCCGCCGAGATCCGCGGGTACGACGTCGTCGTCGCCGACGCCGCGCGGGGCGCCGTCTTCGGCAAGGACGACGCCTTCTTCGCCTCCGGCCGGCTCGACGACCTCGCCTCGGTGCACGCCGGCGTCGTCGCCCTCGCCGCGCACGACCCCGCCGCCGGAGGGCCGATCGCGGTCCTCGCCGCGTTCGACCACGAAGAGCTCGGCTCCGAGTCGCGCTCCGGTGCCGCTGGCCCCTTCCTCGAGGACGTGCTGGAGCGGCTGTATGCCGGGCTCGGTGCGGACGGCTCCGCCCGCCGCCAGGCGTACGCGTCGTCCTGGTGCCTGTCCAGCGACGTGGGCCACTCCGTGCACCCGAACTACATCGGCCGGCACGACCCCGTCGTGCAGCCCGTGCTCGGCTCCGGCCCCATCCTCAAGCTCAACGCCAACCAGCGCTATGCGACCGATGCGGTCGGCGCCGCGTCGTGGCGGAACTGGTGCGATCGGGCCGAGGTGGTGACGCAGGAGTTCGTCTCGAACAACAGCGTGCCGTGCGGCTCGACCATCGGTCCCATCACCGCGACGCGGCTCGGCATCCGCACGGTCGACGTCGGCATCCCGATCCTCTCGATGCACTCCGCGCGCGAGCTCGCCGGGGTCTCCGACCTGCACGACCTGACCCGCGTGGCCGGAGCCTTCTTCGCCGGGTGAATCGGGCCGCGCGGAGTGCGCCCCCGGAGTGCCAGGATGTGAGGATGACCGACATCAGGCCGGCTCTCATCGAGCGTGCAGGCATCGAGATCATCCCCGAGTCCGAGCGGACCGCCCAGCCCCGTGACCTGTTCTGGCCGTGGTTCGCGGCGAACGTCTCGGTGTTCGGGATGTCGTACGGCTCGTTCGTGCTCGGCTTCGGCATCTCGTTCTGGCAGGCGACGCTCGTGTCGGTCATCGGCATCGTCGTGTCGTTCCTGCTGTGCGGGCTCATCGCGATCGCGGGCAAGCGGGGCTCGGCGCCGACGATGGTGCTCTCCCGGGCCGCGTTCGGTGTGCAGGGGCAGAAGGTCCCCGGGATCGTGTCCTGGCTCACCTCGATCGGGTGGGAGACCTTCCTCGCGATCATGGCGGTGCTCGCGACGGCGACCGTCATCACGCAGCTTGGCGGCGACGGGGACAGCCTGTGGCTGAAGATCGTCGCGACCGTGATCGTCGCGGCACTGATCGTCGCCGCCTCCGTGCTCGGATACCACACGATCATGCGGCTGCAGTCGGTGCTCACGTGGATCACGGGCGTTGTCACCATCCTCTACATCATCCTCGCCGCGCCGACCATCGACCTCGCCGCGGTGCTGGCCCGTCCCGACGGCGGCATCGGCCAGGTCGTCGGCGCGCTCGTGATGGTCATGACCGGGTTCGGGCTGGGCTGGATCAACATCGCCGCGGACTGGTCGCGCTATCAGAAGCGCACCGCGTCCGACGGGGCGATCGTCGCCTGGAACACGATCGGCGGCTCGGTGGCGCCGGTCATCCTCGTCGTCTTCGGTCTGCTGCTCGCCGGATCGGACGCCGAGCTCATGGACGCGATCGCCGCGGATCCGATCGGCGCGCTCGCGAGCATCCTGCCGGTGTGGGTCCTCGTGCCGTTCCTGTTCACGGCCGTGCTCGCGCTCGTCTCCGGCGCGGTGCTCGGCATCTACTCCTCCGGCCTGACCCTGCTCAGCCTCGGCATCCGCATCCCGCGGCCGTCGGCAGCGGCGATCGACGGCGCCATCCTCACCGCGGGCACCATCTTCGTGGTGTTCTTCGCGACCGACTTCCTCGGCCCGTTCCAGAGCTTCCTCATCACCCTCGGCGTGCCGCTGGCCTCCTGGGCCGGCATCCTCATCGCCGACATCCTGCGGCGGCGGAAGGACTACGACGAGGCTGCGCTGTTCGACAGTCGCGGACGGTACGGCGCCTGGGACTGGGTCTCGATCGGCACGATGATCGTCGCGAGCGTGATCGGCTGGGGCCTCGTGCTCAACGGCTTCGCGGACGCCGCACCATGGAACAACTGGCAGGGATACCTCCTGTTCCTCGTCGGCGGGGCGGACGGCGACTGGGCGTACGCGAACCTCGGGGTGTTCGTCGCCCTGGTGCTCTCGTTCCTCGTGACCTGGTTCGCCCGGGCGGGGAAGATCCGGCGGCAGGAGTCGTGAGCCCTTCGACAAGCTCAGGGACCCCGGAGGCGGCAGGCTCAAGGACCCAGGAGGCGGCGGGCGCGGGGACCCCGGAGGCGGCAGGGTCCGGGGCCAAGGAGCGCTGGCTCGTGGTGATCGACCCGCAGGCGATCTTCGCGTCGCCCGACTCCGCCTGGGGCTCGCCGTTCTTCTCCGACGCGATGGCGAACATCCGGCGGCTCGCGGACGCCTTCGGCGAGCGCGTGATCGTGACCCGGTGGCTTCCGACGGCCGACCGCTCCACCTCCTGGGGCGAGTACTTCGCCGCGTGGCCGTTCGCCGACCGGCCCGCCGACGACCCGCTGTATGCGCTGGTCCCCGACGCGGAAGGCCTCTCGCCGCACCCCACCCTTGACCTCCCGACGTTCGGCAAGTGGGGCCCGGACCTGGAGGCCATCGTGGGGCGCGGGGGTCGGATCGTGCTGGCCGGGGTGTCGACCGACTGCTGCGTCGTGTCCACCGCGCTCGCCGCCGCGGACGCCGGGGCGCACGTGGCCCTCGCGGCGGATGCCTGTGCCGGCTCCACCGCCGAGAATCACCCGGCCGCCCTGCAGGTCATGAGCCTCTATCCCCCGCAGATCACCATCTCCGACACCGCCACCCTCCTCTCCCCCTGACCCCCGCCCCCTCCCCCGCGCCCGTTTTCGATCCCGCACGCCGGCGAGACCTCCCAGCGGGACGGATTCCGCCCCTCGCGGGGGTCCGCTGGGCACGGATTCGATCCGGCACCGTGCTGCGGCGTTCGGGCGGGACGGAAAGTGCACCTCGGCAGCCGCGGGGAGGGGCGTTATTGGACCCGGCAGGGGCGAGCGTCAGGGCGAGCGTCAGGCGCAGGCGCGGACCGCGGCAGCGATGTCGGCGGGAGTTCCGCGCCAGGGAGCACCATGACCGGGAAGGACCCACTCAGCGTCGAGCGCGGCGAGGCGGTCGAGCGAGGCCAGGGCTTCCGTGGGCTCGTCGGTGAACGGGGCGGGTTGCGCCCCCTCCTCCCCCGTGAGCACATGCCGCGTGGTCAGGGCGTCGCCGACGAACACCGCGCCGACCGCCGAGATGTGCACCGCGATGCTCCCCGGCGAATGCCCCGGAAGACCCACGACGACCGGAGCGCCTGGGAGGTCGAGCACGTCACCGTCCGCGATCTCGGACACCTCGGCGACGTGGTGCGTGCGGAGCGCACTCTTGCGGAGGCCGTAGGCGAGGAACCCGAGCGTCGGACCGAGCCGGGCAGGACCCATCGGGGTCTTCGGCTTCTCGCCGGTACGCACGCGGTGTGCATCGGCCCCGTGGATGAACACCGGAACGCCGGACTCGCGACGCAGTCGTTCCGCGAATCCGATGTGGTCGCTGTCGCCGTGCGTCAGCACGAGTCCGCGGATGTCGGACAGCGGTCGGCCGATCACGGCGAGCTCTCGCTGAAGGTCATGCCAGTGCCCGGGCAACCCGGCGTCGACGAGGGTGATGCCCTCGGGGAGGTCGATGAGGTACGAGGCGACGATGTCGTTGCCGAGGCGGTGGAGGTGGGGGGCGAGCTTCATGATGATCCTCTCGGACGATTGCGATGGCTACGTTACGTAGCTATCATGGCTACTGTCAATAGCCATCGAGGAGGATCCATGCCCACCCCCGAACGCACATCGATCGATGCCATCGTCGCGGCCGGCCAGGAGATCATCGAGGCCGACGGCCCTGCGGGACTCACGATGCAGGCAGTCGCGGAGCGTGTGGGCGTGCGCGCCCCCTCCCTCTACAAGCGCGTGCGCGACCGTGAGGCCTTGCGTGTCGCGGTCGCCACGGCATCCGTCGATGCCCTCGCGACCCGGCTCGAGGCGGCCGGCGACGACCTCTCCACCCTCGCCCGGACCTATCGCACCTTCGCTCACGCACACCCGGAGGGCTTCCGCCTCATGTTCAACGCCGCGGTCCCCCGCGAGACCCTGGAACGCTCCGCCGCCCCCGTCATCCGCGCCTGCGCCACCGCGGTCGGCGAGGCGGACGCTCTCGACGCCGCGCGTCTCTTCACCGCCTGGGCCACCGGATTCCTGCAGATGGAGCTGTCCGGGGCCTTCCGACTCGGCGGTGACGTGGACCGCGCCTTCGAGTACGGCCTCCGGCGTCTCCTCGCGAGCCTCGCCGGGTGAGGACGCCCGTCATTCTCGATCCCGGGTCGCGGATGCTGGCACACTGAGGCCGTGGACGACTCCAGGAACAGCGACGCGACCGGGCCCGCACCATCGACCTCCCGCCGGAAGCCCTGGCGCCGCACGAAGATCGTGCTGGGAGCCCTCGCCGCCGTGGCCGCCGTCGTCGCGATCGTCGGAGCGCTCACCCCGTGGCCCTCGGCGATGATCATCCGCTCGGTCTTCACGAAGGGCGGCGATGAGACCGCGGCGGAGATGACGAAGCATGTCCCCGACACGGCCCTCGACGAACGCAAGGACGTCGCCTACGGGGACGCCGGCGCGGACACGACGATGGACGTGTTCCGTCCCGCCGCCGCCGACGGTCCGCTGCCGACCGTCGTGTGGATCCACGGCGGCGCGTGGATCTCCGGTTCCAAGGAGGATGTGGATCCGTATCTCCGCATCCTCGCCGCGGAGGGCTACACGACCATCGGCGTGAACTACACCCGCGGACCCGAGGGCGTGTATCCGCTCGCCGTCCACCAGCTCGACGCGGCCCTCGCCTACATCGACGCGCACGCCGAGGAGCTGGGCGTGGACCCGCAGCGCATCGTCCTCGCCGGAGACTCGGCCGGCGCACAGCTCGCCAGCCAGATGGCCACCCTCATCACCAATCCGGAGTACGCCGAGATCCTGGGCATCCGGCCCTCCCTGCGGTCGGACCAGCTCGTCGCGACGGTGCTGAACTGCGGCGTCTACGACCTCGCCGCCCTGGCCGAGCTGGACGGCGTCGCCGGGTGGGGCTTCAAGTCGGCGATGTGGGCGTACTCCGGGACGAAGACGTGGGCGGAGGACTCCACCGGGGCCACGATGTCGACGGTGGACTGGGTCACGGCGGACTTCCCCGCGACGTACATCTCCGGTGGCAACGGCGACGGGCTCACCTGGCTGCAGTCGATTCCGATGTCGAAGCGGCTGCAGGAGCTCGGCGTCGAGGTGACTCCGGTGTTCTGGCCCGCGCCGCACGAGCCGGCCCTCCCCCACGAGTACCAGTTCCACCTCGATATGCCGGAGGCCCGGAAGGCCCTCGCCGACACCCTGGACTTCCTCGAGGCCCACACCCGCTGACCCGTCTGCACGACCCCGGTCCGGATGCACGACTCGTTCCCCCGGGAGTCCGTCCATCCGTCCTCCGGTCGTGCAGGTGGACCTGATCGTGCAGGCGGGCCGGGAATGGACATAACAGGTCTGTGACGACCGACACGGAAGTGATATGTTCACGGAATGCACACCGAGAACGAACGCGCCCTCGAATCCGGCATCGTCACCGACCTCTCGGGTCGCATGACCTACGGCTCGTACCTCGCGCTCGACCAGCTGCTCACGGCGCAGCACCCGGTGAGCGAGCCGCAGCACCACGACGAGATGCTGTTCATCATCCAGCACCAGACGACGGAGCTCTGGCTCAAGCAGCTGCTGCACGAGCTCAGCTCGGCCCGGGAGCTGCTGGCGGCGGACGATCTGCGCGAGGCCCTCAAGCGCATCGCCCGGGTCAAGCGCATCCAGGACGTGATGACGCAGCAGTGGTCGGTGCTCGCGACGCTGACGCCGACCGAGTACGCCCAGTTCCGCGGCGCCCTCGGCAACTCGTCCGGCTTCCAGTCGGTGCAGTACCGGGCGGTCGAGTTCGCGCTGGGGAACAAGAACGAGAAGATGCTGAGCGTCTTCCGCGACCACCCCGCGAACCTCGCGCTCCTCACCGCGGAGTGGGAGAAGCCGACGCTGTACGACGAGTTCCTCCGCTACGCCTCCCGCCGCGGGCTCCCCGTCCCGCAGGAGATCCTCGACCGCGACGTCCGAGAACCGTACCGTGAGACCCCGGATCTCGTCCCCGCCATCCGCGCGATCTATCAGGACCCCGGCACCCACTGGGACCTCTACGAGGCGTGCGAAGACCTCGTCGACCTCGAGGACAACTTCCAGTTCTGGCGCTTCCGTCACCTCAAGACCGTCTCCCGCACCATCGGGATGAAGACCGGGACCGGCGGCTCCAGCGGAGTCGGCTTCCTGCAGCGCGCCCTCGACCTCACCTTCTTCCCGGAGCTGTACACCGTCCGCACCGAGATCGGGCCCTGATGCTCCGGGCGACGTTCTTCGACGGCGAGCGCTGGCGCGAGGGCGTCGTCGGGCTCGGCCGGGACGGGCGCCCCGAGCTCCGCGACGAGATACCGGAACCCGGCTCTCCGGCCCTCCGCGGACGCATCGTCGGCGGCTTCACCGACCATCACGTGCATCTGCAGCTCGTCGACCACGCCCTCCTCGCCTCATCGCGGCTCGGACGGGTGGTCGATCTCGGCGGCGACCCGTCGACCGTCGCGTCGATCGCCGTCCACAATGCAGGAGAACTGGCCGACGGAGGCGGCGCCGGCGCGGATTCGCGCACGGTGGGGCCGGATTCTCCTGAGTTGCGAACCGTGCGGTACGCCGGCGCCTTCCTCACTCCGCCGGGTGGCTACCCCTCGGATCGGGCATGGGCTCCGGCCGGATCAGTGCGGGAGATCGCGGACCCCGCCGGGGCGGCGGCCGCCGTGGCGGAGATGGCGGCGTCGGGCGCGTCCTGCATCAAGATCGCGAGCAACAGCACCGCAGGCCCGGTGTTCGCCGACGATCTCTTCCGCACGATCGTCGAGCGCGCAGCCGCGCACGGCCTGCCCGTGGTGGCCCACGCGGAGGGCCCCGGTGAGGCGCAGCGTGTCGTGCGCCTCGGAGCGACCCGGCTCGCCCACGCCCCGTTCACCGAGCGCCTGGACGACCAGGAGATCGCCGCCCAGGCGGCCCGCGCCTCCTGGATCTCCACGCTCGCCGTCCACGACCCGGACAGCCAGGCGATCGCGATCGACAACGTCGCCCGGTTCCACGCAGCCGGCGGCATCGTCCGCTACGGCACCGACATGGGCAACGGGCCCACCCCCGTAGACCTGAACTCCGCCGAGGTGGCAGCGCTCCGCGCCGCCGGACTCGACGACGACGCACTGCTCCGCGCCCTCGCGCCGACCGACCCGCTCCTCCGCCCCGCCCTGCTCCTCCTGCTCCCCGACGGGTCCGCCGACCCGCTGACCGCCCGACCGCTCACCCCCGCCGACCTGAAGGTGTGACATGACCGCACGCTCCTCCGACGCCGCCCTCCTCGATGCCGCCCGCGCGCTCGACGCCGCCGACCCGCTCTCCGCGCACCTCGACGCGTTCGTCGACGCCCCCGGAGTGACGGCCTACCTCGACGGCAACTCCCTCGGCCGACCGCTGCGCGACGTACCGGAGAAGCTCGCCGCCTTCGTCCGCGACGACTGGGGCACGCGCCTCATCCGCTCCTGGGACGAGCAGTGGATGGCGCTGCCCATGGAGCTCGGCGACCGCATCGGCGCCGTCGCCCTGGGCGCGGCGGCGGGGCAGACCGTCGTGTCGGACTCGACGAGCGTGCTCCTCTACAAGCTCATGCGGGGGGCCCTGCGACAGGCTCAGGGACCCACGGGGCAGGCTCAGGGACCCACGGGGCGGACGGAGCTTGTGATCGAGGAGGGGAACTTCCCCACCGACCGGTTCCTCGCGGAGGGCGTCGCGGCGGAGATGGGCGCCACGCTGCGCTGGATCACCCCCGACCCCGTGCACGGCGTCACGGTCGACGACGTCGCCGCCGTCGTCTCCGAACGGACCGCGCTGGTGTCGCTGAGCCACGTGGACTACCGCTCCGGGAGCCTGGCGGACATGCCCGGCATCACCGCCGTCGTCCACGAGGCCGGCGCACTGATGATGTGGGATCTATGCCACTCGGCGGGCGTCGTCCCGATGCAGCTCGACGACTGGGGCGTCGACATGGCGGTCGGCTGCACCTACAAGTACCTCAACGGCGGGCCGGGTTCGCCCGCGTTCGCCTACCTCCGCCGTGACCTGCAGGGGGTGCTGCGGCAGCCGATCCAGGGCTGGTGGAGCGCCGCCGACATCTTCGCGATGGGTCCGGAGTACGTTCCGGCCGACGGCATCCGCCAGCTCCTGAGCGGCACGCCACCGGTCACCTCGATGCTCGCGATGCAGGGGATGCTCGACCTCATCGCGCAGTCGACCATCGACGGCGTCCGCGCGAAGTCGGAATCGCTCACCGCCCTGGCCGTCCGGGCGTACGACGAGGTGCTCGCCCCGCTCGGCGTCCGCCTGCTGAGCCCCCGCGACCCGGCACGACGCGGCGGCCACATCACGATCGGCCACCCCGACTTCCGGGAGGTCACCCGGCGGCTGTGGGCGGAGGGGGTCATCCCCGACTTCCGTTTCCCGGACGGCATCCGGCTCGGGCTGTCGCCGCTGAGCACCTCGCACACCGAGACGATCGCGGGAGTGCTCGCCGTGCGGGACGCGCTGGAGACCGGTGTCTCCTGACCCCGCGGCACCGGTCGTGCTCGATGACATCGACGCCCGGCCCGGCAGCACCGCGTCGCTCCTGCGGACCCTGATCGGTCTGTACCTGCGGCCGCTCGGCGGCTGGATCTCGGCCGCCGACCTCGTGTCCCTGGCCGGCGACCTCGGCATCCCCGACGCCCCCGCCCGCACAGGGATCGCCCGTCTCAAGCAGAAGGGGCTGCTCCTGCCCGAGCGCGGCACGGCCATCGGTTACCGGCTCAGTCCCGCCGCCCTGCCGATGCTGGAGCGGGGCGACCGGCGGATCTTCCGCATGCAGGAGATGACCGACGACGATCCGTGGTGTCTCGTCTCGTTCTCGATCCCGGAGAGCGCGCGCAGCGTGCGCCACCAGCTGCGGCGGCGGCTGCACTGGATCGGTGCCGGCGTCGTGTCCCCCGCGCTGTGGATCTGCCCGGGCCATCTCCGCGACGAAGCCGTCCAGATCCTGGACGACCTCGGTGCCCGGCGCTGGGCGACGCTGTTCGAGGCCTCGGCACCGGCCCCGGCCGGGACGCTGCCGGAGGCCGCCGCCGAGTGGTGGGACCTCGACGCGCTGCGCGCCGAGCACGAGGCGTTCCAGGCGTCGCTCGCCGGCCTCCCCGCCGATCCGTTCGCCGCGTACGTGCATCTGATCGACCGCTGGCGGGTGCTGCCCTACACCGACCCGGGGCTGCCCCCGGCGATGCTGCCGGCCGACTGGCCGGGGCGACGCAGCTTCGATGCGTTCGCCCGGCTGTCCGCACGGTGGGCGGCACCCGCCCTCGCGCACGTGCGCGCGGCGACGACCTAGTTCCGGCGGTCGGCGACCTCGCGCAGGAACCCGGTGACGTGCTCCTGCAGCCGGAGGATCCGCATCTCGCGCGCGAGCTCGCGGTCGTACCCCGGATACGCCAGGGGCGGGAGCAGGCGCACCGACCGGTTGCAGTCGAACTCGGCGCACACCAGCACGCCCACCGTGTCCCCCTTCCGACCGGCGGCGCCGGCTCGTCGGGCGACGTAGAGCTGCACGTCGTTGCGGAGGGTCACGTCCTCGCACCACGAGCACTGGGCGCGGGCGAGCACGCGCTGTTCGGCACGCTGCAGGACGACCCCCACCGGCTCGTCGTCGATCCAGGTGACGACGTAGGCCCGTCGGGGCAGCTTGGGGTCGACCCAGCCGAGGTAGTCGAGGCGGTCGAAGTCCGTCTCGGCGAAGCCGGGCGGCAGCGTGATGTCGGAGACCTCCTTGCGGGAGGCGTTGCAGAAGGAGGCGCGCAGGGCGCGCTCGTCGATGGGACGCATGACAGGAAGAGCTTTCGGTGTGATCGCCGGGACGGCGAGACGGATCGGAGGATCACCCGGACGGATGCCGGGGTACGACGCAGCACCGGGGACGGGGGGTCCGCCTCCGGCCGGTCCTCAGCCTCTGTCTGCGGCGCTGGACGCGCCTGCAGCTCCGCTCCGCGCCCCGAGGGCGCTCATCGACGACAGCACCCGGCGAGCCTACACCCGTTTGTTTCGTCGCGTGTCGGGGTCGCTCGGCCGGCGGTGGCCCCACGACGTACTCTGGCCGGACGCCGATCCGAAGGAGTCCCCGTGTCCACGCCGCTGCACCGCCGTCCGCCCCTCGAGGTGCGTGAGCGTGCGGCGTGCATGTGCAGCAGCGGCGGACGCTGCTCGTCCGCGGCACCAGGGCACGCCCTGCACCTGATCCAGGAGCGTCTCGCTGCGGCGACCCCGGCGCGATGGGCGGATGCGTTCGTGACCGCGGCCGACCCCCGCACGGGAGACCTCGTGGTGCGCACGCTCGACGGCGCGACGCATGCACTGTGGAACAGCGCCGGCGCGGCCCTGGAGGCCGTGGTCGGCAGCCCCGTCGCCCTCCACCTGGACTACGCGGTGCTCGCCGTCGGACGCACCCGCTTCAACGTCGCCACCGTGTGACGACGCCCTGACCCGTCGGGGTCAGGCGCTCGCCATCATCATGTCGCGGACCGCCATGCAGGCGTTCATGCAGGCCTGGCATGCCTGCGCGCAGAGACGGCAGACGTCGCTGTGGTCGGCGTGCGTCATGCACTCGTCCATGCACATCTGGCACATCGCGATGCAGGCGTCCAGCATCGCCATCATCGTGGCGGGCGTCATGCCCTGCATGCGGAGCATGGAGCGCATCATCGTGTGACACATGTCGGCGCAGTTCATACAGGCCGGCGCGCAGTCCATCTGCTGCGTCGCGCACACCGTGCAAGCCTGCTCGCAGGCGGCACAGGCGTCCATACAGGCCTGCAGCACCGACATGTCCATCATCGCCATGTCGGGCATCGACTCCATGCTCTTCGACATGGCCCCCATCATCATCGAATCCATCGTCGTGCTCCCTTCGTCGCGGACGACGGGCAGGTCACCCGCCTGGCGCCAGGCTAACCCCTGGGCGGACGGGAGTCGATGGGGGCGGAACGGTGACACGCAGTGCCGCGAATGTCAATCCCGTGGACGGAGCGGAGAGCCGGTGCGAGGCTCGCAGAGCAATCGATCCGTCCAGGAGAGGAGCCTCACATGAGTGGCGCAGACGACATGAAGAACTCGGCCGAGAAGCTGGGTGGCAAGGTCAAGGAAGGCTTCGGGAAGCTGACCGACAACGAGAAGCTCGAGGCCGAAGGCCAGGCGGATCAGGTGAAGGCCGACGCGAAGCAGGCCGGCGAGAACGTGAAGGACGCCGCCGGCAAGGCCGGCGACAGCGTCAAGGACGCGTTCAACCGCTGATCCTCCACCCGCTGAACCCATGAAGAGGGGGAGGCTCGCCCGTGGCGAGCCTCCCCCTCCGCACTCGGGTCAGACCTTGCGGCTGCCGGTGATGGCTCGGATCAGCCAGGCGATCACGGCGATGGCCAGGAGCACCAGACCGACCCACAGCAGGAACTGGAGCGACTGCACCAGTCCTCCGGTGATCGCGAGGATCACGGCGATGACGATGACGATGATCAGGAGGATGTTCATCGGGTCTTTCCCTTCTCTGGGGGGCGCGGGCGCCCGACTGCGGTGAGACCACGCTAGACCCGGATGACCGCCTCACCGGAGGGGGTTGACTTCCACCCTCACGATGCGCGAAGGAGCAGAACAGATGCCAGGACGACGCAACAACTCCCTGAAGGATCCCGAGCTGTACGAGGAGCTCCGCGACGACGGCGCCTCGAAGGAGAAGGCCGCCCGGATCTCGAACGCCGCGGCCCGGGACGGCCGCAGCACGGTCGGACGACGAGGCGGGAAGCACGGCGACTACGAGGACTGGACCGTCCCGGAGCTGCGCACGCGCGCGAAGGAGCTGGGCCTGACCGGCTACAGCTCCCTGCGCAAGGGCGAGCTCATCTCCGAACTGCGGAACCACTGACGCGGATGACGCGCTTCGGGATCGAGGAGGAGTTCCTCCTGCTCGATGAGGATTCGCTCGTCCCCGTCGCCCTGAGCGGCGACATCCTGGAGCGCATCGGCGACGGCATCGTCGTCGGGCGCGTGACCACCGAGTACCTGGCCTCGCAGCTCGAGGCCCTCACCGACCCGGTGCGGACCGGTGCGGAGGCCGTCGGACAGCTCACGGCGCTGCGCGCGGCGATCGGCACGGCGGCGCACTCCCGCCGTGCGATCGCCGCCCCCACCGGCTCGCCGTTCACGACCCTCCGCTCCCCCCGACTCTCCCCCTCGGCGCACTACGACGACGTGGCGCGGCGCCTGGCCCATCTCACCCGCGAGCACGAGGTCAACGGGCTCCACGTGCACGTCGAGGTGCCGGACGAGGAGGAGCGCGTCCGCGCGCTGAACCGGCTCCGGGCGTGGCTGCCCCTGCTGCTCGCCCTCAGCGCCAACAGCCCCTTCGGCAACGGCATCGACACCGGCTTCGCGAGCTGGCGGAGCATGCTCATCCGCCGGCTGCCGTCGTCGTGGTGCCCGCCCCGCTTCGCGGACGCCGACGACTATCGGCGCCGTGTGGATCAGCTCCTCGATCTCGGGACGATCGGCGAGGCGACATCGCTGTCGTGGGCCGTGCGGCTCTCGGAGCGCTACCCGACGGTCGAGGCGCGGGTCGCCGACACGCAGCTCACCCCGGAGGACGCCGTGCTCTCGGCGCTGCTGACCCGCGGGATCGCCCTCGCCACCGGGCAGCGGATCGTCGCCGACGAGACCGACGCGATCGACGCCTCGCTGTGGATGGCGTCGCGCGCGGGCATGGAGGCACGGATCGTCGACCCGCTGACGGGTGAGGTCGCCCCGGTGCGGACCGTCGCGGCGCACCTCCTCGACGACCTCTCCCCGGTGCTGGACGAGCTCGGCGACGAGGACACCGTGCGGGCCGGCGTGGACCGGCTGCGGACGGACGGACCCGGCGCGACGAGGCAGCGGGCGGCGCACGCGCACGGCGGGGTGCCCGCCCTGCGGAACCTCCTGCGCGACGGCAGTCCCGCCGGGAGGACGTGATCGCCCCGACGTCGCCGGGCGGGAGTAGGGTCGGCCTGTGTCATCCTCCGCCCCGCTCCAGCGGCTCGTCATCGCGATCGCCGTGCTCGCGTCGTTCGTCACCTTCCTCGACGGGACGGTCGTCAACGTCGCCCTCCCCGCGATCAGCGAAGACCTCGGCGGCGGCATCACGACGCAGCAGTGGGTGGTCGACGCCTATCTCATCACCCTCAGCGCACTGATCCTCCTCGCCGGCTCCCTGTCCGACGCCTACGGCCGGGTGCTGGTGATGCGGATCGGGCTCATCGCCTTCGGCATCTCGTCGATCGCTGTCGCCGCCGCGATCGATCCGCTCATGCTCATCGTCGCCCGGGCGGCGCAGGGCGCAGCCGGGGCCCTGCTGGTCCCGAGCTCCCTGGCCCTCATCACCGCCACCATGCGCGGCGACGTGCAGGCCAGGGCCATCGGCGTCTGGACGGCGTTCACGACAGCGGCGCAGCTGGTCGGCCCGCTGCTGGGCGGCCTCTTCGTCGACTTCCTCTCCTGGCGGTTCGTGTTCCTCATCAACGTGCTGCCCATCGGCATCACGCTGCTGCTGCTCGCCCGTCTCCGCCTGCCGGAGCATCCGCGCGGCGTCCGGGTCGACTGGGGAAGCGGGGTCCTCTGCGCGCTCGGACTCGGCGCGATCGTCTTCGCGCTCATCGAGCAGCCGAACCTGGGATGGTCCTCCCCCGCCATCTGGATCCCCGCGGCGGCCGGAACCGTCCTGTTCACCGTGTTCCTCCTGCGCCAGCGCGGCTCCGCCACCCCGCTCCTGCCCCTCTGGCTGTTCCGCGTCCGCGATTTCGGCTGGGGCAACCTGGCGACGCTGTTCGTCTACGCCGCCCTCTCGCTCAACGGCTTCGTCGTCGGCGTGTACCTGCAGCAGGGAGCCGGACTGAGCGCGACGGCGGCGGGGCTCGCGAGCCTGCCCATGACGATCCTCATGATCCTGCTGAGCTCCCGTGCCGGTGGCTGGGCGGGACGCTGGGGGCCGCGGGTGTTCATGACCGTCGGACCGCTCATCATGGCCGTCGGCGCGGTGATGCTGCTGACCGTCGAGGCCGACTTCGACTACTGGACGCAGGTGCTCCCGGCCATGATCGTGATGGGCGTGGGCCTGTCGCTCACGGTCGCCCCGCTGACCGCCGCGATCCTCGGGGCGATCGACGAGAGCCATTCGGGCATCGCCTCCGCCGTGAACAACGCGGTCTCGCGCGTGGCCGGACTGCTGGTGGTCGCCATGCTGTCGACCATCGTCGGCGGCGCCCTGGACCTCGACGGGTTCCACAGTGCGGCAGCGGTCACGGCCGTCCTGCTCGTGCTCGGCGGTGTGGTGTCGTGGATCGGGATCCGCCGCAATCCGTCGCAGGACGCCGCGGAGCCCGCCGGCGCCCCCGCCGCACCGGCACCGCAGCCCCGCTGATGCGCCGACCGACCGCGACCCCCGGCGACCGCCGCGCATCCGGCCACGCCGCCGCCGGTGTGGTCCTGCTGCTCGCCGCGGCCCTCGTCCTCGCCGGCTGCACCGGCGGCTCCGCCCTTCCGTCCCCGGGCGCGGACGATCGGTCGGCCACTGTCACGCCGCCGCCGGTCGGCGCGCTGCCCGACTACCAGCTCGGGGGTGCGTACGACCCGCCGGAGGCGGTGGGCATCGTCGGCCGTGACCGGAGCGCGGAGCCCGCAGCGGGGCGATACTCGCTGTGTTACGTCAACGGCTTCCAGACCCAGCCCGGCGAGCTCACGGACTGGCCGGAAGACCTCCTGCTCCGCGACGGCGGCGACGTGGTGTTCGACCCCGATTGGCCCGACGAGGCCCTGCTCGACACCGGGACGGCGGAGCGGCGGTCCCGGATCG
Source organism: Microbacterium sp. BLY (assembly GCF_017939615.1). Lineage (NCBI taxonomy): Bacteria > Bacillati > Actinomycetota > Actinomycetes > Micrococcales > Microbacteriaceae > Microbacterium > Microbacterium sp. BLY. Next base: position 306,151 of record NZ_JAGKSR010000001.1, read on the forward strand.
CGGCGATCGTGCGCCCGTGGATCGAGGGATGCGCGGCGGCCGGGTTCCAGGCCGTCGAGTTCGACAATCTCGACTCCTTCTCCCGTTCGGCGGGCGCGCTCACGCTCGAGGACAACCTCGCCCTCGCGGAGGTCTTCGTCGACGCGGCCCACGACGCCGGACTCGCCGCGGGCCAGAAGAACGCGGCGGAGCACGCGGCGGCCCTGCGGGAGCGGGCGGGCTTCGACTTCGCCCTCACCGAGGAGTGCGCGGCGTACGCCGAATGCGCCGGGTACGCGGAGGTCTACGGCGACCACGTGATCGACATCGAGTACACCGATCAGCTCCCCCGGTCGTTCGCGGAGCTGTGCGCTGACGCGGAGTCCCCGTCCTCGATGGTGCTCCGGGATCGCGACCTCGTCACGCCGGACGACCCGGGGTACGTGTTCGCCTTGTGCCCGTGACGGCCGGGCGCTTGCCTGCCCGGCGCCTCGGCGTCAAGACCCTGGCGGGGATCACGCGGGCGGGTGAGGATGCGGGTGATCGCATCGATGGGAGCCCCTCCTCATGACCGTTTCCGCCCTCGACTCCGACACCGCCGTCGCCTTCTCGGCCCGCGGTCCGCTGTCGGACGCCGTCCTCTCCGTCCTCACCGGTCGCGGTGCGGACGCCGCCACCCTTCCGGACCTCGCCGTCGCCGCGGTCGCCGCCAGCTCCGACGTGGTGCGCGACGACGACGTCCAGCTCGCCCTGTTCGTGCTCTACGCCTCCTCCTACGGCTCGCTGCCGCAGCTCGATGACACCCTGGAGTGGGAGGCGGGCGTGGTCACCGCGCGCCGCATCCTGGAGGACGCCTTCGAGGCCGCGCTGCGGGCGACCGTCCCGGTGCCGGAGCTTCCCGAGCCGACGGTGGACGCGGTGGGGCGCGCCCTGTTCGCCCTCGCCGCCGCCGACACGGGTCCGAGCCTGTCGCGGCACATCGCGCGGAAGGCCACTCGCGAGCAGGCGGAGGAATCGCTGATCCTCCGCTCGGTGTACACGCTGCGTGAGGCCGACCCGCATTCCTGGGCCATTCCGCGGCTGACGGGTCGGCCCAAGGCGGCCCTCGTCGAGATCCAGTCCGACGAGTACGGCGGCGGACGCCCGCAGCGCGTGCACGCCGAGCTCTACGCCCGGGCCCTGCGCGCCGCCGGGCTCGACGACACGTACGGCGCCTACGTGGACGACGCGCCGGCGATCACTCTGGCATCGCACAACATGATGAGCCTCTTCGGCCTCAACCGCCGCCTCGTCGGCGCCATCGTCGGGCACCTCGCCGCCTACGAGATGACGTCGTCGATCCCGTGCCGGTTCTACGCCGACGGCCTGCACCGCCTGGGGTTCGCCGACGAGGTGGCCGCCTACTTCGAGGAGCACGTGGAGGCGGATGCCGTGCACGAGCAGATCGCCGCGCGCGACCTCGCCGGCAGCCTCGCCGAGGACCGCCCGGAGCTGCTCGCCGACATCCTCTTCGGAGCCGCGGCCTGCCTCACGGTCGACGGCTGGGCGGGAGCGCACACGCTCGAGGCGTGGACCGCGGGCCGGTCGGCGCTCCGCGAGAGGACCACGGCATGAGCACGCGCGACGAACCGGTCACCGTCACGGCCTATCCGGACGGCCCCCTGCTCGTGCGCGGCGAGATCCAGCTGCAGGCCGGCGACGGGACGATCATCGACCCGCGTCGACGCACGGTGGCGCTGTGCCGCTGCGGTCTCTCCGCGCTCAAGCCGTTCTGCGACGGCACGCACAAGGCGGCCGGCTTCCGCACGGACGACTGAGGCCGCGTCAGCCCTCCGGCCAGTAGTGGCTGTCGGGGACGGCGCGCGCACCGAAGATCGCCTGACCGACGCGGACGCAGGTGGCCCCCTCCTCGACCGCGATCTCGTAGTCGCCGGACATCCCCATCGACAGCTCGCCATCGCCGATGAGCTCGGGGGTCTCCTCCCGCGCCCGGTCCCGCAGGTCGCGCAGGAGGGCGAAGCAGGCGCGCACGCGCACCTCGTCGGGCGTCAGCAGCGCGAGGGTCATGAGGCCGCGCACGCGGAGAGAGCCGTAGGCGGGGAGCGCCCGGAGGAAACCGGGCAGCTCTTCCGGCGGCATGCCGAACTTGGACTCCTCGGCGGAGGTATTCACCTGCACGTACACGTCGAGGCTGCGGCCGGCGGCCTGGAGGCGCCGGTCGAGCGCCTCCGCGACCTTCAGGCGGTCGAGCGCCTGGAACTCGGCGGCGAACGACGCCACGTCCCGCGCCTTGTTGCTCTGCAGGTGCCCGATGACGGACCACTCCACGTCGAGGTCGGCCGTCTCCCTGTGCTTGCGCATCGCCTCCTGCACCTTGTTCTCCCCGAGTCGCCGCATCCCCGCCCCGATGGCCACGCGGACCCGGTCGGTCGGGACGGTCTTGCTGACGGGGAGGAGGCGCACGGCCTCGGGATCACGACCGACGCGGCGGGCGGCGGCGGCGATCCGGGCGCGGACGTCGGCGACGTTCGCCCGGAAGTCGGCGGGAGTGAACGCGGTCGGATACCGGTCTGCGCCGGCGCCGTCACCCTGTGATACTTTTGGCATAGGTCAAACATACCGCAGGAGGCTCCATGACCACGCCGCGCGTCCCCCGCACCGCGATCGCCGTGCGCCACGTCCCGTTCGAAGACCTCGGCCTCCTGGCCCCGCTGCTGACGGAGCGCGGCTACCAGACCACCCTGCTGGACGCCGGCATCGACGAGCTGGACGCGGACCGGATCGCCGCCACCGACCTCCTCGTCGTCCTCGGCGGGCCGATCGGGGTGTACGACGACGACCGGTACCCCTTCCTGCGCACCTCGAAAGCCGTCATCGCCGAGCGCCTCGCCCGCGGCGGGGCCACGCTGGGCGTCTGCCTGGGCGCCCAGCTCCTCGCCGAGGCGCTGGGCGCCCCCGTGCGACCGACGGGGGCGGTCGAGATCGGCTACGCGCCGCTCGCGCTGACCCCCGAGGGGACGGACTCTGTGCTCGCGCCGCTCGACGGCGAGCGGGTGCTGCACTGGCACGGCGACGAGTTCGCGATCCCCTCCGGCGCGCACTCGCTCGCCCGCACCCCCGGCTTCCCCCACCAGGCGTTCGCGGTCGGACGCACCCTCGCGCTCCAGTTCCACCTCGAGGCCGACCACCGGGCCATCGAGCGCTGGCTGATCGGCCATGCCCACGAACTGCACCACCACGGCATCGATCCCCGCACGATCCGCGAGGAGGCGCAGATGTACGGTCCCCGCCTCGAGAGCCTCGCCCGCACGGTGCTCGACCGCTGGCTGGACGAGGTCGAGACCTGAACGCGGACCACCCGGGCAGCGGAAGAGGCCGGACCCCCAGCGAATCCGGCCTCCGTTCCCCCTGGCCTCAGGCGGCGCGACGCAGCGGCACCGTCGGGAAGTCGATCGGCACGTCGAGCGCGATGTTCACGTAGTTCGTGAACAGGTTCAGCGCGACCTGGCCGATGGTCTCGACGATCTGCTCGTCGGTCCAGCCGTGGGCGCGGAGAGCGTCGACGTCGGCCGAGGTCACCTGACCCCGCTCGTCGACGAGCTTGAGGGCGAAGGCCAGAAGCGCGGCCGTGCGCGGGTCGTCCGACGCGCCGTCCTGCGCCTCCGCGAGGACCTCCTTCGACAGCCCGGCCTTCCGGCCGAGCGCCGTGTGCGCGGCCAGGCAGTAGCCGCACGAGTTGCGGTTCGCGACGGCGACGGCGATCTGCTCCCCCAGAGCAGCACCCAGCGTGCCCCCGCCGTAGGCGCCGAAGGCGCTCCACATGCTGGTGAGGGCGGCGGGCGAGTTGGCGACCGCGCGGAACATGGCGGGGACGGCGCCGAAGGCGGAACCGATCTGCTCGAGCTGGTCCTTGACGGGGCCGGTGGCGGTCTCGCGGTCGACGAGAGGGACGTTGGGCATGAGTGCTCCTTCGATATCGGACGGGCCGGGTTCGGCTTCCCCTCCAGTCTTGCGGGGCGGCACGTACGATACGCATCATTTGGTCTTGCATTCATGACAGATCGTCCAGAGAATGGAGGAGTGCCGCCTCTCGACCGCCTCACGCCCCTGCTCGATCGCTTCCGCGTGCGCAGCCGCCTCTTCCACACCGGTCCGCTCTGCGGGACCACGGTCTTCGCGGCGAGCGCCGGCCACGGGTTCCTGCACGTGCTGCGTCGCGGCGAGATGGAGGTCACGCATCAGCGCGCCGACGGCCGCGTCGAGCGGGAGACGATCACCCGACCGAGCCTGCTGTTCTTCCCTCGCCCGCTCGACCACACCTTCCTCAACGCCCCCACCGAGGAGTCCGACTTCGCGTGCGCGACGATCGACTTCGACGGCGGCGCGACGCATCCCCTCGTTCGCACGCTCCCGCCGGTGGTCGTCCTTCCGCTCGACGAGGTCTCCACGCTGGCCCCCGCCCTCGATCTGCTCTTCGCCGAGGTCGACAACGTCCGCTGCGGGCGCCCCCTGCTCGCGGACCGCATGTTCGAGGTGGTGCTCATCCAGCTCCTGCGCTGGATGCTCGACCACTCGGCAGAGCTCACGCTGCCGCCCGGCCTGCTCCCCGGCCTGGCCGACGAGCGCCTCGCGCCCGCTCTCGTCGCGATGCACGAGGCGCCAGGCGACCCGTGGACCCTCGACACCCTCGCCCGGACCGCCGCGATGTCACGCAGCGCCTTCGCGGCGCGCTTCAAAGAGGTCGTAGGGCGCGCACCGGGCGACTACCTCACGGAGTGGCGGCTCACGATCGCCCAAGAGCAGCTGCGCGCGGGCCTGTCGGTGAGCGCCGTCGCCACCGACCTCGGCTACGCGAGCGCCTCCGCGTTCTCCCGCGCCTTCGCCCAGCGCCTCGGCCACTCGCCGCGCGCCTGGCTCGGCCTCGCGGCCTGAGCTCAGCCGCCGGCCGCCATCACGGCCGCGACACCGGTCACGATCCGTTCGAGGTGGTCCGCGCTCAGCGACGGGTGGACCGGGAGGGACAGCACCTCCTGCGCCGCGCGCTCGGTCTCGGGCAGGTCGCCGGCCGGAGCGAAGGGCGCGAGCGCCGGCAGCCGATGGTTCGGGATCGGGTAGTAGACACCCGACCCCACGCCGTGCTCGTCGCGCAGGGCCTCCCGCACCCGGTCGCGCTCGCCACCCGCGATGCGCACGGTGTACTGGTGGTATACGTGCACGGCCCCCGCGGCGACCGCGGGTACCGTGAGGCCGTCGATGCCGGCGAGCCCCGCATCGAGGAACGCCGCGTTCTCCTGCCGCTGCCGGGTCCACGCGGCGACGCGGCGGAGCTGCACCCGGCCGACGGCGGCGTGCACCTCGCTCATCCGGTTGTTGTAGCCGACGACCTCGTTCGCGTAGGGGGTCTCCATGCCCTGATTGCGCAGCAGGCGGACGCGGCGTGCGACGCGCTCATCGGCGCACGACACCATGCCGCCCTCGATCGCCGTCATGTTCTTCGTCGGATACAGGCTGAACATGCCGAAGACGCCGATGGTCCCCACCGGCCGCCCCTGCCACGCGGCGCCGTGGGCCTGGGCGGCGTCTTCGTAGATGTCGAGGCCGTGTTCCCCGGCGACCTCCTCGATGCCGTCCACGAGGAAGGGATGCCCGTAGAGGTGCACCGGCATGATGCCTCTCGTGCGGGCGGTGACGGCGTCGCGCACCCGCTCCGGGTCCAGCGTGAAGTGCGTCGGCTCGATGTCGACGAACACCGGGGTCGCGCCGGCCAGCACCACCGAGTTCGCGACCGCGGCGAAGGTGAACGACGGCACGATCACCTCGTCGCCCTGACCGACGCCGGCGGCGAGCAGCCCCAGCAGCTGGCCGCTCGTCCCGGAGTTCACGGCGACCGTCGGACGCCCCTCCACGAACTGCGCCGCGAACTCGTCTTCGAACGCCGCCACCTCGGGCCCTTGCGCGAGCATGCCGCTACGAAGGACCCGTTCGACGGCGGCCACCTCCTCGTCGCCGATGAGAGGTGCGGCGGCCGGGATGACGTCCGTGTGCATGGAGGGAAGCCCTTCGTCGGGTACGGCTCGGGGCGAGCCGGGTCGGAGGTGGAGGCAGGAATCGAACCTGCGTGCGCGGTCTTGCGGACCGCGACCTGGCCACTCGGTCACTCCACCGGGTCGGGGATCGTCAGCGGCCCGGCGGGGAGTATCCCTGCAGGAACCTGCCGAAGCGCTGCACCGCGTCGACGAGGACGTCGGTCTCGGGCAGGAAGGCGATGCGGATGTGGTCGGTGTCGCGACCGTTGAACGCGCGACCGTGCACGAGCAGGATGCGCTCGGCGTCGAGGAGGTCGAGCACCAGGCGCTCGTCGTCGCGGATGCCGTGCACGGCGGGGTCGAGGCGCGGGAACAGGTAGAGCCCGCCGCCCGCCTCCTGGACGTCGACGCCGGGGATGGCGCGGAGCGCCGCGGTCGCCGCATCGCGCTGCCGGGTCAGTCGTCCGTCCGGGGCGACGAGCGCGTCGAGCGACGTGTCGTGGCGGAGCGCCGCGGTGATCGCGTGCTGCGCCGGCACGGACGCGCACATGCGCATCGAGGCGAGCAGCCGCACGCCGGAGAGGAAGGGGTCGTCCGGGGTGAAGCCGGTGGTGAGAGCCCAGGCGGCGCGGTATCCCGCGACCCGATGCGTCTTGGAGAGCCCGGCGAAGGTGACGCAGGGGACGTCCGGGGCGATCTGCGCCGTGGAGAGGTGCGTGAACCCGGGGTACACGACGCGGTCGTAGATCTCGTCGGAGAGCAGCAGCAGCCCGTGGCGGCGGGCGAGGTCGGCGATCCCCGTGAGCGTCTCGCGGTCGTACACCGCCCCCGTCGGATTGTTCGGGGTGATGACGACGATGGCCACCGTGCGCGGACCGATCGCTGCGGCCATCGCCTCGAGGTCAGGCAGCCAGCCTGCCTCCTCGACGCAGGGGTAGTGCACCGCGGTTCCTCCGGCGAGCACCGTCGATGCGGTCCACAGCGGATAGTCGGGGCTGGGGATGAGCACCTCGTCCCCGGGTTCCAGGAGCGCCTGCAGGGTGAGGCCCACGAGCTCGGACACGCCGTTGCCGACCGTCACGTCCTCGATCCCGATCGTCGGGAACCCCGGACGACCGGCGTAGTGCGCGCGGATGGCCTCCCGCGTCTCCGGCAGACCGGGCGACTCGGAGTAGCCGTGCGCGTGCGGGAGGGCCGCCCGCAGCGCATCGACGATCACCGGGGGCGCCTCGAACCCGAAGGGCGCCGGGTTGCCGATGTTGAGGCGGAGGATGCTCTCTCCGCGCGACTCGAGCTCGGCGGCCCGATCCGCGACGGGACCGCGCAGGTCGTAGAGCACACCGTCCAGCCGCGACGAGCGTCCGACCCGGAAGGGCGCGCGGTTGTCGTGGTCGATCATTCCTCCTCCTCGACGGCCGTACCGGCGGAGGCGGCGACGTCGTCCGCGAGTCGGCGCAGCGCGGCGTCGTCGAGGTCGTGCACCGTGAGCCGCAGGTGGCGGCCACCGGCCGACCCGGGTTCGAGCGCGAACTCGGAGCCCGGGCGCACGAGCCAGCCTCGCTCCGCGAGCCGCGCGGAGACGGCGGGCGCCTCGTCGCGGACGTCCACCCACACATTCAGGCCGCTCTCCGCGCGGACGTCCAGCCCGCGCGCGGAGAGCAGGGCGGCGAACGACCGGCTGCGCATCGCGTAGTGCGCCCCGGCCTCCGCGATGAGCCCGTGGACCTCCTGGTCCCGCAGCAGGATCGCGGCGAGCTGCTGCATCACGTGGCTCACCCACATGGTGCCAGGGCTGAGGCGCAGGGCGAGTCGCTCGGCCGTCACGGGATCGGACGCGGTCACGGCCAGGCGCATGTCCGGACCGAGGAACTTCGATACCGAGCGCACCAGCGCCCACCGCTCGTGCGCGGGTCCGATGATGCTGGCGTACGGGGTCGGGGCGAGCAGCGAGAAGTGGTCGTCCTCGATCACCAGGACGTGCGGATGCGGCGCGAGGATCTCCCGCAGCGCCGCCGCGCGGGCGGGCGTGATACTGGCGCCGGTGGGGTTGTGCGCCCGGGGCGTGCAGACGATCGCCCGCACCCCGGCGTCCAGCGCGTCGCGCACGCCGTCGGGCGTCATCCCCTCGTCGTCGACGGGAATGGCGACGGGCGCGTAGCCCGCCAGACGCGCGGTCTGGATGCTGGAGAGGAAGCAGGGGTCTTCGAGTCCGACGCGATCGCCGTGCACGAGGGTCTGCGCGAGCAGACGCTCCACCGCATCGACGGCCCCCGCCGTGACGGACAGCCGGAACGGCCGCGCCTGGTCCTCGGAGATCCACCGGGTGGCCCACTCCGCGAGCCCGGGGTCGATCACGGACTCGCCGTACAGCACCGGGGCGGGCTGCACCGCCGCGAGCGCGGCGGAGAGGTCGGGAAGGAGCGCGGCCTGCGGGTTGCCGCTGCCGACGTCGCGCAGCGCCGTACCGGGCGTGAAGCCCTCGTCGGGGGTCGCTGCCGGGCCGAGCACCGTCGTCCCGGTGCGCCCGCCCGTGGTCGCGATGCGGGCGGTGACGAGTGCGCGGTACGCGGCGAGCACCGTGTTGCGGTTGACGCCGAGCCGTTCGGCGAGGGTGCGGACGGGCGGCAGCCGGTCTCCCGCCACGAGCGTGCCGCGTTCGACGAGGTCGCGCACGCTCTCCGAGATCTCCGCGGCGGTGATCCCGCTGATCGCGTCCGTCTCGCCGCCCGTGTCCTCTGCGCTGCCCATGCTCCGACGGTAGGGGACATTTTGGCCTATGTCAAAATGTCCCCTCCGGGATCAGGGGCGGTCGTCGACCTCCACGCCGTCTTCGACCTCTTCCGGCTCCAGGTCGGTGACGTCGACCTCGGGGGCGTCGCCCTCTCCGTTCGTGGCCGTCGGCGGCTCCCCGTCGAAACCAGTCGTCTCGTCCTGTCGCGGATCGCTCATGCTGCCTCCTCGGTTGGTGGGACCCTCAGCATCGAGGAGGACCGGCCGGCCCGCGAGTGGCTTGACAATCCCCTCCCCCGGCCCCGCACGCAGGCGAGACCCAGGGAGGGGCGATAGCGTGCAGGGGCGCGCGCCCCCTCACGGACCCGCGCACTCCGACCGATCACCGCGATCCCCCGACAGAGGACACGATGACCCCCGGCACCCTGCCACTCGCCGCTTCCGCCCCCGGCTATGACGGATTCATCGGCTGGGTGCTCAGCCTGATCGAGACGCTCGGCGAGGTCGGTGTCGGTCTCGCCGTGCTCATCGAGACCTTCGTCCCGCCGATCCCCTCGGAGGCGATCCTCCCCGCGGCGGGATTCCTCGCGTACGACGGGCGCATGAACGCGTGGGGGGCATGGGCCGCGGCGACCCTCGGCGGGCTCGTCGGCGCATGGATCTGGTACGGGCTCGGCGCCGCCGTCGGCCGGGACCGCACACGGCGCATCGTCGGACGCATCCCGCTCCTCGACCACGACGACTTCGACAAGGCGGAGGCGTTCTTCGCCCGCTGGGGCGGCGGCGCCGTGCTGTTCGGCCGCTGCGTGCCCCTGGTGCGCTCCTTCATCTCGATCCCCGCCGGCATCGAGCGCATGGCGCTGTGGAAGTTCACGCTGTACACGCTCGTCGGCTCGGCGGTCTGGAACGGCATCTGGATCGGCCTGGGCTTCGCCTTCGGCCCCGCCATCCGCCCGATCCTCGAGCAGTGGAGCGGCGTGATCTCCGATGTCGTCGTCGGCGTGCTGATCCTGCTGCTGCTCGTCTTCATCGCCCTCCGCATCCGCCGCCGCATGCGGGAGGCGGCCGCCCGACGCGCGGAGGACAACGGCCCGGCCTGAGGCCCCCGATGTCGGCGGGACGGGGCACGATGGGGGCATGACGGACGGCTACGACCCCGGTTTCCTCGGCATCCCGCTCCCGCTTCCCGTGCCGCCGATGCCGGTGCGTACGTTGCCGTCCCCACGGTTCACGGTCCTGCTCGACCCGGCGCGGCGCCTCGCCGCGGTGACCGCCGTCACGATCGACGGCGCCCGCCTGCGGGAGCTGCCCCGCACCGGCGAATGGCGCCTCGATCCCCGGGTGACCGCCGACGAGCAGACGGGTCCGGCGGCGTACGCCCGGAACGATCTCGACCGCGGACACCTCGTCCGCCGCCGCGACCCGGGATGGGGCGAGCCCGCCGACGCCCGCGCCGCTGCGGAAGCGACCTTCACCTACCCGAACGCCGCGCCGCAGGCGGCGGTCTTCAACCAGTCGAAGGACCTCTGGCTCGGCCTCGAGGATCACGTGCTCACCTACGCCGAGGCCACCGCGCAACGCGTGTCGGTGTTCACCGCGCCCGTGCTCGCGGACACCGATCCGCCGTATCGCGGCATCCGCATCCCGGTGCGGTACTGGAAGATCGCCGCGTGGCGCGAGGCGGACGAGCTCGCCGCCGCCGCGTTCGTCCTCGACCAGTCCGCTCTCGTGGACGACCTGGCCGGCGCCCTCGCGATCACGTCACTCAGCGCCTTTCGCACCTTCCAGGTGCCCGTCTCCGAGGTCGCCGCCCTCACCGGGATCGACCTCGGCCCCCTGCCCGCTGCCGATGTGCTCGCCCGACGCGGGCTCCGCGAGAGTGGATGGCGCCCGCTGCACTTGGGCGACGACATCGTCGTCTGAGTGCAGCGGGCCGCCCGTCACTCGCCGGCGCGCGCGACCTCCAGCGACGGGTAGTCGATGTAGCCCTCGGCGGTCGAGCCGTAGAACAGCTCCGGGCGCGGCTCGTTCAGCTCGGCCCCGGTCCGCCACCGCTCGACGAGGTCGGGGTTGGCGATGACGGGACGCCCGGCGGCGACCGCATCGGCCCAGTCCTCGGCCACGAGCTCCTCGGCGGCGGCGCGGGTGGTCTCGACGCCGAAGCCGGTGTTGACGATCAGCGGAGCGCCCGCAGCCCGGCGGATGGCCTGCACGAGGTCTCCGGCCGGCTCGGGGTGCAGCACGTCGACGAAGGCGAGCCCCAGCGGAGCCAAGCCCTCGGCGAGGGCCGTGTAGGTGGACAGCACATCGGCCGCGTCGTCCTCGATCACGCCCTGGATCCCGTGCGCGGGCGAGAGACGGATGCCGGTGCGGTCGGCCCCCACGGCCGCCGCGACGGCGGTCGTGACCTCGATCGCGAAGCGCGCGCGGTTCTCCGGCGAGCCGCCGTACCGGTCGTCGCGGATGTTGGACACCGGCGACAGGAACTCGTGCACGAGGTAGCCGTTGGCGCCGTGCACCTCGACGCCGTCGAAGCCCGCCGCGATCGCGTTGCGGGCAGCCTGGACGAACTGCTCGACAACCTCGGGGATTTCGTCGAGGGTGAGGGCGTGGGCGACCGGGAGGTCGGCCTTGCCGCGAGGCGTCCGTGTCTGGCCGGGGGCGGCGAGGGCGCTGGGGCCGACGACACGGGGCTCCCCCGAGATGTCCGGGTGCCCGACGCGCCCGCCGTGCATGAGCTGCATCACGATCGTGCCGCCCTCGGCGTGCACGGCGCCGGCCACGCGTCGCCAGCCGTCGATCTGCGCGGGCGTGACGATCCCCGGCTGGCCGGGATACGACTTGCCCTCGAGGACCGGCCAGACGCCCTCCGAGATGATCAGCCCCTGCCCCGCGCGCTGGCGGTAGTACTCCTCGATGATGGCGGTCGGCACACCGTCGGCGTCCGCACGCGTACGGGTGAGCGGCGCCATCACGACGCGGTTGGACAGATGCAGCGAGCCGAAGTCGGCGGAGTCGTAGAGAGTCACAGAAGGACCAAGGACGCCGCCCGCCACTGTATTCCCGTGAATCGACCGTATTCCGGTGTATCAACCACCGAGGTCGGCGACGAGGTTCGCGAAGTGATCGAGGTCGGCGGCGGTCCACTTGCGCAGACGTTCGCCGATGCGCCCCTCGTACCGGGAGCGGGCCAGCGCCACCCGCTCCTCGGCCAGCGGTGTCGCGACCAGCACCCGCGCGCGCCGGTCCTCCGGGTCGGGGATGCTCTCGACAAGACCGAGCTGTTCGAGTTGCCGCACCTGCCGGCTCACGGCCGACTTGTCGGTCTGCAGGCGCTCGATGAGCGCGCCGGCCGTGGTCGCCCTGCCCGCGAGGATCGAGGTGAGGACCTGGTACCCGAGAGGCTGCAGATCCGGGTGCACGGTGACGGCGGCCTCGCGCCAGCCGACGCGGATGCGGGCGAAGAGGCGCCCGAGCTCCTGCTCGACGCGGGAGATCGCGTGGTCCAGATCGTCGATCGGCGCGCCGTCGGCGGAGCCGGAGGCCCCGTCAGCGGCGGGGTCGTCGGTCGAGGCGCTCATGTCGCCAGTGTACGGCGCAGCCCCGCCGCCGGATGCGGCGGCGGGGCTGCCCTCAGATCTCGGAGAGGAGGCGGAAGACCTTCGACGCCGCCTCGATCTCGGCGGGCGTGAGCTCGTCGATCACGGTGCGGAGCCGGGAGCCGTACTCGCGACGCACCTCGGTGAGCGCGGTGCACGCGGCGGGCGTCGCGGTGAGCACCCGCAGCCGCCCGTCGCGCTCGTCCGGCACCGCGGCGATCAGTCCCAGCTCCTCCAGCATGCGCACCTGGCGGCTGACGACCGACTTGTCCATCTCGAAGCGCTCGGCGAGCTCGTGCGCATTGGCGGAGCCTGCCCGGTCGATGAACGTGAGCAGCTTGTACCCCGCCACCTGGAGCTCCGGGTGGACCCGGGACGCCGATTCCTTCCAGAGCGACCGGGTCCGCGCGAAGATGAGGTTGAGGTGCGCCTGGAGGTCGCTGAGGGCGGTGTCGACGTCGGGCGTGCCGACCGCCTCGGACGCGCTCATGTCAGCTCTCCTGCTTCCGATCCTCGCGCTCGAGCACGCGGACCGTGCCCGTCGTGGCGGCCGGCTCGGCCTGCCCGGTGCGGATCGTGCCGGTCGACAGGTGGGCGCCGACCTCGGCCTCGGAGACCTCGATCACCGACTCCTCGGCCTGCTCGCGCAGCTGCTCCGCGGCGTTCTTGGTGGAGAGCGGCTTGTTCTTGATGAACGCGATCGCGATGATCGCGATCACGGCCAGCGGGATCGCGAGGATGAACGCGTCGGCGATGCCGTGCCCGTAGGCGCTCTCCACGATCGTGCGGATCGTGTCGGGCAGCTCGCCCACCTTCGGCACGTCACCGGATCCGAGCCGTTCGAGGGCGGTGACCTCGTCCGGAGTCGTGGGGACGAAGCCCTTCAGGCCGTCCTTCATGAAGTCGGCGACGCTGGTCGACAGCAGCGACCCCATGACGGTGACGCCGATGGTGCCGGCGATCGTCCGGAAGAAGTTGACGTTCGAGGAGGCGGCGCCCAGCTGCTGCGGCGCGGTGTCGTTCTGCACGATGAGCGTGAGGTTCTGCATCACCATGCCGAGCCCCGCGCCGAGGACGAACATGTAGACCGCGACCAGGGTGAAGGGCGTGTCGTAGCGGAGCGTCGCCATCAGGCTCACGCCGATGGTGGCGAGGATCGAGCCGGTGATCATCCAGCCCTTCCACTTGCCGAAGCGGCTGACGAGCTGGCCGATGATGATGGACGCGCCCATCTGACCGATGATCATCGGGATCGTCATCAGACCGGACTCGGTGGGCGTGGCGCCGCGGGCCAGCTGGAAGTATTGGGCGAGGAAGACCGAGGTCGCGAACATCGAGACGCCGATCGCGATCGAGGCGACGACCGAGAGCGTGAAGGTACGGTTGCGGAACAGCGACATCGGGACGATCGGCTCTTTCACGAAGAACTCGACGGCGATGAACCCGGCGATCGCCACGCCCGCGGTCACGGCGAGCGCGATGCTCGTGCCGGAGTCCCAGTCGAACTGGTTGCCGCCCATGGAGACCCAGATCAGCAGGGTCGAGACGCCGACGGCGAGGAGGACGATGCCGAAGTAGTCGATGGAGACCTTGGTGTCGCGCTGCGGCTTGGGCAGGTGCAGCGTGAACTGCAGCAGCACGAGCGCGACGATGGCGAACGGGACGCCGACGAAGAAGTTGGCGCGCCAGCCCCAGGCGTCGGTGATGACGCCGCCCAGCAGCGGGCCGCCGATCGTGCCGAGGGCCATGATCCCGCCGACGACACCCATGTACTTGCCGCGCTCGCGCGGGGAGATGATGAGCGCCACGGCGATCATGACGAGCGACATCAGGCCGCCGACACCGATGCCCTGCACGACGCGGACGGCGATGAGCATGTTGGTGTCGGTCGAGAAGCCGGCGATGACGGTGCCGACCGTGAAGAGGATCAGCGAGATCTGGATGAGGACCTTGCGGTCGACGAGGTCGGCGAGCTTGCCCCAGATCGGGGTCGAGACCGCGGTCGCGAGGAGGCTCGCGGTGATGACCCAGGTGTACTGGGACTGGGTGCCGCCGAGGTCGGCGATGATGACGGGCATCGAGGTCGAGACGACCGTGCCGGAGAGCACGGCGACGAACATGCCGACGATGAGGCCGGAGATCGCGGTGAAGACCTCGCGGGCCGAGCGCGTGGTCTCGGAGGTGGATGAGGTGTGTGTCACGGGGGAATGCTCCTGCATAGAAAGTTGATCGAGATCAACCATACGCCGATAGTTGCGGTTTCGCAACTATCGCGGATACCGCACGCCGAGGACGCGGTCAAGGGTGTCGCCGCGCGCTTCGCACCGACCGACCCTGACCCCATGACCACCGCCTCCACGCCCCGCCCCGACCGGCGCCTGCTGGTGTCGGGCTTCCTTTTCGGATGCGGGATCGCCGCCTCGATGATCGACCTCTTCGTCTTCCACCTCGTGCTGCACTGGCACCACTTCTACGATCTGTCGACCTCCGACGTCGCCCTCGTCTCCGACGGCTTCTTCCATGCGTTCGGCTGGTTCCTCACGATCTTCGGCGCCTTCCTCCTCGCCGACGTCCGCCGGCGGAGGCCCGTGCGCTGGGCGCGATGGACCGGCGCGGTGATCGCCGGGGTCGGGTTCTTCCAGCTCTTCGACGGCGTCGTCGACCACAAGCTCCTGCGCATCCACCAGATCCGCTACGGCGTCGACCTCGTGCTCTACGACACCGTCTGGATCGTGTCGGCCGTCGTGCTGCTCGCTGCCGGAGCCCTCACGGTGTGGCGGACCCGACCGGCCCCGAGGGGGTGACAGCCGTGCACGACGGACACGACGGGCACGACGACCCGCCCCGGCTTCCGGACCTCGATGCGGACGCGACGAGCGGGGGCATCGACGTCCTCCCCTTCCTCGCCCTCGTCCTCCTCCTCTGCGGCGCCGTGCTGTATCTCGTCGCGCTGCGGCGGACCCGCGACCGCAGCCCCTGGCCGCGGCCACGGACGGCCGCCTGGATGAGCGGCCTGCTGTGCGCCGCGGTCGGCACCGTCGGACCGTTCGCCGCCCTGGCCCACAGCAGCTTTCCGGTGCACATGGCCGGCCACGTGCTCGTGGGCATGCTGGCCCCGCTCCTCCTCGTGCTCGGGCATCCCGTCTCCCTGGCCCTCCGCGCCCTTCCCGTCGCCAGGGCGCGCATGCTCTCCCGGCTGCTCCGCTGCGGCCCGGTCCGGACACTCACACACCCGGTGATCGCGGGTACCCTCAACATCGGCGGGTTGTGGCTCCTCTACGCCACGCCGCTGTTCCCCCTCATGCACGCCTCACCGTGGCTGCATGCTGCGGTGCACCTGCACGTGCTGCTGACCGGGTACCTGTTCACCGCGAGCATCCTCGGCCTCGATCCCGATCCGCATCGAGCCTCCGTCACCGTACGGGCGTCCGTCCTCATCGTCTTCATCGCCGCGCACTCGATCCTCGCCAAGTGGCTGTGGGCACACCCGCCCGCCGGGGTCCCGGTGGCCGACGCGCGGATCGGCGCGGAACTGATGTTCTCCGCCGGTGACGCCGTCGACGTGCTGCTGATCGTGCTGCTGCTCCGGCAGTGGTACGTGGCGACGCGACCGCGGGACTCCGCTCAACCGCAGAACGAGGAGAGCCCGTCGTGGAGGCGCTCGATCGCCTCGACGGCCTCCGGCGCCTGAAGGTCGGTCATGCCGCTGAGCTGATCGGCGCCGGAGCGGATGAGGTCGCCGAGCTGTCCGTCCATCCCCTCGGCCACGCCGTCGAGGGTTGCGACGAGGTCGTCACGGGCGGCGTCGAGCTGTTCCGCCGACACGTCGCCCTGGGTCAGGAGGGCCTGGTACTGCGCGTAGGCGTCGTCGATCGTCGCGCAGGTCTCCGCGACAGGAACCCCGAACGCGTCGCCCGCGACCTGGGTGACCTGGGCGCACCCCGCGAGGAGGCCGACGGAGAGCAGCAGGGGGACGAGGACGATTCGGCGCATGCCCCGAGGGTAGCCGCGGCGCCTGGACCGCGGCTGACCCCCGGGCGGTGCGGCGGTCAGCCGCCGGACGGGTTCTCGAGGGGCTTGCCCTCGTCGTCCGTCGTCTCGCGCTCGAGCACGTCCTCCGTGCTCTCGCCGCTGTCGTCCGGAGCGCCACCGGAGGCCGTGTCGGCCTCTTCGTCGGCGCCGGGCGTGCCCTGCGTGTTCTGGGGATCGCTCATGTCGTCCTCCTCTGTTCGGTCCGACGACCGTAGCCGCACGCCCGGGCGCCCCTCAGGGGGTTGACCGCAGGCGCGCCGACGACCACACTGCCGCCGCCCCGGCGGATCAGCCCTGCACCCAGAGCCGTTCGATCGGCACGGCTCGTCCGAGGATGCGTTCAGCGGCACGATGGCCGGAGAGCATCGCCGCCGGCACGGTCGCCGGGTCGTCGGTCCACGTCGCCTCGCCCGCAAGGTGCAGGACGCCGCCGATGGGCGCCGCGAGGTCGTCATGGTCGGAGGTGGCCGACCCCACGGTCATGTAGGCGTACGAGCCGTGCGCGAACGGATCGTCCTGCCAGGCGGTGCGGTGCAGACGCGTCGGCTCCGGGATGCCGTCGCCGTACAGCCGTCGGAGCTGCCGCATGATCGACTCCTGCACCTCCGCGTCGCTCCAGTCCCGCGTCGCCACCGCCGCCGGACCCGCGGCGAAGGTGAGCAGGAGGGGATCGTCGTGCAGCGGCGTGAGGTCGTACCAGGAGTGCCACCATCGGGCCTCCGGTCCCTGCTGCCGGATGGCGTACACGCCGTCGCCCCAGAACCGCTCAGGGAAGCGGAGGAACACCTTCTCGAACGCGTTCATCCGCAGTCGTCCCAGCGCCGCGGCGTTCACGGCGGGCAACGGCGGGACGATCTCCAGGATGCCCGCGTGCAGCACCCCCACCGGCACCGTCACGACCGCCGAGTCCGCCATCACGTCTCCGCGCGGAGTGCGCACCCAGACGCCGTCCTCGCTCCAGTCGACGCGCGTGACGATCTGCTCCAGCCGGACGTCGAGCCCCTCGGCGAGTCGCTCCGGAAGCACGCCGTAGCCGTCGGGGAAGACGACCTCGTCCCCCTCGATCGCGTCGTCGTCGAGGCCGTGCGCCGCGAGATCCTCGATCCACGCGCCGTACTGCTCCTCCGCGCGATGCTCCAGATACTCGCGCACCCGCTGGGTGCGGTCGGCACTCCAGCCCTGCGTCGCCAGTGCCTCCTCCGTGACGTCGCGGTACGAGGCCTCCGGAGCCGAGGCGGCGATCACCGCGGGGAGCGCCGCATCCACCGCATGCACATCGTCCGCGAACGCCCGGGCCTCCTCCGGGGAGAGCCGCCGGCCGTCCGGGCCGTGGGACGCGATCGGGCGGCTGTCCACTTGGTAGCCGCCGACGGTGAACTCCTGCGTCCGCATGCCGAACGCCTCCGCGGCCGCCGCCACCGGACTCCCGTCGACGCCGTGGATCCAGGACGCGCCGAGGTCGACGACACCGTCGCTGCGGTCGGTGTGCACGCGGCCGCCGACACGGTCCCGCGCCTCGAGCACGATCACCGTGCGCCCGGCGTCCTGCAGCAGCCGCGCCACGGTCAGCCCCGCGACCCCGGCTCCGACGACCACCGTGTCGACCTGCTCCATGCGCTCCTCCTCGTCGCCCGCCGTGGGGCCGTGCCCCGAACGATAGCCGAGCAGGACGGACACCGACAGGGCCGCAGGGCCGCTGGCGCTGCCCCGACGCGGCGAACGGGATGATGGCGACATGCCCCGCATCTCCGCCGCGACCGTCGCCGAGCGGACGACGCCGGGTTCGCGGGCGCACCCGTGGACCACAGGTCCGGCGGGATGACAACCCCCTGGGCGGCACCCGCGGAACCGCGGACCCTGGACTCATGAGCCACCACCCCGACGACATCAAGCAGCCCCTGGACCACCTGCCCCCGGCGGACGAGCGGGACAAGGCCGTCGAGATCGACGAGCCGCACTACCCCACCTCGGACGCCCCGACCGGGCCCGCGCACGCGACGCCGGAGACCGCAGCGGAGCCGGACAAGCCGAACCGCCACGGCGTCGACAAGCTCCCGCCCACCTCGCGCTGACCCGCTCGTCCCTCAACTATTGTTGAGGTCGACGAAGGGACAGCGCGGATGGAACCGGAGGACCTCCTCCCGATCGGCGAGGTCACCCGGCGCACGGGAGTGGCGCCGTCGGCGCTGCACTTCTACGAGCAGCTCGGACTGATCGCCTCCACCCGCACGCCGGGGAACCAGCGGCGGTACCGCCGCCACATGCTGCGGCGGATCTCGATCATCGTCGTGGCGAAGCGCATCGGGATCCCGCTCAGCGAGGTGCAGGAGATCTTCGAGACACTGCCGGTCGACGCCCCGCCCTCGCACGGCGACTGGCGCCGCGTCGCCAAACGCTGGCGCGCTGAGCTGGAGGAGCGCCGCACCCAGCTCGAGCATCTGCAACGTGATCTCGCCGGCTGCATCGGCTGCGGCTGCCTGTCGATGAAGGCGTGCCGGCTGCTGAACCCCGAGGACGCCCTCGGCGAGAGCGGCCCGGGCCCCCGCCGCATCTGACCCGGGATGCCTGTCACGGCCGCCACGTCAAGGGGGTGTCGGGAACCGTCGAACGGTGGGACCGTGGACCCATCCCCACCAGCGATCAGCATGGTTGCGCCTCTTGGCACCAGGTTCCTGTGGAGATGGAACGAAGGATCCATCCGATGGGCAAGTTCATCTATGAAGGCGGTCCGAAGATCGAGATCGAGGACCGCGCTCTCACGCACATCCAGCTCGTCATGACCACCAAGCTCCGCCGCGGCGAGCCGCTCCCGTTCTCGTGGAAGGAAGACGCCTCCATCGGCGGCGGCCGGACGACGGTCTGGGTGCACGCGCACTCGAACATCGTGTTCAAGTTCGCCGGCAGCCGTCCGCCGGCCATCAACCGGCAGTGGGTGGAGGCGCTGTCGTACACCGCGAACACGCCGACCGGCCTGTACCTCGTGCCGGAGCCGGAGGGGACGAGCGCGGCCTCCCGGCAGCTCGCCGACATGACCGCCTGACGACGATCGACCAGGGCGGCCCCGGGGACTCAGTCCTCGGGGTCATTCTTCTTCTGCGCTTTCTCCGCGTCCTTCTCGGCGCGCTCCTGTGCCTTCTCGGCCTCTCTCTCGGCCTTCTCCTGCGCCTTCTCGGCCTCCTTCTCGGCCTTCTCGGCGGCTTTCTCGGCGGCTTTCTCGGCGGCATCCTGCGCCTTCTCGGCCTTCTTGTCGGCCTTGCCGTCGGCCTTCGTGTCGTTCGGGGGCCCGGGCGCCGGAGCCGGGGCGTCGACCGGTATCACCGCCGGCGCCTCCTCCTCCGGGACGGTCTCGGCGACGACGACGGCGGGGGTCGGGGTGGAGCGCGGTGCCGGCTCGGTGTCGACGCGCATCAGCACGGGCCCCGGGCTCCCGTCCCCCGCCGCCCAGAACGAGCCGACGACGGTGACCACGACCGTGAGGGTGACCGCCGCCGCGACGACGCCGGTCACGAGGCCGCGTCGCCACCGCGCACGCTGTCGGCGGGGGGCGCGCGACCGCAGGGCCCCGGACGGGTGCGGAGCCGGAGCCGGGAGCACGCGGGTGCGCGTCGTACCGGAGCCGGCCGTCGGCGCCTGCGCCGCGAAGGCGGCCGCGGCGATCGGAGCCGGTACGGTCGGCCGCGGCGGCAGCGGTGCGCCACGGGTGATGTCTGCGACCGCCGCGAAGACGCCGGCGGCGGTCGGACGATCGGCCGGGTCCGTGGCGGTCATCCGCCGCAGCAGCGCCGCCCACTCCGGCCCCACGGAGTCGGGGATGTCGGGCTGCTCGATCAGCCGCGCGAGAGTGGCACCGATGCCTTCCGCCTGAGCGAACGCCCGCTCCCCCGTCAGCGCTTCCCGCAGCACCAGGCCGAGCGCGTAGATGTCCACCGGAGGCGCCGGAGACGCCCCGTTCAGCTGCTCCGGCGCGAGATAGGCGGCGGTGCCGATGACCGTGCCGGGCGTGGTCACGCGGGCTGCGTCGACGAGCACGGAGATCCCGAAGTCCGCGAGCTTCGCCCCCGAGCGGCTTCCGCCGAGCGCGCACCCGGTGAGCAGGACGTTGGAGGGTTTGATGTCGCGGTGCACGATGCCCGCGCCGTGCACGACGTGCAGGGCCTCGGCGAGGTCGGCGGCGAGCGCGGCGACCTCGGCGGACGACACCGGGCCCTGGGCGATCCGCTCCGCGAGGGTCGGGCCGTCGATGAACTCCATCACGAGATACTCGGCGCGGCCGGGACGGAGCTCCGCGTCGTACAGCGTGACGAGCGCGGGATGGTTGAGGGAGGCGAGCACGGTCATCTCGCTGCGCGCACGATCGGAGGCCGCCCCCTCCTGCGTCTCCGCCCGGAGCATCTTGATGGCGACCGTGCGTCCGAGCAGCGAGTCGTCCGCGCGGTACACGCGGGCCATTCCGCCCTGCCCGACGCACTCCCGGAGGTGGTACCGCCCGTCGAGCAGCGCTTCCGTGGGGAGCGAGTCATCCGTCATCGTGGAGTCCTTCTGTCGCGGCATCGGGGTCTGCGCGACGATGGTCACTCTAGGGTCTGGGACGGTTCCGTCCACGGGCCTTGACAGGGGCCCCGGCACCGGGGTGGTGTCCCGGCGCGGGAGAATGGGACATATGTCCGCGCGTTCCCCCCAGCGACTGCTCCTCTCCGTCCGCCGGCTGCTGCACACCGACCCGTCGTCCGTCGCCCACACCGAGGCGATGCCCGTGATCGACGAGCACACCGTCCCGCGGGTGCTCGATCTGGCGACCCGCATCGGGGAGTCGATGTTCGCGGTCGGGGCGTCGGCCCACGAGGTGACGCTCGCGATCACCCGCGTCTGCGAGGCGTACGGCCTGAAGGGCGTCCAGGTCGACGTCACCTACAACTCGATCACGGTCTCGTTCCACCTCAGCGGCGAGGTCTGGCCGGAGACCCTCGTGCGCGTGGTCCGCGTCGCCGCCCCCGACCACGCCAAGCTGCAGCGGGTGCAGGCCCTCGTCGCCGACATCGACGGCGGCCTCGATCTGGAATCCGCCCGTACCGCGTTCCGGGTCATCCGCCGGGTGCCCTTCCGCTACCAGCAGCCCGTCGTGATCGTCGCCCGCGCACTGCTCGCGGTCGGCGTCAGCATCATGCTCGGCGCGTCCCCGCTCATCGTGGGGCTCACGTTCGTCGCCGCCCTCGGCGCGGCGCTGACCCAGGCCGGCCTCGCGCGACTGCGTGTGCCGCTGTTCTTCAGCCAGATCGCCGGAGGCCTGGTCACCACGGTCGTCGCGGTGGCGGTCTCGGCGCTGGGCGGTGCGGGGATCGAGCCGTTCGTCGGCATCCGCCCCTCGATCATCGTCGCCTCGGGCATCGTGCTCATGCTCGCCGGGCTGACGGTGGTGGGGGCCGCGCAGGACGCCATCGACGGGTTCGCGCTCACCGCCGGCGGCCGCATCCTCGACCTCACGATGCAGACCCTCGGGGTGGTGATCGGTATCCTCGTCGGTCTGGAACTCGGCAGCACCCTCGGGTTCACGATGGAGCTGCCGGACGACCCGGCCCCGTTCGGCCCGCTGCTGAACCAGTTCGTCGGAGCGATCATCATCGCGGTCGCCGTCGCCGTGTTCAACGGTGCGGGCATCCGCATCATCCTCGTGAGCGCGCTGCTGAGCGCCGTCACCCTCGCGGGCTATGCCGGCACCGTCGCCCTCGATCTGCACCCGGCGGCGGCGAGCGCGGTCGGCGCCCTCCTGGCGAGCTTCATCGGGATGCTGATCGCCCACAACCTGCATGTGCCGTCGGTGGCGGTGACCACGGCCGCGATCGTGCCGCTCGTGCCCGGTGTGGCGGTGTTCCAGGGCTTGCTGGAGGTCGTGCACGCCGCCGGCACGTCCACCGGGATGCTGGCCGTCGGCGGGTCGCTCATCGACGCCGCCGTGATCGGCATCGCTCTCGCGTCCGGTGCCTCCCTCGGGCTCTACCTGGGCACGCCCGTGCGCGCGACCCTCGCCGGCGTCGCGAAGACGAGGGCACGCGTGCGGCGCTGACGCCGCGGTGCGCCCGGCGCGGAACGCATCCGGGACGGGCGCACCGGCGGAGGGTCAGTTGCCGCCGAGGTCCCTGATGAGCTCGGCCTCGTCCTCCTTCGACAGCGAGGTCTGCACGACCGTGCCGTTGTAGGGGGCCAGGGCTTCGGCGAACTTGTCCTCGGTGAGCTTGAGCGCGTAGATGACGACGGCGGACTTCCCCGCCGTCACCGTGGCTTTGACGCGGTCGCGGAATTCCGCGTCGATACCGGTCTTGTCGAGCCCGGAGAACAGCGCCCCGAGCAGCCCGCCGAACACGAGGCCGGCGACCGGGATGAAGAAGAGGATGCCGATGAGGGCACCGAACAGCGCGCCGGACGCGACGCCGAACCCGATCTTGCCCGCGGCCCCCGGATACTCGACCTTCGTCTTGCCCTCGCCGTCGACCTTCACGAGCGCGAGTCCGGCGAGCTCGACGACGAGGTCGTCCTGCAGGGCTTGGACCTTGTTGTAGGCGCCCTCCGCGTCGCTTTCGGTGTCGTAGGAGATGACGATCAGTTCAGCCATGGTTGTCCTGCTTTCGATTGCGGTCGGAGATGCTCTCCGCGCGTGCAGAGGCACCGGTGTCCGCCCGACCTTAGGCGGGGCCTCGGAGACCCGACAGCGCCGCCGGAAAGATCACCCGGGTGATCTTTGGACGCGGGAGGGGGTCGGCGGACGATGTCGGTGGTCCCGTCTACCGTCGCCGACGTGCCTGATCCCGTACCGCAGTGGTGGGCGAGACGACAGTTCTCGCGCGGTCTCGCCGTGCCCTACGCCGTCGGGACGTACCGCGCGGCGTGGGCCGCCTACCCCGAACTGATCCGGCAGTACCACCCCGAGCTCAACCACGGCATCGTACTCTCGCAGATCCCGCTGGGGGCCGATGTGCTGCTCTGCTGGGAATGCGCGGTCGGGCACCGGTTCGCCGCGACCCCGACCGAGCAGCGCCAGCGTCCGGGACGCGTGCGACGACGCTCGTCCTGGTGCCCGGAGTGCGCGGCCCTGGCGCGGCCGCAGCCGGTCGTCCTCGGCGAGGCCAGGGCCATTCCCGCCCGACCGAAGACGCCGGCCCCCGCGCTCTGCACGAAGACCCCCGACCTTCCGACGGGCACCGCGTTCCTGAGCGCCTGCGCGCCGAAGCCGGCCTCCGCTGCCGAAGGCGCGCTCCGGCACGCGCTGGCGGAGCGGCTGGTGATCGCCGACGACGTCACCGCGATCAAGGTCGCACGGCCGTTCTTCCGGCATACGGAGGTCTGGCCCGACATCCTCCTGCCCGACCTGCGCATCGCGATCGAGTACGACACGGTCGGCCGCCACGGCCTGGAGCACGTCGGACGTCGGGAGGACGTCGACCGCCGGAAGGACCGCGCGGTGCGGGGCGCCGGGTGGGAGGTCGTGCGGGTGCGGATGGGGAAGCTGCAACCGCTCGGCCCCTTCGATCTGCCGCTCACGACGCTCGGCGCGACGGGCGTCACCCGGCTCATCGACCGGCTCCGCGACATCCGCGGCGCCCTGGTGGTCGACGCCTTCCTGCGCTGACCGCGGGGTCAGCGCGCCGCGTCCTCCTCCTTCCGCGTGCGGGCGGCGCCGAGGGTGATCGTGGACAGCAGGCCGAGAGCGAGGAAGCCCGCGGCGGTCCACGCCGCGTACCGCGTGCCGTCCGAGAACGCGCTGCGGGCGGCATCGGCCAGCGGCGCGGTCTCGGGATCGCGGTCGAGGCCGGCGATCGCTCCGCCGGCGCTGTCGACCACCGCCGACACCACCTGGTCGCGCTGGGCGGCCGGCACACCCCGGTCGTCGAGCGTCGCGCCGAGGATTCCCGCGGTGCTCGAGAACAGCACGGTGCCGAGCACGGCCACCCCGAGGGCGGCGCCGAGCTGCCGGGACGTGGACTGGGTGCCGGACGCCGCGCCGCTGTCCGCCACCGGCACATCGGCGAGGACGACGCCGGTGAGCTGCGCGGTCGCGAGCCCCACCCCGAGTCCGTAGACGAAGAGGAAGGGCACGAGCGGCACCCACGACGCGTCGGGCGCGATGACGAACCCGACGCCCGCGACGCCGACGATCTCGGCGAGCAGGCCGACCCGCACCATCCAGACCGGGGCGACCCGTCCGCTCGCGGCCCCCGCGACACCGCTGGCGAGGAAGGAGCCGCCGGCGAGCGCGAGCAGCAGCAGCCCGGTCTGCAGCGCGTCGAAGCCGAGCACGAACTGCAGCCAGAGCGGCAGGGCGAGGATGAGGCCGAACTCCCCCAGCGAGACCACGGAGGCCGCGATGTTGCCGTTGCGGAACGACGGGATCGTGAACAGCCGCAAGGCCAGGAGCGTGGAGCGGCCCTGCCGCTGGCGGTGCACTCCCCAGGCGATGAAGGCGACGAGACCGAGCACCGCGACGGCGAACGCGAACGGGATCGGCGACAGCTCCCCCGGCCAGGTCCAGTCGCCGATCCGCGGTCGCTCGTCCACGAGCCACCACCCGTACGTGCGGCCCTCGATGAGCCCGAAGACGAGACTGCCCATCGTCAGCACCGACAGCACGGCGCCCACCACGTCGATCCGCTCGGTGCGCTCCCCGCGCGATTCGGCCACGGTGAGCAGCACGCCCACGACGATGAGGAGGCCGAGCGGGATGTTGATGCCGAACGCCCAGCGCCAGGAGAACACGGTGGTCAGCCACCCGCCCAGCAGCGGTCCGACCGCGGCCATCCCGCCGATGGTCGAGCCCCAGACGGCGAAGGCGATGCCGCGCTCCCGGCCGCGGAAGGTCGCGTTGATGAGGGACAGCGTGGTCGGAAGGATCATCGCCCCGCCCACGCCCTGGACGAGGCGGGCGAGGATGAGGATGCTCCCGCTCGGTGCGGTGGCGGCGACGACGGAGGCGGCGGCGAACACGACGACGCCGATGAGCATGACGCGTCGGCGTCCGAAGCGGTCGGCGAGGCTTCCGAAGACCAGGAGGAGGGCGGCGAAGACGAGGGTGTAGGACTCCTGCACCCACTGCACCTCGGTCGACGTGATCCCGAGGTCGTCGACGATCGCCGGGATCGCGACGTTTACGATCGTCGAATCCACGATGATGAGGCTGACGGCGATGCTGATGAACACCAGCCCCACCCAGCGCAGACGGTGTGAGCACTCCATGTTTGCTAGCTTAGTTAGATATCTGAGCGTGTAGGCACTTTTATCCGTTCCTCGCCGCGAGCGCAACCCCCGTGCGAGGCGAGGCGGAGGACGCGATGATGCCCTCATGAAACTCGTCTCCTACGCCGGCCAGCAGCTCATCACCTCTGAC
This sequence comes from Microbacterium sp. BLY, assembly GCF_017939615.1. Taxonomy (NCBI): domain Bacteria; kingdom Bacillati; phylum Actinomycetota; class Actinomycetes; order Micrococcales; family Microbacteriaceae; genus Microbacterium; species Microbacterium sp. BLY. The sequence goes on from NZ_JAGKSR010000001.1 coordinate 331,890, forward strand.
GACGTCGCCGAGACGCTGCTCACGCTCGCCGCCGCCATCGCGAGCGAGGGAGAGTCCGAGGCGCTCGAGATCCCGATCCTCCTGGACGGGGAGAAGGACTGGGCCGACCTGCTCGTGGGCGTCGGCAACGACGTCCTCGTCAGCCCCCACCACACTGCCGAGACGGAGCCCGACTTCTCCGCCGAGGTGACCGAGCTGCAGTCCCACCGCCATTACCCCAAGGAGTCCCGCGACTCCTCAGCACTCGGAGACGTCGACATCCCGGCGCTCTCCGACTTCGACATGGGGCACGGTCTCTGACCCGACCCCCTGAGGGCTCCCCTGCTCGACAGAGTGCCGGACGAGCACGCCGTCCCGGAGAGCGATCTCGCGATGGGCGTCCTGGATCAGCGCCGCATCGTGGGTGACGCAGAGCACCACCGCTCCCCGCCGCGCCTCATCGCGGAGCACGCCCCTGATGCGGGCCACGGACTCCGCGTCCAATGCCGTCGTGGGCTCATCGACGAGGAGCACATCGGCGCAGGACGCCAGCCCCTGCGCGAGAAGGACCCGCTGCTGCTGACCCCCTGACAGCGCCGCGAAGGGATGCCGAGCGAGGGTCCGCACGGCCACCCGATCCATCGCCGCGCCCACCGCCTCCCTGGCCCGCCGGTCCCGCCGGCGCAGCGCGCCCAGCCGCCCCCAGGTGCCGACCTCGACGACGTCCTGCGCCGTGAGCGGAAGACCGGCAGGGACCGCGGCCCGCTGCGGGACGAACGCGAGCGAGCCGTGCACCCGGCGGCGACCGCGCGTGGGCGGGCAGACCCCGGCGACGACCTCCAGCAGCGTCGACTTCCCGGCGCCGTTCGGGCCGGTCACCACCGCGAACTCGCCCGCAGGCACGGCGAGGGAGACGCCCCGCAAGGCGTCTCCGCGCGGGAACCGGACGGTGACGTCCTCCAGTCGGATGCCGGGGCCGGGGCCGTGCGGTCGAGAACTCATGTCTCCAGTTTATGAATTTGATAATCATTATCAAATACCTTTAGGCTCGCGTTCCGTGACCTCCTCGCTCCTGGCCCTCTCGCCGTTCGGCCTCGCGTTCTTCCAGCGCGGGCTGATCGGCGGCGCCCTCGTCGCCGTCCTCTGCGCGGTCGTGGGCACCTGGGTCGTGGTGCGCGGGATGGCCTTCCTCGGAGAGGCCCTGGCACACGGGATGCTGCCGGGCGTCGCGCTGGCCACCGTCCTGGGAGCGCCCGCGCTGATCGGCGGCGCCCTCAGCGCCGTGGCCATGAGCATCGGCATCGGCGCCCTGCAGCGCCGCGCCCGCCTCTCCTACGACACCAGCATCGGGCTGCTCTTCGTCTCGATGCTGGCGCTCGGGGTCATCATCATCTCCCACTCCGGCAGCTTCGCGACGGACGCGACCGCCATCCTGTTCGGCGACATCCTCGCGATCGGTCGCGGGGACCTCGTCCTGCTCACCGGGGCCACCGCGATCGGGGTGACGGTCGCGGCCCTCTGGCATCGCCCCTTCGTCGCGCTCGCCCTCGACGCCCGGATCGCGACGGTCCTCGGCCTCCGCCCCCGACGCGCTCAGGCCGTCCTCGTCGGATTGGTCACCCTCGCCGTCGTCGCGTCCTATCAGGCCGTCGGATCGCTGCTCGTCGTCGGCCTGCTCCTCGCCCCCGCCGTCGCCGCCGGGCACTGGACGACACGGCTGCCCACCCGCATGCTCCTGGCGAGCGTGTTCGGCGTCACCGCCGTCCTCCTCGGCCTCCTGACCTCCTGGTACGCGGCGACCGCGGCCGGCGCGTCCGTGGCCGCCGCCGCGATCGCCCTCGCCGCTCTGTCCTGGGCCGCCCGCACGATCATGACCGCGCTCGGCGCGGGCCGCTCCGCCCTCGACCACCGTCCCGTCGTCCCCTCGTCCTGACCCCTCGAAAGGCTCCCGTGCACGTCCGTCCCCTGCCCCTCGCCGCCGTCGTCGCCGCCACGCTCGCACTCACCGCCTGCGCCGGCCCCGCCCCGTCGTCGCCGTCCCCCGCCTCCTCTACCGGTCACGGCGCGATCGCCGGCGCCGAGGAGGTCGCGGAGCCGCCGCTCGGCCTGACCACCATCGACGCGGACGGCACCGTCACCCACCTCGACCTCCTGGACGAGAGCGTGACCCGCATCGGGGCGGTCCGCCCTCCCGCGGGGATGACCACGGACGGCCGGTACCTCTTCGCCGACACCGGCGACGGCGTGGACATCGTCGACAGCGGCGTGTGGACCTGGGACCACGTCGACCACTTCCACTACTACCGCGCCGAACCGGGGGTGCGGGGAACCGTTCCGGGCGACGGTCCTGCGACGGTCGCCACGACGAACAGCTCCACCACCGGCGGCACCGGCGTCTCCTTCGCGGGGTCGGGCGACGCCGTGCTCCTCGACACCGCGGCACTGTCGAAGGGAGAGGTGCGCGAGCTGTTCCGCATCGAGCGCTCCCCCCACGCCGGGCTGGTGGTGCCGATCGGATCCTTCGCCCTGGTGACCACCGGGGAGAGCGGCGCGGCCGAGGCGGTCGTCGGCTACACGGCGGAGGGCCGACCCACCGGACTCCGCGAGGTCTGCCGCGAGCCCGCCGGAACCATCACGACGAGGGTCGGGGCGGTGATCGGCTGCGCCGACGGGGCCCTGCTGGCCCGGGTCGAGGACGGGGCGCTGCTCGTGGAGCGCATCCCGTTCCCGGAGGGAGCACCGGAGGGTGCCGTGGCCGCGTTCGACAACCGCGAAGGGCGCCCCACTGTGGCGGGTCTGGCGGGACCGACCGACATCCGCGTCCTCGACACCCGCGACCGGAGCTGGACCCTCCTCACGGCGCCCGCCCCTCTCGTGCAGGTGACGGCGGTCGACGACGAGGACGACACGCTCCTCGCCCTCGCGCAGGACGGCCGCGTGCTCGTGCTCGACGCCGTCGACGGCACGATCCGCGCGGCGACCCCTCCGCTGGTCGCGGAGTCGCTCGCCGCCGACGAGACCCCGACCCTCATCGCCGACCAGCACCGCGCCTACCTCAGCGGACCGTCGGAACACCGGCTGTTCGAGATCGACTACGCCGACGACGCCCGCATCGCGCGGACCTTCGACACCGCCAGCGCGCCGGTTCTCGTCGCCGAGACGGGACGCTGACATGCGCCGCCTTCGCACGCTCGTCGCCGTCGTCCTCACCGGACTCACCGCGGCACTGCTGACCGCTTGTCACGCCTCCGCCGACCCGCGCCCCGTAGTCGTCGTCTCCACGAACATCCTCGGCGACGTGGTCGGCGAGCTGGTCGGCGACCAGGCCGCCGTCGTCACGCTCATGAAGCCGAACGCCGACCCGCACTCGTTCGAGATCTCCGCCCAGGAGGCGGCGACGCTGCGCGATGCCGACCTGCTGGTCTCGAACGGGCTCGGGCTCGAGGAAGGCCTGCGCCAGCACCTCGACGCCGCCGTGGACGCCGGCGTCGCATCCTTCGTGGCCGGCGACGTCATCGACGTGCGGGACTACCGGGAGGGCGATGCCGCCGGAATGCCGGACTCCCACTTCTGGACCGATCCGGCCCGCATGATCGACGTCGTCGACGCCCTGGAGCCCGCACTGGCCGCGCTGGAGGGGATCGACACCGACGCCCTCGCGGCGGATGCGGCCGCCTACCGGGACGAGCTGGAGGCGCTGGACGCGGAGATGGCCGCGGCGTTCGCCACGATCCCGGCCGAACGCCGGTCCCTCGTGACCAACCACCACGTGTTCGGCTACCTCGCCGACCGCTTCGACTTCACGGTGGTGGGCACGGTGATCCCCGGTGGCACGACGCTGGCCGCCCCCTCCGCGTCGGACCTCGCCGACCTCGTCGGTGCCGTGCAGGAGACCGGCGTCCCCGCCGTCTTCGCCGAATCCTCCGCGCCCGACCGTCTGGTGCAGGCGCTCGCCGAGGAGGCCGACGTCCACGTCGAGGTGATCGAGCTGTTCACCGAGTCCCTCACGGCGGACGACGGCGAGGCCCCCGACTACCTGACCATGATGCGCGTCAACACCGCGCGCATCACCTCCGGTCTCACCCGCTGAGACCATCCCTCACAGAGAAAGAAGCACCGCATGAAGACACTCCCCCTGCGCCGGGCGCTGGTCGGGGCCGTCGCCCTGGGCGCGGCCGTGACCCTCGTCTCCTGCTCGACCACCGCGGGAGGCGGACCGGCCCCGAGCGACGCCCCGGCCGGCGAGGCCGGTCCCCGCGTCGCCGTCTCGTACGACGGCGGCATCCTCGTGCTCGACGGTGACACCCTCGACACGGTCGGCGATTTCGACTCCGAACCGTTCACGCGACTCAACCCGGCCGGCGACGGACGCCATGTGCTGGTGACGATGAGCGAGGGATTCCAGGTGCTCGACACCGGAGCGGGCTCCACCGAACCCGCCGAGCTGACCGACACGGTGTTCGAAGCGGACACCCCCGGCCACGTCGTCCGGCACGGCGGCAAGACCATCCTGTACGCCGACGGCACGAGCGACACCACCATCTTCGACACCGCCGAACTGGCCGACGGCGACCTGCCGGACGTCGAGACCATCGCGGGCGACGAGGCGCATCACGGCGTCTCGGTGCTCCTCGAGGACGGGACCTTCCTCACGACGGTCGGGAATGCGGACGGCCGCAGCGGCATCGTGGTGCGGGACGCCGACGGAGCCGAGATCGCCTCGTCCGACCAGTGCCCCGGCGTGCACGGCGAGGGCACCGCCGCGGACGAGGTCGTCGTGTTCGGCTGCGAGGACGGCGCCCTCGTCTACAAGGACGGCGAGATCACCAAGCTCGCCGCCCCCGACCAGCCCTACGGCCGCATGGGGAACGCCTACGTGAGCGAGACGAGCCCCATCGTCGTGGGCGACTACAAGAACGACCCCGACGCCGAGGGCTACCTGCTCGATGCCGTCACCCTCATCGACACCGCGGCGCTGACCTCCACGGTCGTGCCGCTCCCGGACGGTGCGGAGTACACGTTCCGCGACGTCGTGCGAGGCCCGGACGACCTGGCCTACATCCTCGGCACCGACGGTGCGATCCACGTGCTCGATCCCGCCTCCGGCGAGATCACCGACACGTGGCCGGTCATCGCGGCGTGGGAGGGTCCCGCCGACTGGCAGGACCCGCACCCCGCGATCGTCGTGGCGGGTGACGTCGCGTACGTGACCGAGCCGTCAGCGAAGAGCCTGCACGCCGTCGATCTCACCACCGGCGAGGTGCGTGCGAGCGCGGAGCTGGACGTCACCCCGAATGAGATCGCGCCCGCCCGGGGCTGAGTCTCGCGGCCGCGCCGCGGACCGTCCTCTCCGGACGGGTCCGCGGTGCGGCTTCGACCGGGGCCGCGGCCTCTGACCCGACCCAGCGGAAGCGGTCGATCGTCCGCGAAAGGGCCGGCACGCGCCCGAGGAGGAGGAACAGGCCGTAGCCGAGCGCGCCGCCTGCGACGTTGCAGAGCAGATCGCTGACGTCGGCGATGTGGCCGCCGCCGAAGAAGCGCTGCGCTGCGAGCTGCGCGAGTTCGATGCCGAGGCTCGTACCGACGATCACGGGCAGCACCCGGCTCCACGAGGGCCGCATGCGCATGAGCGGGACGAGCATCCCCAGCGGGACGAAGACGAGCACGTTCATCAGCGCGTCCTCGACCTCGTAGTCGGCGAACGGCACGAGAGCCACCGCCGGCGTCCAGGGCTCCCCGCTGTCCGGTGCATTGAGGAAGATGGGGAAGACCGTGTTCCCCACGATCCCGGCGGCGTAGACCGCCACCGCCGCCGCCACCAGCATCCGCGGAACGGTCAGCAGCCGGCGTGCATGCAGCCATCCGACGAGGACGGCGAACAGCACGACGCCAAGCGGGATCACGACGGGGAGGACGGGGACCGCACCGAACGGGTCGGCCGCAGGGGTCACGAGGGGCACTCTCTCCACGGTAGCCAGCGGCGCCGCCCCGCTCGTCATCCGGAAGGATGATCCGCGGCACGGCTCTCTCCGGTCGGGGCACAGGATCCCCCTCGCTCCGCATTCGCGCAACCCCCGTGTCGGATCGCCGCCGCTCCTCGTACTACTGGAGTCCGCGAGCAGCGCTCGCCCCCGACGCCGAGGAGGAGCCATGTCGAAAGCCACCGCCGACCGGAGCGGATCGACGTCCGCTCCGCCCGCCGAGCACGACGCGAAGCCGGACAGCCCGACCGACCTGCAGAAGCGGTCGTGGAAGTACGTCCTCGTCAAGAGCATCCGGGAGTTCTCCGCCGACCAGTGCATGGACGGCGCCGCCGCACTCACCTACTACGCGGTGCTGTCGATCTTCCCCGCGCTGATCGCCGTCTTCTCCCTGCTCGGGGTGTTCGGGCAGGGCGGAGCCGCCGCCGATGCCGTGCTCGGGATCATCGACGACGTCGCCCCGCCGGAGACCGCGGACGCGCTGCGCGGGCCCATCGAGCAGATCTCCCAGGCGCCGGGCGCCGGCTTCGCCCTCATCTTCGGCATCCTCCTCGCGCTCTGGTCGGCATCCGGCTACGTCGGTGCGTTCAGCCGCGTGATGAACCGCATCTACGAGATCGAGGAGGGGCGCCCCTTCTGGAAGCTCCGCCCCATGCAGCTGCTCGTCACGCTCATCACCGTCGTCTCCCTCACGATCGTCGCCATCGTCCTCGTGCTCTCCGGTGACGTCGTCTCGGCCCTGGGCGACGCGATCGGCGCGGGTGAGGGTGTGCAGCTCGCGTGGAGCATCGCCAAGTGGCCGCTGCTGCTGTTCGTCGTCGTCTTCCTCGTGGCGATGCTCTACTACGCCACGCCCAACGCCAAGCAGCCCAAGTTCCGGTGGATCAGCATGGGGGCCCTCGTGGCGATCGTGGTACTGGCGATCGCGACACTCGGCTTCGTGCTCTACGTCACGACGTTCTCGAACTACGAGCGCACCTACGGGTCGATGGCGGGCGTCATCGTATTCCTCCTGTGGCTGTGGATCGCGAACCTCGCCCTGCTGTTCGGTGCGGAGTTCGACGCCGAGCTGGAACGCGGACGCCAGCTTCAGGCGGGGATCGCCGCCGAGCGCGACATCCAGCTGCCCGCACGCGACACCCGCCAGAGCGACAAGCGCGCCGAGAAGGAGCGGAAGGACATCGAGGAGGGGCGCCGCATCCGCATCGAGAACGACGACGACGCGGACGGGCGGCCCACGGACGAGTCGGCGCGCGGCCGCTGACCGCAGGGGCGGGGACGCCGCGGTTCAGTGTCCGTGCGCGAGCTGCTGCACGAGGACGACGACCCCGCCCAGCCCGACGAGGATCCCCAAGGCGATGAGCTGCTTCCATCCGCTCAGCCCGGTGCGACGGACGGCGACGTAGCCGATCAGCCCGAGGATCACGACGTAGACGATCGACGCGATCGTCAGCGCCGTGCGCAGTTCGATCCAGCCCAGCGCGGCGGCGAGGAGGACGAGCAGCGGAACGGCCGCCGACCCGAGCGCCGTGCCGGAGAGCCGCAGGAGATCCCTCATCTCGGACCCCCGGGGGAAGCCGCCGTGGGCCGCGAGGTGCGCCACCAGATCGGCCGCGAAACCGGCGAGCGCGATCGCGACGATCCCGACCAGCAGTGTCACCGTCGCCTGTGGCGCGGTGGTGTGCTCGACGTTGGAGTTCTGCACGAGCACGATCGCGAGTCCCGTGAACGTCGCATACACGCGCTCCTTGATCGCCGCGCGATCGACGGCGTGGTGGTGCTCTCCTCGAGAGGGATCGGAGTCCGGCGAGCTCATGTGCGGGATGCTATCAACTCGATTTCCGCGTGCTCCCCGCGGATCAGTCCAGGCGCGCCGACAGCTCCGCCGTGATGCGGGCGACCTGGGTGCGCGCCTCGGCCAGCCGCCCGACCTCCTCTTCCAGCCCCGCCCGCATCGCGGCCGATGCGCCGTGCACGCGGGCGAGCCGCAGGTTGGCCCGGAGGTTCAGCGACGCCCCCGCCAGCCCCGCCTCCAGAGCCTCCGTCGCGACCGCGAGATCCACGGCGAGGTGCGGGTTGCCGTCGGCGGCGAGCGCGCGGGCCCCCGCGACGAGGCTGATGCCGATGCGCCCCAGCTGCGCCACCGACCGCGCCGCCTCGACGGCCGCCTCCCGCACCCGCTGCTCCCGCGCGGGATCGTCCGACGCCAGCCCGAGCGCCGCACCGAAACGCGCCGACACGATCCCGTCCGCTTCGACCGCCTCCAGGAGCTCGGCGCGCACCGCGTCGAGCCGGCCTGTGCCCGCGACCACCGCGGGCTCGTCCGGGGTGTACCCGGCGACCATGCCCATCAGCGCGGCGGCGAGGCCCAGCATCACCCCGGAGGCCGCGCCCCCTCCCGGCGAACCGGTGGGCTGGCTGAGGGCGTCGAGCCACGCATCCATCGGGCGGGACGTCGGCACCTCTGCGGAATCCGTCATGCGCACCAGGCTATCCGCGCGAGCTCGACCCGCTCGTCCTAGAAGGTGTTCGCGCTCTTCGCGAGGAGGCCGCCGTCGCACACGAGGTGACTGCCGGTGACGTACGCGCTCTCCGGGCCGAGAAGCCACAGGACGGCGTCGGCGATCTCCTCCGGACGCGCCATCCGCCCCAGCGGGATCTGCTCACGTGCCGCCTCCCCCAGCTCGGTGCGGCGGGCGGCCAACGCCTCTCCCTCCAGGCCGAAGTAGAGGATGTCGGTGTCGGTGGCGCCCGGGACGACGGCGTTGACCCGCACCCCGTCCGGGGCGGCGTCCAACGCGGCGGCCCGCACGAACGCGGAGATGCCGCCCTTCGATGCCCCGTAGGCCGTGTTCGCTCCCCCGGCGAAGCCCACGAAGGCGGACGGCGACGAGACGCACACGAGGGAACCGCCCGTGCCCTCTGCTCGCCAGCGGTGGAGGGCCGCACGTGCCGTGAGGAAGGTCCCGCGGAGGTTGACTGCCATCACGCGGTCCCACGACTCGACGCTCGCCGACGCGAGCGGCTCGCTCACCTCGATACCCGCGTTCGCGACGACCCCGGTGATCGCCGGCAGGCGCTCGGCGACGGTCGCGAAGGCCGCGTCGACCTCGCTCTCGACGCTCACGTCGCAGCGGAGCGGGAGGGCGGAGGGCGCCCCCGCGGCGAGCGCCGCCGCAGCGGTGTCGGCCAGCGCGCGCTCGTCGATGTCGAGGAGGGCGATGTGCTGGCCCCGCGCGGCGGCGCGGAGCACGATGCCGCGGCCGATCCCGGCGGCGGCACCGGTGACGACGACCGTGCTCACCGGTCGGCCTCCGCAGCGGTGCCCGCGGAGAAGTGGGTGCGGATGTGCTCCGTGATGGTGTCGAGGCCGTGATCGCGGTCGCCGCTCTGCAGCGCGCCGATCAGCTCGCGATGCTGGTCCGCGACGGCATGCGAGTCGCCGTAGTAGTTCGCGTCGCGACGGAAGTAGGCGCGGACCCGCGGCTGGATGGTGCGCCAGATCTGCAGGCAGTGCTGCTGCCCCGACAGGAGCACGATGGCCTCATGGAAGCGGATGTCGTCGTCCGCGAGCCGGGCGAGGTCGCCCGCCGACGCCGCCTCGTCCATGCTGTCGATGATCGCGGTCAGGGCGGCGACGTCCTCATCGGTGACGACGGCCATGGCCTTCTCGAACGCGAAGCGCTCGAGCGCGATGCGGATGGGCACGAGTACGTTCTCGATCTCCTCCTGGGAGACGCCGAGCACCTCGGTGCCGCGGTACGGGTAGGAGACGACGAGGCCTTCCTGCTCGAGCTGGCGCAGGGCTTCGCGCACCGGTGCCCGGCTGGTCCCCAGCTGGGCGGCCAGTTCGAGCTCGGTCAGCTTCTGACCGGGCTCCAGGTCGCCGGTGGTGATGGCCTCGCGGAGGATCTCGGCGACGCGCTCGCGGCGCGACGCCGCAGGGACCGCGGGGAGGGAGGAGAGAGCGCTCATCGTGTCATCGTACCGATGCATGGGAGATTGTCGACAAAGTCCATTCACAGCGCACGACCGCGTGGAACGCGTCGCCCGCGGCCAGGCGCTCCACCGACCCGGCGGCGAGCGCATCGCCCACCCCCAGTCCCGCCGCCGTGGACGGCTCCCACGCGATCGTGTCCGCGCGGGGCAGGTCGGCGGCGGCGTGGTTGAACCACAGCAGCCAGTGCGGCAGCGTCCCGGCGACGTCTCTCAGCGTCACCGACCCGGCGGGCCCGAGGAGCGCGGCGGCCGCATGCACCCCGTGACGGGCGACATGGCCCGCCGCGCCGTCCGGGTGCGCCGGCACGGCCGCGACCGGCTCTCCGGCGAACAGCACGCGCCCCGGAGCGAAGAACGCGCGCGAGAAGCAGGGGTGCTCGCCCCACGTGAACGACCGGACCCCCGAACCCGTGTTCTGCACCACGGTCGAGACCGTGAGGGCGCCGTCCTCGAGAACGATCGTGCGCGTCAGCTCCGCCGCCCCGCCGTCGAGGAACGGCCCGTCGGCGACGCACACCACCCGGTCGGCGGCGTGCGCGACGGTCGTCCACGGCACCCGGGGCGCCCACCCGTGCTGCGCCGTGGACGCGGTGGGCAGTCCCACGCCGGGGAACATGGGGAACCACCCGCCGACCAGCACCTCCTCGTCGAACTCCTGCGCCGACTCCTCCCCCGTCAGCCCCGAGGGCACGAGCACGCGCGGGGGACGACCATCAGACCACAGCACGTCCCCGCCGCCCGGATCGAGCTCATGGATCAGGCAGCCGTGCGCGGGCACGACCGTGGCCCGTGCACGCCCCGCCCGCAGGACGTGCACGGTCACCCCGTCCGACGCGGGCTCCCCGCCACCCGGGCGCGACGCGGTCATCGTGACGGGCCCTCCGTCCCGCCGCGCCCCGCGCTCGCCTCCATCTCCTCGAGCGAGCGGCCGTTGGTCTCCCGGACCCCGAAGTACACGAGCAGGAACGACAGCGCCGCCATCACCGCGTACAGGGCGTAGCTGCCGGGCAGCGACACATCCCGCAGGCTGGGGAACGAGAAGTTGAGCGCCACGCCCGCGAGCCAGTTCGCCGCGGCGCACACGGACAGGGCGACGCCGCGGATCCGGTTGGGGAACATCTCCCCCAGCAGCACCCAGACCACCGGCCCCCAGGACACCGCGAACGCGACCACGAAGAGGTTCGCGCCGATCAGCGTCACCGGGCCCCACACGCCGTCGAGCTGGGGCGCCCCGTCCACGAGGCGCGCCGTGGAGAAGCCGATGCTCACGATCACGAGGCTGACGAACATGCCCACCGAGCCGGTCAGCAGCAGCCGGCGGCGCCCCACCCGGTCGATGAGGACGATCGCGACGACGGTGGCCGCCACGTTGATGAAGGAGCTCAGCACCGACAGTCCGAACGCGGCGGACTCCTCGAAGCCGACCGACTCCCACAGCGAGGTGGAGTAGTAGAAGATGACGTCGATGCCGACGAGCGCCTGCAGCGCGGCCACCCCGATGCCCACCCACACCACGGGGAGGAGCCCCCGACGCCGGTCCAGGAGGTCGCGGAAGCGCCCCGCGTCCTTGTGCTGCAGCGACTCCTCGATGCGGTCCGTGAGCAGTCGCGCCTCGGCCGGCGCGACGCGCTGCAGCCGGATCAGCACCCGACGCGCCGCCTCCACCCGGCCACGAGCCACGAGGAATCGCGGGGACTCCGGGACGACGAGCGCGAGCACCAGGTAGATCAGCGCCGGCACCACCCCCGCGATGAACATCCAGCGCCAGGCCGGCAGCCCGAGGAACAGCTCCGCATCCGCGCCGCCGAGCACCCACGCGATCCCGCTGTCCGAGAGCAGGGCGACGAAGATCCCCAGCACGATCGCCATCTGCTGCATCGAGGCGAGGCGTCCGCGGACGTGGGCCGGCGCGATCTCCGAGATGTAGAGGGGGCCGAGCACGGTCGCGAACCCGACCGCGATGCCGGTGACCAGCCGCCACACGGCGAGGTCGACCACCCCCTGCGCGAGACCGCACCCGATCGCGGCGACGAAGAAGACGACGCCGGCGGTGAGCATGGTGCGGGGCCGACCGATGCGATCCGCGATCCACCCGGCGCCGAGGGCCCCCACGGCTGCCCCGAGGAGCGTGACGGCGACCACGACGCCCAGACCGACGGCGTCCAGTCCGAGGTTGTTCTCGATGGCGGTGACCGCGCCGTTGATGACGGCCGTGTCGAAGCCGAAGAGGAAGCCGCCGACCGCGGCCGCGACGGCGAACCCGGTCACGGCCGGGGTGAGGCGTCCGCTCTCCCCCGGCGGGGGCGTCGTGGCGGCGCTCCGGCGACGGCGGGGTTCCGGCGCGGTGCCGGCGACGGCGGATGAGGATTCAGAGGACATCGGCTCTCTCCAGTCGGATTCCGGGTCGGTGCACGGTGCGCGCTCCCGACGAGACCACCGGGGTGCCGTTCACCCAGACGTGGCGGGCGGCGGTGGCGTAGGTCTCGGGCAGGACGAAGGTGTCCGTCGCCCGCAGCAGTTCGGGGTCCCACAGGACCAGGTCGGCGAAGGCCCCGTCGGCGACGACGCCCCGGTCGCGGAGGCGGAAGTGCCGCGCGACCGCGCCGGTCATCTTGTGCACGGCCTCCTCCAGCGTGAGGGTGCCCGCGCGCAGGGCGTGATGGCTCAGGAAGTGCTGGGAGCCGTGGAAGAACAGGGGGTGCGGGGTCCGGGCACCGAGGACGCCGTCCCGGCGGGACGTGAAGCCGTCCACGCCGAGGAGGAAGCGCTCATGGCGCACCGCCTCGGCGACGTGGTCGGGATGGAACAGCGCTCCCATGAACTGCACGGCTCCGAGGTCGCCACCCGACGCCGCCATGATGTCGAAGTAGGCGTCCCATTCGTCCGTCCCGTTCGCCGCCGCGATCTCCGGGAGGATCAGCCCCTCCCAGTCGGGGGTGGCCGGGCTCACCGCCAGCCGGACGCGCTCCCACTGACCCCGGTGCACGAAGCGCCAGTACCGGTCGGCGTCCGCACGCACCCGCGCACGCACCGCCGGATCGCGGAGGGCGGCGGCCGCGGCCTCCTCCCCGGCCGAGAGCAGCCAGTCGGGCAGCAGTCCCGCGGCGAGCCCGATGCCGTCGGGATAGGGGGTCATGTCCGCGAGGACGTCGACCCCGGACCGGCGCTCGCTCTCCAGCCGGGCCACCGCCTCCTCCCACGCCCCCTCGTGGGCGCCGGTGTCGTGCCGCACGTTCAGATGCGACAGCTGCGCGCGCAGCTCCCCGGCGTGGACGACGCGGAAGAACTCCGCCACGGCCTCCGCGAGCGCCGTGTCCCGGTTGCGGATGTGGCTGGCGTACATGGCGTCGTGGCGTCCCGCCACGCGAGCGAGCGCCTCCAGCTCCGGCGTCGAGGCGTTGCGCCCCGCGCCGTACTCCAGGCCGGAGCTGAAACCGAGCGCGCCGGCGTCGAGCGCCTCGTGGAGGTGCCGCTCCATGGTGCCAACGAGGTCGCCCTCCGTCCGCTCGGCGGCGCGACGCAGACCCGTGTGCCCGACGAACCAGGCGAGGTTCTGCGCCGTGCCGCCGTCGTGCACGACGGCGAGAAGGTCGGCGAACGACCGCCAGCGCACCTCACCGTCGTAGCCGAAGGCCGCGAGCGCCCGGCGGGCGGTCTCCTCGTCGCCGTCGGCGATCGGCGCGTACGTGACGCCGCAGTTGCCCACGACCTCGGTCGTCACCCCCTGATGCACCGTGCTCAGTGCATCGCGGTTGCCGAGGACCGACCAGTCGCTGTGGCTGTGCGGGTCGATGAGCCCGGGGGTGAGGACCAGGCCGCCCGCGTCGAGCTCCGCGGCGGCGGCGATGCCGGCCTCGGGCGCGACGACCGCGATGCGATCGTCGACGATCCCCACGTCGGCCGGGAACGGCTCCGCTCCGGTGCCGTCGATGACGGTCGCCCCGCGGATGAGGAGGTCGACCACGACGTCAGAGCACCTTCCCGAGGAACGCCCGCGCCCGCTCGGTCTGCGCGTGGGACAGCAGCTGCTGCGGGGTGCCGCTCTCGACGATGCGTCCGTCGTCCATGTAGATGACGCGGTCGGCGACCTCGCGGGCGAAGCCGATCTCGTGCGTGACGACGACCATCGTCATGCCCTCCTGCGCGAGCCCCTTCATCACAGAGAGGACCTCGCCGACGATCTCGGGGTCCAGCGCCGAGGTCGGCTCGTCGAAGAGCATCACGCGCGGCTGCATCGCGAGGGCGCGGGCGATCGCGACGCGCTGGGCCTGCCCGCCGGACAGGTTGCCCGGGTAGGCGTCGGCCTTGGCGGCCAGTCCGACCTTCGCCAGCAGGGCGTCGGCCCGCGCGGCGGCCTCCGACGCCCCGATGCCGAGCACCTTGCGCGGGGCGAGCGTGACGTTCTCCCGCGCCGTGAGGTGCGGGAAGAGGTTGAACTGCTGGAACACCATGCCGACATCGCGGCGGACGGCGGCGAGGTCGGCCCGGCGCTCCTTCGCGGTGAGCAGGTGCCCGTTCACCTCGACGCTGCCGTGGCTGGGCGTCTCCAGCCCGTTCATGCAGCGCAGCAGGGTGCTCTTGCCGGAGCCGGACGCCCCGATGATGCAGACGACCTCGCCTTCGGCGACGTCGCACGTGATCCCGTGCAGCACCTCCGTGGCGCCGAAGCTGAGCCGCAGGTCGGTGACAGTGATCATTTCGAGTCTCCTCGGGAGGGGGTGAGCGCGTCCTCCACCCGGGGCGGGCGCGCGTGGATGGTGAGTCGGCGTTCGTAGCGGCGGCCGGCGACGGAGAGGGCGAAGCAGATGACGAAGTAGACCGCCCCCACCACGAGGTAGGCGAGGATCGGCTGGCCGGTCTGCGAGGCGACGATGTTGCCCGCCCGGGTGAGCTCGATCAGGCCGATGACGGCCACCAGCGAGCTGTCCTTGATGAGCACGACGAGGAAGCCGATGCCCGGCGGCACCATGATGCGAGCCGCCTGCGGCATCACCACGAAGCGGAGCTGCTGCGGCCAGGAGAGCCCCAGTGCCTGCGCCGCCTCGAACTGTCCGCGCGGGAGGGCCTGGATGCTGCCGCGGACGATCTCGCTGATGTACGCCGAAGCGAAGATCGTGAGGGCGATCACGGCCGCCCAGTAGTCCGGCACGTTGCTGCCCGGCGACATCAGTGGCAGGGCGAAGTATACGAAGAAGATGATGAGCAGCACGGGGACCCCGCGGATCGCCCCCACCCAGATCGCGCTGATCCAGCGCAGCGGGGCGAACGGGCTGGCCGCGAGGATGCCGGAGAGGATGCCGACCACCCCGCCGAGGAGCACCGCCAGGAGGCAGATCTGCAGCGTCACGAACGCGCCCTGCAGGATGAGGAGGAGATCGGGCAGATCGAACGACGTGAACATCAGGCCACCTTCCAGCGGATCCCGCGCGTCTCCAGGAGACGGGACGCCCCCGCGATGAGGAACGCGACGAGGAAATAGAGCAGGCCGCCGACGACGAACGTCTCGATCGTGCGGAAGGTGCTCGTCGTGATGCCCATCATCACGTGCATGAGCTCGGGCACCGCGACGATGGAGGCGATGGAGGACGCGAGGAACAGCAGGATCACCTGGTTCGTCAGCGACGGCAGGACGTTGCGCAGGGCGGGCACGAGACGCACGTGGAAGAACGTCGTGCGTCGCGAGAGGCCCAGGGCGTCCGCCGCCTCGATCTGCCCCCGCGGGATCGCCTCGAAGCCGGCGCGGTAGATCTCCGCGAGGTACGCGGAGTTGTTGACGCTGAGGGCGAGGATGCCCGCGGTGATCGGATCGAAGTTGACGCCGACCGACGGCAGGGCGAAGTAGATCAGGTACAGCTGCAGCAGCAGCGGCGTGTTCCGGATCACCTCGACGTACGCGGCGCCGATCGCGCGGAGCACGGGGAGACGGGAGGCGCGCAGCAGGTACACGGCGACGCCCAGCGGCGACCCGATGAGCACGGCCGCGAGGGTGATGAGGATGCTGATGCCGAGGCCGGCGAGCAGCTCGGGCGCATGGGGGATGAGGTCCCCGAAGAACAGTTGCATGAGTTGTCCGTTCCGGCTGCCCCGCCCGGGGCGGGGCAGCCGAGGAGGTCGCTACTTGATGAGCTCGGGGACGTCGGTGCCGAGCCACTCGTTGTACGAGTCGTTCGCGGCGTCGCTGATGTTGTAGTTGCGGATGAAGTTGTCGACGTAGTTCAGCCACAGCTGGTCGCCCTGCTTCAGCCCCATCGAGACCACGGACGGGCTCAGCTGCGGCGCGTCGACGACGACGAACTCGTCGCCGGAGTCGGCGAGGATCCCCTGGACGACGGAGTTGCTCTCCATCAGGGCGTCGACCTTGCCGCTGCGCAGGGCCTGGATGGAGTCGGCGACCGCCTCGAACAGGCTCGCGTCGGCCTCCGGGAAGCGCTTCTCGAGGATGGTGGCGGGCACGCTGCCGCGGGTCGCGGCGACGCTGCGGCCGTCGAGGTCGTCGTACGAGGAGATGTCGCTCCCCGCCGGCACCAGGACGACCTGACCCTCCGCCGCGTAGGGACGGGACATGGCCACCTTCTGCGCACGCTCGTCGAGGTTGGTGAGGGCGGCGATGACGATGTCGACCTTGCCGGTCTCCAGCAGCGGGATGCGGTTCGCGTTCGTGGTGGACACGTACTCGATCTCCGCCCCCAGGGAGGCGGCGAGCGCCTGCGCGGCGTCGATGTCGAAGCCCTCGTACTCCCCCGAGCTCTTCATGACCCCGTAGGGCGGGGCGTCCGCGAACACGCCGACGACGAGCGTCTTCTTCTCGAGGACTTTCGTGAGGGTGCTCTCCTGGGCGCCTGCTCCCGCGCTGCCGCTCGAGGTGCACGCGGTGAGGGCGAGGGCGGTCGTCGCGGCCACGGCGAGGCCGGTGAGGATGCGCGTCAACTTCATTGTGATGCCTTTCGGGTTCGGGCCTTCGCGCTGCCGTCGTGCACAACGCTGTGGTCTCTCGTCGCACCGCTGACGGGTGCAGGAACAGACATTACCCACAGATTGCCCAGTTGTCGACAATCGACTATCTTCGGTTTCGGAAGGGGATCCCTTTCCCTCATCACGGTTGGAAGGTCTTCATGCGCATCACCCGAATCGACACGTGCGGACTGCGAGGTGCGACACCCGAGGGCGGATGGTCGCACGAGCTGCAGCCCGACGACATCGTGCACACCCTCGTGGCGGTCCACACCGACGAGGGCATCGTCGGCGTCGGCAGCGCCTTCACCTCGGAGGCCCTGGTGCGCGGCGCCATCGACCTGCTCTCCCCGCACCTCATCGGCGAGAACCCGCAGGAGGTCGAGCGCCTGACCGAGACGCTGCACCAGACCGCCTTCTGGATGGGACGCGGCGGATCCCTCACCCACGCGACGAGCGCGATCGACATCGCCCTGTGGGACATCGCAGGCCAGGCGGCCTCCCAGCCCGTCGGACGACTCCTCGGCGGGCGCCACCGCGACCGCGTCCGCCCGTACGCGTCGGTGCTCATGGACGAGGCCGGCCCGATGACCGAGAACCTCGAGGCGCTGGTCGCGACCGGCTTCTCCGCCTTCAAGATCGGCTGGTGGAAGTTCGGCCGCGTGGACGCGGCGACCGACGAGGCCACCGTCGCCGCCGCGCGGGCCGCGGTCGGCGATCGGCTGCTCGCCGTCGACGCCGGCGGATCCGAGGCCTTCTTCCCGGGCGACAGGGCCTGGGCGAAGCGGACCGCCCGGATGCTCGCCGACTACGACGTCGCCTGGTTCGAGGAGGCCCTCGCCCCGGACGACATCGACGGCTTCGCGGAGCTCCGCGCGACGTCCCCCGTCCGCATCTCGGGCGGAGAGGTGCTCACCCGCCGCCAGAGCTTCCAGCCCTACCTCGACCGGCACGCCTTCGACATCGTGCAGCCCGACACGACGAAGGGCGGAGGACTGAGCGAGTCCCGCCGGATCGGGTGGGCGGCGCAGGACCGCGGCATCCGGCTCATCCCGCACGGCTGGAACACCGGCATCGGGCTCGCCGCCGACCTGCAGCTGGCCTCCGCCCTCTCGGCCACCGACCTCGTCGAGTACAAGACGGGCTCGGCCTACGTCGACGATCTCATCCACGGCGGCTGGACACTGGACGCCGAGGGCTTCCTCGACATCCCCGCGACGCCCGGGCTCGGAGTGACCCTCGACGAGGACACCCTCGGCCGCTACGGCACCCGCCCCGGCTTCGCCACCGCGACGCCCTGACCGCCCCGCGACCGACCGCAGGAGACCCCCATGCGCCCCACCCCGTCCGACACCCTCACCCGCACCGGCGTGCTGGCCGTGCTCCGCGCGCCCGACGCGAGCCTGTACGAGCCCGTGGTGCGGACCCTCGCCGAGAGCGGCATCCGCTGCATCGAGCTGACCCTGACGACCCCGGGCACGATCGCCGCCCTGCCCCGGCTCATCGCAGCGGCGGGCGAGGCGGAGATCGGGGTGGGGACGGTCCGGGAGGAGCACGAGGCGCGCGCCGCGATCGACGCCGGCGCCCGCTTCCTCGTCTCGCCGGGGATCATGCCCGGGGTGGCGGAGGCGGCCGCCGCCGGGGAGGTGCCGGTCTACCCGGGCGCGATGACGCCGACCGAGGTGGACGCCGCGTGGCGGCTCGGCGCGGCGGCGGTGAAGATCTTCCCCGCCGCGACCGTGGGTCCCGACTACATCGGGCAGCTGCGCGGACCCTTCCCGGACGTGCGTACGCTGCCCTCGGGCGGCATCGCCCTGGACGAGATCCCCGCATGGATCGCCGCCGGCTGCATCGCGGTGAGCCTGGGCGGCCCGCTCCTGGGGGATGCGTTCGCCGGCGGCAGTCTCGTCGCCCTCCGCGATCGCGCTGAGCAGGCGCTCGCGGCCGTCGCCCGCGGACGCGGCGCGTGACCCTCCCGCCGCTCCACGTCGTCACGGTCGGCGAGGCGATGGGCGTGGTCACGAACGACCGACCCGGCCCCCTCGACTCCGCGCGGGCGCACACGCTGAGCTTCGGGGGCGCGGAGAGCAACGTCGCGATCGGGCTGGCGCGCCTGGGGGCGCGCGCGAGCTGGGTCAGCCTGCTGGGCGACGATCCGCTCGGCGATCTCATCGCGCGGGAGCTGCGGGCGGAGGGCGTGGCGGTCCACGCACCCCGCCGCAGCGATCGGCCGACGGGGATCATGCACAAGCACCGACGGACCACGGGGATGACCACGGTCAGCTTCTGGCGGGCGGGGAGCGCCGCCTCCCGGCTTGCGCCGGCGGACGTCCCCGACGCGCTCCTGGCCACCGCGGACGTCGTCCACCTCACCGGGATCCTCGCCGGGCTCGGCCCCGACTCCCTCGCCTGCGCGCAGGACACGGCGCGCCGGGCCCGGGCGGCGGGGGCCCGCGTGTCGTTCGACGTCAACCATCGCACCGCGCTCTGGCGCGGCCGGGACGCGCGCGCCGCCTACCGCGACCTCGCCGCGGCCGCCGACGTGCTGTTCGCGGGCGAGGAGGAAGCCGCCATCCTGGTCGGCGCGGGGACGCCGGGCGAGCTGGCGGAGAGGCTGCGCGCCCTCGGTCCGCGGGAGGTCGTCATCAAGCGCGGCGCGGCCGGGGCCTTCGCGGACGACGGCCGCGACCGCCTCGACCTGCCGGCCGTGACGGTCGACGCCGTGGACACGGTGGGCGCCGGGGACGCCTTCGTGGCGGGGTACCTGAGCCTGCGGCCGGAGGAGGCGACTCTCGCGGAGCGGGTGCAGCGGGCGGTGGCGGCGGGGGCCTTCGCGTGCCTGTCGTCCGGCGACTGGGAGGGCGCGCCGACGGCGGCCGAGCTCGCGCGGCTCGGCGAGGCGGAGGGTGTGCGGCGCTGAGCCGCCGCCCCCTCTCTTCACTTTAGATCTGATAAAGTGCTTTCATGATCGACAAGCAGTACACCGTGGAAGAGGCGGCCCAGCAGGTCGCCGACAGTGAGCGGATCGGCCGCGAGGCCCGGCGCGCGACGCGCTGGTTCCGGATCTTCGTCATCGCGCAGGCGGCATACGCCCTGGCGTTCACCCTCTCGATCGACGTCGCCGATGTGCCGTACTGGAAGGCGTTCACACCCTTCGCGCTCGTGACGATCTCGATCTGGATGATCGCGGTCCGCTACCGCCGCTCCGTCCCCCGGAACGGGTTCCGCAACATGGGAATCGCCCTGTGCACGTGGTTCGCGCTGTACACCCTCATGTTCGATCCGGCGCTCCAGCTGGTCGGGGCGTCCTCCCCCTGGTGGTGGGTGCTCGCCGGCGTCGTGGCGGTCAGCCCGATCCTCGCCTGCGTATTCGCGAGCTCCCGTCGATGAGTCACCCCCGCCGGGAGATCGACGCCCTCATCCACTCCCCGGTGAGGTTCTCCCTGCTGGCCGCCCTGCGCAACCTGGAGGACGTCGACTTCCGGTTCCTCGCCGACCTCCTCGAGGTCAGCGACTCGACGCTGTCGCAGGCGCTCACCGCGCTCGCCGACGCCGGCCTCGTCACCGTGCGGAAGGAGGCCTCCGGTCGCCGCACGCGCACCTGGGTCGGCATCACGGACGCCGGCCGCGCCGCCTTCGCCCGCCACCTCGCCACACTCCAGGCGATCATCGACGCGGGCGCCGCCACCGAGAGGACACCGGAATGAACGACGACGCGGAGATCGGGGTGCGCCTCGCCCGGCGCGAGGAGCTGGCGACCTGTGCCGAGACGCTCGCCGCCGCCTTCCGCGACTATCCCTGGACCCGGCACGTGATCCCCGAGGACGACTACGACGCCCGGCTCGCGGCCCTGCAGCGCCTGTACCTCGGGTACGCGCACGACCAGGGCATCGTCGCGGTCGCCGGCGAGGGCGCGGGCGCCATCGCGCTCCTCCGCCCGGACGCCGCGGAACCGGAGGCCGCCCTCATCGCGCAGGTGGTGGCGCTGCACGGCGACCGCCTCGACCGCCTCGACCAGACCCCCTCCCCCGCAGGCGCCTGGCGGCTGGAGACCCTCGGCGTGCACCCCGGGCGGCAGGGGCGCGGGATCGCCTCGCTCCTCCTCCGCTTCGCGCTCGACGAAGTCGCACGCCGCGGCGGCGGATCGGTGGTGCTGGACACCTCGGACGCGCGCAACGTGCGCCTCTACGAGCGTCACGGGTTCCGGACGACCACCCGCACCGATGCCGACGGCGCACCTCCGGTCTGGCGCATGACGGCGCTCGTGTCCGCGGACTCCCCCGGCGGGTCCTCCGCCTGACCGTCGGGGCGCGGCACGTCGACGAACCGGCCGTCCACGAGATGCCGCCGGCGGCCCGCCCGGGCCGCGACCGCGGGGTCGTGCGTGACGACGAGGATGGTCGTGCCCTCCGCGTTCAGCTCGTCGAACAGATCGAGCACGTCGTCCGCCGCCTCGCGGTGCAGCGCCCCGGTGGGTTCATCGGCGACGAGGATCGCGGGCCGGTTGACCAGCGCGCGACAGATGCCGACGCGCTGCCGCTGACCGCCGGAGAGCTCGTGCGGCGCTCTGGCCCCGAGGTGTCCGATCCCCAGCCGCTCCACCGTGCGGGCGACGTGCGCGCGCGTCTCCGCCGGCACCCGGCCCCGCCGCCGGAGGGCGGGCAGGAGGATGTTGTCGGTGACCGTCAGCTCCTCCAGGAGGTCGGTGCGCTGGAACACGAAGCCGAGCGTCTCGCGGCGCAGGCGCGCGAGGGCGGCGTCACCGAGGGTGGCGAGGTCGGTCCCGGCGATCCGCACGGTGCCGGACGTCGGATGGTCCAGGCCCGTCAGGCAGGCCAGCAGCGTGGACTTCCCCGAACCGCTGGGACCGGTGAGGGCGAGGTGGTCGCCATCGGCCAGATCGAGGTCGATGTCCGCGAGGACCGTGGCGGTCTCCCCGCCGGGCGATTCGAAGACGCGGGTGACCGCGCGCGCGGAGAGCAGGGGAGAGGCGGGCGTCATCGTCGTCAGCTTTCGTCGAGGAGGGCGGGACGGGGCAGCGCGGCGAGCGCGCTGCCGAGGACGGCGGCCGCCGCGACGGCGGCGGGGGCGAGCAGCGCGGCGGGACTCGCGGCGGCGAGCGCGGTCGTGCCGCCGCCGACGGAGGCCAGCCCGAGGCCCAGCACCGCCGGACCGAGGGATTCCGTCACGACGACGCCGACGAGCAACCCGGCACCCGCGATGCCCGCGGCCCGGATCAGCACGACGGCACGGATCTCCGCCGCGGTCGCGCCGAGCGTGCGCCGCAGACGCCGGTCGGACGCGTCGCGCGCCGCCTCCAGCTGTCCCCGCAGCGCGAACACCAGGAGCAGCACCGCGGCGGCCGCCGCGCCGGCGACGCTCGCCGCCACCGAGAGGGCCCGGATGGTGTCGCCCAGGGTGAATCGCACGAACCGCTCGACGTCCGTGAAGGACGCGGCCGGATGGGCGCGGGCGAGCTCCGCTGCTTTGACCGTCGGGTCCACCCCGGCGCGGAGGTCGAGCATGACGGTCTCCCACAGGGGTGTGCCATGGTCGCCGGTCCACGCGACGGTCTTGCCCGATCGCCCGCCGTTGGTGATGTCGTTGTAGATGCCGGAGAGCCGGAGCGGGCGCGTGTCCCCCGCCGGCCCCACCTCGACGATCTCGCCGATGTCGGCGGCGGCGTTCTGCGCGGCGAGCGTCGACAGCGCGATGTCGCCCTCCGCCGGCGCCCCGCCGCGCACGTAGGTGACCGGGAAGACCGAGGTGTCGCCCACTTCGAGGGCGATCGCCTCCGCACCCGTCGCGGTGACGAGGGTCATGCGGAAGCTGGTCGTGGTCGCGAGGCGGTCGACGTCAGGGTCGTCGTTCAGCGCCCGAGTCAGGTCCGCCCCCGCACCCTCCTCACCTCCGCCGCGGAGGAAGGCGCGGAGATCGCTCTGC
Source organism: Microbacterium sp. BLY (assembly GCF_017939615.1). NCBI lineage: Bacteria > Bacillati > Actinomycetota > Actinomycetes > Micrococcales > Microbacteriaceae > Microbacterium > Microbacterium sp. BLY. Next base: position 354,743 of record NZ_JAGKSR010000001.1, read on the forward strand.
CCGACCCCCATCGTGGTGACGAACTCGGGCGCCTCCATCGTCTGGGTCATCCGCTGCGGCAGCCCGGCGAGGGCGACGGCGAACCCGACCATCGCGACGAGCAGCACGGATGTCGCCTTCCGCGCGGTGAGTTCGCGCACCGCGAGCCGGACGCCGAGCGGGACCGGGAGATCCCAGCGCAGCGGACGCAGCCGGCGCGGGCGACGGCGCGCGATCGCGGGCCGGGTGAGCGCGACGAGCGGGCTGATCCGCCGCACGCGGCGCAGCACGAGAGCGGCGAACAGCACGGGGATCGCACCGGCGACGACGACGGCGACGGCCGGAGCGGCGAGCGCGGCCGGGGACGGGGTCGCGGGCGGCGCGTCACCGGGACGGAGGAGGGCGGCGAGAGGAAGCGCGGCGGCTCCGGCGATGAGGAGCGCGACGGCCGCGTGGGCCGCGTATCCGCCCAGCAGGGTCCGGGAGACCTCGCGGTGGGAGAAGCCGATCGCCCGGAGCACGCCGAGCCGCCGGGCGTCCTGTTCGAGGGCCGTGAGGACCATGATCCGGAGGCAGAGCAGAGCGATGGCGAGCAGCCCGAGACTCACCACGATGCCGAGCGCGGCGACGAGGCCGCCCGTCAGCCCGGCGATGAGCCGCAGCAGGCTCCCGTCGACAGCGGCGCCGTTGGCGGGAAGGTCGGCGAGCCGGTACGCGTCCGCGAAGCGGTCGGCCGCTCCCTCCGCCAGACGGAAGGTGAGGATGTGCTCGGTCGGGAGCACTTCCGCGAGCTGCGCCCAGTCGGACGCGGAGAGGAGGAGTCGCTTCGAGTTGACCAGGCCCGGCCCCATCTGCGCGTCCCGGACGATCTGCGACACGGTGAAGGTGCGGGCCTCCCCCTGCGCGACGATCGCGAGTTCGTCGCCGGGGACGAGGTCGTACGCCTCGGCGTAGTACGTGGGCACGCCGATCTCGCCCTCGCCGACGCGCGCGGGGGCGCCGTCCGCATCGACGAGGAAGTCGAAGCGCGGGTTCTGGGTGACGAGCAGGAGGTCCATCACGCCGTCGCGCGCGGCGTCCGAGGTGCCCTGCAGGCGCAGGTCGAGGTTGTCGAGCTGGAGCGCGACCTGCGTCTGGTGGTCCTCCACGAGGTCCGGGTGCTGCGCGGCGAACGCGTCGAGGGCCTGCGGGTCGACCGCGCCCACGTGCATCTGCACCGCGTCGGGTCCGGCGGCGTCGGCGAACAGGCGCTCGGTCTCCCCGACAGCCGACTGGAGGGTCGCGACGCCGGCACCGGCGGTCGCCGCGCTGATCGCGATGAGCAGCACGAGCGAGACGCTGCTGAGCGGGTTCCGCCGGATGCGCGCGAGGATCATCCGGCCGGACGCCGCGAGCGCCGTCACGATGCCGGGGAGGACGGGAGCGACCAGCCCTGGAGGATCGCACGGATGCCCTCCTCGAACTGCCGCTCGGGCGACGACGCCCACCCCGCGGCGAGGAGGCGCCCCAGGTTCGGGAGGGCGGCGAGGAGCGCGGCCTCCTCCTCGGAGCCGCCGCCGGCCGCGCCCGCGCCTGCCCCCTCGGACTCGGCGCCGGCCGGAGTGCTGAACTCCCCCATCGCCGAGGCGACGGTCGTCATCACGAGGACGTTGACGAGATCGCCGAGCGCGGGGTCCAGCGGGGCGCCGCGCTCGATCATCGCCCCGATGGCCCGGTCGGCGACGGCGAGCGCGGCCGGCGAGGTGATCGGGTGGGTGGCGACGATCGGGATGAGGCCGGCGTGGGCGGCGAGCGTCCGCCGGATCGTCCGCATGAGCTCCGCGGCGTACGTTCGCCAGTCCGTGGTCGTCGGCGCGTCGGGGAGCGGCAGCTCGATCCAGAACTGGTCGGCGAGCGCCGCCGCGAGCTCCGCCTTGCCGGGGAAGTGCCGGTACGCCGTCATGGGGTCGGCGTGCAGGGCCGCCCCGAGACGACGCATCGTGAGCCAGTCGACGCCGTTCTCGTCGACGAGGTCGCGGGCGGCCGACAGCACGTCGTCGCGGGAGATGCGCGGGGGTCGAGGGCTCATCATCGGTGTCCTTTCCGGCGGCGGAGGGAGAAGAGGGCGACGGCGACCAGTCCGAACGCGGCGGTGTAGCCGAAGAGGACGAGCGCCGGGCCGAGCGCGTCGGGCAGACCGCCGTGCTCCAGGCTGAGGACCCGCAGGGCGTGCAGCGCCCAGTAGGCCGGGGAGATCGGGGCGACGGCCTGCATCCACTCCGGCAGCGTCTCCACCGGTCCGAACGCGCCGCCGATGCCGGCCATGAGCATCGCGACGACGTTCCCGACGACCATCGCGAGTTCGAACGACGGGGAGGCGGCCACCAGCAGGAGCCCGAACCCGATCATCGCCGCCGAGAACGCCACGAGCACGAGCAGGATGCCGAGCAGCGAGCCCCCGGGGCGATAGCCGAACAGGAGCGCCCCGCCGAGCAGCACCACGAGGAACTGCGCGACCTGCGCGGCGAACGCCGTCATCGACTTCCCGAGGAGGATGTCGGCGCCGCGCGCCGGGGAGATCCGCAGTCGCGGGCCGGTGCCCCACTGGTCGTCGCGGAAGAAGGCCGTGACCACCTGCTGGACGCACAGGAGTGCGAACAGGACGGCCAGCCCTGGCACCGCGTAGTCGACGCCGACGGCGGAGGGATACCCCGCCGCCACCAGCTGCGCCTGGGCGCCCGGGGCGAAGAACGGGATGAAGAACAGCGGGAGGACGGTCATGACGATCACGGGCGACGGGTCGCGGGTGAGGATCCGCGCGTCGATCGCGGCGACGGCGAGACTATGCCGCAGCATGCGGCACCTCCGCTCCGGCCGGCGTCGTCCCCGCGTCCGCGAGGAGGTTCAGATAGGCGCTCTCGAGGCTCTCGCGGGGGAACTGCACCTCGGTGATCGATCGCGCGTCCTCTCCGAGCGCGCCGAGCAGCTCGGCCAGCAGCGCGCCGGACTGCGCCCGGGGCGACGTGCTCACGAGCCGGCCGTCGTGCGCCTCCCACCCGGTCGGTGCCGCGACGTCCGCACCGAGGTGCACGGTGAGGCGGGTGCCACCCCGCGCCGCGACCAGTGCGCGCACGTCGCCGAGGTCCACGAGAGCGCCGCGGTGCAGGAGCGCGATCCGCGCGGGCAGCTGCTCCAGCTCGGTGAGGTAGTGGGTGGTGTAGACGACGGACGCGCCGTCGGCGGCGACCCGGCGCACCAGGTCGAGGATCTGTCGACGCGATTCCACGTCGGCCCCGACCGTCGGCTCGTCGAGGAACAGCAGGCGCGGGCGGTGGGTGAGGGCCATCGCGAGGTGGAGACGGCGCTGCTGGCCGCCGCTGAGCCGGTCGGCGCGGACGTCGGCGTGGTCGGTGAGCCCCAGCGACGCGATCACCTCGGCACTGCGGGTGCGCAGGGCCCGCCCGCGCACACCGTGGAGGCGCGCGAACCCCTCGACGTTGTCCCGCAGGGTGAGCGTCGGGTACACGCCGAGCCGCTGGGGTGCGCTGCCGATCCGACGGGCCGCCGTCGCACGGTGCGTGGCGAGGTCGATGCCGTCGACCGTCACGGTACCGGAGTCGGGGGCGAGCGAGCCGTCGGCGATGGCGATGAGGGTCGACTTCCCGGCGCCGTTGGGCCCGAGCAGGCCGAGGATCTCCCCGGGCAGGAGGGAGAGGTCCACCCCGGAGAGGACCTGCCTCCCTCCGAAGGATCGGTGGATGCCCTGCAGGTGCAGCCGTGCGTCGTTCATCGTCCTCCTCGGTATATCTACACTGTAGAGTAACTCGAGGACGACGGCAAGGACGCCCCAGCTCAGCCCGTCACCAGGAGGAACCCCAGACCGATCCCGTTCCAGAGGACGTGGGCGGTGATCGTCACGAGAAGGTTGCGCTGCGACACCAGGTAGGCGGCGCCGAGGGCGACGGCGAACCCCACGTAGAGGATCGCCAGCGGCCACTCGTCCACTCCCCGCAGGTGGATGCCGCCGAACACGAGGCAGGAGACCGCGAACGCCACGGCAGTCCCGATCCGCCCGCGACGCGGGGCGAGGGGGACCTCACGGAACACCAGCTCCTCCACGATGGGTGCCGCGACACCGCCTACCCCCACGAAGAGCAGCCCGTCGACGAACGACGACGACGCCGCGAGCACCTCCGCCGCGATCGCCGCCTGGTTCGCCCCGGCGGGAGGGGCCGCGACGAGGAGGAGGACCCCCTGGCTCACCGCCGACGCCACCCCCATCAGCGCGAGCGCCAGCAGCACCGCCCCCGCGGCCAGGAGCGGCCGGGAGCGGGTCGTCCGCCAACTCCGGGCGATGCCGGCCCGGAACGCCCAGCCGCCCCCGAGCGCCAGGCCCGCGTAGCCCGCGTTCTTCACCGCGGCGAACACCGACGCGTCGGCGATGTCGCGACCGACGATGATCCACACCGTGAGCGCCGCGTAGAGGGCGAGGAACACCCCGATCGTCCAGGGTCGGGGCGAGGCGGCCACCGCCTTCGCTCCGTCCGTCATGCCCTCATCCTCCCCGAGCCGCCCGTGATGCTCCAGCCGGGGGTACCGGGGAAAGCCCCGGTGAGTCGCTAGACGCGCCCCCGGCGGCGAACGGCGAGCGCCCACATCCCGACGAGAGCGGCACTGACCCCCGCCAGGAGGAGGTCGAACCGGAGGCCACCCTCGGGAGTGCGCCCCGCGGCGGACGAGGCCGTGGCATCGTCGATCAGCACGGCGTCGATCGCACCGCCGGGGCACGTGACCACGGCCGCGGCCGCCTCACCGGTGACGCGCACCGCGGCGGGTGCCTCCGTCTCCGCCGCGGATGCCTCGTCAGCCTCGGAACAGGTGATGCGCACCTCCGTGTCCGGTTCGAGCTCCACCTCCACCACGGGGGCCTCGTCGCCGACACGAGCGTGCGCGGAGGCGACCGGAACCGCCATCAGCAGGCCGGCCAGGAGCACGCCGGACGCCGCGACCGCGATGGCGCGGCGCCGCGCGCGGCCGTCACGGGCATCGTTCCTGCGCCTCATGTCATCGCTCCCCCCGCGATCCGAACGGTCGCGCTCGCTCTGCTCGTCTCACACCCTGCACGCTCCGCGGGAGCGGTGCCAGAGACCTTGGTCCCCCGCACGGACCGACGACGTGCGCCCGGCCGGTCGTCGGAGTCATCCTCGGGGCGGCGCAGCCGCGACCCGCTACCGCACTCCGCACGAGTGGCTGCGCATGGACTTCCGAATACGTTCCGAATAAGATGAGGGCATGTCCCTCCTCCATGACGGCCGCACCACGACCAGACGATCGTCGGATCTGAGCAAGCACTCGGCGGACGTCTTCGCGGAAGCAGAGGAACACCCCGTCCAGATCACCCGGCGCGACGGCGGCCCCCTGGTCCTGATGTCTCAGGACGAGGCGGACTCTCGCGCGCTGCTGCTGCAGTTCGCCGCAGATCTCCTCACGGTGACGCTCGATGACGAGGGCACCCTCGGCTCCCGCATGACGCGCAAGTTCGAGTGGATGCGCGCCCTCGGAGAAGCCGACCGCGAGACCTGCGCGAAGGATCTCGTCGACGCCGCCCGCGCCTCGTTCTCCACTGGTCAGGCTCACCTCGCGGTCGCCGAGCTGACGTCCTGGCGCGAGACCGCGGCCGCGATCGCCGCCGGGCTCTCCGCGGCTCCCGTCGAATGGCTCGAAGAGGAGCTGCCGACGGAGCGTCCGAGCTAGTGCCGAAGGGCAACGCGGTCTCGCGACCGATCAAGAAGTCCGAGTACTCGATCGTGTTCGCCTCCACCGGCGCGGAGAAGGGGTGGCGCGACCTGAAAGCCACGATCCTCGGGCCTCTGACCGACTCGTGGGATTTCCTCGTCCGAACGCCGACGGAGCGGACGCCGAGCAACTACCCGCTCAAGGGCGAACTCGGCGTCGTCACCTACCGCGGTAGGGATCATGTGCGCTGGCAGCACAAGCCGACCCGCCAGGGTGACGCACGGATCTGGTTCTTCGTGGACGGGCAGACCGTGTTCCTCGAGCAGGTGCACACCGCGCACCCCAATCAGACCAAGTGACCGCGTCCCGAAGGAGAGCATCCGTGCGCCAGAACCCGCCCGCGAACAGACTGGTGGTCGTCGTCGCCGTCCTGCTGACGGTGCTCTTCCTCTGGGCGGCGCTCGTGCGTCCGCTGGTCGACGGCGAGTCCCCCGGCGCGACCCTGCTGGTGTTCGTGACGGGCGTGGTGCTGGCCGGACTGATCGTGTGGATCGTGCTCGGACGGATCCCGCGGCTGCAGCGCGCCCAGCGGAGGGCGCTGCAGGAGCGGGAGCCGCACGCCCGGGTGTTCGGCTCGTATGCCCTGAACGGGGTCGCCGCGTTCCTGTCGCGCGCGATCCCCGCGCTCGGGCTCGGCGACGCCCCGCGCGGCCTCCTGACGTCGAGCCCCACGGGGGTCATCGACCCCTCCGGGTTCCGGCTGATCCGCGGCGGCGCGCGCCTCCTCACCGCGTACCGCGTGCCCCGCGACCGCATCCGGGGCGTGACCACGGGCGGCCTCCAGGAGGGTGCCTTCTGGTACCCGACCTTCGTGCTCGTCGTCTCCCACGGAGCCGAGCAGGCTCTGATCCCGGTGCCGGTGACCAGGGACGGCGCAGCGCTCCGCCGCGAGACGCCCGACGGGATGGACCGTCTCGTCGCCGACGCGGCGCGGATCTGGGGCGTCCCGGTCCTCGGCGACGACGGCGACCGCTCGCGCGCCGCCTGACGCCCGGTCCGGACGGACTTCGTCCGTCGGTGTCACGGTTCGCCCTCGACGGGACATGTCTGTCATGAATGGACCCTGACGATGCACGATGCGGAGCGATCATGACCGATACCGACAGAGACCTCGATACCCGGCTGCAGGCCGCGCGCCGCCCCACGCCCGAGATCCGGTCGGCGACGGCGGCGATGCTCGCCCGGGAGACGCGTGATCACGCGCGTCGTCGGCGGCACCGCTTCGCGTTCGCGACGGCCGCGGGGGCGGTCGCCCTCGGGATCGGGGCGGTGACGGCCGGGCCTACCGTCGCCAGCAGCGTCCAGGCGTTCCTCGCCCAGTCGGGGTGGACGAGCGAGGGAACCGAGGTCATCGAGAACAGCGAGTTCATCGACACCGCGGCGCCGGACCTGGCGGACTACCTCGACACCGTCTTCCCCGACGACCTGCCCCTCGCTCCCGGTCAGACACGGGCGGGCGTGATCGACGAGGTGGTCGACGCCCAGACTCCGGCCCTGCGCCAGGAGGTGGGTCTGCGCCGTGACATCGAGAGGGCCGTCCGCCTCGGCTGGCTGTCGGAGTGGCTCCACGCCCACCCGGACGGCGACACGGCACGGATGACGGAGGCGTCGCAGGTGCTCGTCGCCTCCCTGGACTGGACGGCGTTCGTCGCCACGGACGGGGGCGGGGTCATGGCGCAGGATGCGGCGTTCCTGCGGGCCGTCGCCGACGGTGACGCCGAGGCCGCGCGCGCCTTCGCACAGTTCGACGGCGCCCCCTTCTGGGACGGCACCGACCGGTCGGCGCTGATCGCGACGATCCTCGAGGACGTCCGGTGACGGGCGCCGAGGTGTCTCGCACGACCGATCCTCTCCGCACTGCCATGACCGCACCGACCGAGGCCGACGCGGCGCGCCGGGTCGAGGTCCTCGTGCGCGACCTCATCCCGGACCTGGTCGGATACTTCGTGAACCGACTCGACGACCGGGAGCGGGCGGCCGACGCGACCGCCGACACGCTGCTCGTGCTCTGGCGGAAGGTGCGCGCCCTGCCGGACGATCACGAAGAGGCCCGGCGGTTCGCCTTCGGCATCGCCCGCCGGGTGCTCCTCGCCGACCGCCGCCGCGGGCATCGCCACAACGCCCTCGCCGATCGGCTGCGAGCAGAGACGCGCGAGATCGTCGTCCCGGAGCCCGGCTTCGACGTCGAACTGCGGGAGGCCTTGGCGCGGCTGCCGGTCAAGGATCGCGAGATCGTGCTGCTGGTCGCGTGGGAGGGGCTTAGCGTGGCCGATGCGGGGCGCGTGATGAAGGTCAGCCCGGAGGCCGCCCGGGCCCGGTACTCGCGGGCGCGGGCCCGTCTTCGGACGATGCTCGGGGAGAGTAGATGACGAGCGTGAGCCCGTCCGTCCCGTTGAGGCGGAGCTGCTCGCGGGTGAAGGCCTGCGCGCCGCCTCCGGGCCGGAGGAGGCGGATGACGGCGCCGCGCTGCGCACGGACGTCGTGTCGCGCCCAGATCCGTCGGAACGTCGCACTCGCCCGCGAGAGCTCCGCCGTCAGCTCCGCGAGGCGCGGGTCGTCCGCGGCCCCGAGGGCGTACCGGAGGCTCGCCGTCAGGCAGGCGGCGACCCCTTCCCACTCGGGGTGCATCGCCCGCTCGTCGGGGTCCAGGTACAGGTCGCGCAGCTGATTGCGGCCCGGTCGCAGGCGCGGGTTGAGTGCCTGGGCCGCCGTGTTCGCGGCGAGGACGGTGAGGGCGGCGTCTTCGACGTACGCCGGATGCTCCAGCGCCTCGATCAGGTCGAGCGCGGTCCGCGGCACCTCCTCGACCGACGGGCGCGGGAGCACGACGGGCGGGTCCGCGGCGAGCGCTCGCAGGTACGCGGCCTCATCGTTATCGAGACGCAGGGCCCGCGCCAGCGCGTCGAGCACCTGCGTGGAGGGGGTGCGGTCCTTCCCCCGTTCGAGCCGGAGGTAGTAGTCCGCGCTGATCCCCGCGCGCAGGGCGACCTCTTCGCGGCGGAGCCCCGGGACGCGTCGCCCGCCCGGAGCGACGATCCCCGCCTGAGCGGGAGTGACCTGATCGCGGCGGGCGCGGAGGTAGGCGCCCAGGCGGTTGTCGCGCGCCGGCCGCGTCGTGCGGGGCGGGTGTCCGGCGTCCGCGGGAGGGGGGTCTGCCAGGACCCCGGTCGATCCGGGTCCTGGTCGGTGGCTGTCGGCGTTCATACGCTCGTCAACATCTGTTGCGATGAAGGTATTTCAGGAGGATTCCATGGGTGTTGCGCTCGTCACCGGGGCGAACAGGGGCATCGGCTTCGAGGTGGCCCGGCAGCTGGCCGAGCGCGGCCACGTCGTCTACGTCGGCGCGCGGAACCGCGCGCACGGCCACGCGGCGGCGTCCCGGATCGGGGCGCGCGTCGTTGCCCTCGACGTGACCGACGACGCGTCGGTCACGCAGGCCCTCGGCCGGATCGCGGACGAGGAGGGCCGGCTCGACATCCTCATCAACAACGCGGGCGTCCAGGAGTTCGATCCCGTGGACGGGCCGCTGGCTCTGCGTGCGTTCGACACGAACGCCGTCGGCGTGGTGCGCGTCACGGAGGCGGCGCTCCCCCTCCTCCGCGCGGCGGCGGTCCCGACCGTAGTGACCGTGTCCAGCAGTGCCGGGTCGTTCGGGGCGGTGACGGACCCGGAGCGGCCGGAGTACCACCTCACCAACGCGGTGTATGCGGCGTCCAAGGCGGCGGCGACGATGCTCACGCTGCAGTACGCCAAGGCCCACCCGGAGATGCGGATCAACGCCATCGAACCCGGGTACACCGCCACCGACATGACCGCCGGCTTCGAGGGCGGGCGCCCCGTCGAAGACAGCGCCCGCGCGGTGGTGGAGCTGGCGACGCTCGGCGCGAGCGCCCCGACGGGCACGCTGCGCGACGAGAACGGCGTGCTGCCGTGGTGACGATCGGGGTCCTCGGCGCGGGGCAGGCGGGCTCCGTCTTCGCGCGAGCGGCGATCAGCGCCGGGTACGACATCGTGATCGCCAACTCCCGCGGCCCGCACACCCTCCGCGCGCTGGTCGGAGACCTCGGGCCGCGAGCGCGCGCCGCGACCGCCGAGGAGGCCGCGGAGGCGGCGGACGTGGCGTTCCTGGCCTTCCCCTACGCGCCCCACCACCGGCTGCCCGCCGCCGAGCTGGCGGGGAAGATCGTCATCGACAACAACAACTACATGCCCTGGCGCGACGGGAGGTTCCCCGAGGTCGACGCCGGAGCGGCGACCATCCAGGAACTCCGGCAACGGCAGCTCCCGCAGTCCCTGGTCGTGAAGGCGTTCAGCCACGTGCAGTTTCACGGTCGGGTCCCGGCGCGAACGCCGGAGGACGCCGTGCCGGCCCTGGTCCGGCTCGCGCGCCCGCGCGGCGCACGCGACCGCAGCGCTCTCGTCGTCTCGAGCGACCACCCCGAGGCCGTCGCGTTCGTCACCAGGCTGTACGACGACCTCGGATTCGACGCCGTCGACAACAGTCCGCTCGCCGAGTCCTGGCGCAGCGCCCCAGGCACTCCGATGTGGGCGCCGTCCGTCGACGGGCAGACCCGCGCGCAGCTCCGGAGGAATCTGGCACTGGCCGGCGCTGCCGGGTGAGCGCCGCTCGGGGCCGACGTCGGGGCGCTCACCGGCGCGGCGAGGAATCCCGCCCGAAGGAGTCCAGCGCCGTGCGGTAGGACGCGGCGTCATTCCGCACGTCGTCGGTGACGAGGAGAGCGCGGGAGCCGATCTCGCGGACGTACGTCCCCCGGCACGGCAGCGTCACCACCCTCACGAGCCCGCGGCGCCAGGCGTCGGCCAGCGTCGCGACGTTCCGGTGTTCCGGGCTGTCCGCGATCGTCCGCAGGTGGGTGGCGAGGTGCGCCTCGGAGCCGCGCCGCTCCCACGCACGGTAGGCCGGATCGTCGAGCACCTCCGTCCCGAACTCCTCCTGGGCCGTCGGGCCTGTGAGCTGAGCGAGCAGCGTGGCCCGTTCGCCGGGGCTGAGCGTCAGGTCGAGCGCACGGTCGAACAGCGCCGGGTCGGGCTCGGTCGCGGCGTGGGCGACCGCGTCGTCCCAGATGCGGTGCCATCCCGCCGACCAGCGCTCACGGGTCGCGTCGTCGACGGGACGCGACGCGGCCTCCGGCCGATCCACCAGGAGCGGCGGGAGGGCAGCGCCGACCGGGTCCAGCCGGTGCGCCTCCCGGATCCACAGCAGTTCGAGCAGCACGTGAGGGCGGTCCTCGATGGTGATCGTCATGTCAGGGGGCCACGGGTTCCCGGGCATCGGTGTCATCGATCGCATACCTTCACGGAGACCTCTCCCGGCGGACCCTCCGCCTTCTCCGACGCTACGTCGCCTCCCCCGGTTCGTCTGTCGGCCGTTCGGCGGACACGCTCCCCCGCCCGTTCCGGAATGCGGGCGCGGGCGTCTCGCCGTCCGCCTCGGCCGCACCGAATCGACCCGTGTACTGCAATGCTGTGACCGTGCTCTTCTCTCTCGGCATCGTGCTGCTGAACGCCTACGCGGTCCTCCTCATCCTGCTGCGCGCGCCGGTGTACCGCACCCCGCTGTACCGGCCCATGCTGTGGAACATCTTCCTCTCGATCCTGCCGGTGCTCGTCCTGCTGATCGGCGGGGGCATCGGCCTCGTCCTCCTGCTCTTCGCACGACCGGTCGGCTTCGCAGTGCTCGCCGTGACGGGCATCATCTGGTTGCTCCTGCTGCCGAATGCGAGCTACCTGATCACCGAGCTGAACCAGTCCCACCGCCGACCCGACGACCCCGTCCCACTCTGGTACGACATCATCCTCGTGATCACGCTGGCGATGTCGGGAGTGATGAACACCGTGGTCAACGTCCTCCTCGTGCACATCATCGTCGGCCTATCCGTCTACCGCACGGACAGCGCAGAGGACCTCTTGCGGGCCGGCCCGCTGGGGGCCGTCGGCGTCGTGCTGCTTCTCCTCGGATTCGGCATGTACCTCGGCCGGTACCCCCGCTTCAACAGCTGGGACCTGCGGCACCCCGCCGCGTTCGTCACGAAGCTCACCACGCACTTCCGCGCCCCGGGAAACCTGCTGGCCTGCGCCGGATTCACCCTCACGTACGCGGTGTTCCTCGCGCTCATCTACCTGGTCACGGCCGGCCCGCTCCTCGACGGGCTGGTGTCCATCGGAGAGCTGCGCCAAACCCTGGAGGCTTCGTGAACGACCACGGCAGAGCTGCCCGCTGACGAGCGTTCCCTCACCCGCAGACCCGCTCCTCACCCGCTGAAGCGTCACCCGTGGCGATCGCTGTAGGAGATCAATCGCGCGCTCACGGCAGGCGAGATGGTGATCCAGCCGGGCCACGTCTAGGACGACGTCGACGCCCTCGCTGCGCGGTTCGCGACGACGAGTGCGATCACCGCGGTGAGGACGAAGATGATGGCAGCCGCGATCGCTCCGACTGTCGACACGATCACACCACCCGCGAACGACACGACGGCCGCGACCACGCTCGCAGCGAATCCGCCCCAGACGACGGCCGACGCGGACCGGTGAGCGGCAGCCCACGTAGCGTCGCTCCGCATGGTCGCAACCGTGCGGATGCCCGCAAGAGGATTGCGACGGAGAGCCCCCCGCGCGGCGAGCTCGACCACGATCCCGGTCACCAGAAGCAGGACGGGGAGCACCGCTGCGATCACTTCCACGGGCACAGCCTACGAAGCCACATCCGAGCGTCCAGCGCGAGCGACACGGCGATTGTGCAGCGCCAACACGGCGCAAGCCGCTGCGGGCCCAGCGAGGACGATCATCATCACCCACTGCCAACTCTCGCTGGCGACGAGCACGGCCCCCAGCACGATCAGCCCCGCACCGATGCCCCGCATCGTCGCGGATCCGCGCGGCGAGACTCGCGGGCGTTTCCCGAACGGGATCGGCGTCAGTTCGTTCGCTCGAATGGTGCGCGAAAGCGCTGTGTGGAACAGCACGATCCCGGCGACTGCCGCGACGATTCCGACGACGAACATGCTCTCGACGGTATCAGCGGAGCCCCGACCAGTCGTGAGGGCCACCGACCTCACGTCGCGACTTCGCGACGACGAACACGCCCCGCGATCTCTTTCAGGAAGCGCGCATCATCGACGGGAGGCGGCTCCGGAAGTACTGAAAGACCAGGCTCAAGCCGGCGCGCAGCCACACTGTGGTCTTGCCTCCACCGATGCTGGGTCCTCCCACCAGGAGAACGCGAACGGCTCTCGGCGTCGTAGTTTCGACGTGTGAGATGAGGGTGACTGCCGAAGGAGCTCAGCTGTGCCATCAATGCCTGTCCCGCCACCACCCCCTGCGGGTGCTCCACACGCACCGGCTCCGATGGCGGCGACGAAAATGGGCCGCTGGCGGCCACTGAGCGCCGCGATGAACCAGCACTACGAGACACACCCTCTGTTCGGGCCGGAATACGACGCGATCTACTCTGACGGTGTTGTCTCCGACGAAGAGCAAGTCGCCCTCGATGCGATGCTCGCGGACGAGTCCGCGCAGTTCGCAGCGCTCGTCGACCCGATCCTTGACGCATGCACCGGTGTCGAAGACCTCTACGCCGGAGCGTTCGCCCACCGCGACAACGCCGACTGGGCGCTCCTCGACGTCGAATCGATGACGCGAGAAGAGATCAAGGCGGACTTCATCTTCTCCCGCTGCTATGAGAAGGAGTACCGCGAACGTTGCGCGCCTGCCGCCGAGATGAGACGCTGACGGGACAGTCGGTCGACCACAGACGGGATGGTCCATGAGCGTGTCAGAGCACCAGGCGACGGTCGATCACCCGCGGGGACGGTCTATGAGCCGTGCTGCCTTCCCCGCGTTCGCAGTCGCGCTCGCTATCTTTGCGGCCCTCGCGACGCTTTGGGCGGCGCCGGAACTCACCATCCGATACGCCAGCTTCGCGACGATGATCGCCGCCCTCGCCTCCGCAGTCGTGGCCGCCCGCCGAGGGCCGGCGGGCCTGCGCGCGGCCAGTGCCGTCGTCGCCGTGATCACCCTCATGCTCGGTTCCACGTTCTTCGGTCTGACCTACTCATAGACCGAATCGCGCACCGTCCTGGCCGCGCAGGACGACGCGATCGCCCGCTCGGGCGGTAGCTCAACCCCCAGACAGCAGCGCCGCCACCTCTCCGAATGCTTCGCGGCGACGCGCCACTCGTGCGGCCCGCACGTCTACGTCGCGAACGAACAGCGCCTGCGGCGACGGATGAAACGTGCGCACCACCGTAAGCCCACCCTCGCGCTCGACACCCGGTGCGATGCGCAGCAGCCGGCGCCACGCATGATCGGCGTCACCGCCCTGCAGCAGCACGACCTCCAGTTTCGGCGCGAGCTCCAGCAGATGCAGGATCGTCTCGACGCCGGCATCAAGCTCGGACGCCTTCGGCTTGCGGTTGATGTACCAGGGGTAGGCGTTCCACGGCAGCAGCTCGAAAGGCGAGATCCCCGCCGCCTCAAGCAGGATCGACTGCAGCTCTGCGCTGCCGTCGTCGTTCTCCACGCAGATGAAACCGCTGCCGACCTCATCCTGAGTCGCGGGCCCCGGATCGCGCAGGATGCTGAGCACCCGCGCCTCGACACCGCCATGCAGCGGCGCGACGTACGGTGCCCAGCCTCGGCCCATCTCGCGCAACTCGTCGACGTACTCGTTGACGGGTGCGATGTGCGGCGCATAGCGGTCCGCCCACTGCTGGTCTCGGAACGACTTCAGGGCCATCCGCCTCGGCATGACCCGACCGTATCAAAGCGTGTGCCACCAGCGGGGTCGAGGAGCCATGAGCGTGAGCATACGGGTTCCAGGTGCGCACTTAACAACGAAGCCCGCATCCCCGTCACTTTCAACGGGAGCAGGGACCCTCGAGGCGACGGAGAGAGTTGGGCTCCAAATTGCACCCGGTTCTGAGAGGTCCCCCGCGGCGCTCGCTCGAAATCGGCACCAAAGATGCACCACGCCCCGCCCCAGATACGGAAAAACCCCCGATTTCTCGGGGGTTTCCATGGCGGTGACGGTGGGATTTGAACCCACGGTAGGGGGTTACCCTACACAACTTTTCGAGAGTTGCACCTTCGGCCGCTCGGACACGTCACCGCGGATCAGTTTACGACACCGGGGCCGACCGCGCGAATCGGCGGGTCACCAGGCAGCGGCGACCTCGGCGTGGGCGCGGAGGATGCCGTCGGTCGACCCGGCGGGGGCGCGGCCGATGCCGCACTCCGTCGCGACGCCGAACGCGGGCGCGAACGGCGCCGCGGCGGCGATCCGGCGACGCGCGCCGTCCGCACCGTCCTCCCGGTGCACGAGGCCGAGGTAGAGCTCGTCGACGGGCGTGAGGTCGGCGAGCGGGGCGAAGTACGCCGCGTCGTCGTGGCCGATCGGCACGGGGAGGTGCAGCCAGGTGAGTGTGCGGTGGGACGCCGCGATCACGGCGTTGGCGTAACGGACGAGGGTGCCGGCGTCGGCCGGTTCGAAGAAGTGCTTCTCCCCCGCGTCGCCGTAACAGAGGTGCACGCCCACCTCGACGTCGTCCGGAACGGCGTCGACGAGCGCGGCGAGACGCGACACGAGGCCGTCGAACGGGTCGCCGGGCCACCACGCTTCCATGACGGCGCCGTAGCCGGAGGCGCCCTCGATGATGCCCATCTCGCTGGCGACGTCCCACTGCACCGCGAGGTCGTCGTGCGGGATCGAGGTGAGGATCCCGTCGAGCTCCCGGAGCATGGCGGCGGTGTAGACGGGTTCGATCGCGGCCCGGTCGTCGCCGTGGAAGAACGAGGCGATGACGGCGAGCGGGGTGGGCAGCGACACCTGGAACCGGGTGCCCGCCGGCACCACGCCCTCCTCCCGGAGCCGGGCGAAGAGCCCGTACGACTCGATCGCGGCCGATGCATAGCCCAGCGGCGGCAGCGCGATCGTCGCGGGGTCGACGCCCTCGGCGATGCGCAGGCCCCGGGCGTCGATGCCGGCGGGGAACGGGATGGGCTCGTCGCCGATCCGCTCGATGCCGTCCGCCTGCCCGATGACGTCGGGCTGGAACATGATCCAGTGGAATCGCTTGCCGACCTCGCCGTCCGGGATGCGGCGCAGGCGGTCGCCGAGCAGCTCCGCGGCGGTGCGCATCGTGGTCTCTGCGTCGTCGAAGTTCACACTGCCCACGAGAAGGGCACCCTGGGGCTGCGTCATGCCCTCAGAATATCCCTCGCCGACCCACCCCTTTCCGGCCGAGCCACCCCTCTGCGTGCGACCGGAAGGGGGTGGGACACACGCAAGGGGGTGGGTCGGCGGAGGGGCGGTCGGGATTAGGATTACCTAAGAACCCGCCGCCTCCGGGGGCAGAACGACGGGAAGGATGCAGCAGCATGGGATTCATCACCTCCGCGGCGCTCGCCGAGACCGGATACGTGGTCCTCGACGACGAAGCCACCCCGGTGGACCCGTCCGAGTGGCAGGACCTCGAGTACGTCGGCTGGCGCTCCTCCGGCATCACCCGCTTCGCGCCCCTGACGAGCTACGCGGGCGAGATCGACTGCAACGGCTTCTGGAACCACACCCCGCCGCGCACCGACAAGGACGGCGTCTGGATCCCGTCGCAGGTCGCCGTCGCCCCGACCCTGCAGCGACGCGCGCTGGCACCCGGTGCCGGCATCGGTCGCTGCCGCGTGATCGAACTCCAGCCGAACGACTACGCCGACGCGATCTACAACCTGCACCAGGACGACAACAACCGCCTGAACGAGCCGGGCACCGGCTGGGTGGTCCGCGGGTACTACAACCTCACCGACGACACCGACTCGATGCTCATCCTCCGCTCCGCCCGGTTCGACCCGGCCACCGAGGTCCGGCTGCCACTGCGCGCCGGCTCCCGGATCATCGTCGACACGCAGCGCTTCTGGCATGCCGTGTGGCACCGCGGCACCGGCCCGCGGTATGCGCTCATCACCTCCTGGACCAGCGGTCCCGAGCTCGACGCGTACATCGCCGCGCACCACGGCGACCCGCACCCGCCGACCGTCGACCTCGATCCGCGGCTCGTCGACGAGGCCCAGGTCGAGATGCACCGCCGGATCGAGGAGCGCCGTCGCGCGTTCGAGGCGCAGGGCATCGTGATGGAGCCGCCCGCCGACATGAACCTCGTCGGCTGAGACTCAGACCGTCCGGCCGCCCTCGATCCGCACGACCCGGTCGACCGTCCCCGCGGGCGGCGCCACGTGCGAGATGAGCAGCACCGACTGCTCCCCCGTCGCCCGCAGCAGGTCGCGCAGCAGGACGTCCGACGCCTCGGGATCCACGCCCGCCGTCGGCTCGTCCAGCACGAGCACCGGGAACCCCCGGAGCAGCGCGCGAGCCAGCGCGATCCGCTGCGCCTGTCCGCCCGACACCAAGGCACCGCGGTCTCCGACGCGGGCATCGAGTCCGCCACGCTCGCGCACCCACCCGGCGAGCCCGACCCGGTCGAGCACGGCGAGCAGCTCGTCGTCCGTGGCGGTGTCCTTCGCGAAGAGGAGGTTCTGCCGCACGTCCTCGTCGAACAGCTGCGGGTGCTGCTCGCACAGTCCCACGATGCGCCGCAGCGACGGACCGGACAGGGTGGCGGCGTCGATGCCGTCGATCCGGTACTCGCCGTCGACGCGCAGGAAGCCCACGAGCGCGGCGGCGAGCGAGCTCTTGCCCGCGCCGCTCGCTCCGGACACGAGCACCCGCTCGCCCGGCGCGAGGTCGAGGTCCACGCCGCGCAACGCCGGCGCGCCCCCGGGCCAGTGCGCCGTGGCACCGCGCAGTGTGAGGGCGGGCACGCCGTCGACCTCCCGGTCCTCCCCCGCGTCGGTGCGCAGCTCCGGCGGCATCCGGTCGGGGAGCACGTCCACGATGCGCTCCGCGCTCGCACGGACGCTGCGCCACGAGGCCGCGGCGATCGGGACGGCGCCGAAGACCTCGAACACGACCATCGGCACGAGCACCGCGACCGCGAGCCACGGCGCATCGATCTCCCCGGTGCTCAGGCCGGGCGCGGCCACGGCGAGCGCCCACACCGACGCGACGCCGGCCATCAGCGACACGACTCCGGCGGCGACGGCCTGTGCGAGCGACGCCCGGCCGACGACCCGGCGCAGGGCTGCGTCGGCGACGCGGACCCGCTCCCGGGCCTGCGCCTCCGCACCGAACGCGAGCAGGACGTCGAGGCTGCCGAAGTAGTCGACCAGGGCGGCGGACACCTCGGCCCGTCGGGCGGACACCGCGGCCTCCGCGCGCGAGCCGAAGACCCAGCCGAGCCCGACGGCCGCGAGCGCGGCGACGAGGAGGCAGACGGCGAGGGTCAGCGCGGCGGGCGGCGAGACGAAGGCGAGGAAGCCCACGGCCCCGAGGGCCACGACGCCCGAGACGGCGAGCGGCTGCACCACCCGGAGCGGGAGGTTCTGCAGGTTCTCCACGTCATCGACGAGCGCCGCGAGCACCTGCCCCCGGTCGGTCGCGCCGAGACCGGCGGGCGAGAGCGGGATGAGCCGGCGCACCATGTCGGAGCGGGTGGTCGCGAGCTGCCGGAGCGCGGCGTCGTGCCCGCTCAGTCGTTCCAGATACCGCGTGACGGCGCGGGTCACCGCGAAGAACCGCACCCCGACGACCGCGATGGACAGCGGCACGAGCGAGTCGACGATCGACGCGCTCACGATCAACCAGCCGCTCACGGCGAGGAGGCTCACCGCAGCGGCCGCCGACAGCACCCCCCAGATCAGTCCGGGCAGGAATCGGCGGAACGGCGGCTGCGCGAGCCGGAGCACGTCGCGGACCCGCTCGCTGCGCGTCGTCGCGGTCATGCACTCACCCCCAGCGCCACGATCCGGTCGGCGATCTCCCGCGCCGAGCGACGGTGCGACACGAGGAGGACGACCGCTCCGGCGTCGGCGCGCTGCCGCAGCGACCGCCAGAGGCGCTCCTCGGTTTCCGGGTCGAGGGCGCTGGAGGGCTCGTCGAGCGCGAGCACCCGCGCCGCGCCGTCGTCGTGCCGGTACAGCGCCCTGGCCACCGCGACGCGCTGCGCCTGCCCGCCGGACAGCCCCGCGCCCTGCACACCGAGAACGCGGTCGGCGTCGATCCCCTCCGCGCACGCGGCGTCGAGCGCCCGGCGCACACGGGCGAGGTCGGGAGCAGCATCGCCGAGGGCGACGTTCTCCACCACCGTGCCGCGCAGCAGCCCCGGCGCCTGCCCAGCCCAGGCGAGCCAGTCGGACGGCGCGAGCGCGGCGACGTCCCGCCCGCCCCAGGTCGCCGTCCCCGTGTAATCCACCGCGCCGCGGAGGGCCGCGAGCAGACTCGACTTTCCGGAGCCGCTCGGCCCCTCGATCAGGGTCACGGTCCCCGGCTCCGCGACGAACGACACCGGCGGGAGGTCTCGCACGCGGAGTCCCTCGACCACGAGTTCCCGTCCCGCCTGCACGACCCCGACACGACTGTCAGCCGATTCCGCGGGGTTCGGTCGTGCATCCGTACCGGGATCGTGCCGGCGCGCCCCGCTGCGGTCCCGGTCGCGCGCCGCATCGAGCACGTCGAACACGTCCTCCGTGGCCGCGACACCCTCGGCGGCCGCGTGGAACTGCACACCGACCTGGCGGATGGGGAGGAAGGCCTCGGGCGCGAGGAGCAGCACGAAGAGCCCGACCTCGAGGGTCAGGTCGCCCGAGAGCAGCCGGAACCCCACCGCGACGGCGATGAGCGCGACCGCCAGCGAGGCCAGCAGCTCCATCGCGAACCCGGAGAGGAACGAGAACCGGAGCACCTTCATCGTCTCGCGGCGGTACTCGTCGGCGGTCACCTCGATGCGGTCGGCGGCGCGACGATCCCGGCCGAACAGCCGCAGCGTCGACAGCCCCTGCACCGTGTCGGCGAAGCGGGCGGCCAGGTGCTGCAGCGTCTGCCACTGCTTCTTCTGCACCGTGCGGGTCGCGATGCCGATGAGGATGAGGAACAGCGGGATGAGCGGCAGGGTGATGACGGCCGTCAGTCCGCTCGGCCAGTCCTGCCACCACATGACGGCGACGAGCACGGGCGTCGCGATGACGGTGAGGACCAGCTGCGGGATGTACCGCGCGAAGTACGCGTCCAGGGCCTCCAGCCCGTGGCCGGCGGTGACGGCGATCGCCGTCTGGTTGCGCTGCGCGAGCCAGCCGGGCCCGAGCCGCCCGACCGCCGCGACGAGGGCCGCGCGCAGCTGCATGCCGGTGCGGGCCGCGGCCTGCGTGCCCGCCGCGTCGGAGGCGGCGATGAGCAGCCCCCGCAGCAGCGCCGTCGCCAGCAGCCAGAGCAGCGTGACGGAGACGTCGCGCCCGGCGATCGCCCCGACGATCGCCTCGGTGAGCAGCCAGGCGAAGGCGATCGTCACCGCGGTCTGGAAGACGCCGATCGCGGCCGACGCCAGGAGGAATCCCCGGGCGGCGGCCGCGTATCGGAGCAGCCTCGGATCGACGGGTTTCACGCGTGCGCCGGAGCCCCCTCGATCGACCGGCGGGTGACGCGCTTGCGGAACACCCAGTAGGTCCACGACTGGTACGCGATGACCAACGGCAGGGCGATCAGCGCGGTCCAGCTCATGATCTGCAGCGTATACGGAGTGCTCGATGCGTTGGCGATCGTCAGGCTGTACGCCGGGTCGATCGTCGAGGGCATCACGAACGGGAACAGCGCGGAGAACAGCATGACGACGGCGAACATGACCGTGAGCATGCCGGCGACGAACGCCCACCCGTCGCGGCGCACGAGCGAGAAGCCGACCGCCGCGATCAGGCTGACCGCCGCGAGCGCACCGGCCCCGATGACCAGCCAGAGCAACGGCGCCTCGCGGCCCATCGCGATCGCGACCGTCCAGATCACCGTCGCGGCTGCGACGAGGATCGTCGGGAGGGCCGCCTTCTTCGCGAGCTTCCGCGCGTCCTCGTGCACCTGGCCGTCCGTCTTCAGCGCGACGAACAGCACGCCGTGCAGGAAGAAGAGGAGGAGGGTCGTGACGCCGACGAGCAGCGCGTACGGGTTGAGCAGCGAGAAGAAGCCGCCGACGTAGATGTGGTTCTCATCGATCGCCACCCCCTGCACGATGTTGCCGAATGCGACGCCCCAGAGCAGCGCCGGGACGACCGAGCCGATCACGATCATCCGGTCGAAGCCGCGCTTCCACTGCCGGCTCTTCCGCTGATGCCGGTACTCGAACGAGACGCCGCGGAGGATGAGCGCGAGCAGGATGAGCAGCAGCGGCAGGTAGAACCCGCTGAACAGCGTGGCGTACCACTCGGGGAACGAGGCGAACAACGACGCCCCGGCCACGATGACCCACGTCTCGTTGAGGTCCCACACGGGACCGATCGTGTTGATGACCTGCCGGCGCGACACGTCGTCCTTGCCGAGGAACGGCAGCGACATGCCGACACCGAAGTCGAACCCGTCGAGGACGAAGTAGCCGACGAACAGGAAGGCGACCACCCAGAACCAGATCGTTGCGAGATCCATGATGCTCGTTCCTCTCAGTACACGACCGACGGCAGCTGAGCCGTCTCCTCATGGGGCTGTTCGTCGGTGTCCGGCCCCTTCTGGGCGGCCTTGACGATCAGCTTGACCTCGACCACGGCCAGCGCGGCGTAGATCGCGGTGAAGGCGATCAGCGAGATCAGGACCTCGACGCCGGTCACGCCGGGCGAGACACCGTCGCGCGTGGACATCAGGCCGAACACGATCCACGGCTGTCGGCCCATCTCGGTGAACACCCAGCCCATGATGTTGGCGGCGAGCGCGAGCGGGAACGACCAGATGGCGACCTTCCACATCCACGGCGCGACCGGCTTCGTGGCCTTCTTGCGGGTGACCCAGAGGCCGGCGACGGCGACGAGGGCGGCGGCGATGCCGAGGCCGATCATCCAGCGGAACGACCAGTACGTGATCCAGAGGACCGGGGCGAAGTCGGTGAGGCCGGTGCTCGCGTAGGTCTGGGCGTACTCGGCGTTGAGGTCGTTGATGCCGTGCACACACGCGTCGAGCGTGTGGGTCGACAGCAGCGACAGCAGGTACGGCACCCGGATCGA
The DNA here is from genome assembly GCF_017939615.1 of Microbacterium sp. BLY. Lineage (NCBI taxonomy): Bacteria > Bacillati > Actinomycetota > Actinomycetes > Micrococcales > Microbacteriaceae > Microbacterium > Microbacterium sp. BLY. The sequence continues at coordinate 376,595 of NZ_JAGKSR010000001.1, forward strand.
GAACAGCTCCGAGCTGCCGTCCGGCGTCCCCAGCGTGAAGATGCTGAAGGAGGCGTCGGCGCCGCAGACGGTGTTGAACGTCGCCTCCGCGGCCGCCATCTTCATCGGCTGCGCGGCGTACATCGCCAGACCCAGCTGGTCACCGGTGAGCACGACGCCCGCGGTCGAGAAGATCATCGCCCAGAGGCCGAACTTCAGCGAGATGCGCATGGTGTCGAAGTGCTGCCCGCGGGCCAGGTGCCACGCGGACACCGAGATGACGACACCGGCGGCGAACATGAGCGCGCCGAAGATGGTGTGCGGGAACGCGGCGAGAGCGACGGGGTTGGTCAGCAGCGCCCAGAAGTCGGTGAGCTCGGCACGGTTGGTCGCCTCGTTGTACGTGTAGCCGACCGGGTTCTGCATGAACGCGTTGGCGGCGATGATGAAGTACGCCGACAGGATGCTGCCGATGGAGACGCACCAGATGGTGGCGAGGTGGATCTTCTGCGGGAGCTTGTCCCAGCCGAAGATCCAGAGGCCGATGAAGGTCGCCTCGAAGAAGAACGCCAGCAGGCCCTCGAAGGCGAGCGGGGCACCGAACACGTCGCCGACGAAGCGGGAGTAGTCCGACCAGTTCATGCCGAACTGGAACTCCTGCACGATGCCGGTGACCACGCCCATGGCGAAGTTGATGAGGAAGATCTTCCCGAAGAACCGGGTGAGGTGCAGGTACTGGACCTTGCCCGTCCGGACCCACGCCGTCTGGAAGATCGCGGCGACCAGCGCCATCCCGATCGTCAGGGGGACGAAGAGGTAGTGATAGACGGTCGTCAGGCCGAATTGCCATCGGGCCAGAGCGAGCGGATCAAGCCATTCCATGAGCGACTCCCGTTCTGTTCGACGCCTGCGCGGCGGTGTCGCGCAGCTGTACGGTGCATTCGGAAGGGAGCGCTGCTTCGCGCACATGCTCTGCTTCGAGCGGTCCCCCCGCTTCTGCAAGGATGCCCTGCATCAGCCCGAGATGCACCTGGCAGAGCATCGGGCGGTCCTCCGGACGGCCGGCGGCGTGCGGACACGGGCTCAGGTCGACGGTCAGGCCGCGGTCGTCCACGACGGGCTCGAAGCCGCTCTCCTCGAGGTGCTCGACGAGGGCGTCGAGCTGGTACGTGGCGTCCTTCCCCAGCGCGGTCGCGGTGCCGGGGAGGACGCTGCGGAGCAGGTCGCCGCGACGAGCGGCGGCCTTGGCCTTGCTGCGCGCGACCGGGCTGGAGGCGTCCGGGGCTCCGGTGGCGGCGCGGTACAGCGTGCGCGGGCGGCCGCGCGTGGTGCGGTGCTCGATGGTGGGGATGACATACCCGCCCTCGATGAGCCGCTGGAGGTGCTCGCGCACCGTGTTGGCGTGCAGACCCGTGGCGTCGCAGAGGTCGGCGATCGCGAGTTCCCCGGAGCCACCGGAGTGCCGGGCTTCGAAGAGGAGGTGCAGGATGCGCACCCGGGAGTAGCTGGAGATCGGCCCGCAGACGGACCCGCCATTGGACATGCCTCAATTATCGGCCGGAACCGCTCGGCGCCGGGGGACCCGGGCCGTGAATAATCGCCTGGTCGATAGGGATGTCTGATCCCGCCGATAGCCTGGGGGCATGGCCACCCGGAAACCCGCTCCTCCCGCGTACGTCTGCACCGAGTGCGGGTGGACGACGGCCAAGTGGGTCGGCCGGTGCGGCGAGTGCCAGCAGTGGGGCACGGTCCAGGAGCAGGCCACGCAGACCGGCATCCTCCGCCGCGTGAACGCCCTCGCCCCGACCGCCGACCGCGCCGCGCGCCCGATCACGCAGATCACCACGCAGGACGCCCCGCGACGGACGAGCGGCGTCGGCGAGTTCGACCGCGTGCTCGGCGGCGGCATCGTGCCGGGGGCCGCGATCCTCCTCAGCGGCGAGCCCGGCGTCGGCAAGTCCACCCTCCTGCTGGAGGTCGCCGCGCAGGCGGCCCGGAGCGGACGACGCGTGCTCTACGCGAGCGCCGAGGAGTCGCCGGCCCAGGTGCGGCTGCGCGCCGAGCGCACCGGCGCCCTGCACGACGAGCTCTATCTCGCGAGCGAGACCGATCTCGCCACCATCCTCGGCCACATCGACGAGGTGCAGCCGCAGCTCGTCATCGTCGACTCGGTCCAGACGGTCTCCTCCTCCCTCACCGACGGCGCGGCCGGTCAGCCGAGCCAGGTGCGCGAGGTCGCCGCGACCCTCATCCGGGTGGCGAAGGAGCGCGACCTCCCGATCATCATCGTGGGGCACGTGACGAAGGACGGCCAGGTCGCCGGCCCGCGGGTGCTGGAGCACCTCGTCGACGTGGTGTGCCACTTCGAGGGCGACCGGCAGACGTCGCTGCGGTTCATCCGCGCGCTCAAGAACCGCTTCGGCCCGACCGACGAGGTCGGCTGCTTCGAGATGACCGGAGACGGCATCGCTGAGGTGCCGGATCCGTCCGGCCTGTTCCTGTCGCAGGGTGCGTCCGAACCCGGCACCTGCGTCGCGATCTCGCTGGAGGGCCGCCGCGCCCTCCCCGTCGAGGTGCAGGCGCTGACCGTGCCGAGCAACGCCCCGAACCCGCGGCGCATCGTGCACGGTCTCGACTCCTCGCGCGTGGCGATGGTCCTCGCCATCCTCGAGCGTCGCGCGGGCGTGCCCACCGGCAGCCTCGACGTCTATGTGTCCACCGTCGGCGGCGTGCGGTTCACCGAGCCCGCCGCCGACCTCGCCATCGCGATCGCGGTGGCCGGTTCCATCCAGATGATCTCGGTGCCGCGCACGGTCGCCGCTGTCGGCGAGCTCAGTCTCGCCGGCGAGGTGCGGCCGGTGACGCAGGCGGCGCAGCGACGGTCCGAAGCCGCACGACTCGGCTACGAGCAGGTCGTCGACGATCGCTCCAAGACGCTGCGTGCCGCGCTGGGAGACGTCAGGGCGCGCAACAGCACCCGCCGCCCGGACCGCGACATCCCTCCGTTCTGAGCCGGCGGGGCGCCGCGGTCAGGCGTCGAGGGCCTTGAGCAGCTCCACCGGATCGGCCTGCATCGGGTGCGGACCCGCGATGTCGAGGAACACGGTCGTGATCGGGTGGGCGGCGAGGAAGGCGCGCAGCCAGGTCGCGTCGTAGATGCCGACACCGGGCGGGAGGTTCGCCGGCTTGTTCTTGGCGTCGCTGAACAGCAGCAGCGCGAGGTCGCCGGTGTTCGGGTCGCGGTACGTCCACACCTCGCCGCTGTCGAGGGGGTTGTCGCGGGCACCGGGCTTGATGAGCGGGACCACGGTGGTGCCGTGCCGCAGCGCGAACGCGACCGCGGCGACGTCCTGCTTCTCGAGTGCGAGAGCCAGGGCTTCGGACCGGAAGTCCTCGGGGGCCGGCTTCTTCTTCGCGCCCTTCGCGGACTTCGCCTTCTTCGCTGCCATGCTTCCAGCTTAGGCACCGGGACGGCGCGGCGGCGCCGGGAAAGATTGGGGCCCTCTCGAGTCCTCCATTGGGGACTGGGGTACTCGAGAGGGCCCTCGGACTCTCGAGCGGCGGTGTCGAAGCGCTGGGGACGCTGTAATACGACGCCACTGGGGATGGCATGTTGCCGCAGATGCGGAGAGTCACATCTATGGTATCCCAAAGAACCAGCCCTGTCAGCACAGGGCCCGTCTCCCCCTCAGAACAGGAGGATCTGCGTGGTGGAGGCGCTGGGGAACCCGCCGATCGAGACGCCGACGTGGTACGACGCCCCGCCGCCCGGTGCCCGCTGCCGATTCTCCTGTGCGCAGGTCTCGACGCTCGACCGCGTGCGGTCCCAGACCACGGGCTCCTTGCTGACGACGGTGGATCCCGCCGTGAGAGTGGCGATCATGCTGCTCGGGTTCTCCTGGCAGTCGGTCGAACGCCACCACACGTCGGAGCCGCTGGAGACGGTGAACACCTGCATGCTGGACCCCACATCGATCGTGCAGTCCTGGTCGCCCTTGTTGGTGAGCGAGATCGAGAGCTTCGGCGAGACGCCCGCCGCGTACGACTCGGCATCCGTGACGGCCTTCACCTCGACGTCCTTCGCCTCACATGCGACGACCGCCGGAGTGGCGTCCGCCGACGGCGACGGTGAGGGCGACGGCGATCCGGAGGGCGTGGGAGTGCCGGTCGCCGACGACGTGGGCGCCGGCCCCGGGTCCTCCCCGCCGGTCGCGACCCACGGCCGCGCCACGAGGAGCCAGACCGCGGCGCCGATGATCGCGAGCACGAGGATCAGCCCGAGCAGCGCCGCCAGTCGCCGGCGGCGGTACACGGCGGCGGAGTGACGGGGCATGGTTCCAGGTTAAGCGATCCGCCTCCGCGCGCCGGGAGGCGCGAGGCGGTCGGCCCGGGGTCAGAGCACCTTGAGCATGCGGGTGTTGCCGAGGGTGTTCGGCTTCACGTGCGCGAGGTCGAGGAACTCCTCGACACCGGCGTCGCCGCTGCGCAGAAGCTGCGAGTACACGTCGGGGTCGACGACCTGCTCGCCAATGGGCGTGAACCCGCGCCGTCCGAAGAAGTCCACCTCGAAGGTGAGGCAAAACAGCCGGGAGAGCCCGAGCGCGCGCGCGTTCTCCTCGAGCCGCTCGACGATGGCCCGCCCGACGCCGTGGTGCAGCCAGTCCTCGCGGACGAGCAGCGTGCGCACTTCACCGAGGTCCTCCCAGATGACGTGCAGGGCGCCGCAGCCGATCAGCTCGCCGTCGGCCTCGGCCACGACGAACTCCTGCACGGCGCCGTAGAGCACGGCGAGGTCCTTGCCGAGCAGGATGCGCTGCTCCACCATCGGCTGGAGCAGGTTCCGGATGCTGACGATGTCGGCGCTGCGGGCCGGCCGGACGATGTACGCGCTCACCCGACCAGCCTAGGACCCGCCCCTCGCACCCGCTCCCCGACGCGGCACGACTTCGGAGATCCCGCCCGACACCCCGCCGCCCGAGGGCGTCGCCCCGCGTGTCGCCTCTCGTCTCCGAAGTTGTGCCCGGGAGCGAGGGCCGAGCGGAGACGACGAAGGGGCGGATGCCGTCGCATCCGCCCCTTCGGGAACCCTGTCGCGGGTCAGTCGTTGCCGGTGATCGCCAGGTCGGGCGTGCCCGAGATCGCGCCGCCGCCGGTGTTCACACCGACCGCGACCTTCTCGCCGCGCGGGCCGTGCTCGAACAGGAACTCCCCGTCCTTCGCGTCGACCTTCACGTGGTCGCCCGAGTCGAGCTCGCCGTGCAGGATCTTCTCCGACAGGCGGTCCTCGATCTCGTGCTGCATCGCACGACGCAGCGGACGAGCACCCAGAGCCGGGTCGAACCCGATCTCGATCAGGCGCTCCTTGGCGGACTGCGACAGCTCGATCGTCATGTCGCGGTCGAGCAGGCGGTCGCCGAGGCGCTTCGTGAACAGATCCACGATCTGCACCAGCTCGTCCTTGCTCAGCTGCGGGAAGACGATGATGTCGTCGACACGGTTGAGGAACTCGGGCTTGAAGTGCCGCTTGAGCTCTTCGTTGACCTTGCCCTTCATCCGCTCGTAGCTCGTGGCGTTGTTGCCCTCGATCTGGAAGCCGACGGGGCCGCCGGCGATGTCACGCGCACCGAGGTTGGTGGTCATGATGATGACCGTGCTCTTGAAGTCCACGATCCGACCCTGACCGTCGGTGAGGCGACCCTCTTCCAGGATCTGCAGCAGCGAGTTGAAGATGTCCGGGTGCGCCTTCTCGATCTCGTCGAAGAGGACCACGCTGAACGGCTTGCGCCGTACCTTCTCGGTGAGCTGACCACCCTCTTCGAAGCCGACGAACCCGGGAGGGGCACCGAACAGCCGCGAGACGGTGTGCTTCTCGCCGAACTCGCTCATGTCGAGCGAGATGAGCGCGGCCTCGTCGTCGAAGAGGAACTCCGCGAGCGCCTTCGCGAGCTCGGTCTTTCCGACGCCCGTGGGACCGGCGAAGATGAACGAGCCCGACGGACGCTTCGGGTCCTTGAGGCCGGCACGCTGACGACGGATGGTCTTGGAGAGGGCCGCGATGGCCTCCTCCTGACCGATGACGCGCTGGTGCAGCGCCTTCTCCATGAAGACGAGTCGGCTGGACTCCTCCTCCGTCAGCTTGAACACGGGGATGCCGGTCGCCTGGGCGAGCACCTCGGCGATCAGGCCCTCGTCGACGACCGCCTGGGTCGCGACGTCACCCGCACGCCACTGCTTCTCGAGGCGCAGGCGCTCGGCGAGGAGGCTCTTCTCCTCGTCGCGCAGCGAGGCGGCCTTCTCGAAGTCCTGCTCCTCGGAGGCGATCTCCTTCTGCTCGCGCACGGCGGCGATCTTCTCGTCGAACTCGCGCAGCTCGGGCGGGCTGGACAGGATCGACAGACGCAGGCGGGCGCCGGCCTCGTCGATCAGGTCGATGGCCTTGTCCGGGAGGAAGCGGTCGGAGACGTAGCGGTCGGCGAGGTTCGCCGCGGCGACGATCGCGCCGTCGGTGATCTGCACCTTGTGGTGCGCCTCGTACCGGTCGCGCAGCCCCTTGAGGATGTTGATCGCGTGCGGCAGCGTCGGCTCGTTCACCTGCACCGGCTGGAAGCGGCGCTCGAGCGCGGCGTCCTTCTCGAAGTGCTTGCGGTACTCGTCGAGCGTGGTGGCACCGATCGTCTGGAGCTCACCGCGGGCGAGCAGCGGCTTGAGGATGCTGGCCGCGTCGATCGCGCCCTCGGCGGCACCCGCACCCACGAGGGTGTGGATCTCGTCGATGAAGACGATGATGTCGCCGCGCGTGCGGATCTCCTTGGTGACCTTCTTCAGGCGCTCCTCGAAGTCGCCGCGGTAGCGGGAACCGGCGATGAGCGAGCCGAGGTCGAGCGAGTAGAGCTGCTTGTCCTTCAGCGTCTCGGGCACATCGCCCTTGACGATCGCCTGGGCGAGGCCCTCGACGACGGCGGTCTTGCCGACGCCGGGCTCGCCGATGAGAACGGGGTTGTTCTTGGAGCGGCGGGAGAGGATCTGCATGACCCGCTCCGCCTCCTTCTCGCGCCCGATCACCGGGTCGAGCTTGTTGTCGCGCGCGGCCTGCGTGAGGTTGCGACCGAACTGGTCGAGCACCTGCGAGCCGCCCTGCGCACCCGACGGGGTGTCGTTGGACTGCGCGCCGACGGATGCGGGCTCGCGGCCCGGAGCGCCGGAGAGCAGCTGGATGACCTGCTGCCGCACCTTGTTGAGGTCGGCGCCCAGCTTGACGAGCACCTGAGCGGCCACGCCCTCGCCCTCACGGATGAGGCCGAGGAGGATGTGCTCGGTGCCGATGTAGTTGTGACCGAGCTGCAGGGCCTCGCGGAGGCTCAGCTCGAGCACCTTCTTGGCGCGCGGCGTGAACGGGATGTGGCCGGTCGGCTGCTGCTGACCCTGGCCGATGATGTCCTGCACCTGCTCGCGCACGGCGTCGAGGGAGATGCCGAGCGACTCCAGCGCCTTGGCTGCGACGCCCTCGCCCTCGTGGATGAGGCCGAGCAGGATGTGCTCGGTGCCGATGTAGTTGTGGTTGAGCATCTTCGCCTCTTCTTGGGCGAGGACGACCACTCGACGGGCTCGGTCCGTGAATCTCTCGAACATGTTGACTCCTTATTCGCACGGGGCGAAGACGCATGAAGCGCTTGTACATCGAGAGTAACGACCAGGAATGGCGGGTATGCCCGTGTTCGCCGTGGGCATAGCGAGGCCTTGACGGGTTTATCGACAGTCGTTATGTTAACGAAAGTCGATAACCCATGAACCTCAGGAGGAGCACATGCTCGCCACGGAAAGACGCCCCGCGCTCGCCGACGGCATCGCGCTCGGGCTCATCGCGACCGGCGCCGTCAGCGTCGGGATCGGCGCCATCGTCGCCGTCGGGCAGGCCGCCGCCGCCCTGTTCGCGCCCTCGCCCACGGTCGCGATGCCGGTGCACGACGTCGACCTCTCCGCCCTCGACGGCGTGGCCAGAATCGCGGGCGCCACCGTCGACTCCGCCCTCGTCACACTCACCGCACCGCCCACGGGCGCCCGCTGGCTCCTGCTCCTGGAGACGGCGCTCCCCGCGCTCGCCACCGTGGCTCTGTGCGCGGTGGTCTGGTGGCTGGGCGTCTCGCTCATCCGCTCCCGTCCGTTCCGCGCCTCCCTCGGGTGGATGTTCGCCGTCGCCGCCTGCCTGCTGATGGCGGGCACGCTGTTCGGACAACTCGCCGGCGGCATCGGCCGCGCCGAGATCGTGAAGGATCTGGCCGCGACCGACCCGGGGGTCGAAGACGTGCTGTGGACGCTGCTCGTGGAGTTCGACCTCGCACCCGTGGGATGGGCGTTCGCCCTGGCTCTCGTGGCGGGCGTGTTCACGATCGGCCGCCGCCTGCAGCGCGACACGGAAGGACTCGTCTGATGACCGCCACCACCGCCACCCGCTCCGAACGCGCCGACGCGAGCGCGGTCATCTTCTACGCCGCGGCAGCCCTCGTGGCCGTCGGCATCGGCACCGCGCTCCGTGTCGCCGCCACCTTCCGGGAGGTCGGCATCGCCTGGTCGATGCCGATCGACGAGCAGCCCCTCTCGGCGACCGTCGACTCCGGACAGCAGTCGATCGACGGCGTCGCCCAGGAGGTGATGGTGTTCGCGACCGGCGTCGACGGTGCCGCCGTCGCCGCCATCGTCGCGTCGATCGCTCTGTGGGCCCTCGCCGCCACCGCGGTCATCGGCGCCGTGACCCTCGTCGCCTGGAACTTCCTCCGGGGCCGGTTCTTCGTGCCGAGCAACGCGCGCGCGTTCGACGTGATCGGTTGGACGCTGGTGCTCGCACCGATAGCGATCGTGATGCTCGAGGCGGTGGCCCGCAACGGGATCTCGGCCGCCCTCGGCCTCGGTGCCGGCGAACCGGCGCATCCGATCGAGTTCTGGGCGGTCGCCCCCATCTTCGCCACGGGAGTCGCCGTCGGCCTCATCGCCGTCGCCTTCCGCCGCGGTATCCGGCTGCAACAGGAGAAGAGCGTGCTCGAGAAGGAGACGGAGGGGCTCGTCTGATGATCACGTTCGGTTCGGAGGCCGTCTGGCCCTCGCTGCTCAACATCGGGATCGCGCTCGCGGTCTGCGCGGCCGTCGTCGCGATCGTGGTCTGGAACAGCCGCCGCCGGGGCAGCCGCACCGTGGCCCTCGACGCGGCCCTCACGCTGTCCGGGTGGTGGATCACGCTCTCCGTGCTCGGCGCGGTGTCGTTCATCATCAAGGCGTTCGCGGTCGACTGGGCAGAGCTGCACGGCGGGACGACCGTCTTCCTCGACTGGCCCTCGAGCCTCCCGTGCTCGGAGAACGGCGACAGCACGACCACCATGCTCTCCTGCGGCGGGACAGAGCTGTCGGACTTCACCGTGGGCAACGCCTCGCTCGGGCTACGCCTCCTCGCCGCGGCCGCACAGCTCAGCACCCTCGCCCTCACCACGCTGCCCGCCATCGTCCTCGCGCTCATCTGCTTCCACACCCTTCGGGGACGCGCGTTCTCGCGCACCGTGACCCGCGCCCTGGTCGGCGGCGCGATCGCTTTCGCCGTGCTGGGGGTGCTCTCCGACCTCCTCAACGGCATCGCGGCCACCACCGGGCTGCGGGAGGCCCTGCCGGCGGACAGCCCCTGGTACCCGCACGCGTACCAGCTCACCGTCACACCGCTGCCGTTCGCCGCGGCGCTCGGCCTCCTCGCCCTCGCCGCGGTGTTCCGCCAGGGCATGCGCGTGGAGCAGGAGCGAGCCGCCCTGGAGCGCGAGACGGAGGGGCTGGTGTGAGCCCGGCGGAGAGCGACGACGAGTTCACGGGCATCCATTGCCGTCTCGACGAGCTGCTGGCGGCCCGCGGGATGACGCTGACGGAGCTGAGCGCCGCCGTCGGCGTCAGCATCGTGAACCTGTCGGTGCTGAAGAACGATCGTGCCCGCGCGATCCGCTACTCCACGCTGCGGGCGATCTGCGAGGCCCTCGACTGCGAGGTCGGCGACCTCCTCGTCCTCGCCGATCGCTGACTTCCGTCGACCCACCCCCTTCGGTGCACCCCGGCCCGTTGCGCGCGACCGCAAGGGGCCGGGGTGCGCGGAAAGGGGTGGGTCGACAGAAGCGAGCACGACCGTGCCGCGCTTCGCAAGCCCCTTCTATGAGTCGTCTGTGAGTGGGTACGGTCGTCCCATGATCAGCTCTCGCACCTCGTCGCGCCGCGGCCTCCGCCTTCTGGCGATCGCTCCGGCCGCTGTCCTCGCCTTCTCCCTCGCCGCCTGCGCCGGAGAGAGCCGCCCCTCGGTCGACGAGGTCGCCGACGGCATCCAGAAGGTCTTCGAGGGCACGCCGCAGGAGGAGGCCATGACCGACGACGCCGCCACCTGCCTGGCCGAAGCCCTCGTCGACTCCGACCTCAGCGACGAGACGCTCGGCTACATCGCCGACGGCGAGGACAAGCAGCGGGACGAGGCCGACAAGGCGCTCACGACCCAGATCATCCAGGACAACCTCCAGGACTGCGTCACGCCCTGAGGCGGAACGCAGCGAAGGATGACGGCCCGGGGAGGGCGGCCGTCATCCTTCGTCATATCCGCCCAGGGAATTCCCAGGCTCTCCTAGCGTTGAGCCTCATGGCGTGCACTCGGCGCGCCGCGATTCTGGAGTACCCACCTCAATGAGCACCACCGCACGCGCCCAGAAGGCGCCAGACACCCGCGGGCCGGTCCGGAAGCTGCTGACATCGTTCGGCTTCCAGATCATCGCCGCCCTCGTCCTCGGCATCGCCGCCGGTCTGATCGGCCGCCAGCTGGGCGCCACCGCCGAGAACCCGACCGGCCTGTCGACCACCCTCGACACGATCGGCAGCTCCTACGTCACGCTGCTCCGCGCGGCCGTCGTCCCGCTGATCTTCACGGCGATCGTCGCCAGCATCTCCAACCTGCGTCGCGTGCAGAACGCCGCCCGCCTCGCCGGACAGACGATCCTCTGGTTCGCGATCACCGCCTTCATCGCCGTCATCATCGGCATCGTCCTCGGCCTCGTGATCCAGCCGGGTAGCCGTGCCGGTGAGGGCCTGGAGCCCGGCGAGCCGTACACGGTCGGCACCTGGTGGAACTTCCTCCTCGGCCTGATCCCGCAGAACTTCCTCGGCCTGACCGTCAGCACCTCGCCCGGAGCGACCGACGGCTCCTTCACCTCGAGCGTCGGCTTCAACATCCTCCAGGTGATCGTGGTCGCGGCCGTCGTCGGCATCGCGGCGCTCAAGGCCGGCAAGAAGGCCGAGCCGTTCCTCGTCTTCACCGAGTCGCTGCTCAAGGTCATCCAGCGCGTGCTGTGGTGGATCATCCGCATCGCCCCGCTGGGCACGTTCGGCCTCATCGGCTCCGCCGTCATCAAGTACGGCTGGGAGAAGCTGGCGTCGCTCGGCTGGTTCGCGGCCGCAGTCTACATCGGCCTCGCGCTCGTGCTGTTCGTCGTGTACCCGGTGCTGGTGCGCACGCACGGGCTGTCGATCAAGCAGTACTTCTCGGGTGTGTGGCCCGCGGTGCAGCTCGCCTTCGTGAGCCGCTCCTCCATCGGCACGCTCCCCCTCACGGAGCGCGTGACCGAGCGCAACCTCGGCGTGCCCCGCTCGTACGCCTCGTTCGCCGTGCCGCTCGGTGCGACGACGAAGATGGACGGCTGCGCCGCGATCTACCCGGCCATCGCGGCGATCTTCGTCGCGCAGTTCTTCGGCATCGAGCTGAACTTCGTGCAGTACCTGCTGATCGTCATCGTCTCGGTCGTGGGCTCCGCCGCCACCGCCGGCACCACCGGCGCGGTCGTCATGCTCACGCTGACGCTGTCGACCCTGGGACTGCCACTCGAGGGCGTGGGCCTGCTGCTCGCGATCGACCCGATCCTCGACATGGGTCGCACCGCGGTGAACGTCGCCGGTCAGGCGCTCATCCCGGCGATCGTCGCGAAGCGCGAGGGCATCCTCGACGAGGAGCTCTACAACGCACCGCGCGAGGGTCTGCCGTTCGCCGACGACTCCGGCGACGACGCCCCCGAGGCGCCCGCCACCTCCACCCCGGAGCCCGCCGGCACCCGCTGACCCCGGTCTCCCGACGAGCGCCCCATCTTCCTCCCGGAGGTGGGGCGCTCTTCGTATCCCCGCACCTCCGCCGACCCACCCCTTTTCGTGCGTCCCGGCCCCTTGCGTGCGACCGGAAGGGGCCGGGACGACCGGAAAGGGGTGGGTCGGCGGGAAGGGGAGTCAGTTGCGGCGCAGGGGGCGAGTCGCGCCGCGGGTGTCGAGAGCGAGCTCCTCCGCATCCATCGCGGCGAGCAGCTCCCGCATGACCTCCTCGTCGAGGTCGCCCGCATCGCGCTCCGCCACGAGGATCTCCCGCCGCACCTGCAGCCATCCCTTCGTCAGCGCGACGAGGTCGTCGTAGGACGGACGGGCGACGGCGTCCTCCACCTGCTGGGCGTCGTCGGTGTCCTTCTCCACCCGGGTCATGCGCTTCGTGAACGCGTCGAACATCCCGAGGTCGACCTCGCCGTGCTTCTGCTCCCACTCCCGGCGCTTCTCGGCGAGGTACGCCTTGCCGGCCTCACGACTCTTGGCCTTGACGGTCTCCAGGGCCGCCACATCCTCCTCGTGCTCCTCGTCCCCCGCGATCTCCAGGCGCCGGATGAGCAGCGGCAGCGTGAGCCCCTGCAGCAGCAGCGTGCCCACGGTGACGATGAACGCGACGACGACGATCGCGTGCGCGGCCTCGGTGTCGAGCCCGGCCAGATCGGCGGCGGCGACGGCGATCGCGAGGGTCACCACCCCGCGCATACCCGCCCAGGAGATGACGGCGTTGTCCTTCCAGGTGAGCCGCAGCCCCGCCATGCGCTCCCGCACGATCTGCGTCCGCAACTCGTCGGTGCTCTGATCGCGCCACCGTCGGGACCGCCGTCGACGCTCGTCGAACTCCCCGGAGGCGATCCCCCGATCCATGCGCGCCAACCGGCGACGGTCCTGGAAGTTCGACCACGCGCTGATCGGATAGATGTAGAGCGGCCGAACGACCAGCACCACGAGCAGCACCGCTCCGGAGAGCAGGAGGATGTGCCCGACCGACTCGCTGCCGAGGTCGTTGAGCACCCGCGGGAACTGGAGGCCGATGTACGCGAACACGAAGCTCTCCAGCAGCAGGTCGGCCGACAGCCACAGCGGCGCCTCCTGCTGCCGGGTCGTGTAGTCGGTGCGCGGCGCGTTGAAGCCCACGAAGAGCCCCATCGCGACGACCGCGAGGACGCCGGAGCCGAGCAGGTGCTCCGCGATGTTGTAGGCGCCGAAGGGAGCGAGCAGGCCGAACGTGCCGATCACGACCGGGTCGCCGATGCGCATCCGGAGCTGGTGCAGCACGATCCCGAAGACGAGCCCGATGCCCACCCCCACCCCGACTGCGAGGACGAACTGCCCGACACCGCCCCCGATCGACACGGTCGCCCCCGCGAGGATCGCGGCGAACACCCGGTAGAGGGTGAGCGAGGTGGCGTCGTTGATGAGGCTCTCGCCCGACAGCACCGTCATGATGCGGCGGGGAAGCCCGAGACGACGACCGATCGCCGCCGCCGACACCGCGTCCGGCGGGGCGACGATGGCCCCGAGCAGGAGCGCCCCCGGCAGGGTGAGCGACGGCAGGATCCACCAGGCCACGAGCCCGACAGCGAACGCGGTCAGCAGGACGAGCCAGATCCCGAGACGGCGGATCTGCGGGAGGCTCCGCTTGAACCCCACGAACGACACGTCGAGCGCCGCCGAGTAGAGCAGCGGCGGCAGCACGAGGCTCAGCAGCAGATGCCCGTCGATCTCCATCTCCGGCACCACGGGCAGGAACGACGCGGCGAGCGCGACGACGGTCACCAGCAGCGGGGCGGGCCATCCCCGCCAGCGCGCGATCGCGGCGACGGCGACAGCTCCGACGAGGACGTAGAAGATCCCGGCTTCCATGCGGAAAGCGTAGCGGCGTCATCGATGCGCCCCGGCGGCGGCGTCATCCGGGGCGGGTGGCGCACCGCGGCGGCTGCGGTCGGTCAGGGGGTCGCGGGGCGTTCGCGACCGGCGGTGTTCTCGGCGTCGAGGGCCTCCCGAAGGCCCGCGTTCTCGTCCTGCAGGTCGAGCACGCGGGCGATCCCGGCGATGTTGATGCCGTCCCCGCGGAGTGCGGCCGCCCGGCGCAGCCGCGTGATGTCGTCGTCGCTGTACCGGCGCGTGCCGCCGTCGCTGCGAGCGGGCGCGAGGAGCCCCTTGCTCTCGAAGAGCCGGATCGTCGCCTCCGGGAGGTCGACGAGCTGGGCGGCCACGGCGATGCCGTAGAGCGGGGTACGCGAGTCGCGGGCGGTCATTCGGGGTGTCCTCATTCGGGGTTGCGAGATTTCTGACGGTGTTCTATAACAAATCTATACCTGAAGTGCAGATAATCTGCACCGCACCTCAGCCCTCAGCAGGGCCGCACGAAAGGAGAAACCTCATGGCACTGACCTTCGACCCCTTCAGCCAGCTCGATCGCTTCGCCGCGAGCGTGTTGGACTCCGTGCGCGCACCCCGGTCGATGCCGGTGGACCTGTACCGCGACGGTGACCGCTACATCCTCCACGCCGATCTCCCGGGGGCGGACCCCGGCTCCATCGACGTCGACCTCGACGGCGGCCAGCTCACGATCCGCGCCCAGCGGACGGCCGACACGCGCGAAGGCGTCCGCTGGCTCGCCCGCGAGCGTGGCGCCGGATCGTTCCTCCGCCAGTTCTCGCTCGGCGACGGCGTCGACCTGGACAACATCAGCGCCTCCTACGAGAGCGGCGTGCTGTCCGTCGTGATCCCGGTCAGCGAGCGCGCGAAGCCGCGCAAGATCACCGTCGAGTCCGGCGAACAGCGCCAGGCCATCGACGCCTGATCGCCCGGGGGCGGCCTCGCGCCGCCCCCGCTCCCTTCCTCTCTTCTCACAGAAAGGACGACTCATGGCCCTCTCCCCCACCCTCGACCGCTTCCTCGCCGACATGGAGTACCCGGCGACCCGCGATGACCTCCTGCGCGAAGCCGCACGGGAAGGGCTCCCCGCCGACGACCGCGCCGCACTGCGCGACCTTCCGGAGCAGAGTTTCAGCGCCGCCTGGCTCATCCGCTACCGGCTCGCGCGCGCCGCCCTCGCCGACGCGCTGACCCCTTCGTCGCCCCTCGCCGCCTAGGGAATGCCGGAGCGGCCGCCGAGGTTGCACCCGGAGATGAACGACGTCGCCCTCTCCGTCCTCGACCTCGTGCCGGTCCGCTCCGGCCAGACCAGCGCCGAGGCCATCACCGCTTCCCTCACCCTCGCCGAGACCGCCGACCGGCTCGGATACCGACGCTTCTGGTTCGCCGAGCACCACAACATGCCCGCCGTCGCGTCCACCACGCCGCCGGTCCTCATCGCGGCCGCGGCGACCCGCACCTCCCGCCTGCGCCTCGGGTCCGGCGGCGTCATGCTGCCCAACCACGCGCCGCTGATCGTGGCGGAGCAGTTCGCGGCGCTCGAGGCGATCGCCCCCGGACGCATCGACCTGGGTCTGGGCCGCGCCCCCGGCAGCGACCCGGTGATCACCCAGCTGCTCCGCGGATCCGGCACCACCAGCGACGTCGAGCAGTTCCCGCGGCACGTGCAGGACATCGCCGCCCTCTTCACCACCGAGGGCGCCACCGTGCGCTTCACCTCCGGCGGCGAGTACACCGTGCGGGCCACCCCCGCCGCGACCGGGGTCCCCGAGGTGTGGCTGCTGGGATCGAGCGACTACTCCGCGCAGCTCGCCGCCTCCCTGGGGCTGCCGTACGTCTTCGCGAACCACTTCTCCGGACAGGGTCTCGAGCGCGCGCTCGACCTGTACCGCACGAACTACCGTCCGAGCGAAGAGCACCCGGAGCCGCGGACCTTCCTCACCGTCAACGCCGTCGCGGCCCCGACCGCCGAGGAGGCCGAGGACCGCGCCCTGCCGCAGCTGCGGATGATGGCGCGACTCCGGCTCAACCAGCCGCTCGTCCCGTTGGAGACCGTCGAACAGGCCCTCGCCGCGGAGCACGACGCCGCGACCGACCAGGTCGTCGAGGCCGCGCGATCCCGATGGTTCGTCGGCACGGGTGAGACCGTCGCCGCCGACGTCCGCGCCTTCGCCGCCCGCTTCGGGGTCGACGAGGTCATGCTCTCCCCGGTCGCCGGCGCCTACGACGCGGAGCCCCGCGACGCCGCTCCCGGCCGCACCCAGACCCTGGAACTCATCTCCGCCGCCTGACCCCACCCTGGTCCCCCTGGTCCCGGCCCTCGCGGGATCAAAACCGCCCCTCCCCGCCCGTCCCCACGCCCCTTTCCGATCCCCGCTCCACACGCCCCAGGGTCGCGGGATCGAAAACGGGCCCGAAGCGAGGAACCGGGGAACCTTTTGGATCCGGGCTGCGAGGGCGTCGGCGAACAGGCGTCATCCCGCACACCGGACGGCCGTGACGGGTTCTCCACACGGACTGGAGAGTGGACATCGGGTGAGCTCCGACGGCGGGAAGCCGCGCGCAGCATGAAGGAATGCGACACCGGACTCCTCTCCCTCCCGACCTCGGGACCGCCTTCGCCGTGCGTGACGCCGCCGCGAGAGGCGTCGGCCGAAAGCGGTACTCCAGCCGGGACCTCGCACGGCCCTTCGCCGGGGTCCGGGCGATCCGGACCCCGACGACGTTCGACCAGCAGATCGCCTGCTATCTGCCCCGCCTGCGCGACGGACAGGCGTTCGCCGGACGGACGGCCCTGCGCCTGTGGGGCATCCCCATCCCGGCCCGGTGGACGCCCTCGGAGCCGCTCGATGTGGCCGTCCCGACCGGCACGTCGCCGCCGCGCACCCCGGGCGTCCGCGGCCGCCGCGTCGCACCCGACCGGATCGAGGTGTGGCGCGTCCGCGGAGCCCCGGTCCTCGACCCGATGTCCGCGGTCTTCCTCTGCGCGCGAGAACTCGCGGCTCCGGCGCTGACGGTCGCGCTCGACGCGCTTCTCACCGGCAGCGACGCCTACCCCGGCCTGTACGCGGCGCTCCCTGTCGCGAGCGTCTCGGACATCGAGGAGCGCCTGGCGTGGTGGGGACGATTCCCGGGATGCGGGCGCATTCGCGACGGGCTCCGGCTCGCGCGCCCCGGCGTCGAGTCGCCGAAGGAGACCGAGACCCGTCTCCTTCTCGGGCGATTCGGACTGCCCGAGCCCGCCGTTCAGCACGTCGTCCGGGCGGGCGGCCGATTCCTCGCCCGGGTCGACCTCGCCTACCCGGAGTGCCGCATCGCGATCGAGTACGAAGGGGACGGCCATCGGACGGACCGTGATCAATGGCGGGTCGACGTCCGACGCCAGCGCGACCTCGAGGATCACGGGTGGCTCGTGATCCGGGTGACCGAGCTCGACTTCCGCGACGGCGGCGAAGCGCTCGCGGCACGGGTGCACCGAGCCCTCGCGAGGGGCGGAGGGCACAGCGGATGAAGGCGGACGGTGATCGGCGGACGCGGAAACGAGGGCTCTTCGTTGCGGCCAGAAGGAGGGGCTGGCCCCCGCGAACCGCGAGGCGTAGCCTCAGCGGAAGGAAGGGGTTCGACGATGAGCACCAAGACACTCGCACTCTGGGTCGCCTACGGAACGAACGGCGTCGTGGGCAGCATCCGCCATGACGAGGCCGGCTACGTGGTGACCATGGCGGGAGCGGACGCCGCCACCGGCACCTATCCCACCCTCGCCTCCGCGAAGGGCGCCCTGCACGCACGCATGCTCCCCGGCAGCGCGTGGCCGCGGTTCCAGGAGCACTGACCGCACCCACGGTCCGCCCCGCACCCACGGTCCGCCCCGCACCCGCCGTGGCGCTCTGCACCCGCGAGCCGGAGGGAAAAGGCGCCCGCCGCGCGGGCGGGAGGAACGTTTCTCGTCCCGCCAGCGCGGGAGAGAGCCACGCGGACGGGTCAGGACTCGGGTTCGCCGGAGAGGATACCGCGGAGCCAGTCGCGCGCTTCGATGAAGACCTCGTCGGAGTAGCGGTCCGGATACTGCACGATCTGCCGGTCGGCCCGGGGATACGAGCCGAGAAACACCACGCGCGGGCTGAAGCGGCGGATCCCGAGGAGCGCGTCGGCCATCCGCTCGTGCTCGATGTGACCGTCCGCGTCGATGACGAACCGGTACCGACCGAGCTCGTCGCCGATCGGCCGGGACTCGATGAGAGAGAGGTTGATGCCGCGGGTCGAGAACTGCTCCAGCATCTCCAGCAGGGAGCCGGGGTGGTCGTGCGGGAGCTCCACGATCAGCGAGGTCTTGTCGGCTCCGGTCGGCGCGGGGGAACGGGTGGTCCGGGTCACCAGCACGAACCGCGTGACGGCGGCCGCGTTGTCCCCGATGCCCTCCGCCAGCACCTCCACGTCGTAGTGCTGCACGATCCCGGGCGCGGCGATCGCCGCCTGCGCCGGCGAGGTGCCGTCGAGCACGCCGATCGCGGAGGCGACGTTGCTCGCCGCCGGCACGTGCGAGTGCGTCGGGAGGTGCTCGCCGAGCCAGCCGTGGCACTGCGCGTAGGCGACGGGGTGCGCGGCGATGACCTCGACCTGGTCGAGCGTGGTCCCCCGGGGCGCGACGAGCACGAAGTTCACCTGCACGAGATACTCGCCGATGATGCGCAGGCCGGGGAGGGTCGCCAGCGCATCCTGCGTGGTGGAGACACCGCCCTCGATGGAGTTCTCGATGGCGATCATCGCCGCGTCGCTGCGGCCCTCCAGCACGTCCGCGAGCGCCTCGCCCACGTTGTGCACGGGGCGCCACTCCTGGCCCCGGGCCTCCGCCACCTGGTCGAGGGCCGCCTCCGTGAAGGTTCCGGCTGGTCCGAGGTAGCTGTAGGTGCGGCGTGCGGTCACGGCGTTCAGCCTATCCCTCGGTGACTCATCGCATTCCCGCATGTCAAGGCGGATGCGCGCATCGGCCGCACGGGGCAGACTGAGAGCATGAGCAGCCGTGCCGGCCTCCCCGCGGAGGAAAGTGACCTGATCGACGTCGACGAGCTGATCGCCGCCTACTACGACCGCGTACCGAACCCGGACGTGGCGGCCGAACGGGTCGTGTTCGGCACCAGCGGCCATCGCGGCTCGTCTCTCACGAACAGCTTCAACGAGCACCACATCCTCGCCACCACACAGGCGATCGTCGACTACCGCGCGGCGCAGGGCATCACGGGACCGCTGTTCCTCGGTCGCGACACCCACGCCCTCTCCCTCCCCGCCGAGCGCAGCGCCATCGAGGTGCTGCTCGCGAACGGCGTCGATGTGCGCGTCGACGCCCGGGACTCCTGGGTGCCCACCCCCGCACTCAGCCACGCCATCCTCACCTACAACCGCGGGCGCGCCGCCGATGACCCGGGCCGGGCCGACGGCATCGTCGTGACCCCCTCGCACAACCCTCCCCGCGACGGCGGCTTCAAGTACAACCCGCCGCACGGCGGACCCGCCGACACGGACGCGACCGGCTGGATCGCCGACCGCGCCAACCAGCTCATCGCGGGCGGACTGTCCGACGTCCGGCGCGAGCGGTTCGCCGACGTGGACTGGGACGCGATCACCGGCTACGACTTCCGGGACGCGTACGTCCGCGACCTTCCCTCGATCATCGACTTCGAGGCGATCCGTCGCGCGGGCGTGCGGATCGGCGCCGATCCTCTGGGTGGCGCCTCCGTGGAGTACTGGTCGCTGATCGCGGAGATGCACGACATCGATCTGACGGTCGTGAACCCGGAGGTCGACCCCACCTGGCGCTTCATGACGCTCGACTGGGACGAGAAGATCCGGATGGACCCGTCCTCGCCCTCGGCCATGGCCGCCCTCGTGGCCAAGAAGGGCGACTACGACATCCTCACCGGGAACGACGCCGACGCGGATCGTCACGGCATCGTCACCCCCGACGCCGGGCTGATGAACCCGAACCACTACCTGGCCGTCGCGATCGACTACCTCTTCTCGCACCGCGAGCACTGGCCGCGCGACGCCGCGGTGGGCAAGACGCTCGTGTCGTCCATGATCATCGACCGGGTCGCGGAGTCGCTCGGTCGTCGCCTGCTGGAGGTGCCGGTCGGCTTCAAGTGGTTCGTGCCGGGGCTGCTCGACGGCTCCGTCGCGTTCGGCGGGGAGGAGTCTGCCGGCGCCTCCTTCCTCCGTCACGACGGCTCCGTGTGGTCCACCGACAAGGACGGCATCCTCCTCTGCCTGCTGGCGGCGGAGATCCTCGCCGTCACGGGCAAGACCCCGTCCGAGCGCTACGCCGAGCTGGAGGACGCCTTCGGGTCGTCCGCGTATCAGCGGGTCGATGCTCCGGCGACTCCCGAGCAGAAGGCCACCCTCGGCAGGCTCGCTCCCGAGTCGGTGACCGCGACCACCCTCGCCGGCGAGGACATCACGGCGAAGCTGTCGCACGCTCCCGGCAACGGCGCGGCGATCGGCGGGCTCAAGGTGCAGACGCCGCACGCGTGGTTCGCCGCCCGGCCGTCCGGCACGGAGGACGTCTACAAGCTCTACGCCGAGAGCCTGCGCGGCCCGGAGCACCTCGCCGAGGTGCAGGCCGAGGCCCGCGCCGTGGTGTCCGCCGCCCTCGGCGACTGACACTCCCTCCCGCGGCGCCGCCTCCCGGGCGTGCTGCGGGATCGAAACCGCTCCCCTCGGCCGCCGCCGGGGGGAGTTTTCGATCCCGCCCTGGGCGTCCGCCCGGCACCACCCCTGTCGCGGGATCGAAAACGGGCCCGGGGGACGCTGGGGAGGGGCGGTTTTGATCCCGCACGGGGGCGGGGGCGGGGGGGACGGGGGGACGGGAGCGCGGGGGTCAGTCGGCGTCGGTGGAGGAGCCGAGGAGCTCGCGGACGCGGCTGGAGACGCGGTGGAACTCCTCCGTCTCCAGCACATCGGCGTAGCCGCGGCGGGCCGGGAGGTCGACGCGGTGCTCCTCCAGGATCCGTCCGGGGCGCGGCCCCATCACGATCACGCGACTGGCGAGGTACACGGCCTCCGCGACCGAGTGGGTCACGAGCAGCACGGTCGTGCCGGTGGCGCTCCAGATGCGGTTGAGCTCGACGTTCATGCGCTCGCGCGTGAGGGCGTCGAGGGCACCGAACGGCTCGTCCATGAGCAGCACCCGCGGCTCGTGCAACAGCGCCCGGCAGAGCGACACCCGCTGCTGCATGCCGCCGGAGAGCTCATGCGGCAGCGACTTCTCGAAGCCGGTGAGCCCGGTCATCTCGATGAGCTCGTCGGCACGGGCCTGAGCCTTGCGCATGTCCATCCCGCGCATCTCGGCCTGCAGGAGGATGTTGCCGCGGACGCTGCGCCACTCCAGCAGCGCCGCCCGCTGGAACACGTAGCCGATGTCCTGCCGCGGACCGCGCACCTCGTCGCCGCGGAGACGGATGCTCCCCCGGCTCGGAGCGGTGAGTCCGGCCACGGCCTTCAGGAGGGTGGACTTGCCGCAGCCGGAGGGCCCGGCGATGGAGAGGAACTCCCCCTCCTCGACGCGCAGGTCGACGCCCTCGAGGGCCGTGACCTGGCGTCGCTTGGAGGCGAAGGTGATCGCGAGGTCCGTGACCTCGAGCGCCGGCGCGGTACTCGTGACCGCGGTGTCGCGCTCCTGCTGAACGTGAGTGCCCATGACGTTCGGTCTCACTTGCCGGGGGTGAACGAGTCGTCGAAGTAGGTGTCCACGTCGCCGTCGCCCGAGATGAGCCCGGCCTCGGACAGCACCTCCAGCGTGGACTCCCAGTCCTCGGTGGCGTTCGCGCCGGGCGCCTGGCCCTCGGTGGCGTCGGTGTGGAGCAGCTCGATGGTCTCCTCCCACTGGTGGAGCAGCACCTCCTGCGACGGCATCTGCGGGTCCTTGCCCTCCATCGCGGCGACCGCCGCCTCCGGGTCCTCCTGCGCGGCCTCGAAGGCCTCGGAGGTCGCTGCGACCAGCGCCTCGACGAGCTCCGGGTCGTTCTCGATGGTGTCGGTCGGGGCGATGAGGCCGTTGCTGAAGAAGTTCAGCCCGGCGTCGGAGTAGCGCAGGTACTCGACGTCCTTGCCGCTCTTGTCGGCGATCGTCGGACCCTGGTCGTGGGCGAAGCCGATGAGGCCGTCGACCTTGCCCGAGAGCATGGCGGCGATCTTGCCCGCGGCGTCGAGGTTCTGCTGCGTCACGTCGCCCTCGTCCAGGCCCACGGCCTCGAGGTACATCGGGAAGGTGGTGGTCGGGGCATCGCCCGCAGAGACCGCGATGGTCTTGCCCTTGAGGTCTTCGGGGCTGGAGATGCCGGAATCGGCGAAGACCTGCACGGCCGACGGCGTGGTCTGCAGGAAGACGCCGACGCTCTTGATGCCGACGCCCTTGTCGATGTTCGCGAGGACGGCGGGGGTGTCCGCCCAGCCGAAGTCGACCTGCCCCTGCCCGACGGCCTGCGCGGTCTTCGTCGACCCCTGACCGGCCTTGATCGTGAGGTCGATGCCGTGCTCCTCGAAGATGCCCTGGTCGACGCCGTAGTAGAACGCGGCGTGCTCGCCGTACGGGTACCAGTTGAGCATGAGGGTGACCGGCGTGAGCTCGTCGTCGCCGTCGCCGCCGTCACCGGAGCCGGCGGGCGCCGAGGTTCCTCCGCATCCGGAGAGGGCGAGCACCGCGGCGGACGCGAGGGCGATCGAGCTGAGGATGGTGCCTGACTTCTTCATCAGTGCCTTCTTTCGTGGGAGGGGGGTCAGAGTCGGACGGTGGCCGCGGCGACGTCGCGCTTGGAGGCGTGCCACGGGATGAGGAAGCGCTCGGCGATCTGGATGATGCCGAAGAGGATGACGCCGAGCAGCGACATGATGATGAGCGCGGCGAAGAGCATGGCGGTGTCGAGGTTGCCGTTGGCCTGGAGGATCACGTAGCCGAGGCCTTCGTTCGCACCCACGAACTCACCGACGACGGCACCGGTGACGGCGAGCGTCGCGGCGACCTTGAGGCCGGAGAGGAGCTCGGGCAGCGCCGCGGGCAGTCGCACCTTGAGGAACGTCTTGAACCGGCTGGCCCCCATGGTCGACGCGAGCTGGAGGATCTCCGGGTCGACGGTGCGCAGGCCGGCGAGGCCCGAGATGACGACCGGGAAGAAGGCCATGAGCACGGCCACGAGGATCTTGGGCTCGGCCCCGAACCCGAGCCACACCACGAACAGCGGCGCGATCGCGATCTTCGGGATGACCTGGGCGAAGAGGATGACCGGATAGAGGGTCTGCTCCAGGCCGCGCGAGTAGACCATCAGCACGGCGACGAGGACGCCGACGACGACCGCGATGACGAAGCCGATGACGGTCTCGTAGGTGGTGACCCAGGTGTTCTGCGCGAGGTAGGCGGCGTTGTCGGTGAAGGCGGACCAGGTGTCGGCGGGCGACGGGATGATGAACGCGGGCACCCACCCGAGGCTCGTGGACACCCACCACAGGGCGAGGACGGCGAGCACGAAGACGAGCGGGTGCCAGTGGCGGCTCCACCAGCGGACGATGCCCGGGGGCTCGGGGCGATCGGCGGCCAGCGCCAGGGTCATGGTCGCGTTCGGGGCAGACGACATGGGGTCCTCGACATCTTCGTGAAGGATTCGGGAAAGCGCATTCCCGAGTGGTGGTGCGAGTCTATGCCGAGCGTTCTGCCGTGTCAACGCGCGGTGTCGCCGACACGCGGATCACCCGCGCCCGTGCGGCGTCCCGGACCGTCACCGCGCCCGGGCCAGCTCCGCGCCCGCGACCCGCAGCCAGCGCGCGGGATCAGCCAGGGCGGCGTCCGTCGAGCCCGCCAGCGCGGTCAGCGACCGGGCCTCCGTGAACAGACCGGCATCCGCGTCGTCCGCGATGCGGCCCGCGACGAGCAGCGGTCGTGCCCCCGCCTCGGCCGCGAGCCCGGCGAGGAACGACGGCACCTTCCCATCGCCCGACTGCCCGTCATACGACCCCTCGCCCGTGATCACCACGTCCGCCCCGCGCACGGCCGCGGCGAGATTGATGAGCGCAGCCACCTCCGCCGCCCCCGGCGCGAGCACCCCACCCCAGCGCACGAGAGCCGCCCCCGTGCCCCCGGCGGCACCCGTGCCGGGCAGCTCGGCGTCGACGGGCAGGAGGGCGGCGAGATGGGCGAGCGCGTCGTCGACGCGGGCGATGTCCTCCGGTGCCGTGAGCCCCTTCTGCGGGCCGAACACCGCCGCCGCGCCGCGCGGGCCGGTGAGCGGATTGGTGACATCGGTCAGCACCCGCACGTCCGGTGCTGCCCGGAGCGCCCCCAGATCCGCCCTGACGATGTGCGCCAGGCCCCGGGCCCCGCGGGCGACCGGCCTGCCCTCCCCATCGACGAACCGCGCGCCGAGCGCGGTCAGCAGGCCGGTGCCGCCATCCGTGGAGGCGCTGGACCCGATCCCGAGGATCAGGCGCGAGACCCCGTGGTCCAGAGCGGCGACGATCGCCTGGCCGAAACCGGTCGTGTCGGCGTCCCACGGACGCAGGCCGTCGAGGAGCTCGATGCCGGAGGTCGAGGCGATGTCGACGACGCCGGTGCCGCCCGGGGCGTCCGCCGTGGGCGGCAGGAGGAGCCACGAGGTCTCGACCGGAGCACCGCCCGGGCCGTCGACCGTGACCGGCATCCGCCGGGCGTCGGGAACGGCGGTCGCGAACGCCGCCACGGTCCCCTCCCCGCCGTCGGCCATCGGCCGGAGCACGACCTCCGCCTCCGGATCGACATCCCGCCAGCCGGCGGCGAGTGCCGCCGCAGCATCGGCCGCGGTGATGGTGCCCTTGAAGCTGTCCGGAGCGACGACGACGCGGGTCATGCCCCGAGCCCCGGCGTGCTGGCGCGGACGACCACCTCGAGCGGGAGGGCCGGCTGCTGCCAATCGTCATCGACGATCGCGCGGAACGCCTGGTAACCGGCATCGCTCAGCGGGACACAGACCGTGGTCAGCGCCGGGCTCACGTCGCGACTCGACGGCACGTCGTCGAACCCGCAGACGGCGATGTCCGCGCCGACCTCTCGGCCGGCCGCGCGGATGGCCGCCATCGCGCCGATCGCGACGACGTCGCTGATGCCGAACACGAGCGTGCCGCGGGGCACCCCGGCGGCGAGCGCGGCGGTCATCGCCGCGGCCCCGGACTCGCGCCGGAAGTCGCCGCGGACGATCTGCGCGATCTCGCCACCGCCCTCCGTGAAGCCGGCACGGAAGCCCGCCAGACGATCGTCCGACGTCCGCACGCCCTCCCCCGCCCCGATGAGCACCGCCGACCGGTATCCGAGATCCGCCATGCGCCGACCAAGTGCCGATGCACCCGTCCTGTTGTCGATCTCGACGCGGCGGTCGCCGTCCCCGTCCGCACCGAACGCGACGACCCGTCCGCCGAGGCGGGTGAACTCGGCGAGCTCGCGGGCCGTCTCGGCCTGCCCCTCCTCCTGCGTGCGCGAGGCGGCGAGGATGAGTCCCTGCGGTCGCTGGCCGCGCAGCGCACGGACGATACGGGCCTCGCGGGCCGGATCGCGCTCGGTGATCGCCACGGTCACCACGAGGCCCTGTTCGTCGGCCCCGCGCGCGACGCCGGAGGCGATGAGACCGAAGTACGGGTCGGCGATGTCCGCGACGAGCAGCGCGATCACCGGGGAGCGTCCGCGGGCCGTCGCCTGCGCGGAGACGTTCGCGGTGTATCCGAGGGCCTCCGCAGCCGCCTCCACCCGTTCGCGGAACGGCGCCGCGACCTTGCGCTCGGAACCGTTGAGCACCCGGGACGCCGTCGCCAACGAGACACCGGCCTCCAGCGCGACGTCGTGCAGCGTGGGCGCGGGGCCGCGGGCGTGTCGGGGGCGGCGCGCGGCCGGCGGCTCTGCCGGGGTGGCGGACGAGGTCATGCCCCGAGCCTACCGACGGGAACGGAACCGCTCGGGGCGACGCTCACGGCCGGCGTCCGAGATAGGTGAGGAGGGCCGCGGCTTCCCCGGCGAGGAGCTCCGGGGCGTCGTCGGGTACGAACTCCAGCAGCGCGTCGCGCGGCGGACGCGGCAGGGCGGCAGCCTCCGCGAAGAAGCGCGTCCAGAGCGCGGACCGCGAGCGGAGGGTGTGGCGCTCGGTGCGCGGCCACCAGGAGAAGACATGAGCGGCGGAGACATGGGGGCCGAGCCGGCGGAACTCCTCGAGCGCCACGGGGACGGCGGCGCCGACCGTGGGCTGCCAGTATGTCGACAGCATCGGGTGAGCGACCTCGCGCAGCAGCTCGAGGGTGGCCGGAGCGGTGTCGGCGAGCGTGCCGCCGTGGAACTCCAGGGCGAGCCCGATGCCGCGCGCCGCGGCCTCGTCCGCCGCCTGCCGGAGGCGGGTCACGATGCGGTGGCGCTCCTCCGCCGACGCCTCCGCCGAGCCGCGCGCACCCGCCCACACCCGCACCCGGTCGGCACCCAGGGCCGCGGCACTGTCGAGGACGGCGGTGAGCGACTCCTCCGATCCGGCGCGGAAGTACGATCCGTAGGACGCGACGGCGAGCCCGGCATCCGCGGTCATCCGCGCGACCTCCGCGGCGCGGCCGACGTCTCCCGGCGGCACATGCACGTCGCCGCCCCACTCGATCACGTCGAGGCCTGCGGCAGCCGCGAGCCCGACGATCCTCTCCGGCGGCAGCGCCCGGAACGTCACCGAGCACAGCCCCGCACGGATCCCCGTCATCCCGTCATCCTCTCAGTCCTCCCGTCCGCCGGCACCGTCCGGCCCGTCCACCCCCGGGCTCCTCGGTCGGACGACCCGGCCCCTTCCGTTCCCCGTGTCGAGTCCGTCTGCACGACCTCGTCCCGTCTGCACGACCGAACCCCGGGCCCGACCGTGCACACGTGCCCGAGTCGCGCAGGTGTCCCGTGGGCCGGATGCACGACGACCGAAACCGGGGCCGGGAACTGGGACGGATGCACGACTCCGTCGACGAGTCCGTCTGCACGACCTCGTCCCGTCTGCACGACCGGAGCCCGAGACCGACCGTGCACACGTGCCCGAGCCGTGCAGGCGTCCCGTGGGCCGGATGCACGACGACCGAGACCGAGGACGAAACCGGGGGTCACAGGTGGGGGGCGACCGCCGCCGCGAAGGCCTCGGCCGTGCGGCGGACCACACGAGCGGGGTCATCGGCCCAGACATCGGCATGGAAGATCTCGACCTCGATGTCACGGTCGTAGCCGGTGTCCTGCACGGCCCGGGTGAGGGTGCCGAAGTCGATCACCCCGTCCCCGGGATAGTGCCGGGAGAGCAGGGGGTCGGCGGCGAGGGGCGTCTTCCAGTCGCACACCTGGTACGTGGCGATGCGGCCCTCGCGTCCGGCCCGGGCGATCTGGTCGAGCACCTGCGGGTCCCACCAGATGTGGAACGTGTCGACCGCGGCTCCGACGACCGCGGCGTCGAAGTCCGCCGCGATGTCGAGGGCCTGGCCGAGGGTGGAGACCACCGCGCGATCGGAGGCGTACATCGGATGCAGCGGCTCGATCGCGAGCGTCACCCCGGCTCCGCGGGCGTCGTCCGCGAGGGATCCGATCGCATCGCGAACGCGCTCCCGCGCCCCGACGAGGTCGCGCGACCCCTCGGGAAGACCGCCGGCGACGAGCACCAGGACGGCCGTCGACCCCTCGGCACCGGCCGCCGCGAGGGTGGCGGTCTCCTCGATCGCCCGGCGGTTGTCGTCGAGGGCGGCCTCGCGCTCCGGGCCCGCGGGCAGGGTGAAGAAGCCGCCGCGGCAGTGGGTCGTGAAACGAAGGCCGGAGTCGGCGAGCATGCGGGCGGCGACATCGAGGCCCACCGCGTGCACGGGTTCTCGCCACAGGCCGATGGCCTCGACCCCCGCGGCCGCCGTGACGCGCAGGGCCGTCGCGAGGTCCGCGTGCTTGACGGTGGCCTGGTTGATCGAGAGGCGCGGGTGCGGCACGGTCCCGATGTCGGCTGCCCGGGACTCGCGCTCCGCCGCCACGCTCCGGGGGGCGGTCATGCGTCCACCCCGTTCAGGCGGAGTAGGCCGTGCCATCGCTCCCGTGCGAGCTCCGGGCGCTCCAACGCGAGCGATCCGTTGGCGAGTTCGACGATGCGACTGAGGTGCGGCAGGCTCCGCGCGGAGTGCAGCCCGCCGACCATCTGGAAAGCCGGCTGATGGCCGTTGAGCCAGGACAGGAACGCGACCCCGGTCTTGTAGTAGTAGGTCGGCGCCGCGAACACCTGCCGGCTCAGCTCCTCCGTCGGTCCGAGCAGGGCGAGGTAGCGATCGGGGTCGTCCGCGTCGAGCGCCTGGATCGCGGCGGAGGCCACGGGGGCGAGCGCCGCGAACGCGCCCAGCAGTGCATCCGAGTGCCCTCGGGCGGAGGGCCGATCACCGGACACGGGCGACGGCAGACTGTCCCCGCCGATGAGGCCGACGTAGTGGAAGTCGTCGCCGGTGAACATGCGCACGCCCTCCGGCAGCCGCTCGCGCACCCAGACCTCGGACTCCGCGTCGAGCAGACTCATCTTCACTCCGGCGACCGCGTCGCGGTTCTCGCCGATGATGTCGAGCAGCACCTCGGCGGCCTCCTGCCAGACGGGACCGCCGCTCCGCCCGGAGGACGACGGCGCGAAGTATCCCGCCAGCTCCGGATCGAACGCGGTGCCGAGCCAGTGCAGCACGACGGGCACCGATGCGCGGGAGAGCACCTCGCGGTACACGCGGCGGTAGTCGTCGGCGCTCTCCGCGACCCGGGCCAGGTGCCGGGAGGCCATGAGCACCGGCCCTGCCCCCTGCTCCTCCGCGAAGTGCAGCTGCTCGAGATACGCGGCGATCACCTGATCGAGCGAGAGGTGCGCCTCGTCCTCGTGGTCGGTGTTGACGCCGACCACGACCGCCCCGCCCTCCTCGCGGGCGACCTCGGCGCTGCGGGTGATGAGTTCGCGCACCGCGGTCGCGTCCAGGCCCATGTTGCGCTGCGCGGTGTCCATCGCGTCGGCCACGCCGAGTCCCCACGAGTACACGTTGCGCCGGAACGCGAGGGTGGCGTCCCAGTCGATGTCGGCGGGTCGTCCCGGCGTGTTGTCGGCGTGCACCTTCGGCACAACGTGCGCGGCGGCGTACGCGACGCGACTGCGCAGCGGGCCGTCCGGGCGCGTGACGGCCCCGGCTTCGCGGAGCTCGGTCTCGGAGGTGCGGCCGTCGGCGGCGAGCAGGCGGAGCGTGGTCATGCCCGGTCCAGGGTCAGCGGGTCGAGCACGATCTTGCGTCCCTCGGCGCTGGACGCGAGTCCGGCCTCGGCGAACTGCACGCCGCGCGCGCCGGCGAGCAGGTCGAACGGGTAGTCGGTGCCGAGGGCGAAGGATGTGAGGTACTCCTCCCACTGCTGGCGGAAGCCGTTCTGGAACACGTCGTTCGTCGGCACCTGCTGCCAGTCGGCGTCGTAGTCGTGGCTGTCCTCCAGGTCGGGGTTCCACACCGGCTTCGGGGTGGCGTTGCGCGGCTGGATCTTGGCGCCGAACAGCCCCACGACTGCGGAGCCGTGCGTCCCGTCGACCTGGAACTCGACGAGCTCGTCGCGGTTGACCCGCACGGTCCACGAGGAGTTGATCTCCGCGATCACCCCGCCCTCGAGCTCGAAGATGCCGTACGCGGCATCTTCGGCGGTCGCGGTATAGTGCTCCCCCTTCTCGTCCCAGCGATCGGCGATGTGCACCGCGGCCTGCGCGTAGACGCTCGTGACCTCGCCGAAGAGGTTCTCCAGCACGTAGTTCCAGTGCGGGAACATGTCGGTGATGATGCCGCCGCCGTCCTCGGTGCGGTAGTTCCAGCTCGGCCGCTGCGCGGGCTGCCAGTCGCCCTCGAACACCCAGTAGCCGAACTCGCCGCGGACGGACAGGATGCGGCCGAAGAAGCCGGAGTCGATGAGCCGCTTGAGCTTCTGCAGGCCCGGGAGGTAGAGCTTGTCGTGGACGACGCCGGTCTTCACCCCGGCGTCGCGCGCGAGGCGGGCGAGCTCCAGGGCCTCGTCGAGCGACTCGGCGGTGGGCTTCTCGGTGTAGATCGCCTTGCCGGCGGCGATGGCCTTGCGGATCGCGGAGGCGCGGGCCTTCGTGACGAGGAAGTCGGCGTAGATCTCCCACTGCGGGTCGGCGAGGGCGGCGTCGAGGTCGGTCGTCCAGTCCTCGATGCCGTGTGTCGCCGCCAGTTCGGCGAGCTTGGCCTCGCTGCGGCCGACGAGGATCGGCTTGACGGTGACGCGCGTGCCGTCGGGGAGTTCGATGCCGCCTTCGTCGCGGATCGCGAGGATCGAGCGCACCAGGTGCTGGCGGTATCCCATGCGTCCGGAGACGCCGTTCATGATGATCCCGATCTCGCGGGTCGTGGCCTGTGCCATCTCGGTCGGTTCCTCTCGGTGGAAGCTGTCGGCGCTGACAGGGGAATCGTGGTAAGCGCTTTCCGAGATCATGGCATGAGACGCACGACCTCGCAACCGCGGCTACCGGAGCGGCGCGGTGCTCGCCCGCACGTGTAGCGCCGGAGCCACCTCCACCCGCTCCGCGGGCCGCGCCGGCCCCTCCCGCAGGCGCTCCCGGATGAGCTCCACCGCACGGCGCCCGACGTGCTGCTTGGGTGGCCGGAGCGCCGTCAACGGCGGCGAGCCGTGCTCCGCGACCTCGTCGTCATAGGCGACGAGCGAGAGGTCGTCCGGCAGCCGCCACCCCTCGTCCTGGAGATGCTGCTGGAGGAGGAGCGCCTGCGGGTCGGAGTGCACGAGGAGGGCCGTCGTGCCCGTCTCGCGGATCTCGGCGAGCAGCGCGGACGCGAACGTCGCGCGGTCGGACGCCGCCATCCGATCCAGTGCCGCGTCGTGGTCCACCGACACGGCCAGCCCGAGCTCTGCGGCGGCGCGCGACCAGCCCCGCCGCAGCCCCGCCGAGGTGGGCGAGTGCGGCGACGTGAGCACGCCCACCCGCCGGTGCCCGAGCGCGGCCAGATGCCCCGCGGCGAGCGCCCCGCCGAACGCATGGTCGGTCGCCACGCTCTGCATGCGGGTGAGGGCGAGCGCCGCCGGTGTGCGGCGCTCCACGAGCACCACGGGCACGGGCAGGGCGTCGAGCCACGCGAGCAGGGCGTGCCCGTCGGGGCCGTCGGTCTCGGGGGCGACGATGAGCCCGTGCACGGTGCCGGAGTCGAGGAGGGCGGCGATCTGCCGGCGCTGATCCGCCGCCGCGTAGCTCGCGCCGCGGAGCACGAGCTGCACGCCCGCGTCGGCGCCCGCGCTCCGCGCCCCGACGACCACCTGCGGCCAGTAGTAGCTCAGCGACGGCACGACCATGCCGATGCGGAACTGCGGCCCCGGGCCCGCCGTCCGGGCGACGGTGGTGTCGAGAGCGCTCCGGAGCACCGCACCGCCGTGCACCCGGGTGAGGAGTCCGCGATCGGCGAGCGTCGTGATGTCGCGGCGGATCGTGAGCTCGGCGACCCCGAAGTCGCGGGCGAGGTCGGCAACGCGCACCGCCCCCGTGCGGCGGAGCTCGTCGAGGATCCGTTCGCGGCGCGACAGACCGAAGCGCGGGGTGGTTCGCTCCTCCGTCATGCCGCCCTCCTCGGCCATCGCGGCGCGCGGGGGACGGAGTGGGGGCTCAGCATCGGGTTTTCGCCTTCATTGTTCGAGTGTGTTCGATCTGGACCGTTATCGTCCGATCGCGTTGCCTGCGCTCGAACGCACAGTCTTCACTGGAACCGTGCGCGTCGGCAAGCGCATACCCGACACCCCGGAGACCCATGCCCCCTCGACCGATCGCCCTCGCCGCGTTGTCCGCCGAGGCCTGGGACCTCGTCTTCGACGACGCCCGCCGCGCACGGCTGCACACCCTCGCCGCCGATCCGGTGCACACGACCACCCTGCGGGACCCGGCCCTCGACGAGCGCCTCGCGCGGGTCGAGGTGCTGGTGACGGGATGGGGCGCGCCGACGCTCGATGCGCCGCTCCTCTCGCGCCTGCCCCGGCTGCAGGCGGTCTTCCACGCCGCCGGAAGCGTCCGCGGTCTCGTGTCGGACGCGTTCTGGGAGCGGGGGATCCTGCTCACCTCGGCCGCAGAGGCCAACGCCGCCCCGGTCGCCGAGTACACGCTCGCGATGATCCTGCTCTCCGGCAAGCGCGCCCTCCTGCCGCTGCGGTCGGACGATGCCCAACACGACCTGCGGGTCGGGCCCCGCAGCGGCGGCCGCATCGGCAATCTCGACCGGACCATCGGCATCGTCGGGTTCTCCCGCATCGGACGCCGGGTCGTCGAGCTGCTGCACCCGTTCCCCGGTCTGCGCGTGCTCGTCGCCGACCCGTTCGCCGACCCGGTCGCGGTCGCCGCGGCGGGCGCACGGCTCGTCCCGCTCGACGCGCTGCTCCCCGCCGTCGACGTGCTCTCTCTGCACGCCCCCGCCCTGCCGTCCACCTGGCGGATGATCGGCGGTCCGCAGCTGGCCGCCCTGCGCGACGGGGCGACGGTGCTCAACACGGCCCGCGGCGCGCTGCTGGACCACGACGCCCTGCGCGCCGAATGCGCGTCCGGTCGCCTCGACGCCATCCTCGACGTCACCGACCCGGAGCCGCTTCCGCCCGACGACCCGCTGCTGCATCTGCCGAACGTCGCGGTCACCCCGCACCTGGCCGGCTCCCTCGGCACGGAAGCGCACCGGCTGGCCGACGCCGCCCTGGACGAGTTGGCGGCCTGGACGGAGGGCCGCCCGCCCCGGCACCCCGTGCGGCGCGGCGACCTCGCGCACAGCGCATGACGCCCCTCCCCCTCCCTCCGGAGGACCGCGCGCTCTCTCCGTACACGGGATGGACGCGTGCGCACCTGACGACGGTGGCCGACGCGATCCTCGACGGAGCCGTCCGCCATGCGAGCCCGACCGGCGCCGGCATCCGGTATCCCGGCGCATCCGGCGGCTTCGGCTCCGCGGTCGACGCGCTCGAGGGCTTCAGCCGCACGTTCCTGCTGGCCGCGTTCCGCATCGCGGGCGACCCGCTCGGCACGGAGCCCCTTGTCGCGCGCTACGCCCGCGGGCTCGCCGCCGGGGTCGACCCCGCCGGCGCCGAGCGGTGGCCGCGCCCCGACGAGGTCGACCAGGCGAAGGTGGAGGCGGCCGCCCTCGCCCTCGGTCTCCACCTCACCCGGGAGACCGTGTGGGCGCGACTGGACGACACCACCCGGACGCATACCGTGGACTACCTCGCGGCCTTCGTGGGCGGGAGCCGCCCGGCGAACAACTGGGCGTGGTTCCGGGTGCTCGTCGAGGAGTTCCTGGAGAGCGTCGGCGGCCCGTCCTCCGCCGCGGACCGCGCCGCCGACCTCGCACTGCTCGACGGCTTCGAACGCGCGGGCGGCTGGAGTGCGGATGGCGCCGCGCGGTCGTTCGACCACTACGCCGGCTGGGCGTTGTCCTTCTACCCGCTGCTCTGGGCGGATATGGTCGGCGCGGAGCCACGGCACGCAGACCGCATCGCACGGTATCGCGCCCGCCTGGACGCCTACCTCGACGACGCCCTGCACCTCGTCGGCGCCGACGGCGGACCGCTCTTCCAGGGGCGCAGCCTCACCTACCGCTTCGCCACGGCGGCCGCGGCCGGGGTGGCCGCGTTCAGCGGCACCTCCCGGCATGATCCCGGCCTCCTGCGCCGCGCGGTGAGCGGGCAGGTGCGGCACTTCGCCGACCGGGGCGCGCCGGACGCGACCGGGGTCCTCCCCCTCGGCTGGCACGGCCCCTGGCGTCCGCTCGCCCAGGACTACTCCGGCCCCGGCTCCCCGTACTGGGCGGCGAAGGGCCTCCTGCCGCTCGCGCTTCCCGCCGCGCATCCGTTCTGGACGACCGCCGAGCAGCCCCTGCCGATCGATCGGGGTCCGTTCGCCCGCGTCCTCATCGCCCCGGGATGGCTGGCGACGGGCACCGCGGACGGCATCGTCCGCGTGGTCAACCACGGCACCGACCACCGCACACCCGGCGCCTTCCAGCCGGATGCGCCGCTGTACGCGAAGCTCGGCTACTCCACCGCGACCGCCCCCGTGCTGGCGGGCCCCGGCGTGCGCGACCGGCTCGACGGCACGGTCGCCGTGGTGCGCGGCGGCCGGGCGAGTCACCGCTCCGGGTTCACGACGGGAGCACTGCGGGAGGCCGACGGCACGGTCTTCGGCGGCTCCTCCGGGCCCGTGCACTGGCACGGCGGCATCCGCGCGGGGTTCGACGTCGGCGGGGGCGGCACGGCCGCCGAGACCACGGTCGGGCCCGTGGTCGATGTGGTGTCGGCGCTCCGGGGCCCGTGGGAGGTTCGGCTCCTGCGGGTCCGTGCGGGCGCGGGGACGGACGGGAGGATCCGCGACGGCGACGCGCTCCGCGTCGGCGGGTGGGCGGTGTCCGGCCGGACCATCGTCGAGAACGGGCCCGCCCACGCCACCGCCACCCTCGCCCGCGGCGGGGAGACGCAGAGCCGGGTCGTCGGGCTCCACGGCCTCGACGACGCGAGCACGGGCGTCCGGTGCGAGCGCGACGTGACGCCGCTCGGCCCGCAGACCGCCACCCCGTGGCTCTCGGCAGCGGTGACGCCGGACACGTGGATCGCGATCGGCCTGCTGCTCGGGACCTCCGCCGACGCGCCCCGGCTCGACCTGCGGGGAGGCGAGGCGACGGTGATCTGGCCGGACGGCGCCATGACGAGTCTTCGCCCCGAGGAGTTCCTGCCCCGGGGATGAGCGTCAGCGACGTGCCGTGCTCGACCGCTCCACAAGGCGGGTCGGCACCACGACGGGCGTCTCGGGATCGATCGCCGTCCCGTCGCCCTCCACGGCCGCGATGAGGGCGGTGACCGCCCGCTGCGCCAGCGCCGGGAAGTCCTGCCGGACGGTCGTGAGCGGCGGGAGGAAGTTCGCCGCCTCCGGGATGTCGTCGAAGCCGACCACGCTGACGTCGCCGGGTACCGCGCGCCCGGACTCCGCCACGGCCCGCAGCAGCCCGAGCGCCATCTGGTCGTTGGCGCAGAACACCGCCGTCGCCGGTCCCAGGGCCGGTGCCGCGGCGAAGCCCGACTCCGCGCTCCAGTCCCCGCGCGCGACCGCCGGGGGCGTGCGTCCGGCCGCCGCCAGGGCGTCGCGCCACCCGCGCTCGCGCTCCACGGCCGCGAACGACTCCTCCGGCCCTGCGAGGTGGTGGACGGTCTCGTGCCCGAGAGCCAGCAGGTGCTGCGTCGCGGCGCGCGCTCCCGCGAAGTGATCGCTGTGGACGACCGTCGCTCCGGCACCGGCCCGCGCGTCCACGACGACGAGATGCAGGCCGGGCGGCAGGGTCGCGGCGGGAACGAGCGCGGACGCCTCGTTCAGCACGAGGGCGCCGTCGACGCCCTGGTCCACGAGCCGGGCGAACGCGGCGTCCAGTCCGTCCGCGGCCGTGACGACCGTGAGCGCGTAGCCGCGCTCCGCCGCCGCCTCGGCCGTGGACTGCAACATGCGCGAGTTGCCGACCGTGGCGAGGGTGGTCACGACGAGGCCGATGGTGTGGCTGCGACCGGTGCGCAGGGCCCGCGCAGCCCGGTGCGGCCGGTATCCCAGTTCTGACATCGCGGCCTCGACCCGCGCCCGGGTGTCCGGATCGACGCGCGGGCTGCCGTTGACGACGCGGGACACGGTCTGCCCGGAGACGCCAGCGCGCGCCGCCACGGTCGCCATGGAGACGCGAGCGGCGGTCGCCATCGGGCGCTTCTCGACCACGGATCCTCCGTTCACAACTCAGTGATGTTGACGTTAGCACGGTGCCCCTCCTAGCATGTTGACGTGAACACGCCCGAATCTCCTGAGATCCGCACCGAGCTTCTCGGCGCCGGCGTCGTCAAACGCGCGACGACCCTCGCCGACGGCCGCGACCTCTTCTACTACGACGATCCGGACACCGCGCTCGGTGCGGAGCGCTCCGTCGACGCCCGCACCCTGGCACCGCGACCGGACACGGCGACCATGCGGCTCGACGTGCTCACCGGAGACTGGATCACCGTCGCGGCCAACCGCCAGAACCGCGTCATGATGCCGGGAGCCGACGCCGATCCCCTCGCGCCGCAGACGCCGGGCAACCCGTCCGAGGTGCCATCCCGGTACGACGTCGCCGTGTTCGAGAACCGCTCCCCCGCGTTCGGGCCCGCCCTCGCCGAGCCGACCGGCACCGCCCCCGGCGCCGCGAACGCCCCGCGCGGCCTCGACGACCTCGCCGCTCTCGGGCTCGGACGCACCCGCACCGCGGTCGGCCGCTGCGAGGTCGTGTGCTTCAGCCCCGAGCACACCGGATCGTTCGGCACCCAGACCGTCACCCGCGCCCGCACGGTCATCGAGGCGTGGGCCGATCGCACCGCCGCACTGTCGGCTCTCCCCGGCATCCAGCAGGTGTTCCCGTTCGAGAACCGCGGCGAGGCGATCGGCGTCACCCTCCCGCACCCGCACGGCCAGATCTACGCGTACCCCTACGTGACCCCGCGGACCTCGCGCGTGCTCGACGCGGTCGACCGCACCGCCCCCGACCTCTTCGCCCGCATCCTCGAGGAGGAGCAGGCGTCCGAGCGGGTGGTGTTCCGCGGTGAGCACTGGACCGCGTTCGTGCCCTTCGCCGCACGGTGGCCGCTGGAGGTGCACCTCATGCCGCACCGGCACGTGCCCGACCTCGCGGCGACGAGCGCGGAGGAGCGCGACGAGCTCGCCCCGCTCTACCTGCGGCTGCTGCGCGGCGTCGACGCCCTCTATGCCGACCCGACGCCCTACATCGCCGCCTGGCACCAGGCACCGGTCCACGTCGGCCGCGACTCCGTGCGCCTGCACCTGCAGCTCACGAGCCCCCGCCGCGCCGCCGACAAGCTCAAGTTCCTCGCCGGTTCCGAGTCCGCGATGTGGGCGTGGGCCGCCGAGGTCGCCCCCGAACAAGGCGCCGCGCGACTCCGCGAGGCCATCGCCCGCGCCGACGGGGAGGCCTCCGCATGACCGCCGCGCACGACGCCGCCGTCGACCTCTTCACCCGCCTCACCGGGCGCACCCCGGACGGCGTCTGGTCCGCGCCCGGCCGGGTGAACCTCATCGGCGAGCACACCGACTACAACGACGGATTCGTGCTGCCGTTCGCGATCCCGCAGCGGACCGTCGCCGCGGTCGGCCGCCGCGCCGACCGCCGGATCCGGGTCGCGTCGACCTTCGCGGACGAGCCGGTGGAGGTCGAGCTCGACGACCTCGACCGCGTCTTCCCGACCCCCGCCGGCACGACGCCCGCGGTCGCGGAGTGGGCCGCATACCCGCTCGGCGTGGCCTGGGCGCTCCGTGCCGCGGCCGCGGGCGCGGCCACCGGCCTGGACATCGCGATCGCCTCTGACGTCCCGGTCGGCGCCGGGCTCTCGTCCTCCGCGGCGATCGAGGGTGCCACGGCCACCGCCCTCGACGACCTGTGGGGCACGGGTCTCGACGCCGTCTCGCTCGCCCGCATCGGACGGACGGCGGAGAACGAGGCCGTGGGCGCGCCCACCGGGATCATGGACCAGATGGCCTCGATGCTCGGCGAGTCCGACGCCGCGATCTTCCTCGACTGCCGCTCCCTCGCCACCGAGGTCGTGCCGCTGGGCATGGCCGACGCCGGCCTCGCCGTGCTCGTGATGGACACCCGCGTGACGCACGCGCATTCGACCGGAGGCTACCGGGAGCGCCGGGCCGCGTGCGAACGCGGCGCCGCGCTCCTGGGGGTTCCGGCGCTGCGCGATGTCGCGGTCGCCGACCTCACCCGCGCGGAGCGCCTGATGGACGACGTGACCTTCCGCCGCGTCCGTCACATCGTCACCGAGAACCAGCGCGTGCAGGACACCGTGGCGACCCTGCGGGCGCGGGGCCCGCGCGCCATCGGCGACCTGCTCGTCGCCTCCCACGCATCGATGCGCGACGACTTCGAGATCTCCACTCCCGAGCTCGACGCCGCCGTGGAGACCGCCCTCACCTCGGGGGCCGTGGGCGCCCGCATGACCGGGGGAGGGTTCGGCGGCGCGGCGATCGCCCTCGTCGACCGCGACGCCGTCCCTCTCCTCGCCGACGCCGTCCGGGCACGTTTCACCGCCGAGGGCTTCGTCGCCCCGCACCTGTTCGAGGTCAGCCCGTCCGCCGGGCCCCGCCGCGACGCCTGACAGAATGAAGGGTCGAGCCGCCACCGCCGCGGCCGGAGAGGAACGCATGTCCTGGATCGTCACCGGCGGCGCCGGCTACATCGGCGCCCACGTCGTCCGCGCACTCGCGGACGCGGGGCTCACCCCCGTCGTCCTCGACGACCTCTCCAGCGGCGTCCCCTCCTTCGTCCCCGCGGGGGTGCCGTTCGTCCGTGGCAGCATCCTCGACCGCGCCCTCGTCGAGGAGACCCTGCGCACGCACCAGGCGGAGGGCGTGATCCACGTCGCCGGCTACAAGTACGCCGGGGTGTCGGTCCAGCGCCCGTTGCACACCTACGCGCAGAACGTCGAGGGGACGCGGATCATCCTCGAGGCGATGGAGGCCGCGGGGGTCGCGAACATCGTCTTCTCCTCGTCGGCCGCCGTGTTCGGCACCCCGGATGTGCCGCTGGTCGTCGAGGACACCGCCAAGAAGCCGGCCAGCCCGTACGGCGAGTCGAAGCTCATCGGCGAGTGGCTGCTGCGCGACCAGGCGATCGCCACCGCCGACTCCGCCCGCCCGCTGCGCCACACCTCGCTGCGGTACTTCAACGTCGTCGGCTCGGCCGACCCGACGGTCTACGACGTCAGCCCGCACAACCTCTTCCCCATCGTCTTCGAAGCCCTGATCGAGGGACGCACCCCGAAGATCTTCGGCGACGACTACGACACCCCGGACGGCACGAACGTGCGCGACTACGTGCACGTCGGCGACATCGCGGCCGCCCACGTCGCGGCCGCGCAGCGCTTGGCCTCCGGCGCCCCGATCGAGCCGGCCTACAACCTCGGCTCCGGCGACGGCCTGAGCGTGAAGCAGATCATGGATGCGGTCGCCCGGGTGACGGGCATCGACTTCACTCCGGAGATCGGCCCGCGCCGCCCCGGCGACCCGGACCGGATCGTGGCGACCGGCGAACTCGCCGCCCGCGATCTCGACTGGACCATGCGCTACACGGTCGACGAGATGGTGCGCACGGGCTGGGAGGCCCGCCGCGCCGCCGTCTGACCTCAGACGTCGCGGGTGCGCAGCGGGTAGAGCCAGAAGCACAGCCAGCCGACGGCGGTGAACGCCAGCGGGATGACCGCGAGCATGAGCCGGATGCCGCCGTCGACGGCCTCCGGCTGCGCATCGCCGAGTTCGGCGTCGAAGCCCGTCGCCGTCAGCACGGCGGCGGCGACGATCGCCTGGAGGACCACGGAGCCGCGGACGACGAAGCCGTTCACCCCGAAGTAGGCGCCCTCGCGGCGATGACCCGTGCGGTGGGCGTCGTCGTCGATGATCTGGGCGAGCACCACCTCGAGCAGCTGGAGGAGGCCGCCGACGCCGACGCCGACCGCCACTCCGACGAGAGCCGCCGCCCCCACGGTCGTCGGGATCAGATAGCCCAGCACCGCCACCCCGAAGACGGCGACGCTCCACAGCAGCGCGGTGCGCGGCGAGGTGCGCCGCACCACCGCGCTCCACAGCACGATCGACGGGATCGCAGTGACGAAGATCGCCCCGAGCAGCAGACTCCCCTCCCCCTCCGGCGCTCCCAGCGAGTAGCGCACATAGAACGGGACGGCGGCGAGGATCACCGCGATCGACGTCTGCACGCACAGCGAGCCGAGCACGTAGGGCACGAAGGCACGGTTGCGGAACGTGTAGACGAGCTGGTCCCGCCAGCGCATCGCCTCGGACGCGGCCTCCGGGACGCGGCGCTCGATCATGCCCCCGAGGAAGGACCACGCGAGCAGCACCAGACACACGCCGGACAGCACGAGCGCCATGCCGGGCCAGCCGATCGCGTCGTAGAGCGCCGGCGCCCCGGCCGTGCCGAGCACCATGCCGAGGATCGCGAAGATCTGCCGCGGCACGTTCCCGCGGGCGCGCTCCTCCGTCGTCCGGAAGATCTCCGGGAACAGCGCCGAGATGTTGAGCACCACCACGACGAACGCAATGTCGTAGACGGCCACCACCACGAGGAACCAGACGATGAGGCCCGCCGCCGGCAGGGCGGGCGGCATCCACACGAGCGCGAAGGCGACGACGAGCGGCACGATGCCGAGCCCGATCCACGGGATGCGGCGGCCCCACGGCGTGCGGATCCGGTCGGACAGGGCGCCGACGACCGGATTGAGTGCCGCGTTGAGGATGCCGTGCGCGATCATGGCCGCCGCCACCCAGCCGGCCGGGACGGCGAGGTGCGACACGTAGAAGTAGACGACGAACGCGGAGAACGTCTGCGTCATCAGCTGCGTCGGGAACCCCGATGCCCCGAAGGCGATGGACTGGGCGCGGGTGGGGGCGGCGTCGAGACGGCGGTCGCGCAGCCGCTCGCCGAGAGTGGTCACCGCGCCTCCCCGCGCTGCAGGTCGCGCAGCGCCCGCCACCCGAGCCGGACCAGGCCCTCGTCCGCCATCGCCTGCCGGACGACCGGGTCGTCGAGGAGGCGCCGTTCGTAGTCGCGCTTCGCCGCCCCGAAGTCCACCGCCGCCCGCAGCTCCTCCCCGTCGGTCATCGGGTGCAGGTAGATCTCGGTGACCCCGGACGGCACGGCGCGCAAGAGCGCGAGGAAGCCGTCACGCACCTGCTCGTACGTCTCCTCGTCGGCGGTCCCCTCCCCTCCCAGCTCGAAGGGGTGCGTCCACAGCCGGTCGACGATCTCGACACCGAACGCATCCGCCACCGCCGCCGCCTCGGTCAGCTTCGCCTGCAGCCGCGGGTCCGCGTCCGCCCCCTCCATGTGGCGGGGAAGCCGGAAGGGCAGACCGTGCCGGGCGGCGAGCGCGAAGACCGGGCGCAGGAAGTCGCGACCGGTGAGGAGTCCGTAGACCGATCCCATGTGGTTGTCGAGATGGGTGACGTCGACACCGGCGTCGAGGGCGGCCTGCAGCTGCGCGGCGATCTCGGCCGCGACATCCGCCTCGGACGCCTGCCGCTCGACGGTCGCGACGTCCGCGGGGAAGAAACCGTCGGGGTCGACGACGGTCGCACCTCCGGTCAGCGGGCGCCAGCGGTACCGCCGCCACTCGCTGGTGAGCACGAGATGCACCCCCACGTCGAGGGCGGGCTGTCCCGCGGCGAACGCCAGCGCCTCCGGCGACCAGGCGCACGGCACCATGACCGTGGCGGAGTCGATGCGGTCGCGGGCGAGGAGGTCGGAGATGGCCGTGTTCGCCGCATGGCACATCCCGAAGTCGTCGGCATTGAGGATCACCGCTCGGGCACCGGCTGGCAGCCCGAGACGATCGGCGAGGGCGGAGGAGGCGATCATGGCGGATCCTGTCGGACGGGGGGTCAGCGGCCGCCGGCCGCGGGACGGGACGGCGCGAGGAGGCGCGTGAAGACCTCGGCGCGGAGGGCGGACGCGGCCTCGCCCACCGCTCCGACGAGCGGTGCCTCGGGGCCGAACGCGGAGGCAACGAACCGGAGCGAGAGTTGCGCGGAGTACTCCTCGGCGACGCGCTCGACCGCGTCCAGCAGTGCCGGATGCGCGGCCTCACCGCCGAGGATGAACGCTTCGGGGTCGAGCACGAGAGCGACGCTCCCGGCCACGAGGAACAGCCGGCGGCCGATCTCGGCGACGAGCGCCCGCGCGGCATCGTCGCCGTGGCGGGCCGCTTCGAGGTGGGCGAGGAACGGGGCGTCCACGTCGAGTCCGAGGCCGAGGGCGAGGTCGCTCACGACCGCGGCGCCCACGACCGGGGCGCCGATGGGGACCGGCGTCTGCGGGAGGTACATGACCTCGCCCGCGACGCCCGAGAATCCGCGGTGCAGCGCCCCGTCGATGACGATCCCGGCGCCGAGGTCGTCGTCGAGGAGGAGCAGCGCGAAGCTCGCCAGATCGGCGCCGACGCCGGTGGTGAGCTCCGCGAGCGCGGCGAGGTTCACGTCGTTCTCGATACGCACCGGGCAGTCGAGTGCGGCGGTGAGGGCGGCACGGAACGCGCCTCCGTCCGGACCCTGGTCATCGCGGATCGCGCCGTCGGACCCGACGATCCCCGGGACCCCGACGACGGCGAGGTGGAGGGCGCCCTTGGCGGA
Source organism: Microbacterium sp. BLY (assembly GCF_017939615.1). NCBI lineage: Bacteria > Bacillati > Actinomycetota > Actinomycetes > Micrococcales > Microbacteriaceae > Microbacterium > Microbacterium sp. BLY. Next base: position 418,858 of record NZ_JAGKSR010000001.1, read on the forward strand.
ACGTCGGCAGGCGGCGACGAGCGCCGCGATGTGCGCGACGCGGTCGCCGCCCACGGGGAACGGGCCGTGCCGCTCGGCGCGCACGGCGCCGGTCGCGTCGACCAGGACGACGTGGGCGGCCTGATGGTCGACGTGCACGGCTGCCGCATGACCGAGCCCCGGGTGCAGCCCGACCCGCCCCGCGGCGGGCCCGCGGGTGTCGCGATCGAGACCGGCGGCGGCCACCGCGCCCGCCGCATCCAGCATCCGCAGCACCTGCGTGACCGCGGTGCGGGACAGTCCGGTCGCCGCCATGAGCTCGGCCCTGGTCTGGGGGCCGCTCGCGGCGAGACGCTCGAGGATGGCGCGTCCGTTGAGCGTGCGGAGCAGGGTCTGCGGTCCTGCGAGGGGTCGGGACATACGGCGGAACCTCTGAGGGGTCGGTGCTCGTGCGGAGTCGGTGCCCGACAGCCTGCCACATCGAGTCGCACCCGTCGACCTCCCCCCGCGGCTGCGCCACCAGCACGACCCCGCCACGCCCGCACGACCCAACCCCGGTTCTGGTCCCGCACACGTCCCCGGCTCGTGCCGGTGACCCGGGACGAGGGAACGGGAGGGAGGACGGACAGACCAATCGGGGCGCCGGAGCCGGTCCGGTCGGGCGACCGGGGTCTCGGATGGGCCCGTGACACCTGCACGACCCGGACACGGCTGCACGACGAAACCCTGGTTCTGGTCGCCCGCACGTCCCGGGGTCGTGCAAGTGCACCTGGGGGGATGGGACGGACGGGACGGGGACGGGGACGGGACGGGACGGACGGGACGGGAGGGGAGGGGAGGGTGTCTGCGGGCCTGCATAGGGTGGAGGGATGACGCCCCTGGTGATCCGTGACGCCGTCGCCGACGATGCCGAGGCCGTCGCGCGTGTGCACGTGCGCTCGTGGCAGGCGGCGTACGAGGGGCTCATCGATCAGGAGGTGCTGGACGGGCTGTCCGTCACCGAGCGGGCCGACGGATGGCGCCGCATCTTCGCCGAACCGCTGCCCACCAGCCTCGGGACGCTGGTCGCCGAGCGCGACGGCGAGGTCGTCGCGTGGGCGTCGTTCGGCTCCGGTCGCGACCTCGACGGTCCGGACGACGCGGAGCTGTACGGGCTGTACGCCGACCCGGACGCCTGGTCGACGGGGGCGGGGCATGCGCTGCTGGATGCAGCGGAGCAGCGGATGATCGATGCCGGGCACACCCGCGCATACCTCTGGGTGCTCGACGGGAACCACCGGGCCGACCGCTTCTACGCCCGGCACGGGTGGGAGCTCGACGGGGCCACGAAGATCGACCAGCGCCCCCAGCTCACGCTCTGCGAGCACCGGCGGGTCAAGCTCCTCGGCCCGCGCTGAGCGTCAGTCCAGCGCGCTCATCACGTGCTTGATCCGGGTGTAGTCGTCGAAGCCGTACTGCGACAGGTCCTTGCCGTACCCGGAGTGCTGGAACCCGCCGTGCGGCATGTCCGACACGAACGGGAGGTGGGTGTTGATCCACACGCAGCCGAAGTCGAGGTCGCGGGAGAACCGCATCGCGCGGGCGTGGTCCCGGGTCCACACGGAGGCGGCGAGCGCGTACGGCACGTCGTTGGCCATCGCGAGCGCCTCGTCCTCGGTGTCGAACGGCTGCACGGTGAGCACCGGACCGAAGATCTCTCCCTGCACGACCTCGTCGTCCTGACGGACCCCGGTCACGACGGTCGCCTCCCAGAAGTAGCCGCGGTCGCCCTGGCGCACTCCGCCGGTGGCGACGGTGGCGTGCGCGGGCAGCCGATCGATGAAGCCCTGCACCTGGGCGAGCTGGGCGGCGCTGCTCAGCGGCCCGTAGAGCACGCCCTCCTCGTGCGGGGCGCCGGTGCGCGCGTGCGTCCGCGTCCGCGCCACCAGCGCGTCGACGAACGCGTCGTGCAGGGAGGCGTGCACGAGAACCCGGGTCGCAGCCGTGCAGTCCTGACCGGCGTTGAAGAAGGCGCCGGCGACGATGCCCTCGACGGCTTTCCCGATCGTCGCGTCCGGGAAGACGATCGCGGGCGCCTTGCCGCCCAGTTCCAGGTGCACGCGCTTGACGTCGTCGGCCGCCGCGCGGGCCACCGCCATGCCGGCCCGCACCGAGCCGGTGATGGCGACCATCTGGGGTGTCGGGTGCGCGACGAGGGCGGCCCCCGTCTCGCGGTCGCCGAGCACGACGTTGAGCGTGCCGGGCGGCGTGTGCCGGGCGACGATCTCCGCGAGCAGCAGCGTCGTGAGCGGCGTGGACTCCGCGGGTTTGAGCACGACGGTGTTGCCGGCGGCGAGGGCGGGGGCGATCTTCCACACCGCCATGTTGAGGGGGTAGTTCCAGGGCGTCACCTGGCCGATCACGCCGATCGGCTCCCGGCGCACGAACGAGGTGTGGCCGGGGAGGTATTCCGCGGCGGCGCGCCCTTCCAGGCTCCGCGCGGCGCCGGCGAAGAACCGCAGCTGGTCGACGGACTGGAGGATCTCGTCGGCGACGAGTGTCGCCCGCGGCTTGCCGGTGTCCTGCGATTCGAGGTCGGCGAACTCCTCGGCGCGCGCCGCCATCTCCTCGGCGATGCGGAACAGCGCGAGCTGGCGCTCGGCCGGGGGCGTCGCACGCCAGACGGGGAAGGCGGCAGTGGCGGCGGCGTAGGCGGCATCGACGTCGGCGCGGTCCGAGAGCGGGATCTCGCCGTAGGCTTCTTCCGTCACGGGATCGATGAGGGGCAGTCGCCCGCTCCCCCGTGCCGCGACGGGCTCTCCGCCGATGAAGTTCTGCAGGGGCGCGGTCGTCGTCGACTGTCGGGACATGGCGCCATGCTAGCCACAAGACAGCGGAATCTGTAGCTTTTCTGCCAAACCTCGACGGAATCAGTTGCGCACGAGGGGTCGAAATGACACGATCGGTATATGAGTCCGAAGTCACCTCCGCCCGCCCTCGATGACATCTCCAAGCGCATCATCGAGCTGCTGCAGGAGGACGGGCGCCGCCCGTACGCGGAGATCGCGCGCGAAGTCGGGCTCAGCGAAGCGGCAGCCCGGCAGCGCGTGCAGCGCCTGACCGAGTCGGGCGTCATCCAGATCGTCGCCGTGACCGACCCGCTGCAGCTCGGCTTCCACCGCATGTCGATGATCGGGATCCGCGTCTCGGGCGACCCCCGCGCGATCGCGGAGGAGCTCTCCGCGATCCCCGAGCTGGCCTACGTCGTCGTCACCCTCGGGACGTTCGACATCCTCGTGGAGGCGGTGTGCGAGGACGACGACCACCTGCTCGACCTCATCGCCACCCGCATCCGCGCCATCCCCGGCATCCTCCAGACGGAGAGCCTGCTCTACGCGGGCCTCTACAAAGACCTCTACAACTGGGGAACGCGCTGACGCGCCCTCCCGCATCGGAGTGAACATGGGCACCACGGTCTTCGAACGCCGACGTCCTCCGCGGTCCGTCATCGACGACGCCCTGCGCGACACGGCCCTGTCCGTCTTCTGGCTCGACGACGTCGAGCGCCCCGTGCACCCGCCCCTCCGCGGCACCGTGCACGCAGACCTCGTGATCGTCGGCGGCGGCTACACCGGCCTCTGGACCGCGGTGCGCGCGAAGGAGCGGGACCCCGGACGCCGGGTCGTGCTGCTCGAGGCGTCCCGCGTCGCCTGGGCCGCGTCCGGCCGGAACGGCGGATTCTGCGAGTCCAGCCTCACCCACGGCCACGAGAACGGCGTGAACCGCTGGCCCGAGGAGATCGACCGGCTGGAGGAGCTGGGGCACGAGAACCTCGACGGCATCGCCGAGACCGTCCGCCGATACGACATGGACGCCGAGTTCGAGCGGACGGGCCAGCTCGCGGTCGCCGTCGAACCGCACCAGGTGGAGTGGCTCCGCGACGAGGAGGGCTTCCTCGATGAGGAGGCGGTGCAGGCGGAGGTGCACTCCCCCACGTTCCTCGCCGGGGCCTGGGATCGGGACGGCAGCGCCCTCGTGCACCCGGCGAAGCTCGGTCTGGAACTCGCGCGGGTGGCCGTCGAGCTCGGCGTCGAGATCCACGAGCACAGCCTCGTCCGGCGGATCGAGGGCGCCGATGCCGGCCCCGTGACCCTCGTCACCGAGCACGGCCGGGTGACCGCCGACGCGGTGGCGCTCGCGACGAACGTCTTCCCCTCGCTGCTGAAGCGCAACCGCCTCATGACGGTGCCCGTGTACGACTACGTGCTGATGACGGAGCCGCTGTCGGCGGAGCAGCTCGCGTCCGTCGGCTGGCACAACCGCCAGGGACTCGCCGACAGCGCCAACCAGTTCCACTACTACCGGCTCACCGCCGACGACCGGATCCTGTTCGGCGGCTACGACGCGGTCTACCACTTCGGGGGCAAAGTGCGCCCCGCCTACGAAGACCGGATGGAGAGCCACCGCCGCCTCGCGTCGCACTTCTTCACCACCTTCCCGCAGCTCGCCGGACTCCGCTTCACGCACCGCTGGGCCGGGGCGATCGACTCGTCCAGCCGGTTCTGCGCGTTCTTCGGCACCGCCCGCGGCGGCCGGGTCGCCTACGCCACGGGGTTCACCGGGCTCGGCGTCGGGGCCGCGCGCTTCGCCGCGGACGTGATGCTCGACAAGCTCGCCGGCGAGGAGACCGAGCGCACGCAGCTGCGGATGGTGCGCGAGAAGCCGATCCCCTTCCCGCCGGAGCCGGCCGCGTCCGTCGGCATCAACCTCGTCCGCGCGGCGATGGACAGGGCCGACCACAACGAGGGGCGCCGCAACCTTTTCCTGAAAACCCTGGACGCCCTCGGCATGGGGTTCGACTCGTGACCGGTCTCGTCCCGGGGGTCGTCGTCGACGCCGCCCGCCTCCCGCTGACGCACGCTTCCCTGCCCGCCGAAGACGTCCGCGACGGCACCCCGACCACGGCCTACACGGTGCTCGACGATGCGGGCGGGATCGAGATCGGCGTCTGGGAGATGACCGCCGGCACCGCGTCCGACACCGAGGAGGACGAGGTGTTCGTGGTGCTGTCGGGACGCGCGACCATCGCGTTCACCGCCCCCGCCCTCCCTCCCGTCGAGGTCGGCCCGGGGTCCGTGGTGCGCCTCTCCGCCGGCATGCGCACCGTCTGGACCGTCACCGAGACGCTGCGGAAGGTCTCAATCGGGATCTGACGCCTCCGCCGAGCGCGTCCCGCTCAGGCCCGACGCACCTCGGCGTGCGGGATCCGCGCCGCCATGACCCGCACGGCCTCCGGATTGTCGTCCACGAGCACCGCCTCCCGGCCGAGTGCGGAGGCCACGGCCCCGGTCGTGCCGCTGCCGGCGAACAGGTCGAGCACCCGATCACCGGGGCGGCTGGACGCCGCGACGATGCGCCGGAGGATGCCCTCCGGCTTCTGCGTCGGGTACCCGGTCTTCTCCCGCCCGGTGGTGGGGACGATCGTGTGCCACCACACGTCCGTCGGGAGCTTGCCGCGCGCGGCCTTCTCCGCGGTCACCAGGCCGGGCGCCATGTAGGGCTCGCGGTCGACGTCGTCGGAGTTGAAGACGTAGGTCCGCGGGTTCTTCACGTACACGAGGATCGTGTCGTGCTTCGTCGGCCAGCGTCGCCGTGACTTCGCCCCGTAGTCGTACGCCCAGATGAGTTCGTTCAGGAAGCAGTCCCGACCGAACACGGCGTCGAGCATGACCTTCGCATAGTGCGCCTCGCGGTAGTCGAGGTGCAGGTAGAGGGTGCCGTCGTCGGCGAGCAGACGCCAGGCCTCCTCCAGCCGCGGCATGAGGAAGGCGCCATAGTCGTCGAAGCTGTCGTCGTACGCGCGCAGCATGCCCCGCACCCGCTCGTACCGGTGTCCGTGGAACCCGTGCCGCACCTCGGGCTCGCCGGGCGCACGTTCAGAACTCAGGAGATCCGATGCGGTGTCGGCCGATTCGGGGCGGTTGCCGTCCGAATCAGCCGATTCCTCCGGAGTTGTGAACGTGCGGCGGGCGGTGACCACCTGCCGCTCCCGCACCCGCCCGGTGTTGAACGGCGGGTCGAGGTAGACGAGCGTGAAGGATCCGGACGGGAGCGTCGCCGCGACCGCGAGGTTGTCCCCCTCGATCACCGACACCCGCCCGACCCCCTGGGTCCCTGAGCCCCCCTGGGTCCCTGAGCCTGTCGAAGGGCCCGAGCCGGTCGAAGGGCCCGAGCCGGTCGAAGGGGTCACGGAACCCGGTGCAACCACGCGTCGGTCGAGAACTTCGACTCCACGAGGGCCTCGGCGTCGGCGTATTCGTCGGGTGTGATGCCGCCGTCCTCGGCGGAGGTGAGCGAGCGGAACGTGTCCTTGAAGCGTTCGATGATCTCGGCGCGCTCGAGCCCGGTCTGGCTGCGCAACGGGTCGACCCGCTTGGCGGCGGACGTCGTGCCCTTGTCGCTGAGCTTCTCCCGTCCGATGCGCAGCACCTCGGTCATCATCTGGCCGTCGATGTCGTAGGAGAGGGTGGCGTGGTGCAGCACGCCCCCGTTCGCGAGGCGCTTCTGCGCGGCGCCGCCGATCTTTCCGGTGGGGCTCGCGATGTCGTTGAGGGGCTGGTAGACCGCATCGATGCCGAGGGAGCGCAGCGCCTGCAGCACCCAGTCGTCGAGGAACGCGTAGGAGTCGGCGAAGGTCATGCCGGCGACGAGCGAGGCCGGGACGTACAGCGAGTAGGTGATGATCTGCCCGGCGGCCATGAGCATCGCCCCGCCCCCGGAGATGCGACGGACGACGTCGAACCCGTGCCGGGCCGCGCCCTCGGGGTCGACCTCGTTGCGGTACGACTGGAACGACCCGATGACGACGGCCGACTCGTTCCATTCCCAGATCCGCAGCGTGGGCCGGCGGCGGCCTTCGCCGACCCGCGAGGTGAGCACCTCGTCGAGGGCGAGGTTCATGCGCGGCGAGACCGCCTTCTCGTGCACGATCTCCCAGTCGAAGTCGCCCCAGCCGGGCGCGGTGACGAGCGCGCGGCGGACGGCGGTGCCGACCGCCTCGGGGGTGAAGCCGAGCAGCTGGGCGCCGTCGGGGAGCGCGCCGCGGACGGCGGCGGCGATCGCCGTCGCGTCCGACTCGGCGGGGAGGCCCTCGACCGCCGCGTTGATGTCGTCGAGCGCGGAGTCCGGTTCGAGGAAGAAGTCCCCGGCGAGCCGGAACCGCGCGATCCGGTCGTTCTCGACCTCGAGGTCGACGACCACGAGCTTGCCCCCAGGAACCTTGTATTCACCGTGCACGGGTCCAGCTTAAGGCGCGCGGCGCCGCGGGGGTCAGCCGCCGAGCACGACCACGCGTTCCCCGGCCCTGATCGGTGTGGAGTAGCGGTTGCCGGGCGTGGGCAGGGGGCAGATGAACTGGTCGGAGAAGGCGCACGGCGGCAGGTAGGCGCGGTTGAAGTCGATCACCGCCGATCCGTCGGCGGCGGGCTCCTCCACCGGCAGGAATCGGAACCGGTAGGTCTCGAGGCCGTTCGTGCCGTCGGCGAAGACGGCGCTGAGCGCCCCGCTGCCGGCGCGGGTGACGGTGAGTTCGTGGGGTGCGCCGGCGAGCTCGAACCGGAGCCGTCCCGCGATCGGCGTCTCCCGCTCCTCACCGTCGACCGCCGTGACGACCATCCGCTCGTCGGCTGCGGGCTCGAATGTCGCCGGGATCCGCCAGCGCTCGTCCGGGGCGTACGCGTCGATCGCCGTGAACCACTCCCGCTGCGGGCGCGCCGGGTTCCAGACGCGGAGGGCGAGCGCCCCGTGACGGTCGAACACGCGCAGTTCCCGACGGCCCAGGCGCAGGGTCTGCGTCCCGCGGAGTGTGACGACCGATCCGGAGGGTCCGAGCTCGCTGCCGCGGATGCCTCCGTCCCCGGTGAGAGCCCAGAGTCCCGGGACTCCGTCGACGGCCGCGGGTTCGGTGATGAGCCAGTTCGTCGACTCGAGCGCCGACGGCCCGTACTCCGACCCCGCATACCGTTCGCGCGACGCATGCCACTCGTGCCAGTCGGTCAGGAAGCTCATCGCGGCGGGCCCTCCCCCTCGCTCGTGCGGTGTGCCCCGAATCTAGGGCGGCTCGCGTGGCGCGCGACCCTCGTCCGTCACACGCCTTCACCCCGCGTCATCCCGCGTCACACACCTCCCTCCCCGCCCCTCCATCCGGTGCGGGATCAGAACCGCTCCCCGGTACTCCCTCCCCCGCCCGTTCCTGATCCCGCCACCCGGCCGGGCGCACCTCGCCCCGTCACCGTGCGTGTTCGAAAACGCTCCGCTCGGGCCGGAGGGAGGTGCGGAAGTGATCCCGCGGGACCGGCGGAAGGGGACGGTCAGCGGGTGGGGATGTGGGCGTCGAGCCAGGCGAGCACGTCGGCGCGCACCTCGTCCTGCTGGAGCTCCTGGAAGATCTCGTGCCGGGCGTCGGGATAGACGAGGGTCGTGACGTCGGTGAGCCCGGAGCGCCGGCGGTACGCGTCGGCGAGCTTGTGGACGCTGCGCGGGCCGCCGACCGGATCGTCACGGCCGACGAGGAGCAGCATCGGGAGGTCGCGCGCCAGGTGCTTCGCCGGGCGTCCGTAGAGTCGCGCCGCGTCGAGCGGGCCGAAGAGCGTGAGCAGCGGCACGCCCGTCGTGAGCGGATCCTCCTCGAAGGCCTTCCACACCGCGGGGTCGCGGCTCAGCCACTCGTACCCGGTCGCGTCGTCGGCGGCCCAGGCGGCGTTCAGCGGCGCCGGGTTCAGCGAGCGGGGCGTGCGCAGCGCCGAGCCCGACAGGATGACCGCGTCGAAGGCCTCGGCGTGCTCGTTCAGCAGCATCTGCGCGAGGAACGACCCCCACGAGTGTCCGAGCAGCACGAGCGGGAGGTCGGGGTTCTCGTCGCGGATGAGGCCGGTCAGCTGCCAGATCGCGTCCTTGGCTGCCCGGAGACCTCCGGGGCCGAGCCGTCCGAGCCGGGCCGGGTCGCCGTGCTGGCGCATGCCGGTGCGCCCGTGTCCGCGGTGGTCGTCGGCGTAGACCCTGAATCCCGCCCCGGTGAGAGCCGCGATGAGCGCGGGGTACCGCCCCGCGTGCTCACCCACCCCGTGCAGCAGTTGGACGACCCCGCGGGGCGTCCCCTCCGCCGGGTGGACGTCGTAGACGATGACGATGCCGTGGCTGTCGGTGTACTCGCGGGTCTCGGTCATGGTCCTGCCTTACCGCTCGGTCTCCGCGAGGGCGTCGCGGATGGCGAAGGCGATGTCGCGATCGGTCACCTCGTATCCGCCGACACCGTCGGAGGCGGAGCCCATGCGTACCCCGCCGTCCTCGACGACGGCGCGCTTCGCGGAGAAGTGGATCGCGTCGACACCGGTCGCGGCCAGCACCGGAGCGCTCGCGACGTCGACGCCGCTGCCGGCCATGATCTCGATCTGCCCCTCGGCCGCGGCGACGAGGGCGCGCAGCGTGTCGATGCCGTCGATCGCGGCGGATGCCCCTCCGGAGGTGAGCACCCGACGGAGTCCGAGCTCGCGCGCCGCACGCAGGGTCGCCACCGGGTCGGGGGTGACGTCGATCGCGCGGTGCAGGGTCGCCGGGGCGCCGTCGGCGGCATCCCGCAGCCGGGCCATGGCGTCGCGATCCAGCCGCCCCTCGCCGTCGAGCGCGCCGATCACCACTCCCGCGGCTCCGGCGGCGATCGCGTGGCGCACGTCGCGCTCGGCGACGGCGAGCTCGTCGGCGCTGTAGTGGAAGCCGCCGGCGCGCGGACGGATGAGGACGTGCACCTCGGGTCCTCCGGCGCCCGCGGCCTCGAGGGCGAGGTCGAGCGTGGCGGGCGAGGGGGTGAGTCCGCCCAGGGCGAGAGCGGTGGCGAGTTCGACGCGGGCGGCGCCGACCTCGGCGGCGATGCGCACTCCGGCGGGGTCCTGGACGGCGATTTCGAGGGCGATCGTTCGGGTCACCCCTCCATTGTGCCCGGTGGCCTCGTCCGTCCCCGACCCGCGGTCGGAAATATTAGATAGACTAACTAAGTATGTCTGCGTCCGATGATTCCCTGCACCTCACCGCCACAGACCTCCGCATGGCCACTTTCCGGCTCGCCCGCCGGCTCCGCTGCGCCCGCGCCGCCGACCTGATGAGCGACACCCAGCTCGCCGTGCTCGCCGAGCTGCGCATGAACGGCCGCCGGACGATCTCCACCCTCGCCGAGCGCGAGCGGGTGACCGCTCCGTCGATGACGAGCATCGTGAACGGGCTCGAGGAACAGGGGTTCGTGGCCCGCACCCCGGACGAGGACGACCGCCGTCGCGTGCAGGTGGACATCACTCCCGCCGGTATCGAGATCGTCGCCGAGACCATCCGCCGTCGCGACGTGCTGCTGGCCGACATGCTCCGCGAGGTCGACTACACCGAGGAGGAGCTGGCGACCCTGCGAGAAGCGAGCGCCCTGATGCGGAGGGTGGTGGAGCGATGAGCGCCATGTTCCGTTCGTTCGCGAACATCAACTACCGCATCTGGTTCGCCGGCGCCCTCGTGTCCAACGTCGGCGGGTGGATGCAGGCCACCGCGCAGGACTGGGTGGTGCTGACCGAGCTCACCGACAACGACGCCACCGCGATGGGCGTCACCATGGCGCTGCAGTTCGGCCCTCCCCTGGTGCTCGTGAGCCTGACCGGCTGGGTCGCCGACCGCTTCGACCGGCGGAAGATCCTCCTGACGACACAGACCGCGCTGCTCGGCCTCGCCATCGCGGTGGGCTCGCTGCTGCTCGCCGGCGTGATGACCCTGCCGATGATGCTCGCTTTCGCCCTCGGATTCGGCATCGTCAACGCGTTCGACGCGCCCGCCCGCCAGGCGTTCGTGTCGGACATGGTGTCCGCGTCCGAGACGTCGAACGCCGTGGCCCTCAACTCCGCCTCCTTCAACCTCGCCCGCATGATCGGCCCCGCGGTCGGCGGTCTGCTGATCGTGGCGATCGGCTCCGGCTGGGTGTTCATCGTCAACGCCGCGACGTTCCTTGCCATGATCGTCGCGCTGCTGCTCATGCGCACGCACCTGCTGGCCCCGCGCCCGAAGAACCGCAGCCGCGGCGGCCTCGCCGAGGGCTTCCGGTACGTCTGGGCACGCAGCGACCTCAAGGTCGTGTTCGTGACGGTGTTCCTCATCGGCGCGTTCGGAATGAACTTCCCGATCTTCGCCTCGACGATGGCGCTGGAGTTCGGGGCCGGCGCCGACGGCTACGGCGTGCTGAGCTCGGTGCTCGCGATCGGCTCGCTGATCGGTGCCCTCCTCGCCGCGCGTCGCGACCGGGCGCGGGTGCGTGTGGTGATCCTCGCGGCGGGCGGCTTCGGGATCGCGGCCTTCGTCTCGGCCGCGATGCCCACCTACCTCTCCTACGCGGTCACGCTCACGTTCACCGGTTTCATGATCGTGACGCTGCTGACCACGGCCAACGGCTACGTGCAGATCACGACGGATCCGGCGCTGCGCGGCCGGGTCCTCGCCCTCTACATGGCCGTCATCATGGGGTCGACGCCGGTCGGCGCCCCCATCGCGGGCTGGGTGGCCGACGCGTTCGGTCCCCGCGCCGCGATCATGCTCGGCGGTACGGCCGGCTTCATCGCGTGCGCGATCGGCGTGACGTGGGTGCTGACGTCCGGGCGACTGCGGCGGGAGGAGAGCAGCCGCTTCCGACTGACGCTCGACGAGACCCGGCCGCTGCGGGTCATCCAGCCGGTCGAGCCGGTCGACTACACGGAGAAGGCGGCGGCGACCACGCCCATCCGCCTGCCGCGCCGCGACGAGTGAGCTGCGGAGGCATTTGTCAACGCCTTCCTCATCGCGGCCCGACGGTCGTAGCGTCGGGTCATGGACGAGAACATGAGCACCCCGCACCCGCAGGATCCGGCCGAAGGCGCTCCCGGCGTCGACGTCCCTGACGAGAACTCCGGCCAGGGCGACGGCACCGGCGGCGCGATCCAGGGCGACAGCTCGCGCGGCGAGTCGACCGGTGGCGCCATCCAGGGCAGTTCCGGCCCCGGCCACGACGCCCCGCTGGGCGGCGACGAGAACACCGAGGACGAGCTCGCGGCCGACAACGCCGCGGAGGAGGATACCCTCCGCACGCTCGACCCGGACTCCCCGCCCGCCTGACCCGTCGACCCACCCCTTTCGAGACGAGCCACCCCCTTGCGGTCGTCCGCAAGGGGGTGGCTCGTATGCAAGGGGGTGGGTCGGCCGCGGTCAGGCGTCGAGAACCACCTTCAGCTGCTCGACGGCCCAGTCCAGCTCGGTCGCCCGGATGACGAGCGGCGGCGCGATGCGGATTGTCTGCCCGTGCGTGTCCTTCACGAGCACGCCCCGGTCGAGCAGCTTCTCCGCGATCTCGCGGCCGGTGCCGACGGCGGGGTCGATGTCGACGCCCGCCCACAGCCCGGCCAGACGCACCCCGGTGACCCCGTGGCCGATCAGCGGCTGCAGCGCCTGCTCGAGATGAGCGCCGAGCGCCCGCGCACGCTCCTGGAACTCGCCCGTCTGCAGCATCTCCACCACGCGGAGGCCGACGGCCGCCGCCAGCGGGTTGCCGCCGAAGGTGGAGCCGTGCTCACCGGGCCGGATCACGCCGAGCACATCGGCGTTCCCCACCACGGCCGACACCGGAAGGATGCCGCCGCCGAGCGCCTTGCCGAGCAGGTACAGGTCGGGGACGACGCCCTCGCGGTCGCACGCGAACGTCTCGCCGACCCGCCCGAGCCCCGCCTGGATCTCGTCGGCGATGAACAGCACGTTCTTCTCGTCGCAGATCTCGCGGATGCGCCGGAGGTAGCCCTCCGGCGGGATCACGACCCCGGCCTCACCCTGGATGGGCTCGACCAGCACCGCCGCGGTGTCCGCCGTGATGGCGGCGGCGATGGCGTCAGCGTCGCCGTAGGGCACCGCGTCGAAGCCCGGCGCGTACGGACCGAAGTCGTCGCGCGCGGTCGGGTCGTCGCTGAAGCCCACGATCGTCGTCGTGCGGCCGTGGAAGTTCCCCGCCGCGACGATGATCCTGGCCTGCCCCTCCGGGATGCCCTTCACGCGGTAGCCCCAGGCGCGGGCGACCTTGATGCCGGTCTCCACCGCCTCGGCACCCGTGTTCATCGGCAGCACGAGCTCCTTGCCGCAGAGGGCGGCGAGCGCGGCGGCGAACGGCTCCAGCATGTCGCTCTGGAAGGCGCGGCTGACGAGCGTCACCCGGCCCAGCTGCTCGGCCAGCGCCGCGACGAGCGCGGGATGCCGATGACCGAAGTTCACGGCCGAGTACGCCGCGAGCAGGTCGAGGTAGCGCTTGCCCTCCACATCGGTGACCCACGCCCCCTCGCCGCGCGCGATCATGACGGGCAGCGGGTGGTAGTTGTGGGCGACGTGCGGCTCCGCGACCGCGCTGGGTCCCTGAGCCTGTCGAAGGGTCGAAGCGCCCGCCGTCTGCTCGATCGTCACTCCGCACCCCGCAGCTCGAGCGTGCAGCACTTGATGCCGCCGCCGCCGAGCAGCAGCTCGGACAGGTCGACGGTGATCGGGTTGTAGCCGCGCTCGCGGAGCTGCTGCTCGAAGCCCTTCGCCCGCGGCGAGATGATGACGTTGTAGCCGTCGCTGGAAGAGTTCAGGCCGAACACCGCGCCGTCCTCGTCCGAGACGAGGATCGCGTCCGGGAAGCGCTTCTCCAGCTCGGCACGGCTCGCGTCGTCGAAGGCGCCGGGGAGGTACGCGATGTTCGCGCGCTCCGGGCCGCCGTTCTCCACGCCCTGAACCGGATCGAGCACGGCGATCGCGGTGTCGAGGTGGTAGAAGCGCGGGTCGGTGAGGTTGAGCGAGACGACCTCCCGGCCGAAGACCTCGCCGACCTCGCGGTGGCTGTCGCCGGTGGAGCGGAAGCCAGTGCCGGCGAGGATGACGTCGCCGACGAGGAGGAAGTCGCCCTCGCCCTCGTTGACCTCCTTCGGCATGACCGTGTCGTAGCCGGCGGCGCGGAACCAGTCGGCGAAGGCCGGAGCCTCGCCCTGGCGCTCCACGAACCGGAACTCCGGCACGTAGGCGCGCCCGTCGATGAGGAAGCCGCCGTTGGCCGTGTAGACCATGTCCGGGTAGCCGGGCAGCGGATCGATGAGCTCCACCTCGTGGCCCAGCTCGACGTAAAGGTCGTAGAGCTTCTGCCACTGGGCGACGGCGTTCGCGGTGTCGGTGGGCCGCGACGGCTCCATCCACGGATTGATGGAGTAGTTCACCGTGAAGTGCTCGGGACGGCACATCAGGTAGTGGCGGCGGTGCGCGGTGCGGGTGGGGGCGGTGGTGACGGCGGTCTCCGGCGTCGACATGGATGCTCCTCGTGTGAACGGGCGCGGCGGACGCTGTCCAGGGGCCCGGCGGTCCTTCGACCCCCTGCTCGGACGAGGCGGAGGGGAAGATGCGACTCGGGCACGCCGGTGACCATTGTGCCACCGCACCCTGGGCGCCACCAGCATCGATCCCGTGTCGTGGTCAGTCCTCGAGCTGCGTCACCACGACCTTGCCGACGGTGTGCCCGGCCTCGACGTGCGCGAGCGCCGCCACCGCCTCCGCGAACGGATGCGCCCGCTCCACCACGGGCACCAGATGCCCTTCCTCCACGAGCTCCAGCAGCTTCGCGAGCACCTCGGGGCGGGAGCGGGCCGCGAGCGACACGACGCGGGGCCCGTTGATCGAGAGCGCCGCTGCGCAGATCATCCGCGGCACCGGGCCGAGGACGTGTCCGCCGTCGCCCGTCACGAGCACCACCCGGCCGTCCGCCCGCACCAGCCGCTGGAGGTCGCGGAGGGGAATCCCGCCCGCGATGTCCACGACCGCATCGAACCGACCGGCGGGCAGGTCGGCCAGCGGGGACGTGCGGTGGTCGAGCGTGTGCACGGCGCCGAGACGTTCCAGCAGGAGGGCGTTCTGCGCGCGGCAGGTCGCCCACACCTCCGCACCCCGGAGTGCGGCGAGCTGCACCGCGAACGTGCCCACGCCCCCGGACGCGCCGATCACGAGCACGCGCTGCGCCCGGTGCCGTAGTCCGATCCGGGCCGCGTCGAGGGCCTGCCAGGCCGTCCCGCCGGCGATCGGCAGGCACGCGGCGGCCTCGGTGGTCACATCGGGCGGGATCGGGACGACCCGGTCGGCCGCGATGCGCGCATGCGTCGCGAGACCCCCGCCGCCCTGCAGCTCCCCGACGACGAGTTCGCCGAGCTCCGCGTTCACGACGTCGGCGCCGACCGCCACGACGGTGCCGGCGACGTCGAGGCCGCGCACCGGGTGCTTCGGACGGGTGAGGCCGAAGAACGGCCGCACGAGCAGCGGGTCGCCGAGGAGCAGCCGCACGTCCCCGGCGTTGAGCGCCGTCGCCCGCACCCGCAGCACGACCTCTCCCCGGCGCGGCCGCGGCACGGGCACCCGGGTCAGCACGGTGCCCGATGCCGGACCGTACGTCTCGCGCGCCCAGACGGGCATCGTCTCGGTCATGCGGCACCTCCGGGGTCGGTCGGGTACGCGAACAGGTCGTCGATGCCGACACCGAAGGCCCGGGCGATCTGGAACGCGAGCTCGAGCGTCGGCGAGTACTTCTGCTGCTCGATCGCGATGAGGGTCTGCCGCGTCACGCCGATCGTGCGGGCGAGCTCGGCCTGGGTGAGTCCCGCGCGCTCGCGGTGGGCGCGGATGCTGTTGGAGACGAGGGTGGGCTTGACCATCAGACGAGGCCCCGACGGTACGCGACCGCCCGGGCGATACCGCCGACGACGGCCGCCACGAGGAACCCGGCGTACATGGTGTTCGCGATCCAGAACGCGTCGGCGCCGATGCCGCAGAGCACGATGACCCCGATGCCGGCGATGGCGACGAAGGCCTGCTCCACGCGGGCTCCCATCCGGCCGATGTCGCGGTCGCGGATGTCGGAGCGGCCCACGCCGTCCGGGTCCGCCATCCCGGCGACGATCCCCCACAGGATGCTGACGACGATCGTGCCGACGATGCCCGCGCCGATCGTCCACAGCATGAGCGGGAACCAGTCCGTCGCGGTGAGCGGGCCGCCGTCAGCCTGCTGCAGCAGCAGCAGGACGTAGGCGATCGCGACGATCGGGCTGACGATGAGCCCCGCCCAGACGTTGCGCTCTTCGTAGACCATGCGCTGCTCCTTGTGTCAAAGATTCTTGACACCAAGCTACGCCGCCCTTCCGTCCATGTCAAGAATCTTTTACACCCACTCCCGTCCCGCATCCCCCTCCCCTCCCCCACACCCCGCACCGCGGGATCACAAACGCACCCCGGATGGCCCGGGGAGGCGCCTTTTCGCACCCGCACCGGAAATGGGCGGGATCGGAAACGTACCGCGAAACGCACTCGACGCACCCGGCGGACCCGCGCGAGCGATCAGATGACGGAGGCGCTCCAGGGATCGGGGTTGCCGTAGCGGTGGGCGGTGATCGACACGGACTGCTCGTGCACGAACGGAAGGAGCTCGATGCGGGCGGCCGCGGTCACCTCCGCGTCGTACACCGCGAGGTCCGGATCACCGTCGGTGGCGCGTGCCAGGCTGGTGTGGAGGGCGGCGACGGCGTCCCGTCCACCGATGAGCCGCACGCGTCCGTGCCGCGGCAGCACCGGAACAGCGACATCCGTCGGCGCCGCCTCCGCCTCGGCCACCTGCATCCGCTGGAGCCACTCGTCGTCGGTCTCCAGGAAGACCACGGCGTCGAGGTCGCCCAGCGCGTGCCGGACGCCGGCCGGAAGCCCCGCCGGGGTCGACACGACGAAGTCGGCGCCGGCGCGGACCCCGGCGATGATGACGCGCAGGAGATCGTGCAGCGCGGCGTCCGCGGTCGCGCGGATCTCCACGGGCACGGGACGGTAGCGGAAGAGGTTGCGTTCGACCTCCAGCCGGCTCACGTCCCGCACGCGCCCGAACTCGCGGTCCCATGCGAGCGCATCGGAGAGGGCGGAGCGCCGCAGCCACTCGAAGGACTCGTACGGGAGCGCCGGCTGCGCGGCCTCGATGAGCCCGGTGATCCGCGAGTCGAGTCCCCGCAGGTGCAGGGTGCTCGACGCCGGGGACCCGTGCTGCGCGCGCCACGACCCGAGTCCGATGAGGTGGTTCGGACCGCCGGGCTTGGCCCCGGCGCCGACCGAGGAGCGCTTCCAGCCGCCGAACGGCTGCCGCTGCACAATGGCACCGGTGGTGCCGCGGTTGACGTAGAGGTTCCCGGCCTGCACCCGGTCGAGCCAGAAGGCGAGGTCGTCGGGGTCCTGCGTGTGCAGGCCGGCCGTGAGTCCGTAGGCGACCGCGTTCTGCAGGTCGACGGCCTTCGCGAGGGTCGGCGCGTGCATGATCCCGAGGACCGGTCCGAAGAACTCCTCCGTGTGGAAGCGGGACCCGGCCTGCACGCCGACCCGCACCCCGGGGCGCCACAGCCGCCCGCTGCCGTCGTCGGCGGCGTCGAGGGCGGGTTCGATGAGCCACCGCTCGTCGCCATCGAGCTCGGTGAGCGCCCAGGCGAGCTTGCCCTGGGGCTTCTCGATGACGGGCCCGACCTCGGCGAGCGGATCGCCGGGCCAGCCGACGCGGAGCGAGCGGACGGCGTCGGCGAGCTGTCGGGCGAAGCGCTGCGAGCGCCCGACAGGTCCGACGAGGATCGCGAGGGAGGCCGCGGAGCACTTCTGCCCTGCGTGCCCGAATGCGCTCTTGACGAGGTCGGCGACCGCGAGGTCGAGGTCGGCCGAGGGGGTGATGATCATCGCGTTCTTGCCGCTGGTCTCCGCGAGCAGCGGCAGGTCGGGCCGCCAGGACCGGAACAGCGCAGCCGTCTCCCACGATCCGGTGAGGATCACCCGGTCCACGGCCTCGTCGGTGATGAGGGCGCGCCCGAGCTCCCCTTCCTCGATGTCCACGAGTGCGAGGGCTTCTCGGGGCACGCCGCCCTCCCACAGGGCGTCGGCGAGAACGGCCGCGCACCGCCGCGCCTGCGGGGCGGGCTTCAGCACGACGCCCGATCCGGCGGCGAGGGCGGCGAGCACCCCGCCCGCGGGGATGGCGAGCGGGAAGTTCCAGGGCGGGGCGACGACCGTCACCCGGGCGGGGACGAACACGGCTCCGGAGATCGCGTCGAGCTCCCGGCACGTCGCCGCGTAGTACCGGGCGAAGTCGACGGCCTCGCTCACCTCGACGTCGGCCTCGGCGAAGACCTTCCCGGTCTCCGCGGCGGCGACCTCGATGAGGTCGCCGCGTCGGGCTTCGAGCGCGGCGGCGGCGCGCAGCAGCACTTCGGCTCGCTCGGCGGCGGGCCGTGCGCCCCAGGCGGCTGCCGCATCCTGCACGCTCCGCACGACACGGCCGAGGTCGTCAGCGTCGTCGACGCGGGCCGCGGCGAGCACCGTCTCCCCGGCCGAGGAGTCCGCGAGGCGGTCGCGGATTCCGTCCGCCCACGTGCGGTTGGCCGACAGAGAGAGGTCGGTGTCGGGGGTGTTCGCGAAGCCCGGGGCACCTCCGGTGTCCTCGCCGCGCTCCCGGGCCGCGTACACGGCGGTCTCAAGGTAGGCACCGGTGTCGCCGTCGTCGGAGCCCCGCACGATGCCGAGCACGGCCTTGGTGAGGTCGACCTCGGCGGCCGGTCCGACGGGAGCGGGCCGCACGGATTCGTGCACGGGGGCGAGGCGATCCTGGGTGCGCCGCGGGCCGACCGCCAGTGCCGGGTCGTCGGCCCGGTCGAGCGCCGCGAGGTAGCGACGGGCCTCGCGCGTGAAGAGCGCCTCGTCGTCGTGGAGGTGGAACGCGGCGGAGAGGAAGTTCTCGGACGACGCGTTCTCCTCCAACCGCCGGACGAGGTAGCTGATGGCGACGTCGAACTCGGCGGGGGCGACGACCGGCACGTACAGCAGCACCGGCCCGACTTCGCGGGAGACCGCCTGCACCTGCCCCTGGGCCATGCCGAGCAGCATCTCGAACTCGACGGCGTCGCGGACGCCGCGCTCCCCGGCCAGCAGCCACGCGTGGGCGATGCCGAAGAGGTTGTGTCCCGCGACGCCGAGACGCACGGCGGACGTGTGGGCGGGCTGCATCGCCCAGTCGAGGCAGCGCAGGTAGTTGGCGTCGGTGTCGAGTTTCGTGTCGTACGGCGCCGGCGTCCACCCGTGCAGGGTCGCCTCGACGTGTTCCATCGCGAGGTTGGCGCCCTTCACGAGACGCACCTTGATGCGGGCTCCGCCGTGGATCACGCGGTCCTGCGCCCAGGCGGTGAGCTCCTGCAGCGCCGGGAGCGCATCGGGGAGATACGCCTGGAGGACGATCCCCGCCTCCAGCCCCGTGAGCCGCGGATCCTCCAGGAGTCGCGTGAACACGGCGATCGTGAGATCGAGGTCGCGGTACTCCTCCATGTCGAGGTTGATGAAGGTGCCGTCGCCCGCGGCCGTGAGGTAGAGCGGCAGCAGCCGCTCCACGACCCGGTCGACCACCTCGTCGAAGCCCCACATCGAGATGCGGCTGACGATGGCGGAGACCTTGACGGAGACGTAGTCGACGTCGGGACGCCGGATGAGCTCGTGGATGCCGTCGAGCCGCCGCTGGGCCTCCGCCTCTCCGAGCACGGCCTCGCCGAGGAGGTTGAGGTTCAGGCGCGAGCCCGACTCCCGCAGCTTCTCGATGGCGGGGCCGAGCTTCGCGGGTCGCGCGTCCACGACGAGGTGCCCCACCATCTCGCGCAGGGCCCGCCGCGCGATCGGTACGACCGGCGTCGGCAGCACGGGGGCGACGCCGCCGCCGAGCCGCACCGCGGAGCGCAGGTACCACGGCAGGAACTCCGGGACGATGGGCGCGATCCGGTGCAGTCGGGCGGCCGCGGCGGTGAGACTCTCGGGCCGCATGACACCGTCGACGAAGCCGAGGGTGAACGGCAGACCGTTGGCATCGCGGAGCACACCGGCGAGACGTGCGGCGGCGGGGTCGACGTCGGCCGCGGCCGCCTCGATCACCCAGCGGCGCGCGAGTTCGACGGCCTTATCGGCGAGGGATGCGGATGCCCCCGCCTCCGCGGAGGATGACGACGACTCTGCCATGTGACCACCCTAGGTCTCCGGTCGAGGAATCCCGGGGTGCCCGACCGGGCGGGCCGCAGTCGGGTCAGTTCCAGATGCTGGGGGCGGGGGTGCGCACGGGAGGCAGGGCGGACGCCGCGGCCCAGTCGTGCACCCACGCGTCGATCTCCGGCACCCCGTCGGGCTTGCCCACCGCGGCGAAGAGCTCCTCGTTGCTGACCGTGCCGCCGGAGCGGCGCAGCACGCGGGCCCGCACGATGGCGCGGGCGTAGACCTCGCCGCCGACCACGGCCCGGTGCTCCAGGAACAGGGCCTTCTCGTCGTGCCCGATGAACCGCGACTGCACCTCGAACCGCTGCCACAGCTGCAGCGACTTGCGGAAGGTGATCGTCTCGCTGGAGACGACCGCGTACCAGCCCTTCTCCTTCATGACGTCGAACAGGCCCGTGCGGATCAGGTGATCCCAGCGGCCGAGGTCGAACAGCGACAGGTAGCGGCCGTTGTTCATGTGCCGCAGGATGTCCAGGTCGGTGGGGAGGGTGGTGACCGTGACGGTGCCGACGGCGGTCGGGTCGAGGGTCTTCCCCTGCCGCACGCGACGACGCGCACCGAGGATCACGAGGAGGGTCCGCCAGATCACATTCACGAGCACTGATCGTAGCCATCCGCGCACGATGATCGAACTTCCTTGTCCGAATCCTCCATGCCCTCGGAGGGCCCCCGGAGCGGCTTCCTCCCGATTTCCGATTTCCACGGACCCGCCGTAGAGTCACCGCATGAGCGCCGAAGCCCAGCCCGAAGTCATCGTCCGTCCGGTCCGTGATGTGGATGCGGAAGCCCTCGGTCGCGTGCATGCGCAGTGCTGGCACGAGACCTACGATCACCTCATCAGCAAGGCGGCGCTGGAGAAGGTCTCCCCCCGGCGCATGGCCGAGCTGTGGACACACTGGGCCGCGCAGGGCCCGGACTTCAAGATGAACGCGGCCCTCGTCGACGGCGAGATCGTCGGCTTCGTCGGATCGGGTCCGGCGCGCGACAAGGACGCCCCGGCGTTCCGCGAGCTGTACTTCATCTACCTGCTGGACGCGTACCACTCGACCGGCATCGGCCAGAAGCTGTTCGACGCGGCCGTCGAGAAGGACGAGCCCCTCTACCTCTGGGTCGCCGAGGACAACCCCCGCGCGCACCGCTTCTACACGCGCAACGGGTTCCACCTCGACGGCGCCGCACACACCGAGCCGTTCCTGGGTGAGACGCTCACCGAGGTCCGGTTCGTGCGTCCCTGATCCTTCGTCCGCACCGAAAGGGCCGCCCCGCGGGGCGGCCCTTTCGTCTGCCTCAGAGGCGTTCGATGATCGTGACGTTCGCGACGCCGCCACCCTCGCACATCGTCTGCAGACCGTAGCGACCGCCGGTGCGCTCCAGCTCGTTCAGCAGGGTCGCGAGGATGCGGGTGCCGGTCGCGCCGATCGGGTGCCCGAGCGCGATGCCGCCGCCGTTGACGTTGACCTTCTCGTGCGGCGCGCCGATCTCGCGCATCCAGGCGAGCACGACCGAGGCGAACGCCTCGTTGACCTCGAACAGGTCGATGTCGTCGATCCGGAGCCCCGTGCGCTCCAACGCGTGCCTGGTCGCCGGGATCGGTGCCGTGAGCATGAGCACCGGGTCGTCGCCGCGCACGGAGAGGTGGTGGATGCGGGCGCGGGGCGTGAGCCCATGAGTGCGCACGGCCCGCTCGCTCGCGATCAGGACCGCACTCGACGCATCGCTGATCTGGGAGGCGACCGCGGCCGTGATCCGCCCGCCGGGCGCGAGCGTCTGCAGGCCGGCCATGCGTTCCAGAGTGGTGTCCCGGCGCACGCCCTCGTCGTGGTCGAGGCCGCCGAGCGGCGCGATCTCCGCCGCGAACCGCCCCTCATCCTGCGCCCGGGCCGCGCGGCGGTGGCTCTCCAGGGCGTACCGCTCCATCTCCTCGCGCGAGATGTGCCAGCGCTCGGCGATGAGCTCCGCGCCTCGGAACTGCGAGATCTCCTGATCGCCGTAGCGCGCCTGCCAGCCCGGGGACTCGGCATACGGCGTTGTGAAGCCGTATTCCCGGCCGACAGTCGCGGCAGCGGTCAGCGGGATCCGCGACATGTTCTGCAGGCCGCCGGCGATCACGAGGTCGCTGGTGCCGCTGAGCACCGCCTGCGCGGCGAAGTGCACGGCCTGCTGGCTGGATCCGCACTGCCGGTCGATCGTGACGCCCGGCACGTGCTCCGGGAATCCGGCGACGAGCAGCGCCGTGCGGGCGACGTTGCCCGCCTGCCCGCCGATCGCGTCGATGGCGCCGAGGATCACGTCGTCGACGGCGCCGGGATCGATGCCCGTGCGCGCCACGACGGTCGTCAGGCTGTGCGCGCCGAGATCGGCGGGGTGGATCTCGGCGAGGGCGCCACCCCGGCGTCCGACCGGCGAACGGACCGCGTCGACGATGTAGGCCTCTGCCATGATCTCCCTCTCCTCAGGCCTCCGCGCCGGCGGGCAGGAGCAGCCGGAAGCGCTCGCACACGACGGGCATGTCGGGGGCGTAGCCGCGCGGGTTCTCGGAGTGGGTGCGCCAGTAGCGCTCGTGCACGTCGCGCCAGTGCGCCAGCGTGCGGTCCCCCTCGCCCTCGGCGAAGGCGTGCGCCTCGTCGACCTCGTCGAACGGCACGATGTCGATCGCGGTGGTCTCGATCACCGCGCGCGGGGCGCCGGTCCCGTCGAGGATGATGCTGAGCTCACCGACGGTCGGCAGCGGCTCCCCTGACTCCTCGTAGTCCCAGAGGGAGGATGCGGTGCCCACCTTGATGCCGGCGAGCACGAGCTCCAGCAGTTCGTCGGCGTGCTCCGGCGTCGCGCCGAAGCCCCACGCCTCGGGAAGCGTCTCGGGCAGGTGGGGCAGCGCGGTGCGGGCCTCGCGCCAGTAGTCCTCGATGGCGGTGCGGTCGGTCATGGATCAGCGCCCCGAGACCTTGCCGAACAGCTTGGCGATCGGCGCGAGCACCAGCGGACGCGCGGCGACCCACGCGATCGCGATCACCACGAGCGAGGCGATGAACACCCAGAACCCGGTCCACGTCGCGGCGTCCTGTGCGGCGAACATGTGGTTGAGGTTGCGCAGGAATCCGGTCAGCATCACCAGCGCGACGTGCGCGATGATGAACGCCACGAAGTACAGCATCACCGGGAAGTGCAGGGCGCGGGCCCATTCCACCGGGTACGCCTTCGACAGGCGCTCCGCCTTCTTGGGCCACAGCCCCGACATGCGGAATCCGGTGACGGCCGCGAGCGGCGCCGCGACGAAGACGGTGACGAAGTAGGCCAGCTGCTGCAGGCTGTTGTAGTTGTTCCAGCCGTTCTCGTGCGGCCAGTCGAACGAGATGTACTGCAGCGCCGCCGACAGCGCGTTCGGGAACACCTCCCAGCTCGTCGGCACGATCCGCACCCAGTGGCCCGTGGTGAACAGCAGCACCACGAAGATCACGCCGTTCAGCAGCCACAGGATGTCGAGGGCCTGATGGAACCAGAGGTTCAGGCTGATCTTGCCCTTCGGGTTGTTCCGCGGCGTCCAGAACACGCTCGGCCGCTTCTCGGTGCGCACCTGCAGACCGGATCGGATGATCAGAACGATGAGGAACATGTTGAAGAAGTGCGCCCAGTTGACCCACGGCGCGAAGCCGGGCTCGACGGGGATCGGCGGCTCGTACTCGCCGGGGTAGGCGGCCAGGAAGTCCTGCAGGAAAGGGAGGCTCAGCAGCGCGCGGACGAGGGCGACGGCTGCGGCGGCGAGCACGCCGAGGGCGGCGGCGCCGAACAGCGCCGCGATCGCCTGGGTCCAGGTCGGACGCCGGCGAGCGGTCGGGGCGGCGGCCGGAAGGTGTCGGGGGGCACGACCGTCCCAGACCGTGCGGGTCCAGGGCAGCGGCGTGCTGATGTCGGCCGCGGGCGCCAGGGCGGTACCGGGGGCGGCGGGCTCGGCAGGCGGCGCCGCCGGAGACGGCGTCTCCCGGATCAGCGCGGCATCCGGCGTCACGGCCGCGGCCGTGGCCGCTCGCGCGGGCGCGGTGCCGGCAGGCGGCCACGGCTCGCCACCCGGCACACGAGGCAGTCCGCGGCGGACGCTCTCGCCCCCGGCGGAGGTCGTCGGAGCGGGCACCGCATCGGACGCCGGGTCCGACGTCGGCGAGGCAGCGGTCGAAGCGGACGCGGGCGCCGCAGGTGCGGGCGGCGTCGGCGCGTCAGCGGCGGTGGGTGCGGCCTGCGCGGCCGCGCCCGGAGCCGCGGCGGGTCCGGGCGACGCCGCGGACGGCGGCCACGGCTCGCCACCGGGAACGCGCGGCAGGCCGCGACGGAGCGCCGGGGGCGGCGCGGCGTCCGGTGTCGCGGCCGGAGCAGTGTCATCCGGCGCGTGCGGCACCGAACGGTCCTCGGCGCGCTCCGCCGGCGTCGCGACCGGGGTCGCCGCCGGCGCGTCGACGGCCGCGGTCACCCCGGACGGCTCGACCGCATCGACGGCATCGACGGTCACGTCGGCGGGCGGCCACGGCTCGCCCCCCGGCACCCGCGGAAGCCCGCGGCGCAGCACCCGCGTCGCCATGACTACTTCTTCCGCGCCTCGAGCGCGGCGATCACCTGGGGCACGATCGTGAACACGTCGCCGACGATCCCGAAGTCGGCGACGTCGAAGATCGGCGCCTCCGGATCCTTGTTGATCGCCACGATGTTCTTCGACGTCTGCATGCCGGCACGATGCTGGATCGCCCCGGAGATGCCCAGCGCGACGTACAGCTGCGGCGACACCGAGACCCCGGTCTGCCCCACCTGGTGAGACTGCGGGATGTAGCCCGCGTCGACGGCGGCACGCGAGGCGCCGACCGCGGCCCCGAGGGCGTCGGCGAGCTCCTCGACAAGCACGAACTTCTCCTTCGAGGCGAGTCCGCGACCGCCCGAGACGACCCTGGTCGCCCCGCGCAGTTCGGGCCGCGACGAGGTGGCCTCGACGGCCTCGACCGGACCAGCGGTCGCCGCGACCGCACCCGAGGGGACGACCGCAAGCTGCTCGACCTGCGGGGAGGCGACCGCCTCGGCCCTGGCCTCCACCGCACCCTGGCGCACCGTGACGACGAGCGTGCCGTACGTCGCGGCCGCGTCGACGAGGTACGCCCCGCCGTACACCGAGTGGTGGGCGACGATGCCCTCGTCGTCGCGGGAGACGCCGACCGCATCCACGGCGAGAGCGCTCTTCGTCCGCACCGCGAACCGCCCGGCGACATCGCGGCCGGAGATCGAGTTCGAGATGAGGACGGCCGCGGGCTGCACCTGCGCGGCGGCGGCCTGCAGCGCGTCGACGATCGGGACCGTGAGCGCCGTCGGGTCGCCGTCGGCCGTGAGCACGACGGCGGCACCGGCCTCCGCCGCCTGGGCGACCGCGGCGTCGGAGCCGCCGACGATCAGCGCGACCGGCGTGCCGATGCCCGCCGCCGCGCCCAGGAGTCCGGCCGTGCTGCTGGCCGGCGCGCCGGACGGGTCGACGTCGAGGAGGACGAGGATCGGGTTCTCGGGGTACGCCATGTCACACCAGCCTGTTCTGCACGAGGAACTCGACGAGCTTCTCGGCGGCATCGCCCTCGTCGGTGATCTTCACTCCGGCCGCCCGCGGGGGCTTCTCGGAGACCGCGGTCATGATGGTGCGCGGAGCGAGCGCCGGGTCGGCCGACACGTCGAGGTCGGCGAGGGACAGCACCTCCAGCGGCTTCTTCTTCGCCGCCATGATGCCCTTGAAGTTCGGGAAGCGCGCATCGGGAAGAGCCTCGGTGATCGAGATCACCGCGGGCAGCGGGGCGGTCACCTGCTGGCCGCCCGCGTCGGAGCCCCGGCTGCCGGAGACGCCCTCGGCCGCAATCTCGACGGCGGTGAGCGCGGTCGCCTGCGCCCAGCCGAGGTGCTCCGCGAGCATCGCGGGGATGACGCCGCCGGAGCCGTCCGTGGACAGATTGCCGGTGATGACGAGGTCGGGGGCGCCGCGGCGGATCGCCGCGGCGAGCACCTCTGCGGTCAACCCCAGGTCGGCTCCGCTGAGCTGCTCGTCGACGATGTGGATAGCGGAGCCGGCACCGATCGCGAGGGCGCGGCGCACCGATGCGGTCGCGCTCTCCGGCCCCATCGTGAGGGCGACGACCTCCGTGCCGTCGTTCTTGTCGGCGTAGGCCAGGGCGACCTCGAGAGCGCGCTCCGTGATCTCGTCGAGGACCACATCCCCGGCGCCGCGTTCGGCGAGTCCGGTCTCGAGATTCAGCGTGCGATCGCCATAGGTGTCCGGCACCTCTTTGACCAGGACGAAGATCTTCATCGAATGCTCCTCACGACACGCTGAGTCTATCCGCACGCTCTTCTATGTAGCCAAAGGCAGAGGGTTCCCCCGGTCGAGACCCCGATTTCCGCCGCGAATGTATACATAGTCGACAGACGCCGCGCGGTGCCCGGCGGTGGCGTCCGCGACCGCCCTCCGCCGGTACCGTAGAGACGTGGTCCGACCCCGCCCGCTTCCCGTCGACCCGCTCGCCGAGGCGAAGCGGCAGTGGATCGCGCACGGCTGGACCGATGCCGCGGACGGCATGACCGTCGTCACCTCGGTGATGCGCGCCCAGCAGCTGCTGCTCGCCCGCGTCGAGGCCGCACTCAAGCCCTTCGCACTGAGCTTCGCGCGATACGAGGTGCTGCGCCTGCTGGCCTTCAGCCGCGCCGGACGGCTGCCGCTGTCGAGCGTCGTCGCGCGCCTCCAGGTCCATGCCACCACCATCACCAGCACCGCCGAGCGCCTCGTGCGCGACGGCCTCGTGGTCCGCGAACCGCACCCGCACGACGGACGCGCCGCGATGCTCGCCCTGACCGATGCCGGCCGCGACCTCGTGGAGCGAGCCACCACCGCCCTCAACGCCGACGTGTTCGCCGACCCCGGCATGAGTGAGGCCGACGCCGCCGAGCTCGTCGCCATCGTCGCCCGCCTGCGCCGCGACGCTGGCGACTTCATCGATCCGCGGCCGCTGCCCGAACCGCTCTGATGCCCCGGTTCGAGCTCGAGACGGTGATCGCGGCACCCCCCGCAGTCGTCTTCGCCGCTGCGCTCGACCCGGAACTGCACCTGCAGTCCATGGCGCGCTACGACGAGACGATGATCGAGGAACCCGCCGGCGGCGTGTTCACCGAGGGGTCCACGGTCACCTGGCGCGCGCGGCACTTCGGCATCCCGTTCCGCCTCCGCTCCGTGGTGTTCGACATCGATCCGCCACGCCGGTTCACCGACCGGCAGATCGCCGGTCCGTTCCGCGAGCTTCGGCACGAGCACGTGTTCGAGGAGCATCAGCGCGGGACGCTCATGCGCGACACGATCGTCTTCCGGTCGCCGCTCGGCCCCCTCGGGCGCCTCGTCGACGCCCTGATCCTCGGCCGCTACATGGAGCGGCTGATCGCGGAACGCAACACCGCGCTCGTCGCCGCGATCGAGGACGGCGGGCGTACTCTTCCTGCATGAGCGAACTGCGCGTGCACACCGTCCTCACCCGCCGCGGTCCCGCGGCGGCGATCCTCCTCACCGACGAGCAGGTGGCCGCGTTCGGCGCGGGAAAGACCTTCCCGGTCGCGGTCACGATCGGCGGTCGCACCGCGCGGCTGCGGCTGGCCCGCATGGGCGGCGAGAACATGATCGGCCTCAGCAAGGCCGCGCGCGCGGACCTCGGGGTCGAGATCGATCAGGAGGTGGACGCGGTGATCCGGCTCGACACCGCGGAACGGACGGTCGAGGTGCCGCCCGAGCTGGCCGCCGCCCTCGACGCCGACCCCGCCGCGCGTGCGGCGTTCGACGCCCTCTCCCCCTCCGCGCGCAAAGAGCACGCCCGGGCGGTCGCCGACGCCAAGCAGGAGGCGACCCGCGAGCGCCGCATCGCCAAGATCATGGAGACCCTGCGCGGCTGATCGTTCACAACTCAGGAGATCTGCGGCGCACAGCCACGTGCAACCGCCGAACGGCGGTTCCGCCACCGATTCTCCTGAGTTGTGAACGGCGGTCAGCGGTTCTGGAAGTCCGGCGTGCGCTTTTCGCGGAACGCCGCCATCCCCTCCTTCTGATCGACCGTGTCGAACAGTGCCGCGAACGCCTGCTTCTCGTGGGCGAGGCCGTCGGACAGCGTCGTCTCCATCGCCGCATCCAGCGCGGCCTTGGCCGCGTACACCGACGGCAGCGACTTCGACGCGATCGTCTCGGCCAGCGTCGTCGCCTCGGCGAGGAGCTCGGCGGCGGGGACGACCCGCGACACGAGGCCGGAGCGCTCAGCCTCCTCCGCTCCCATGAACCGGCCGGAGAGCACGAGCTCCGCCGCCTTGTAGTACCCCACCGCACGGATGAGTCGCTGCGTGCCGCCCATGCCGGGGATCACACCGAGGTTGATCTCGGGCTGCCCGAACTTCGCGGTGTCCGCGGCGAGGATGATGTCGCACATCATCGCCAGCTCGCAGCCACCGCCGAGCGCGAACCCGGACACCGCGGCGATAACCGGCGTGCGCACGGCGGCGAAGTCGTGCCAGACGCCGAAATGGTCGGTCTCGAGCATCTCCGCCGCGGACATGCCCTCCATCTCCTTGATGTCGGCGCCCGCGGCGAAGGCCTTCTCGGACCCGGTCACCACGATCGCCCCGACGCCGTCATCCGCGTCGAAGGCCTGCGCGGCCGCGGTGACCTCCTCGGCGAGCCGACTGTTCAGCGCGTTGAGCGCCTCCGGACGGTGGAGGGTGATCCATCCCACCCGGCCCCGCTGCTCCACCAGGATCGTCTCGTACTCGGCCATCGCTTCCGCCTTCCTCTCGTCTGTGGTCCACCCTCCCCTTCGAATCGCCCGATCGGTCGCATTTCGGCCCGATTCGGGACCGATTGCGCGATTCGAAGCGAGAGGGTCAGCCGCGGATGTCCGTGATGATGCCGGAGAAGTCGCGGCCCGCGCCCTCGCCGGCGGCGTAGGCCGCGTAGAGCTCCTGCGCCAGCCGCCCCATCCGGGCGTCCGTCGACGTCTGCTCGATCGCCTGCAGCGCCAGGCCGAGATCCTTCGCCATGAGGGCTCCCGCGAACCCCGGCTGATAGTCCCGGTTCGCGGGGCTCGTGGGCACCGGACCGGGCACCGGGCAGTTCGTCGTGATCGCCCAGCACTGCCCCGACGCCTGGGACACCACATCGAACAGGGCCTGGTGCTCGAGCCCGAGCCGCTCGCCCAGGACGAACGCCTCGGCCACGGCGATCTGCGACACCGCGAGGATCATGTTGTTGCAGACCTTCGCGGCCTGACCGAGCCCCGGTCCGCCGCAGTGCACGATCCGCTTCCCCATGATCTCCAGCAGCGGCAGCGCCGCGGCGAAGTCGTCGTCGGAGCCCCCGACCATGAACGCCAGCGTCCCGGCCTCCGCCCCGACAACGCCGCCGGAGACCGGTGCGTCGATGTGCCGGTGGCCCGCGGCGAGCGCGAGCGCATGGGCGGCCCGCGCCTCGTCCACGGCGATGGTCGACGACTCGATGAACAGGGTGCCGGGGCGCGCGGCCGCCAGCAGCTCGGTGCGATAGGCCTCGATGACGTGCTTCCCCGCCGGGAACATCGTCACCACGACCTCCGCGTCCGCCACCGCCTCCGCGCCGCTCGCCGCCACGGGGATCCCGGCCGCCCGCGCCGCCTCGATGGCCGCGGGCACGAGGTCGAAGCCGTGCACCTCGTGTCCGGCGGCGACGAGGTTCCTCGCCATCGGCAGCCCCATGTGCCCGAGCCCGAGGAAGGCCACGCGGGTCATGACGCGCTCCGCATCGACGTCGACCCCGCGGGTCGCAGCATCTCCCGGCCGACGATCAGACGCATGATCTCATTCGTCCCCTCGAGGATCTGATGCACCCGGAGGTCGCGGACGATCTTCTCGATCCCGTAGTCCTGCAGGTAGCCGTAGCCGCCGTGCAGCTGGAGGGCGCGGTTGGCGACCTCGAAGCCGGCGTCGGTCGCGAAGCGCTTCGCCATCGCGCAGCGCATCGTCGCATCCGGCGCCTTCTCGTCCACCGCCTGCGCGCCGTCGCGCACCATCAGCCGCGCGGCCTGCAGATCTGTGCGCATGTCGGCGATCGCGAAGAGGATCGACTGCTTCTCCGCCAGGGGCTCGCCGAACGCGACGCGCTCGTGCACGTACTGCACGGCCTTGTCGAGCGCGGCCTGCGCTCCGCCGAGCGAGCACGCCGCGATGTTGAGGCGGCCGCCGTTGAGCGCCGACATCGCGATCGCGAAACCGCGCCCCTCGTCGCCGAGCATCGCGGACGCCGGGACGCGCACGCCGTCCATGATCACGGGCCGGGTGGGCTGCGCGTGCCACCCCATCTTCTTCTCCGGGGCGCCGAAGCTGAGGTTCTCCGCGTCGCCGGGCACGAGGAAGGCACTGATCCCCTTGGCTCCCGGCTCGCCGGTCCGCGCCATGACGACGTACACCGCGGCCTCACCGGCTCCGGAGATGAACTGCTTCACCCCGGTCAGTACATACTCGTCGCCTTCACGGACGGCGCTGGTCGCGATGTTCGCCGCGTCGGATCCGGCCCCGGGCTCGGTGAGGCAGTAGCCGCCGAACTCCTGCATGGCGGTGAGCGACGGCAGCCAGCGCGACCGCTGCTCGTCGTCCCCATAGGTGTCGATCATCCACACCACCATGTTGTGGATGGAGATGTAGGCGGCCACGGCGGGGTCGGCCTTGGCGAGCTCCTCGAAGATGGCGACGGTGTCGACGCGGGTGAGGCCCGTGCCGCCGAACTCGTCGCTCACGTAGATCCCGCCGAGGCCCAGCTCCCCGCCGCGCCGGAGTGACTCCCGCGGGAACAGGTGCTTCTCGTCGCGCTCGGCGGCGAACGGGGCGAGCTCCGCGTCGGCGAACTCGCGCACGGCGTCGAGGATCGCTTCGCGCTCTTCCTCGGTGGTGGTGATGGTGGTCATGGTCATCGCTTTTCCTCAGTGCATGGTCGGGATGACGAAGCTCGCGCCTTCGCGCACGCCCGACGGCCAGCGGCTCGTCACGGTCTTGGTCTTCGTGTAGAAGCGGAAGGCGTCGGCGCCGTGCTGGTTGAGGTCGCCGAAGCCGCTGCGTTTCCAGCCGCCGAACGTGTAGTACGCGATCGGGACGGGGATGGGCACGTTCACGCCCACCATCCCGACCTCCACGCGGGCGGCGAAGTCGCGGGCCGCGTCGCCGTCGCGCGTGAAGATGGCGACGCCGTTGCCGTACTCGTGCTCGGAGGCCATGCGCAGCGCCTCCTCGTAGTCGGCGGCGCGGGCGATCACGAGCACGGGGCCGAAGATCTCCTCGCGGTAGATCGCCATGTCCGTCGTCACGTGGTCGAACAGGGTCGGTCCGAGGTAGAAGCCCTCCTCATGCCCGGGGACCGTGAAGCCGCGGCCGTCGGCGAGCAGCGTCGCGCCCTCGTCGATCCCCTGCTGGATGTAGCCCTCGACGCGTTCGACGGCTGCCCGCGTGACCAGGGGCCCGTAGTCGACGTCCGCCGCGAGGGAAGGGCCGACCCGCAGCTGAGCGACGCGTTCGGCGAGCTTGGCGGCGAGGGCGTCCGCGGTCTCCTCACCGACCGGGACGGCGACGGAGATCGCCATGCACCGCTCCCCCGCGGAGCCGTAGCCGGCACCGATGAGGGCGTCGACGGCCTGGTCGAGGTCGGCGTCCGGCATCACGATCATGTGGTTCTTCGCTCCGCCGAAGCACTGGGCCCGCTTGCCGTGAGCGGCGGCAGTGGCGTAGATGTACTCGGCGATGGGCGTAGAGCCGACGAACCCGACCGCGCGGATCCGGTCGTCGGTGAGCAGTGTGTCCACCGCCTCCTTGTCGCCGTGCACCACGTTGAGGACGCCGGCCGGCAGCCCCGCTTCGAGGAACAGCTCGGCGAGACGCACCGGCACCGAGGGGTCGCGCTCACTGGGCTTGAGCACCACGGCGTTGCCGGCAGCGAGCGCGGGACCGGCCTTCCACAGCGGGATCATGGCGGGGAAGTTGAAGGGCGTGATCGCCGCGACGACCCCGAGCGGCTGCCGCATCGAGTACACGTCGATGCCCGCCCCGGCCCCGGTGGAGTACTCCCCCTTGAGCAGGTGGGGTGCGCCGGCGGAGAACTCGATCACCTCGAGACCGCGCTGGATGTCGCCCTTGGCGTCGTCCACGGTCTTGCCGTGCTCGCTCGCGAGGAGCTCGGCGAGCGAGGTCATCTCCTGCTGCACGAGGTCGAGGAACCGCAGGAGCACACGGGCGCGCTTCTGCGGGTTGGTCGCGGCCCAGCCGGCCTGCGCCTCCTCGGCATTCGCGATGACACGGCTCACCTCCTCCGCGGATGCGAGCGGCACGCGGGCCTGCACCGCCCCGGTGCTCGGGTCGAAGACGTCGGCGAAGCGGCCGTCTTCGGGGGTGACATGCGTTCCGCCCACGAAGTGCGGGATAGTACGGGTCATTGTGCGACATCCCTCCGTGCCGTCTTTGGCACATCGGCGAGTTTACTCCGACGACCATGAAAATACGAGGACGTCCTTGTATTTGTCGTCGTCGCCCGCGCGAACCGCGCTTCCGCCCGTTCGCCCGCCGTTCACCGGCCGGACATCCGGGCCGGTTACAACTGCAGATGCACGGCACAGACTCAGACCGGATCGGGTAGTCGCGTCTCCCGTGCGCATGGTGAGCACTCTGGCTCCCGAGACCCCCGCCGAATCGGGTCGGCGGGGGTCTTCTCTTCGTTTTCGAATCGCGCGAATGGCGGCATCCAGCCCGGATTCGGCGCCAGTCGCCCGACTCGAAGGAGAACTAGAATCGACTGGCGCCGCCACCCTGGCGCATCCCCCCGCGTCCGCACCCCGACGCCCCACCCACCCCGAGGACCGCACCATGTCCGTTGCCGAGCCCGTCACCGTCTCCATCCGCCGCGAAGTCGACCCGGAGCGCATCGCCGAGGCCACCGCGTGGGTGCAGACCGGGGTGAACCTCGCGACGAAGTACCCCGGTTTCCTCGGCTCGGGCTGGGTGCGCGCCGGCGAGGACTCCCAGGTGTGGCACATGCTCTACCGCTTCGCGAGCGAGGAATCGCTCACCGCATGGGAGCAGTCCGGCGAACGGACCTGGTGGCTGTCGATGGGCCAGGGCTTCGTGCGCAGCGAGCGCTCCAAGCGCCGGTCCGGCATCGAGGGCTGGTTCGACGAGCCCTCCACCGGCTCCCTCCCCGTGGTCGACGCGGACGGCTCCACCAGCACCGTGACCGTCGCCCCCGCGCCTCCGCGGTGGAAGCAGGCCGTGTCGATCTGGCTCGGCTTCTTCCCCGTGAACCTCGCCTTCACCTACGCCATGAGCCCGATCCCCGGGTGGGACGCGCTGCCGCTGTGGCTGCGGATCCTCACCACGACCCTCGTGCTCACCCCGATCATGACCTATTGGGTGCTGCCGTTCGTCACGCGCTCCCTGCGGAACTGGCTCGCCCGCTAGCAGCGCACCGCCGTCGTCACGCGCCGGACTCCGTACCCGGGGTGACACCCTTCTTCGCCGGTTCCACGAGCGACAGCGGATCAGCGATGTCCTCCAGCGACTTGCCGGCGGCGCTGACGCCGAAGACACCGCACACGACACCGCCGAACATCATGATCGCCGCACCGAGCACGTAGCCCCAGAACAGCGGACCGCGGTCGCCGGACTCCGCGCTCGCACCGATCAGCGCACCGTAGAGCACCGGGGCGACGGCGCCGACGAGCTGCCCGATCGAGAAGACGTACGAGATCACCTGGCTGCGCAGCTCGAGCGGGAAGATCTCGCTCACCGTGAGGTAGGCGGCGGACGCTCCGGCCGAGGCGAAGAAGAACGACGCGCACCAGAACGCCGTGTGGGTGCCCGCGTTCAGCACGCCCGCGTTGAAGAGGAAGGCGCTGACGAGCAGGATCAGCCCCGCGAGCACATAGGTGCCGAACAGCATCCGGCGCCGCCCCCACGTGTCGAAGAAATGGCCGAGGATGAGGGCACCGGCGAGGTTGCCGACCGCGAAGACGATGAAGTACTGCGACGCGGACGCCGGCGGGGTGTCGTAGAAGTTCTCCAGAACGAGCGCATACGTGAAGAAGATCGCGTTGTAGAGGAACGACTGCGTCACCATCATCGTGATGCCGACCAGGGTGCGCCGCGGGTACTTCTTGAACAGCACCTTCGCGATCACGAGGAAGGGGACGCTGCCGTACTCCTTGACCGTGATGGCTTTGCTCTCGTCGACGGGCTCGATCGTCTTGCCCTCCGTGCGGATGCGCTCCTCGATCTGGTCGACGTTGCGCTCCGCCTCCTCCTCGCGACCGTGCGTCATCTGCCAGCGCGGGCTCTCCGGGATGTGCCGCCGCAGCCAGATGATGAGCAGGCCGAGGATCGGGCCGACGAAGAAGCTCAGCCGCCAGCCGATGTCGGCGGGCAGGATGTCGGTGTTGAGGAAGAACATGTTGGCCACGGCGCCGAGGGCCGCACCGCCCCAGTACGTGCCGTTGATGGCGATGTCGACGCGGCCGCGGTACTTCGCGGGGATGATCTCGTCGATGGCCGAGTTGATGGCCGCGTACTCGCCGCCGATGCCCGCCCCGGCGACGAAGCGCCAGATGTAGAAGAACCAGGGGGCGAACGCGAGGCCGGCGACGGCCGAGCCGACGAGGTACACGCCGAGGGAGAGCAGGAAGAGGTTCTTGCGGCCGAGGCGGTCGGCGAGGCGGCCGAACACGAGCGCGCCGAACACCTGGCCGAGCAGGTAGCAGGTGCCGGCGAGGCCGACCTCGGCCGGGCCCATCCCCAGCGTCTGCGCGTACCCGTTGGCCGCGACGATCTGCACCTCGAGGCCGTCGAGGATCCAGGAGAACCCGAGTCCGACGACGATCATCCAGTGGAAACGCGACCAGGGGAGCCGGTCCATGCGCGCGGGGACGAGCGACCGGACCTCCTTGACGGTGACGTCGGACGCGGACATGGGGCCTCCTTCTCGCGGGACGGTCGTCCGTCCCGGATCCGGTTTACTCCTCCCCGAAATCCGCCGCATCCGCTTGACCCCGGAGCGTCGGCACGCTACTGCATCGAATCGCGCGAATGGCTCCCTCCCGGGCGAGAATGGAGCCAATCAGGCGATTCGAACGGAGGTGGGGGGATGTCCGGCATCCCTGCGACGAAGGATCAGCTCCTTGCCGCCATCGAGACGTCCTATGCCCGACTGTCCGACGACCTCGACCGGGTACCTGCGGCCCGCGTCCGGGAGAAGGTGCTCCCGGGGCACGCGGCCGGCACCTCGATCAGCCCCGCCGATCTCGTGGCCTACCTCATCGGCTGGAACGAGCAGGTCCTCATCTGGAACGAGCGCCGCGCCGCCGGCCTCCCCGACGAGTTCCCGGCGCCCGGTGCGGCGTGGAACGACCTCGGGGCACTCGCGCTCCGCTTCTACCGCGAGCACGAGCACGAGTCCTGGGACGACCTCCGCGCCCGCCTCGACGACGCCGAACGCCGGATCGTGGAGCTCGTCCGCGACCGCTCGGAGGAAGAGCTCTACGGCGCCCCCTGGTACCGGCGGTGGACGCTCGGACGCATGATCTCGCTCAACACCTCGTCGCCGTACGCGAACGCACGGGGCCGGCTGCGCCGCTGGCTCCGTACGCTCTGAACGCCGTCAGCCGGCCACGCGCCGCTCGTCGGGGCCGTCGTAGTGCGACAGCGGGCGGATCAGGGCGTTCGCGCCCGCCTGCTCGATGACGTGGGCCGTCCACCCCGTCACCCGCGCCGCGACGAACAGCGGCGTGAAGGTGAGGGTGTCGAAGCCGATGAGGCTGTACGCGGGACCGGACGGGTAGTCGAGGTTCGGGTGGATCCCCTTGCGCTCGACGAACTGCGACTCCAGCGCGTCGTACAGCTCGGCGACGTCCTCCCGGCCGTAGTGCGCGACGAGGGTGTCCAGCGCGGCCTTCATGGTCGGCACGCGGGAGTCGCCGTTCTTGTAGACGCGGTGCCCGAAGCCCATGATCTTGCGCTTCTCCGCGAGCGCCTTGTCGAGCCAGGCCTCGACGGCGTCCGCCGACCCGATCTCGTCGAAGATGTGCAGCACGGCCTCGTTCGCCCCGCCGTGCAGCGGGCCCTTGAGCGCACCGATGGCGCCGACGACCGCGGAGTAGATGTCGCTGAGGGTCGAGGTGATGACCCGCGCGGTGAACGTCGAGGCGTTGAAAGAGTGCTCGGCGTACAGGATCATCGAGCGGTTGAACGCGTCCACCACGACCGGGTCGGCCTCCTCGCCGAACGTCATCCAGAGGAAGTTCGCGGAGTAGTCGAGGTCGTCGCGCGGGGCGATGAGCTCCTGTCCGCGGCGACGACGCTGACCGTACGCGACGATGGCCGGCAGCGCGGCGAAGAGTCGGATGCTGCGCGCCAGGTTCTCCTCCGGGCTCCCGCCGGCGTCGAGCACGGAGCCGCCCGCACCCGGGTCGGACGCGCCGATGAGGCTCACGGCCGTGCGCACCTCGTCCATCGGATGCGCCTCGAGGGGCACGAGGTCGATGGCGGCCTTGACGTTGTCGGCCAGGGCGCGGTGCTTCCGCTCCTCCAGCCGGAACGCGGCGAGCTCATCGCCCGTCGGCAGCTCCCCGTTCCACAGCAGGTACGCCACGGCCTCGAACGACTGCGTGTCGGCGAGCTCCTGCACAGGATAGCCGCGGTAGAGCAGGCTGTTCGTCTCGGGGTTGACCTTCGAGATCGCGGTCGTGTCGACGACGACCCCCGCGAGG
The DNA here is from genome assembly GCF_017939615.1 of Microbacterium sp. BLY. Taxonomy (NCBI): domain Bacteria; kingdom Bacillati; phylum Actinomycetota; class Actinomycetes; order Micrococcales; family Microbacteriaceae; genus Microbacterium; species Microbacterium sp. BLY. The sequence continues at coordinate 455,763 of NZ_JAGKSR010000001.1, forward strand.
CCCTTCTTGATGTCCGGCTCGGTCATGGTCACTCCTTCGTGTACTTCGACTCGTCGCTGCGCTCCTCGCTCAGCAACCGCGTCGTGTGTCCGCTTCGCTGCGCTCAGCGACCGGTGTTGTCGAGTGTGAAGTTGAAGACGCCGGAGTCGAAACGGTTGTACGACTCGTAGTCGATCAGCTCGTAGAGGTCGGCGCGGTGCTGCATCTCGCCGAGCTTCGAGGTCAGGTGCCCCTCGTCGATCAGCGTATCGAGCGCGCGGCCCGCCGCCCCCATCGCGATCCGCAGCAGCGACACCGGCCAGATGACCATGCGCACCCCGGCGTCGCGGAGGCTGTCGACGGAGAACAGCTCGCTCTTGCCGAACTCCGTCATGTTCGCCAGGATCGGCACGTCCAGCGCCTCGGCCATCGCCTCGAATTCGCCGAGCGTGCGCATCGCCTCGGGGAAGATCGCGTCGGCCCCCGCGTCGACGAGGGCTTTCGCCCGGTCGATCGCCGCGTCCAGACCCTCGATCGCACGGATGTCGGTGCGCGCCATGATCAGGAAGTTCTCGTCACGGCGGGCATCGGCGGCCGCGCGGATCCGCTTGATCGCGGTGTCCTCGTCCACCACGGCCTTGCCGTCGAGATGGCCGCAGCGTTTCGGGTTGACCTGGTCCTCGATGTGCGTGCCGGCGAGGCCCGCATCTTCGAGCTCCTGGATCGTGCGGGCGACGTTCATCGGCTCACCGAAGCCCGTATCGGCATCGACGATCGCGGGCAGTTCGGTCATGCGGGCGATCTGCTGGGCGCGCCCGGCGACCTCGGTCAGCGTGGTGAGGCCGATGTCGGGCAGGCCGAGGTCGGCCGAGAGCACGGCGCCCGAGATGTAGACGCCCTCGAACCCCTTCTCCTCGATGAGCCGGGCACTCAGCGGGTTGAACGCCCCGGGGAACCGCAGCAGCTCCCCGGAGGCCAGCCGTTCCCGGAACAGGCGCCGCTTCTCGGCCGGCGTCGTGGTGGAGTACAGCATCAGTTGCTCCTTCGTGATCGTGCGTCGACAGGCTCAGCATGCTTCGACAAGCTCAGCAACCCAGCGGTGCGTCGACAGGCTCAGCAACCCAGCTGGATGGGTACCTGAGCCTGTCGAAGGGCATCAGAACAGACCCGCCGGGGCGTCGGCGTCGTCGAGCAGACCCGGCTTCGCGACGATCGACAGCTCGGCGACCTCGGCGGCCGTGAGCTCGGGCAGGCGCTGCACGAGCTCCAGGAACCGCTCGATCTCGGCGGGCTCGAGCACGGGCTCCGCGAGCAGACGGAACTTGGCGATGTAGTCCTCCCGCGCGAACGGGCGCGCGCCGAGCGGGTGGGCGTCGGCGACGGCGATCTCGTCGACCACGGTCGACCCGTCGGTGAGGCGGATCTCGACGCGGCCACCGAAGGCCTTCTCGTCCGGGTCCTCCGAGTGGTAGCGGCGCGTCCACTCCGCGTCCTCGGCCGTGGTGATCTTGTGCCACAGCGCGACGGTGTCGGGGCGTCCTGCGCGCTCCGGGGTGTACGAGTCGACGTGGTGCCAGCCGCCGTCCTGCAGCGCCACCGCGAAGATGTACGGGATGGAGTGGTCGAGGGTCTCGCGGGAGGCCGTCGGGTCGTACTTCTGCGGGTCGTTCGCGCCCGAGCCGATCACGTAGTGCGTGTGGTGGCTGGTGTGCAGCACGATCGACGCGATGTTCGCGGGGTCGCGGAGGGCCGGGTTCGCGGTGCCGAGCTTGCGCGCGAGATCGATCCACGCCTGCGCCTGGTACTCCGCGGAGTGCTCCTTCGTGTACGAGTCGAGGATCGCGCGCTTGGGCTCACCGGCGGCGGGCAGCGGCACCTCGTAGGCCGCGTCCTTGCCGTCGAGCATCCAGGCGATCACGCCGTCCTCGCCTTCGTAGATCGGCGCAGGGCTCGTCTGTCCGCGCATCGCCCGGTCGACCGCCTCGACGGCCATCTTCCCGGCGAAAGCCGGGGCGTGCGCCTTCCAGGTGGAGATCTCGCCCTTGCGGCTCTGGCGCGTGGCGGTCGTGGTGTGCAGCGCCTGGCCGACCGCCTGGTAGATCGTCTCCACGTCGAGGCCGAGCAGCGTGCCGATGCCGGCGGCGGCGGACGGGCCGAGGTGCGCGACGTGATCGATCTTGTGCTTGTGCAGGCAGATCGCGCGCACGAGGTCCATCTGGATCTCGTAACCGGTGGCGATGCCGCGCACGAGCGCGCGGCCGTCCTTGCCGGTGTGCTGCGCGACCGCGAGGATCGGCGGGATGTTGTCGCCCGGGTGCGAGTACTCCGCGGCGAGGAACGTGTCGTGGTAGTCGAGCTCGCGCACCGCCACACCGTTGGCCCAGGCCGCCCACTCCGGGCTGGTGCGGCGGTCGAGCGGGGTGCCGAACAGGTTGGCGCCGGCGCCACCGGTGGAGACGGGGTGGCTGAACGCCTGCGCGCGGGCCGCGACGATCGGCGCGCGGGTGAGGGAGGCCGCGGCGACGGCGGCGTTGTCGATGATGCGGTTGATGATCATGTCGACGACGGGCTGCTCGACCTCGACCTGGTCGGCCGCGACCTCGGCGATCTTCCACGCGAGCTGGTCTTCGCGGACGAGGTTCTCGGAGCTGGCGTGCACGCGGACGTGGTGGGTGACGGTCATGAGTGTCCTTCACTGTCGGGGAGGGAGTCGAGGATGCCGGTGAGCGCGTTGTGCAGGTGCACGTGCGTGGCATGGGCGGCGAGGTCGCCGTCACGGGCCGCGAGCGCCTCGGCGATGGTGCGGTGCTCGGCGGCGGAGGCGGCGAGCCGGGCGGGATTGTCGCGCGCCATCCGTCGCACCCGGACGAGGTGGGTGCGGACGGTGCGCAGCGCCGCGGCGATGTAGTCGTTGGCGACGGCGGCGTCGAGAGCCGCATCGAATCGCGCGATCAGGGCGTAGTAGGCATCGCGGCCCTCCGCCCTGGTGAGGTCCACGTGGGCGAACTCCGCGGCGAGCGCGGCGAACACGCCGGCGTCCCCGCGGACCGCGGCGAGCCGGGCGGACGTCTCCTCCAGCGCGCGGCGGATCTCGAACAGGGACCGGATGTCGTCGGCATCGAGGTCGGCGACGACCGTGACGCGCGGCGACTGCTGCACGACGAGGCCGTCGGCGGCCAGGCGACGCAGGGCTTCCCGCAGCGGGGTGCGGCTCACGCCGAGGCGCTCGGCCTGCTCCACCTCGCCGAGCACGAAGCCGGCCGGCAGCTCCCCGGACTGGATGCCGTCGAGCAGTGCCGCGTAGGCACGATCGCCCATGGACGTGCGCTCGACAGGGAGAACCATTCCGCCAGTGTATACATAAAAGGGCCCCTTCGGTCGACTTCTCGGGCGCGGGCGGTCAATTCGTATACATAGTTCCGACCCGACCCACTTCCCCACCCGGGCACGACTTCGGAGAGCGCCGGGGACACGCCGCACGGCGCCGCCTGGGGCCGGCGTGTCGGCTCCGAGCTCCGAAGTCGTGTGCGCGGGAGGGGGCTCAGGCTGCGGGGCGGGGCTCGCCGAGCTTCACCACGACTACGCCGATGAGCACGAGCACGCCACCGACGGCCTGCAGCGGACCGGGGAGCTGACCGAGCAGGAGCCAGCCGAAGAGCAGGGCCGCCACGACCTCGGCGAGGGCGACGAACGAGGCCAGGCGCGAGCCGAGCATCCGTGTCGAGACGATGCCGAGCACATACGCGAGGGCCGTCGCGATCACGCCGATCGCGAGCACCGGCACGAACCAGGGCACCGCGCCGAACCGATAGTCGACGTCGGCCGTCGTCCACGCGAACGGCAGCACGCCGATGAGCGCGGCGAGGCTCAGACCTACGGCACCGAGCAGCAGCCCACTGCCCGCGAGGGCGATCGGCGGGATCCCGGTGTCGGCCCGGGCGGACAGCACGAAGTAGCTCGCCGCCCCCACCATCGCTCCGAGCGCCCAGAGGACACCGACGACATTCACCTGCGCGCCGGTGAGGATGTCGAGCATGAGGACGAGCCCGACGAAGGCGATGCCGGCACCGAGGACGCTGCGCCGCGTGGGACGCTCGCCCCGGCGCAGCCAGAGCCAGAGGAGCACCGCGACCGGGGCGGTGTACTCGATGAGGAGCGCGATCCCGACGTCCATCACCGCCACGGCCTGGAAATAGCAGAGCTGGGTGGCCGCGACGGCGAGGAGGCCGTAGGCGGCGACCATCCCCGCGTTCTGCCGGAGGGCGCGCCACCGCCCCCGGAGCGCGAGAAGAGTGGGGACGAGCAGCACGAGCGCCGCGACCCACACCCGCACTGTGACGGCGGCGCCCGGCGTCCATCCCGCGTCGATGAGTCCGCGCGCCCACGCTCCGGAGGAGCCGAAGGCGAAGGCGGCGGCGAGGGCGAGCGGGAACCCGAGCCGCACGCCGGTCCGGGTCCGGACGGCGTCATCAGCCACAGCGCTCATGGGAGATGACGCTACGCGGACGGGAGTAAGCTGTCAACATGGTCTTCACCGATGACACCGAGGATGCGCTGCGCGCCGCCGTCTGGCTCGCGAACTCGGCGGAAGAGCCGGACACCCTCGTCGACATCGACGACGAGAAGACCTTCCTCCAGGTGTTCCCATACACGGGACGGGTCGACCGGGACGCGGTGGAGCTCGACGACCTCCGCGCTCTGCGCCCGCGGCTCCGTGCCATGCTGCTGGCTCCGCGCGACGAGATGGCCGCGCACGTGAACGCCGCCCTCGCGGAAGTGCGTCTGACCCCGCGGCTCGTGCGTCACGACGAGCTGGACTGGCACCTGCACGGCCTCGCCGATGAGCGCCCGCTCGCCGAACGCGTGCTCGTGGAGACGGCGATGGCCCTGATCGACGTCATCCGCACGGACGAGGGCTCTCGCCTCACCGTCTGCGCGGACGAGACCTGCCAGGCGATCGCGCTCGACCTCTCCCGCAACCGCTCCAAGCGCTACTGCTCGACGAGCTGCGCCAACCGCAACGCCGTGGCCGCCTACCGGGCCCGTCGCGCCGCGGGCTGACCCGCCGCGCCGCCCCGCTCGCTCGACGCACGGACGCCCCGCGTGCGAGTGGGACCTGATGCTGCCCGCTCTTCACAAACGATTATCGATTAGTGTAGTGTCGCGAGCGGCCCTCCCTCATGCATCAGGAAAGGATCAACGATGATCAAGGCCCGAGTCCTCCCCCTCGCCGGGATCGCGGCGGTATCCGCCCTCGCCATCGCCGGCTGCTCGACCAGCGCCGGCGACGGCGGTGACGCGGACGGCGATGTCACCGTCCGCATGCTCGTGAACGTCACCCCCAACCTGACCGAGGAGTTCTGGAACGACCTCGTCGCCCCGTTCGAGGACGCCAACCCGAACATCGACGTCGTCATCCAGAACCCGGGCGCGGAGGGCGTCGAAGCCGCCGTGCCGCGTCTGCTGGCCGCCGGCGACGCCCCCGACGTCGTGCAGTCCATCGCCCCGACGACCAAGCTCGCCCCCGAGCTCGTCGACCTCTCCGAGTACGAATGGGCGTCGTCCGGCCCGCTCGCCGACCAGTACTCGATCGACGGCAAGAACTACATGGCCGGCATCGGCGTGCAGCTGCAGAGCCTCTTCTTCTACAACAAGACCGCGTTCGAGGAGGCGGGCATCACCGAGGTGCCGACCACGGTCGACGAGCTCACCGAGGCCCTCGGCAAGCTCGCGGACGCGGGCTGGACCCCCGTCCAGACCGGCGGCGACTGGATGACCAGCCACACCCTGCAGGCGCTCGGACTGCCGACGATCATCGCCGACGACCCGGACTGGTTCCAGAACATGTCGTCGGGTGACGTCACCTTCAGCGAGACCTACGGCGACGCGGTCGAGACCTACGCGGACTGGGTGTCCGAGGGGTACATCCCCGGCGACGCCCTCGGCATCAAGTACCCGGATGCCGAGCAGGCCTTCCTCTCCGGCAAGACGGCCGTGTATTCGATGGGCAGCTGGTTCGCCGGCACCCAGGCGCAGGCCGCGGACTCGGCCGACATCGGCGTCTTCCGCGCCCCCGCGCTGAGCGCCGACGAGCAGCCCGCGATGGGCGCCAACATCGCCAGCCCGTACTCGATCCTCAAGGCGAGCAAGAACCAGGACGCCGCGGCGAAGCTCATCGAGTTCCTCACCACCGACCAGACCGCGGTGAGCGAGCAGCTCGCGGTCGACGGCAACTTCCGCGACGGGTACGAGTACGACATGACCCCGCTCGGCGAGGAGCTGCTGCAGATCGTCGCCGACACCCCCGCGGAGGCCTACACGCCGACCGGCGGCGGCTACGGCGAGCGCACGCTCCCCGACGGCTACGCGGGCGAGATCAACACCCAGACCCAGGCCCTCCTCGGCGGCGCGCCCGCCGACCAGGTGCTGAAGGCCATGGACGACTGGTTCGCCGCCAACGCCGGCTGACCCTCGAGGCGCCGGAGACCCCTCGTCTCCGGCGCCTCCCCGGCGCGGCCCCGCGCCCTCCCCCGAACGCGCCACCGAGAACGAGAGTGCCGCCCGCCATGACTCCGCCCACCACGACCGCGCCGCCCCCGGCCGCGGCCACCAGCCCGACAGGACCATCGACGCCGATGAGCTCGACCCCCGCCCCGCGTCGCCGCACCGCGCTGCAGCAGTGGCGGAACCGCCTCCCCGGCATCCTCATGGGCGGTCCCGCCGTCGCCGTCTTCCTCGCGATGTTCGTCATCCCGATGATCCTCGCGGCGGTGCTGAGCTTCACCGACTGGAACGGGTACAGCCTCAACTTCAACTTCATCGGCTGGGACAACTACGTCAAGGCGTTCCGCAGCCCGCGCTCGACGCAGGCCGCGATCTTCACGGGCATCATCGCCGTGGTGGGCACGGTCCTCTGCAACGCCATCGGTCTCGCGATCGCCGCCCTCATCGCCGGACCCGGCCGCTCGAACACGATCCTGCGCACGATCTTCTTCTACCCGTACGTGATCAGTGCCCTCATCATCGGCTTCCTCTGGTCGGCGATGCTCTCCCCCACCGGCGCCGTCAACGGTCTCCTCGGCACGCTCGGCCTCCCGGCGATGCCGTTCCTCACCGACCCGACCTTCGCCAAGGCAAGCGTGATCTTCACGATCGTGTGGTCGCACTTCGGCTTCAACATGATCCTGTTCCTCGCCGGCATCAAGTCGGTCCCCGCGGAGTACTACGAGGCGGCGACGGTGGACGGCGCCTCGCGGTGGCAGCAGTTCCGCTCCATCACGCTGCCGCTGATCGCGCCCGTCTTCACGGTGAACCTCGTGCTCACCCTCGTCGGGCTCCTCAAGGCGTACGACGTGGTGCTGTCGCTCACCGACGGCGGACCGGCCGGCTCGACCCAGACCATCGTCTACCAGATCCTCAAGGACTCCTTCGCGAACTCGGCCCTCGGCTTCGGCGCCGCGCAGTCCATGATCCTCCTCATCGTCACCGCGGTCGTCGGCCTCGCCGTCACGCTGGTGCGACGCCGCGCCGAGCAGAAGGCGACCGACTGATGAAGCAGACCCGCAACCGCCCGGCCCTCGCCGTCAGCACGATCCGGTGGATCGTCCTTGGCGTCGTCGCGATCACGATGCTGATCCCGATGTACACGATGCTGATCAACGCCTTCAAGCCGCAGGCCGACATCATCGAGAACCCCCTGCTGATCACTCCGCAGATGTTCACGTTCGACTACCTGTGGGCCGCGATCACGAGCAGCAAGTTCAACGTGATCGCCGCGTACGGGATCACGCTGCTGTTCGTCGTGCTGGTGAACCTGTGCTGCATCGCCCTCGCCGCGCCCGTCGCGTACGTCATCGCCCGCGGGCGGTCGAAGTGGCACCTGGGGCTGCTGCTGCTCTTCGTCTCCGGGCTCTTCATCCCGGGGCAGGTGACGCTGATCCCGGTGGTGTTCGTGCTCCGGGTGCTCGGGCTCATCAACACGATCCCCGGGTTCATCCTCTTCGAGACCGCGGCGACCCTGCCGGTGACGATCTTCCTGTTCACCGCCTACCTCCGCAGCGTGCCGCGCGACATCGACGAGGCGGCATCGCTGGACGGCGCCGGACCCATCCGCGCCTTCTGGGCGTGCATCTTCCCGATCATGAAGCCGGTCGTCGCGACGGTCGTGGTGCTCAACTCGATCGGGGTGTGGAACGACTTCGTGAGTCCGCAGATCATCCTCGGGCCGAGCTCCGGGATCTACACGGTGACCACCGGCGTCTACGCGGCGGTCGGGCAGTTCTCCACCGACTACACGCAGGTGTTCCCGACCCTGCTGCTGGCCGTGCTGCCCGCGATGGTGTTCTTCATCGTCATGCAGCGCCACATCATCGGCGGCCTGGTCGCCGGCGCGACGAAGGGATGACCGTGCCCGAGACCCCGCTCACCCGTCCGCTGCGCACGATCCCGGCGTGGGCCGTGCTGCAGCGCCGGCTCTTCGCCGAGGTCGAGGAGGCCCGCCGCCTCTTCCGCGACCGTTACACGCTGCCGGACGGCCGCCTCCGCGGCGTCGCCGAGTTCATCGACCGTGACGGCGTGGACGACCTGTACGAACCGTTCTTCAACTGGCCCGCGTTCTACCTGCTCGGCGGACCGGATGAGGTGCTCGCCGACGCGAAGCGGAACTGGGAGGGCGTGACGCTGCAGCTCGCCGAGGCGGGGATGCTCGCCGACGAGTACGACAACGGCTACGACTGGTTCCATCAGGGCGAGTCGTTGCTCTTCCTCGCCGGCATCTGCGCCGCCGACCCGGGCGACACCGCGTTCGCCGCGCGCGCCGCCCGGTTCGCGGCCCTCTTCACCGACCCCGCGAAGGGCAACTACGACGCCGAGCGGAACATGATCCGCGCACCGCACAACGGCGCCCTGGGCGCCCGCGAGGGGCTGGACGAGAAGATCGTGCCGTACACCGCCGACCGGGACGAGATGCGCCCCTACGGTCTGCCGCTGCACGGCCTGGACGGCATCTCCTCCTGGGACGACCTCGCCGACCCCGCGCACGCGCAGCGGATGGCGGAGGAGATGCAGCGCCGGGCTGCCGGCGACATCGCCGTGAACCTCGCCGCGACCTCGCTCGCCGCGAACCGCTGGCTCTATGACGGCGACGAGGAGGCGGCCGCGTGGATCCGCCGCTACGTCGACGGCTGGCGCGCGCGGGCGGACGGGGGCCTGCTCCCCGACAACGTGGGCCCGGACGGCACCGTCGGCTCTCTCCACGACGGCCGCTGGTGGGGCGGACACTACGGCTGGGCCTGGCCGCACGGGCTGCATTCCGTGGGCATGAGCGCCCTGATCGGCGCCCTCAACCACGCGCTCGTCACGGGCGACGACGGCGCCCTCGACCTCGTGCGCACCATGCTCGACACGGTGCTCGCCGAGGCGCGCACCGGGAGCGTCGCGGAGTCCACGTACAGCCTGCGCGGCGGGTGGATGGCCCGGCTCGGCGCCGCCGCCACCGAGCCCGCCCTGCTCGTCCCCTACCGGCACGGCGCGGACGGCTGGTTCGACTACGGTCCGCTGCAGCTCGATCTGCCGCTGTGGCTGTGGTGGTGGTCGCGACGTGCGTCCGATCGGGAGCGGCTGGAGACGGCCATCGCCGGTCTGCCGGAATCCGCCGACCTCGTCGCCCCGTTCCGCGACAAGGAGGAGGCGGGTCACGAGGCCGGCTGGTTCGCGTACCTCTCCGGCGACCTGCCCGACTACCCGGTGCGGGCGCTGGAGATGGCGCTCGGCCAGGTGGCTCGCCGGGCCGCGATGATGCTCGCCGACGACCGTGACCCCGATGCCGCGCACCTGCACTTCTGGCAGCGTGTGAACCCGGTGGTGACCGAGGTGCTGACCCAGCTCGTCGGCGGGGCGCCGCAGGTGCTCTACAACGGCGGACTCGGATTCACGGCCCTCCGCTACGAGGACGTCGACCGCGCGCGACCCGGCCTGCCGGAGGACGTCGCCGCGCTCGTGCACCGGCTCGACGACTACGGCATCGGCGTGCAGCTCGTGAACACCTCCGCCGTGCACACGCGCACCGTGCGGCTGCGCGGCGGCCGCTTCGGGCTCGACCGGATCGTTCGGGTCACGGCCACCGGCGAGGAGCCCGGCTTCTGGCCCGGCGCGTCCGGCACCTACACGGCCCCGGACGCTCCCACCGTCACCACGACCCGCGACGTCGACGACGACCTCGTCGTGACCCTGCCCCCGGCGCACATCGCCGACCTCGACCTGACCATCGCGCGTGCGACCGGATCGCCGCGCCACCTGTTCCCTGAAGGAGACGCATGAGCGCCGATCTGATCCGACCCGACTTCGCCCTGCCCGTGCGGGGCGCGGCCTACGAGCGGCCCTCCCGCGAGGTGGTCGACTCCTTCGACGCGATCTCGTCCGCCACCGCGTGCGCGAAGCTGCACGGACTCGGCATCCGCCGCAGTTACATCGACGGCCCGGAGCCGCTGAGCCTCGGCCAGCGCGTCGTCGGCTCGGCGCTGACCCTGCAGTTCATGCCGCAGCGCGAGGACATGGCCTCGGGCGACGGCCAGGAGTATGCCGAGCGGCACACCGCCCTGTGGCACGTGCTCGAGGCCGTGCAGCCCGGTGACGTGCTGGTGATCCAGGCGTACGGCAGCCGGTTCTCCGGCTGCATCGGCGACATCCTGGCGCGCTACTTCGCGCGCAAGGGCGGGGCCGGCATCGTCGTCGACGGCCGCATCCGCGACGCCGGCCGCATCCGCGAGCTCGGCATCCCGGTGTGGTCGACGGGCACGACCCCGCACTACGCCTCGCAGTCGGAGCTCGTGCCGTGGGCGTACGACGTGCCGGTCGCGGTGGGCGGGGCCCTGTGCATGCCGGGCGACCTCGTGGTCGCCGACGACGACGGCCCCGTCGTGGTGCCGCAGGCCATGGCCCCGCAGGTCGTGGACGACGCGCGCGATCATGAGGAGTGGGAGGTGTTCAGCCGCCGCCGTCTCGACGAGGGTGCGCGCCTGAGCGACTACTACCCGTTGACCCCCGACAGCCGCGAGGAGTACGAGGCATGGCGTTCCGTCCAGAGCTCCGTCCGCTGAACCCCGGCGTCACCGCGCGCGCCGATGCCGGACTCGGGTGCGCTCCGATCGGCAACCTCTTCTCCCCCGTCGCCGACTCCGCCGCGGTCGCCACCGTGCACGCGGCACTCGCGCGGGACGTGCGGTTCTTCGACACCGCGCCCCTGTACGGCTCGGGCGAGAGCGAGCGGAAGCTCGGCCTCGCCCTGCGCGGCATCCCCCGCGACGACTACGTGATCGCGACGAAGGTCGGCCGGGTGCTCGTCGATGCGGACGGCCGGCCGGTCTCGGGGGCCGCGAGCGGGCACGACTCCGTCGTCGATCTCACGAGGGACGGCGTGCGGAGGAGCCTCGACGGCAGCCTCGCCCGGCTGGGCGTCGAGCGCGTCGACGTGCTCCACCTGCACGATCCGCTGGACGTGGAGGCCGCGTTCGCCACGGCGCTCCCGGCCCTGGCCGAGCTGCGCGACGAAGGGGTGGTGCGCGCGATCAGTGTGGGCCTCGGGCGGCTCGACCCCCTGGAGCGGTACGTCGCCGAGGCGCCGCTGGATGTGGTGATGGAGGCCGGCCGGCTCACGCTGCTCGACCGCACCGCGCTGGACCGGCTGCTGCCGACCGCGGCCGCCCGCGGCATCGGGGTGCTCGCGGCCGCGGTGTTCAACTCCGGCATCCTCGTCGACCCGGTCGGCTCCCCGTTCTTCGAGTACAAGCCCGCACCCCCGGAGCTCCAGGAGCGGGCGCAGCGCCTGCAGGCCGTCTGCGCCGCGTACGGCGTGCGCCTCGCGGATGCCGCGGTGCAGTTCCCGCTGCGGCACGGCGCGGATGCCGTGGTCGTGGGAGCCCGGACCCCCGCCGAGGTGGACGCGTTCGTCGACGGTCTCGATGCCGCGCTGCCGAACGCCCTGTGGGACGCCATCGATGCGGAGGCCGCATGATCGTGCGGCGCGGGGCCTGACGTGCGGATCGTCGACGCGCACGTGCACGTCTGGGACGCGGACGCCGTCCCGATCCCCTGGTTCCGCGACGACCTCGGCCTCCCGCGGCATGCCGCGGCCGCTCGTCTCGGACGGGCGCTGACGGACGCCGGCGTCTCCTCCGCCATCGCCGTGCAGGCGGCGGACTCGGTGGCGGAGGCGGAGTGGCTGACCGCGACCGCCGCCCGCGACCCCCTCGTGCGGCGCGTGGTGCTGCAGTACACCCCCGCGCCGGGCCGTGCGGCCGGGGCGACGGCCGTCGCCTTCACCCCCGCCGTGGTCGGCGTGCGCGCTGCCGTCCCGCAGTTCGCCGCCGACTTCTCGGATGTGCCCGGCCTCGACGCCCTCGCCGACCACCTCGGCGCGACCGCCCGTACCCTCGAACTGCTCATCCGCCCGGAGCAGCTGCCGGCCGCGGCCGCCCTCTCCCGCCGGCACCCCGGCACCGCGATCGTCGTCTGCCACCTCGGCCTCGGCGCCCGGGCGGCCGATGCCGCATGGCTCTCCGCCCTCGCCGAGGCCGCGTCGGCACCGGGGGTGTTCGCCAAGGTCTCCGGGCTCGATCTCCCCGCGCGCGGCGCGGACGAGTCCCGGGAGGTGCTGCGATCCGCGTTCGCCCTCTTCGGCGCGGAACGGCTGATGTTCGGCAGTGACTGGCCGATGTCCACGCGGACCGCGACCTACACGGAGGTGCTCGCCGCGACCCGCGCCGCGCTTCCGCGGCTCTCGCCGACTGAGACTCGAGCGTTCTGGTCGGGTACCGCCGACCGCCTCTCCCCCTTCACCGCGTAGCCCCGCGGCGGAAGGCGGCCGCGGCGCGAGAGGGCGAGCGCGCGCGAAAGGGCGAGCGCGCGCGAGGGTGGAGGGCGGAGGGTCAGTCGAGGAGGGTGCCGGCGGCGTGGGCGCGGAACAGCGAGGACGCCGCCTCTTCGTCACCGGCGTCCAGCACGTCGAGGAGTCCTTCGTGCCAGTCCGCGACCTCGTGCCAGTCGCCCGTGAAGGTGGGGTCGCCGAGCACGTGCATGACGCGCAGGCTCGGCTCCAGGAGGTCCCACATGCGGGGGAGGTACACGTTGCCGCTCGCCTCGATCACCGCCCGGTGGAAGGTGAAGTCGAGTTCGCGGAATCGGGCGAGGTCCTCCGCCTCGGCCGCCTCGTGCATCTGCGCGATGAGGGCGACGAGCTCGGCACGCCGCGCGGGGTCGAGCGCCCCGCACGCCAGCCGCCCGGCCAGCCCTTCGAGCTCGACGCGCGCGACCTTGGCCTGCGCGGCCTCCTCGGCGGAGTAGCTGGCGACGAAGTTGCCCTGGTGCCGCACGTGCGAGACGAGCCCTTCGTGCGCGAGCCGCTTGAGGGCGTCGCGCACGGGCGCCTGGCTCACCTGCATCTGCCGGGCGAGCTGAGACTCGACGAGCTGCTCCCCGGGGGCCAGCGTGGAGTCCTTGATCATGGCCTTGATGAGCGCGTAGATCTGGTCCGACAGCAGCCCGCGCTGCAGTCCGGCCGTGCCGAGAGCATCCGTCATGACCATCAGTCTACGTCCATTATCGACTATCGCTAATGGACGCGGCCGCGCGCCAGGCATCCGCGATGAGGGCGGATCCGCGCGGGGTCGGGTGCACGCCGTCCGGCGCGAGCTCGGCGACCGGATACTCCTGCGCCGCGACCGTGAACACCTCGTGCAGGGGGACGAACGCCGCCCCGTGCTCCGCGGCGAGGGCTCGTACCGCCGCTCGCTTGCCATCGAGGTCGTCGAGCCACGCGCGCTGCTCCTCCGTCACCGGGAGGAAGTACGGCTCCATGAGGATCAGCCGCGGGGCGTGCGCGGCCACCGCGCGGCCGAGGAGGTCGCCGAGCGTGGCGGCGAACTCCTTGGCCGAGGTCGGGTCGTCGCTGTCGAAGCGCCGCCACATGTCGTTCACGCCGACGTACACGGTCAGCAGCTCCGGTGCCGTCGGCAGCAGCTCGGCGTCCCACCGCGCGGCCAGGTCGCGGGCGCGGTCCCCGGCGATCCCGAGGTTGCGGACCGTGGCCCCCGCCGCCTGCAGCTCGGGCGCGAGGAGCGAGACGTAGCCGTCGCCGAAGGACTCCGGGTCGGAGCGATCGCGCCCCGCGTCGGTGATCGAGTCGCCGATGAAGGTCACCCGCATCGTGGCACGTCCTGTTCGTCGTTCTTGAGCTTCGGTCGCACCGAGATCGGGAGCTCGACGCTCGCGCCAGCGTACGTCACGGTGAGCGTGTGGTGCGGGCGCACCTTGCTGCTGTCGAAGCCGCTGACCATGTCGGCCGTCACCTGCTGCGTGGTGCGGGACCCGTCGCTCCAGTCCACGCCCAGCAGCATGCCGGTCACGTCGAGCTCCTCGCCGCGCACGTAGCGGGTCTTCGGGTCGGCCTCGGGCGCCCAGCAGATGCCGGTCACCGTCGCGGGCGGCGGGGTCGGCCGGACGGCCAGCGTGTTGGTCTTGCCGTAGTGGTAGACGTTGAAGAACCCGTCGGCGCCAATGCGCAGGTTCTCCCGCGCGTCGACCATGTTCCACACGGTCACGTCGTCCACCCGGAGCACGATGCGGGTGCCGCCGTCCTCGGCGACGGCACCGAACTCGATGCGGTGCGTGGAGTTCGGCTCGATGACGGTGTTGGGGATGCTGTCGAGCATGGTCTGGCCCGGCGTCCAGCTCTGGAACTCGATCACGTCCTCCTTGATCACCGCGAGGTATCCGGTGTTGGAGTTCTGCCACGCGGGGAGCCCGGTCTGGTCGGAGCGCGCCTGGAAGCCGTACCAGCCGCCGTCGAAGGCGCCGAACTCCGCGTCGAACTGCAGCAGGGTGTCGCCGAAGCGCTCGGCCTCGTAGCCGTGCACGCCCTGGCCGCTGATCACGACACCCGCGTCGTCCACCGTGATGAGGTCGGACTGGCTCCAGTTCGCCCCGTCCGTGAGCTGGCCGTCGAGGCGGGTGGTCGGGTACTCGGCGTCGTCCACGGTCACGGTGACCGTGTCGCTGAGGCTCGGATCGGCGACCGAGGTCGCGGTGATCGTCGCGGTCCCCGCCGCCAGCCCCGCGATCCGGCCCCCGGAGACCGTGGCGACCTCCGGGGCGTCGGTGGTCCAGGTGACCCGGGCGTCGCTGGCGTCCTCCGGGGCGACCGTGGCCGCGACGGACCGCCGCTCCCCCACGGTGAGCCCGACGGCGTCGGCGTCCAGGCTCACGCCCGTGACCGGCACGCCGGAGAGCGAGAACCCGATGTCGTCGAAGTCGAGCGAGGCGTAGTTCTCGACGTAGAACCCGACCCGCCCGGCCGCGCCGGGGCCGGGATCAGCGCCTTCCAGCGCGATCGCCCCGTTGACGGAGATCCGGATCTGTCCGTCCTGCACCGCGATGCGGACGTGCGAGGTCGCGCCGGGAGTCAGGCCCTGCGCCGCCGGCACGACCTTCTCGGCGACGACCTTCCAGGCGTCGTCGAAGATGGTCCAGGTCGGGCCGGCCGCGGCCTGACGGAACCGGATGTAGCCGCCGCCCTTGCCGTTCCGGTCGTAGACGATGAGTCCCGCGTTGGCGGGGGTCGTGGCCGGGGCCGTGACGTCGAAGTCGAGCACGAACTGCGTGAAGTCCCGCGGCAGGATGCTGTTGGCGCCCTTGAGGATGCGGTACACCTTGTCGCCCGACGCATCCACCTGGATGCTGCGGTTCGGGTCGGTCGGCCAGCCGTTCGCCCCCGACTCGAAGTCGGTGAAGTGCAGCACGCCGTCGCCCTCCTCGACGATCACCTCGATGGTCGCGGTCTTGGTGGCGTCGGCCTTCGCGGTCGCCGTGACCGTGGTCGTGCCGGGGCCCATGCCGAGCACCACGCCCTTGTCGTTCACGGTGGCGACCGCGGCGTCGGCCGAGGCGTAGGTCACCGCGGCGTCGTCGGCGTTCCAGGGCAGCGGCACGGCGCGCACCCGCACCTCGTCCCCCGCATCGATCGTGAGCGTGTCGCTGTCGAACGCGATGTCCTCGAGCGGGACGGTCTGCGGCTGCTGCGTCTGCCCGATCGCGCCGTCGACGCCGATCTCGCCGAAAGCGATGGACTCGAAGCCCGGGATCTGGTCGAACACGGCCGCATCGGCCTTCAGCGTGTAGTCGCCGTTCGCCGCGTCCACGAAGCCGGGGTCGGCGTCGGCCACCCAGTTGTCCTCGTAGTTCAGGAGGTTCTTGCCGTCCTTCGCGCCGTGTTCGTTGACGCCGGCCATCCGCGCCCGGTTCGGGTTCCACACGACGTTCTGCGCGAACGTGCTGTGGTTCGGGAAGTAGTGGTCGTCTTCGAAGAAGTGCCCGAGCTCGGGGTACTTCGTCAGGTACGGCGTGCCGACGAAGTCGTTGTTGTCGGCGAACACCTTCTCCCAGGCCGGCATGTAGTCGCGGTCGACGACGTTGCCCTCCTGATCGCCCATCCACTGCTCGTAGTTGTCGTACGGGGCGTAGGCGTCGACGAAGACGTTGTTGCGCGCCTCGATGTAGTCGGCCGAGCCGCTCTTGATCGCCCCGTTGCCCATGTTCACGAACACGTTCTTCTCGATCGTGAGGTCCCACGTGAAGTTGTCGGCGTAGATGCCCTCGACGCCCGCCATGCCGACGCCGATGTCGTGGAAGTAGTTCTCCCGGAACACGTGACCGCGCTGCTGCGGGGTCTTCCCGGAGTTCATGTAGATCGCACCGAGGTCGTGGAATTGCTTGCAGACGTCGTACACCTCGTTGCGTTCGAACAGGTGGTCGTTGCCGTGCACGATGATCCCGGGGTGCGGAGCGTCGTGGATCTCGTTGTCCCTGGCGATGTTGCCGACGCCGTCGAACATCACCCCAGGGTTGTAGGCCTTGTGGTAGTACGCGAAGTCGGCGATCTCGGAGTTCTCGACCCGGTTGCGGCCGGGCTCGAGGGTCGTCTTGTCGCCGCCTTGGAGCACCACGCCGACGCCGCCGACGTGCGTGAGCCGGCTGTCGGTCACGGCGTGATCGCGCCCGCCGCGGTTCACGGGGATGCCGTCGTACGTGTAGCGCCCCGGCGAGTTGATGAGCACGCCGCCGTCGGTGAAGTTGCGGATGTCGCTGTGTGAGATCGTCACGTGCGAGCCGCCGAGGATCACCGCGGCCGTCGCGCGCCCGTACTCCATCACGAGGTCGTCGAAGTTCACGTACGAGGCCCCGTCGGCGCGCAGCATCGGCTCGTCGAGCGTCGTGACCGTCACGGCGCCGCGACCGGACGTGAACGCGGCGTTGGGGATGAGGTACAGCTTCCCGGCGTCGCGGTCGATGTAGTACTCGCCGGGGGCGTCGAGCTCCTCCAGCAGGTTCTGCGCGAAGTGGAAGTCGGGGAACCAGCTCTTCATGATCCCGGACATCTCGCCGTAGCGGAGCGTGATGGTCTTCGCATCGGTGTCGATGCTCTCGATCTTGTTGTACGACCACTCCCAGCTGTAGCCGAAGATGCCGTCCAGCCACACGTCCTCGGCCTGGGTCCAGTACTTCGGGCGGTCGTAGCCGTAGCTGAACGTGCCGCCGCGGTCCTGCAGGTCGGCGTCGTTGCGGTCGGGCCCGGCGTCGATGATGTCGCCCATCTGCACGGTCGGCGTGGCCGCGTCGGCGTTGGGCCAGCGCGCGAGGGTCATGCCCTGGCCGTCGATGAACAGCTCCATGGGCGGCGTGGTGCTGACGTCGTTGGCCTTCCAGTAGCCGTGGCGGCTGAGCTGGCCGTAGTCGGTGATGCCCAGGTCGGCGAGGTCGATCCCGACGACACGGTCTCGCGCGGCGGGGTCGATGATGCGGTCGGTCACCGCCGCGTCGTCGACCGCGGCGAACTGGTCGCGCGGCAGCTCGCGTCCTCCGGTGAGGGTGGCGGTCTCCCCCGGGTACGAGCGGTAGGTGATGGGGGCGTCGGCGGTGCCCGAGTCCTGCGCGCCGATCTCGAACGACGCCGAGCGCGGGTACGTGCCCTCCCGGAGGTACACCGTGAGGCCGTCGTCCGGCAGGGCGGAGTTCGCCTTGAGCGCGCGGATCCGGTCGCGGGCGCCTTCCAGCGTCGCGAGGGGGTCGTCGATCGTGCCGGAGGCCGCGTCGTCACCTCCCGGCGCGAGGTAGAGGGCGTCGTCGTCCGCGGCCGCAGCCGCCGACGGGACCGCCGCAGCGAGGGCGGATCCGAACACCGCCGCCAGGGTCAGGCTTGCCAGCACACGCTTCATTGCGTCTCCGAACTGTCGCTTCCCGCACGACGAATGCGCGCGGCGCCGCGGGAGCGGCTGCTCCGACCGTAGCCAATCGATAATCGACTAGCAAGGATCGATATTGATCGTTTCGGTTACGCGACGCCCGGCGCTCGGCCTCAGTGCGTCGCGGCGGCGGCCACGTGACGTTCGGCGCGATGCAGCAGGATCACCGCTGTCAGCGTCCCAACGGCGATGAAGACCGTGGTCAGGATCGGGAGCACCGCCAGCAGGACTGCGGCACCGCCAAACGCGACGACAGGGAGGCCGACGGCGACGCCGCCCACCAGAGAAAGCTGCCGGAGAAGGGGACGGAGAAGCACGGCGACCGCCATCCCGTTGAGAGCCACCGCCACACAGGCGACAGCGATGAGTAGCGCCGTGAAGAGTTCACCGGCGTCGACGCCGACGTACCACAGTTCGCACGCAATGCTCGTTGCCGCCGATCCGGCCACCCCGAGGGCCACGGCCCCCCACGACACCTTCAAGACACGCGACGACGCGTGGGCTGCAAGCCCGAGCGAAACGATGGCAAGGGCGGGGACGACTCCCGTCAGACCTGCCCGCCCCCACGCGGCGCCTGTCTCGGTGAATGCAGCGCTCAGCAGAAACGATGCGCACGCAACCGCGGCGCCGACACAGAGGAGCGCAACCCCGATCGCCAGCGACCACCGCCCTCGGAACATCGACGCGATGACCTCCTCCTTCCACCGACGCTCGGGGTGATCGAGATGCGCCTCCGCAAGCATGTCTCGTAGCACCCGATCAGTGTCGAGGTTCGCGCCGCCTCCGCCTGCCCTCATGCGAGGGACTCTCGAACGCTCAGTGCGCGAAGAGCCGCCTCGGACCTCCCGGCCATCAGACGTGCCTGGGTCCTGAGTTCTGTCGATCCTGCAGACGTGATCGAGAAGTAACGACGGACGCGCCCGTCCACGATCTCGTCACCCGCTGGCTCCACAAGGCCCCGACGTTCCAACTTGGTGAGGGCCGCGTACACAGTGGCGACTCCCGCCCGTCGACCTGATGTCTCTCGAATGTGCACGACCACCCCGTAGCCGTGACGGCGTGCAGACGCCAGCGACGCGAGGATGTCGAACTGCAACGACGTCATCTCTGTCATATTCAGATTCTACGAAGCGATTATATTCCCGTCAACAACAGTATCCCCTCGCGGAGTACTAATTGCAGCCCGACGCAATCCACCTCGCCGCGCTTCTCGCGGGCTTCCAAGTCTCAAGGTTCCATTGCGCATCAAACCCAGCGAATCCCATATGGCAGATGTACTGCCCTTTTGCAGATGCGTTCATGCGCGACCGTTGCGACGAGGGCATCTTGTTGTACAGCTCGCTCCAGCCGGCTTCGCCGACAGCCTGGTACGCGAGCGCGCCGGTGATGGTTCGCGCGAAAGGCGTGGGATTGACATTCAGCTTGTAACCCTTGGTCGCGATGTAGCTCCAGTAGAAGCTGCTCACGAGATCGACGCCGATCCACGGATCGGCTACGACCGGGAACGCTGCCGACGAACTGACCTGAACGTGCTGGATCAACGCATCACCCTCTACGGTGTAGGAGGTGGGGACCGGCTCGCCATTGGCATCTGAGGCCCAAGGCGCAGCCACGAAGAACTCCGGAACTCCTTCCGAACTCATCGCGACGATCGAGCCGTCCTGCTTATCCAGCACGAGCCGCGTTCCTGCATTCAAATCGAAGGTGTATCGGTAGGAAGTAGGGGCGTCCGCATCGTTCAACACCGAGTGAATCGCGACTGAGCCATCTTTGAGAGCCACAGGAACGATGTCGCTCGATTCAGTCTCCGAGAGGACGGCCACACCCTCGATGACAGTGGAGTCCACATTCGCCGAGACCGGTAACGTCACGGAAACTACTCCGAAAGCACCGTCAGCGATGAGCACATTTCCGTCAAGCGATTTCGTCTGGTCATCGGCGAGCGGGACCTCCCCAATAACTGGCGAGACGTCGGCAACGGCATCCACCGGATTCAACGGAGAGTCGTCGGCCGATGCCGATGTCACGCCGCTGAACATCAACCCGGCGGACGCCAAGATCGCGACGGCATTCTGACTCTGCGTGAATCTACTCTTGGACATGCGAACCTTTCCCTTGCACAAGGCGCGGCTCGCCTCGCAACCCTGTGACTATGACGTGGGATCGGGCCGGGAGTCAACTGTGAAAAAGCCCAGTTCGCCGTGAAAAATACACCGCTCCAGAAGTCCTTCTGACAGTAACGTTGCCCGCTCCAAGCCCCACCGATTCAGCACGTCACGATCGCACACCCTTGAGAGCGGTCGGCGATCCTCGGCCGGGACCTTGATCCGGCGCGCGGCGAGCAGCCGACGCTAACCCTCCCGAGCCGCGAGGAGGGACGTCGGGATGTGCCCGACCGCGAGGACGACCGCGGCGAGCGCGATCCACGGGTCCTGCAGCCAAGCAGCTGTGCCGAGGAAGGCGGCCACCGGTACGAGGGCCATCGGGACCGGGATGCCGAAGACGGGGTCGAACAGCGCCGACCCGGGCCGGCCGCGACGGAGGTAGCGGACCCAGAGGGCCCAGTACACGAGCACCGCCATCGCCACCGGCGCCGCCCAGCCCCACGCGATCGGGCCGGTCGCCGTGATCGCCGGCACAGTCATGCAGAGCGCCTGCCCGGCCCTCTCGAACACGAGGAGCACGCGGGGCACCGCCGGGCTCTCGAGCTTCGGTCTCGGCGGGAAGGGGATCAGCAGCAGGTTCGGCAGGAAGATCGCGAGAGTCACCGCCAGGCCGAGCAGTGAGAACCCCATGGCGTGATCGTACCGAGCGCCCCCGCACGACAATCAGTTCACAAAAAACACACTTTCCACCACTTTCGGACACTTGTGCTCTCCAGTTGACGTCGCCGTAATCTGCCGGAAATACTGGGGAAGCCCGAGACCGCACCGCGAGAGTGCGGACACATCACCCCAGGCCAAGGATGACCTAGATGACAGAACAGACCATTTCCTCACAGATAGGAACAGGTCGCCGGCCCCGTCGCCTCTCGGACGGGATGTTCGCGCTCCTCCTCACGGCTCCCGGCCTCGCGCTCCTCGCCGCCGTCGTCGTGTACCCCCTGATCACGGCCCTCATCACCGCGTTCTACAAGCAGAGCCTCGTCGAGCCCGGCCGCGAGTTCGTCGGCTTCCAGAACATCGTCGACGTGCTGACGGGCGAGTTCTTCCCCCTCCTCACCCAGACGCTCGTCTTCACCCTCGGCACGACCATCGCGCCGTTCGTGATCGGCTTCGGCCTCGCCCTCGCCCTGAACACGCGCATCCGCGGCGCCAAGGTGCTCCGCGGCCTCATGCTCATCCCGTGGCTGATCCCCGGCGTGGTCGTCTCGTTCCTCTGGATGTGGATCTTCAACGCCAACTACGGCGTGCTCAACGCCGCCCTGGAGACCGTCGGCCTCATCGACTCCCCCCAGGCGTGGCTCGCGAACCCCACCACCGCCATGATCGCCGTGATCGTCGCGAAGACGTGGCAGTCGTTCCCCTGGATGATGGTCATGCTCCTCGCCGGCCTGCAGACCGTGCCGATCGAGCTGCACGAGGCCGCCGAGATCGACGGCGCCGGCACCATCCGCCGGTTCTTCTCCATCACGGTCCCGCAGATGAGCGGCATCATCGGCCTCGTGATCCTGCTGGAGTTCATCTGGAACTTCCAGCACTTCGACATCATCTACGTCCTCACCGGCGGCGGTCCCGCCGGCTCCACCCAGACGTTCGCGACCGCCGTGTACGAGACCGCGTTCGACGGCTTCGACCTCGGCCACGCCGGGGCGATCGGCCTGCTCTGGATGATCCTGCTGATGGCGCTCGTCGTCGTCTACGTCCGCCTGTCCGAGAAGGGAGAGAAGCGATGACCGCCGTGCTGACCGAAGAGACGGTGGCCGCCGTCTCCGCCCCGCCCGCCGCGCCCCGCCGTCGACGCCACCGTGCCGACCGCCGCGCCTCCACCGTGAGCGCCTGGATCGCCGTCGTCGTGTTCGGCGGGTTCGCCCTGCTGCCCGTGTACTGGCTGCTGGCGACCTCGCTCACCCCGCGCACCGAGGTGTTCAGCTACCCGCCGAAGCTGTTCCCCACCGAGATCACGTTCGAGGCCTACGCCGCGCTCGCGAACAACCCGGCCCTGTTCGGCTACCTCCGCAACAGCATCGTCGTCTCCGTCATCACCGCGATCCTCTCGGTGCTGGTGTCGGCCTACATGGGCTACGCGTTCTCGAAGTTCCGCTACCGCGGCCGCCGCAGCCTCATGTACTTCGTGCTGGCGTCGCAGATGTTCCCGCAGGCCCTGCTGCTCATCACGCTCTACGCGGTGTTCTCGGCCTACGGTCTGCTCAACACCTACACGGCGCTCGTGCTGTCGTTCACGACGTTCACGCTGCCGCTGTGCGTGTGGATGCTGAAGGGCTTCTTCGACACGATCCCGGACGAGCTCATCGAGGCCGCCCGCGTCGACGGCGCGTCCCGCATGCGCATCATCCACTCCATCGTGCTGCCGCTGGCGGCGCCCGGCCTCATCGCCGCGGGCCTGTTCGCATTCGTCCGCGGCTGGAACGACTTCATCTTCGCCCTCACCCTCGCCGGTCCCGACAAGCAGACCCTGCCGCCGGGACTCGTCAACACGTTCATCGGCGAGGCGTCCACCGCCTGGCCGGAACTCATGGCGGCTTCGCTCGTGGTCTCGCTCCCCGTGGCCATCGCGTTCATCGCCCTGCAGCGCTTCCTCGTCGGCGGGCTCACCGCCGGCGCGGTCAAGGGCTGACCCGCACCACCCCATCCGCAGTCCCTCGAAGAAGAGAGAGCACCTCCATGTCCGAGAACACCACCGTCTCCCGTCGCCAACTGCTGCAGTTCGCCGGGCTCGGCGCCGCCGGCCTCCTCCTCGCCGGTTGCATGCCGAGCGGCGGCGGCAGCGGCAGTCCGTCCTCCTCCCCCGGCGCCGGGCTCGGCGCCGGCGACTTCACCGCCACCGACTTCTCCTTCTCCAGCTGGTCGCTCACCGAGGAGGCCGCCGCCCCGGCCACCCGCGCGCTGCTCGACGGCTACAAGAAG
Organism: Microbacterium sp. BLY; assembly: GCF_017939615.1. Taxonomy (NCBI): domain Bacteria; kingdom Bacillati; phylum Actinomycetota; class Actinomycetes; order Micrococcales; family Microbacteriaceae; genus Microbacterium; species Microbacterium sp. BLY. The sequence continues at coordinate 479,119 of NZ_JAGKSR010000001.1, forward strand.
ACCAACGACGTCGGCATCACCGAGGTCTCCTTCCCCTACAACGAGTACTTCAAGCAGCTCATGCTCCAGGTGCGCGGCGGCCAGTTCACCGGCGCCGCCCACGTCGACGTCGCCTGGCTCGCCTCGCTGGCCGCGCTCGGCAAGCTGGAGGACGTCTCGGCGCTCACGAAGGGCCGCGGTTACACCACCTCGAGCCTGGAGGCCACGCAGCTCGACGGGAAGCAGTACGCGTTCCCGTGGACCATCGGCGCGATCGGCCTCATCACCAACTCCGCGCTCCTGAAGAAGGCCGGCATCTCGGAGTTCCCCACCACCGTCGACGACTTCGAGGCGGCGCTGAAGAAGCTCAAGGGCCTCGGCGGCGGGCTCATCCCCTACGCCGCCTCGACCAAGGCCGCGCAGCTGAAGGACGTCCTGATCTGGATGCAGACGTTCGGCAGCGACCTCGTCAAGGATGGGAAGGTCACGATCGGCGACGATGCGAGCATCGAGGCGGTCACCTGGTACAAGTCGCTCTACGACCAGGGGCTCATCGCCGCCGACGTCGACCGCTTCGACGCCCGGTCGCTGTTCGCCCAGGGACGCGCCGCCATCTACGACGACGCCCCCGTCGGTCGCGCCTCCGTCACGAAGGACTCGCCGGATCCCGACCTCGCCTCCAAGCTCGTGCCCGAATCCCGACCGGTGCTGAAGAAGGGCGACACCCCGCGTGCCCTCGTCTGGGGTGGCGCCATCGCCATCGTCGGCGGCGGAGCCGGAGACAGCACCCGCACGGCCGCGGACTTCGGTCAGTGGGCCACGAGCGACCTGAAGGCGGTCCTCGGCGACTACGAGCTGCGCGGTCTGCCGCCCGTCACCGAGGAGGCACAGGCGTCGAAGGAGGTCGCGTCCGACGCGTTCGGCTCGCGCTTCGCCGAGAAGATCACCGCGACCGCGACCACCAACCCCTTCTGGCAGTACCCGCAGTACGCCCAGATCGAGACCGTGATCGCCGACCGCGTGCAGGCCGTCCTCGTGGGACAGCAGAGCGCGAAGGACGCGATGGCGCAGGCCGGCGACCAGGCGCAGAAGCTGCTGGGCTGAGGAGCATCGCCATGACCCTCCGCTCGAAGGCCGGCGCCACCGCTGCCGCCGCCCTCACCGCGATCGTCCTCGCCGCTCCGGCTCCGGCCACCGCTGCGACCCCCGATGTCGAGACCGTGCCCGTGACGGTCGACAGCTCCAACCAGTCCGGCTGGTGGAACCCGCTCGTCCTCGACGGCGACGAGACGTACTTCGCCTACAACGTGCCCGGCTCGGAGGCGACGAAGCACCAGGTGAACCTGGCCGTCCGCGCCGCCGACGGCACGTGGACCTCCGGTTGCCTGCGCCTCACGACCGGCGCGTGCGCGGAGTACCTCGACGACAACGGCCACAACCAGCCGTCCATCGCGATCGACGGCGACGGGTACATCCACGCGTTCGTCTCGATGCACCATGAACCGTGGAAGTACTTCCGCTCCACGGCGCCCTACGACGCGACATCGCTGGTCGACGTGAGCGCGGAGATGCCCGACCCCGGCGCGGCGATCTCCTACCCGGTCACCGCGCAGGGTGCCGACGGCGACATCTGGCTCATGGTGCGCGTCGGCGCCGACCCGCAGGCGCGGCGCGACGGCGTCCTGTACCACTACGACCCCGCCGCCGGGACGTGGACCCGTGAGACGACGATCGCCGCGGCCGTGAACCACTCCTTCTATCCCGACGACCTCGAGGTCGACGCCGACGGGCGCGTGCACGTGCTGTGGGAGTGGGGCCCCTGGCCCGCCGATCCCTACCGCCACCTCGGCTCCTACGCGGTCTACGACCCCGCCACCGGAGGCTTCCGCGACGTCGCCGGGCAGGCCCTGCCGACCCCGATCCGTCCGGACACCCCCGGTGCTGTCGTGTGGCGGGCGTACGAGGCCGGCGAGACCATCGGCGACGCCGTGCCCGCGGTGCAGACCGCGAAGATGGCGCTCGACGGCGGCGACCTCGTCGGCGTGACCTACCGGTACGCGGACGAGACCGAGAACGCGTTCGACGTGCAGTGGGCCGCCTGGAACGGCACGGCCTGGACGAGCGAGACCCTCGTCGACACGGACGCGCTCGGAAGCGGCGTGCAGACCATCGCGGCGCTCGACACCACCACCGCGGGCGGCGAGACCCGCGTGTACGCGGTGATCTCGGTGCAGGACTGCGGCATCACCCGCAGCCAGACCGTGCTGCTGACCGCCGGCGCCTCCGGGTGGACGGCCGACACCGTGGGCGACCCCGTCGTGGGGCAGCAGCGCCTCCGCGCGGCCACCCGCACCGACGGCACCGACGTGGTCTACCTCAGCGCCCCGGCGGTCCCCGGCGGCGGCACCCTCCGTCACGCGGAGATCCCGCGGGACGGCCAGCCGGGGGCCACCACGCTCGCCGATGTCGTCGCGTCCCTCCGCGGCGATGACGGCGGGGTGAACCTGGCCCTGGGCGGCACCGCCACCGCCTCCTCGCAGCTGCGCGCCGACACCGGCCCGGAGAAGGCGATCGACGGCGGCTGCACCGACGCGAGCCGGTGGATCTCGGCGACCGAGGACACCCAGCCGACCATCACCGTCGAGTGGGACGAGGCCGCGCCGCTGGACGTCGTCCGGGTACGCAGCGGCTACACGGTCGGGCCGCCGCAGACGTCCGTGCTGCGCGACTTCACCGTGCAGCTCCGGACCGCCGGCGGCTGGGTCACGGTCGGCACCATCACCGGCAACACGAAGACGACGGTCGTCGTCGACGCCCAGGGACGGACCGCCGACGCCGTCCGACTCCTCATCACCGACCCGTCCGACTCCGCCACCGACGTCGCCCGCGTCTACGAGATCGAAGCGATCGCCGCACGCTGAGCGGCATCACAACCCCTCCCGAAAGGAACCCCATCCCATGCGCACCCAGACCGTCGAAGCCGACATCATCGTCGTCGGCGGCGGCCTCGCCGGAGTGAGCGCCGCCGTCGCGGCCGCCCGCCTCGGCCGACGTACCGTGCTGATCAACAACCGGCCGGTGCTCGGCGGCAACTCCTCGTCGGAGGTGAGGGTCTGGGTGTGCGGGGCGACCGCCCACGGCAATCAGCGGTGGGCGCGGGAGACCGGGATCATCGGCGAGATGTACCGGGAGAACCAGTTCCGCAACCCCGAGGGCAACCCCGTGTACTGGGACGACGTGGTGCTCGACATCGTGCGCCGCGAGCCCAACCTCACGCTGTTCCTCAACACGGAGGTGCTCGAAGCCGAGGCCACCGGGCCCGACGACGCCCGTCGGGTCCGGTCGGTCACCGGCTGGACCATGGGGTCGGAGATCCGCACGGTGTTCCGCGCGCCGCTGTTCCTCGACTGCACCGGCGATGGGCTCGTCGGCCGTCTGGTCGGCGCCCGGCACCGGCTGGGCAAGGAGAGCCGCAGCGAGTTCGGCGAGGACTGGGCGCCCGAGCAGCCGGTGCGGGAGTTCCTCGGCTCGACCCTCCTCTTCTACACGAAGGATCTCGGACACCCGGTGAAGTACGTCGCACCGGAGAGCGCGAAGGACATCTCGACCACGCCGATCCCGTCGTCGCGCATCATCCGCAGCGGCGACAGCGGCGCCCACTATTGGTGGATCGAGTGGGGCGGCACGCTCGACATCGTCGACGACAACGAGGCGATCCGGGACGAGCTGCGCGCGGTGATCCTCGGCATCTGGGACCACATCAAGAACTCCGGCGAGTTCGACGCCGACAACCTGACCCTGGAGTGGATCGGCAACATCCCCGGCAAGCGGGAGTACCGCCGTTTCGTCGGCGACTACACGCTGCGTCAGCAGGACATTCTGGAGCAGACGTCGTTCGACGACGGCGTCGCGTTCGGCGGCTGGTCCATCGACCTGCATCCCGCCGAGGGCATGTATGCGACGGGCGCCGGGGCGGTGCAGCGCTTCTCGGACGGCGTCTTCGAGATCCCGTTCCGCTCGCTGTACTCCGTCAACGTCGACAACCTGCTCATGGCGGGCCGGGACATCTCGGCCACCCACATCGCGTTCGGGGCCGCGCGGGTGATGGCGACGTGCGCCGCGATGGGCGAAGCCGCCGGCACCGCCGCCGCGCTCTGCTACGCGCACGACGCCACACCGCGCGAGCTGTACGAGCACCATCGCGCGGAACTCCGCCAGACGCTGCTGCGCGCCGACGCGTCCCTCATCGGCGTCGCGAACGAGGACCCCTCCGACCTCGCCCGCACCGCCACGGTCACCGCCTCCAGTGCGCTGCGCACGATCGGCACTCCGGAGCGCACGGTGGCCGCGGCGGCCCCGCACCCGCTGACGGAGGACCTCGGCATCGTCGTCCCCGTGCACCCGCGCCTCGACACCACCGAGCTGCTGCTCAGCGCCGAGGCCGACACGCAGGTCACGGTGGAGGTCTGGTCGACGGGTCGTCCGCAGAACGTCGTGCCCGCGGTGCTCGAGCACCGCACCGTGATCGACGTCCCCGCCGGTGGTCCGTCCTGGGTGCGCGCGGAGACGCCGTTCGCCCCGGCGGAGCCCCAGAACGCGATCGTCGTGCTCCGCGCGAACCCGCAGGTGCAGGTGCAGCTCGCCTCCGACCTGCCGCCCGGGGTGCTCACCCTCGTGCACCGGGTCGACAACGACGACCGCAACGTGCAGGTCGACCGCGACGGCCTGCTCGTGCAGTGGCCGACCAAACCGCTGCGCGGCCGGGTGCCCGCGTTCCGCACCAGCCCCGCCTCGGAGGCCGTCGCGCCGGAGCGCGCCGTGTCCGGGTACAACCGTCCCTACGGCGGCCCGCACCTGTGGGCGTCCGACCCGGAGGCGGAGGGTCCGCAGTGGCTGCGCCTGGACTGGGAGCAGCCGGTCACGGCCTCCGAGATCCGGCTCGTGTTCGATGACGACGTGGACCTGGAGCTCAACACCCTGCACCACCACCGCAGTCCCGACGAGGTGCTGCCCCAGCTGGTGCGCGACTACCGCGTCGAGGTGCGACCGGAGGGTTCCGACGAGTGGCGCCTCGTGGCGGAGGAGCGGGACAACCGCCATCGCCTGCGGGTGCACCCCCTGCCGGAGGAGCTCGGTGCCTTCACGGCCGCCCGCCTCGTGGTGGAGCGGACGAACGGCGTCGCCGAGGCGCGCGTGATCGCTTTCCGCGTGCAATCGTGACGGAGAGCGCTAACGTGAAAGGCATCCGCCGCCCCGGCGGAGACCGTCGTCCCTCCAGGAGGCCGCAGGTGACCACCTCGCCCGGCGGCCGCGTGCTCCCCGTCGCGCGGGCCACCCGCACGGGACTCATCGCGCTGGCGGTGCCGCATCTGGAGGAGCCGTACTTCGCGGAGCTCGGCTCGCGCATCGTCCGCGGTGCCGACGACCGAGGGCTGGCCGTGCTCATCGTGCAGACGGAGGGCGATCACGCCCGCGAGATCGACGTCGCCAACGGTGTCGGTCTGCCGCCCATCGACGGGCTGATCCACATCCCGCGCTCGCTCACGGTCGCCGACCTCACGCGCCGGACGTCCCCCGGTCCGCTCGTGCTGCTGGGCGAGCACATCCAGGTGAGTCCGTTCACGCACGTCACGATCGACAACCGCGCCGCCGCCTACACCGCCACCGAGCATCTGGTGGCGGTGGGGTGCCGTCGCATCGCCTTCGTCGGTCGCCGCGACGCCCGCCCCTCGGACGCTGCCGACCGCCGGCATGCGGGGTATCTGGAGGCGCTGGCCGCCGCCGGCATCCCGGCTGACCCCGCGCTCACCGCGCAGGTCGACGCCTTCACGGCGGAGGAGGGCGAGCGCGTGGCGGGGGCGATGGCCGCCGCCGTCCCCGACCTCGACGGCATCGTCTGCTCGAACGACTCCGTCGCCCTCGGCGCGCTGGCCGCCCTCCAGGCCCAGGGGCGGAACGTGCCGGGCGACGTCGCCGTCGTCGGCATCGACGACATCAGGGCGGCGCGCTTCGCCGTCCCCGCCCTGAGCACGATCGCTCCCGACCACGCCCGCCTCGTGGACGCCGCGTTCACGGAACTGGAGCGGCAGATCGCCGCGCCGCCGGGAGCCGATCTTCCGGTGCGGCACGTGACCGTCGGCGCCCGCCTGATCCCGCGGGCGAGCACGGCGCGATGACGGCGGCGGACTCAGTCCGCGAGGGCCGTTGCGAGCGCACGATCGTCGCCGTCCCGCGGCGCGACCTGGAGGGTGCCGACGTGTGCGGCGAGCAGCTCCCGCGCGCCCTCGTCGAGGCCGTCGTCGGTGACGAGGCGGTCGATGTCGCTGAGGTCGGCGACGGTCGTGAGCCCGACCACGCCCCAGCGGCTGTGCTCCGCGACGACGACGACCTCCCGCCCCGCGGCCATGAGCGCCCGGTTGGTCTCGGCCTCCAGCAGGTTCATGGTCGTGATGCCGGCCTGCTCGTCGAGGCCGTGGGCGTCGAGGAACACGAGGTCGCAGTGCAGATGCTCGAGCGCGCGCACGGCGACCGGTCCCACGAGGGCCTGCGAGGGCGTGCGGACGCCCCCGGTGAGCACGACCGTCTGCGTGTACGGAGCGTCCGCACGATCCGGCGGCGAGAACAGGTCGGAGACCGGCAGGGCGTTCGTGACGATCGTCAGCTCGGGGACGCGCACGAGCTCCCGGGCGAGGGCCAGCGCCGTGGGTCCGCCCGAGATGCCGACGGCCATGCCCGGCTCGACGAGCGCCGCGGCCGCCGTGACGATCGCCCGCCGTTCGGCCGAGGTCGCGGGCGCCGGGACGAGCCGCTGGTTGCCGCGCGCTCGGACACCGCCGCGGATGCGCTCGACGGCGCCCTCCTCGGCCAGCTGATCGATGTCGCGCCGCACCGTCATCTCGCTCACCTGCAGCGTCGCGGCGAGCTCGACGATGGAGGCGGTACCGCGATCGCGGGTCAGGGCGAGGATGCGCTCGCGGCGTTCCGTGACCAGCACGCGGTCTCCTTCCGATGGAGCCTCCAGTCTGCCACGCACCCCCGCCCGCCCCACTCCCGGAACAGGATCCCTCAGCCCGCATGACCTTCCCCGAGCCCTACGCCACCTGGTTCCCCGATGCCGCGTTCGACGGCAGCTACGGCCGCACGGAGGCCGAGCTCCGTGCCGTCCGCCCCGTGCCCGCGCCGCCCGGGTTCGCCGACCGCTGGCGGCGCTGGCGGCGCGAGGCCGCCGCGGTGGACGCGGCGCCCGTCGTCCTCTCCACCTCCGAGGAGCAGGGCCGTCGGGTGTCCGTCGTCGAGCATGCCGGCGTGGACGGTGTGCGGCTACGGGCGTGGGTGGTCGAGCCCCTCGACGGCCCTCCCCGCGCCGGCGTCGTGCACGGGCACGGCTACGGGGGTCGTGAGGCGGTCGATCTCGCCCGGGTGCCGGACGACGTGGCGGCGATCTATCCCGTGGCCCGCGGGCTCGGCGTGCTGAACGCGGGTGTCGGTGCCCCGGAGCCGACCCCGGAGCACGTGCTCGCGGGCATCGACGACCCCGAGCATTACGTCCTCGGCCTCTGCGCCCGCGACCTGTGGCTGGCAGCCGATGTCCTCGACGCGGTCGTCGGCGCGCTTCCTCTCTATTACGTCGGGGAGAGCTTCGGCGGCGGCATCGGCGCGCTCGCCCTGCCGTGGGACGACAGGTTCGTGGGGGCGACCCTCATCGTGCCGAGCTTCGGGCAGTACGACGAACGGCTGGCGGTGCCGTGCCTGGGGAGCGGGGAGACCGTGCGTCAGCACGTCCTGCGGCACCCGGAGGCCCGCGAGGTGCTGCGCTGGTTCGACTCCTCCACCGCGATCGGCTTCGCGGAGGTGCCGGTCCGGGTCGAGGTGGCGCTGTGGGACCAGTACGTGCCACCGCAGGGGCAGTTCGCGGTCGCCGCCGGGGCGACGGACGTCGACCTGGCCATCCTTCCGGCCGGTCACGCGGAGTACCCGGGGTCGGCGGACGTGACTGCGGGCGCCATCCGCGGCGGGCGCGAGCACCTGGAGCGCGTGCTCGCCGGCTGACGGCCGTCGCGCGCGCGTCCTCCGCCGCGCAGGAGAGCACTGGACGCCACCTGTCATAACAGGTACAGTGAGCTTGTCATTACAGGTTGCGCGACGACGCAGCACCCGTTTCGAGGAGCATGGATGCCCGAGTACCAGACCCCGCCGATCTCCCCGATGGCGATCGCCTTCGACGCCGAGAAGCTGACGCTCTCCCCCGAAGGCCCCACGCTCACCCGGCGGATGTCCGACCTCGAGGGCCTGTTCCGCGACCACGACGCCTGGGCGGCCGCCGCCGCCGGCGACGACGACCCGATCGTCTACACGGTCGTCAGCTCCCCCGTCCCCGAGATCGAGCGGGAGCTGCCGCAGTCGATCACCACGATCATGCCCGGCGACACGGGCGGCGAGCTCTGGATGACCAAGGGCCACCAGCACCCCGACCACCAGGGCGAGATCTACCTCGCGCTGCACGGCCGCGGCGGGCTGCTCATGTTCGACGGCGAGCGCACCGAATGGCTCGACATGCTCCCCGGCACCATCGGCTACATCCCACCGGGCTGGGCGCACCGCTCCGTGAACACGGGCGACGAGCCCTACTCCTTCCTCGCCGTCTACCCGGGCGGTGCCGGACACGACTACGGCTGGGTGCTGAAGCACGGCATGGGCTCGCGGGCGTTCCGCGCGGAGTCCGGTGTCGACCTCCGTCCCTACGCGGAATAGGCTCCGGCCATGATCATCGCCCACGACCTCGGCACCACCGGGAACAAGGCGTCCCTGCACCACGACGACGGTCGCCTGATCGCCGCGGTCACCGTGCCGTACCCGGCGCACTTCGCGGCCGGCGGCGTCGCCGAGCAGGACCCGGCCGACTGGTGGCACGCGGTCGTCACGGCGACCCGCGACCTCCTCGCGCGCACCGGCACCGCCGCCGCCGAGGTCGCGGGCCTTGTGGTCAGCGGACAGATGATGGGCGCCGTGCTGCTCGACGCCGACGGCGAGCCCGCGCGGCCCGCGATCATCTGGGCCGACACCCGCGCCGGCGCTCAGCAGCGCGAGCTCGAGGCGGCGGTCGGCGCCGCACGCGCCTACGGCATCCTCGGTCATCGCCTCAACCCCACCTACTCGATCGAGAAGATCATGTGGGTGCGTGACAACGAACCCGAGGTATGGCAGCGCGTGCGCCGGGTGTGCGTCGCCAAGGACTTCATCGTGCTGCGGCTGACCGGGCGGCTCGCCACCGACCGCTCGGACGCCTCCGGCACCAACGCCTACGACCAGGTCGCGGGCACGTGGTCCCCGGAGATCCTCGCCGCCGCGCGGCTGGACCCCGCCCTGTTCCCCGAGATCCTCGAATCGACGCAGATCGCGGGACCGCTCACCCCCGCCGCGGCCGACGCGCTCGGACTGCACACGGGCGTGCAGGTCGTGATGGGCGGCGGCGACGGCCCGCTCGCCGCGGTCGGCTCCGGCGTCGTGGCCCCGGAGGACGGCGCCTACGTGTGCCTCGGCACCTCCTCGTGGATCTCGTTCGCGGCGGACGCCCCGCTGCACGACCCCGCGATGCGGACCTTCACGTTCGACAACGTCGTGCCCGCGTCGTTCGTGCCGACCGCGACCATGCAGGCCGGCGGCGCCTCGGTGCAGTGGATCGCCGAAGCCCTCTCCGTCGACCCCGCACACCCGGAGACCGGCCGTCTGGTGGCCGAGGCCGCGAGCGACGTCGACACCGACGACCTCTACTTCCTCCCCTACCTGCTCGGCGAGCGCGCCCCGCTGTGGGACCCGGACGCGCGGGGCGCCTTCGTCGGGCTCGCCCGGCACCACGGGCGGGCCCACCTCGTGCGCGCGGTCCTGGAGGGGACGGCGTTCAACCTCCTCACCTGCATCCAGGCGTTCCGGGAGGCCGGCGCGACGATCGACCGCATCGACGCCGTCGGCGGCGGCGCGCAGAGCGACGTCTACCTCGCCGTCCTCGCCGACGTGTGGGGCGTGCCGGTGCGGCGCCGCACGATCGTGGAGGAGGCGAACAGCCTCGGTGCCGCCGTCACGGGCGCCGTCGGCCTCGGCCTCACCGACTTCTCCGCCGCCCGGGCGCTCAGCGAGGTCACCGCTGAGTTCGTGCCCGACCCGTCCCGGCACGCGGTCTACGCGGAACGCCACGCGCGCTTCACCGACGCGTACACCGCCCTCGCGCCGTGGTTCGCCGGAAGGCCCCGCTGATGGGCGTCATCCTCGTCACGAGCCGCTCGTTCTCGGACGGTGACCTGGACCTGGTCGGGCGCGCCGCGCAGGCCGGACACCGCATCCTCCGCGGTCCCGCCCACCACGACCTCGACGAGCTGCGCGTGCTGCTGCACGGCGCCGACGCCTGGATCGCCGGCACCGGCCCGGTCACCGACGCGCACCTCGCCGCCGGCCCGAAGCTCAAGGTCGTGGCGCGCTACGGGGTCGGCACGGAGGCGGTGGACCTCGCCGCCGCGCGCGACCGCGGCATCCCGGTCACGAACACCCCCGGCGCGAACGCGGATGCGGTCGCCGACCACGCGGTCGGCCTCATGCTTGCCGCCCTGCGCACCATCCCGGACGGCGACCGCCGGGTGCGGACCGGTGACTGGAGCGTCCGCCGCGGACGGGAGCTCGGCGCCGCGACGGTCGGCATCGTCGGCTTCGGGCGGATCGGCCAGGGGGTCGCGCGGCGGCTGGGCGGATTCGGTCCGCGGCTGCTCGCCTCCGACCCGTTCCTGCCCGCCGACCTCGTGCGGGACCGCGGCGCCGAACCCGTCGACCTCGACGCCCTGTTCCGCACGGCCGATGTGATCACCCTGCACGCCCCCGGCGGGCAGCGCCTCGTCGACGCCGACCGCCTCGCCGGGATGCGACCGGGCACCGTGCTCGTCAACACCGCCCGCGGCGACCTCGTGGACGAGCAGGCCGTCGCGGATGCGCTGCGCGACGGCACCCTCGCCGGGTACGCCGCCGACACCCTCGACGGAGACACGGCCGCGCACGACAGCCCGCTGCTCGACCCGGCGCTCGCCGACCGCGTCATCGTCACCCCGCACCTCGGCGCCCAGACCACTCAGGCCGTCGACAACATGGGGGCGCTGTCCCTCGCCGACGTGATCGCGGTCCTCCGCGGCACCGACCCCGCCCATCCCGTGCCCGTCCCCGCGCCCGCCCCCGAGGAGACCCGATGACCACCGCCGCGACCTCCGCCCCCGCCGCCACCGCCGACTACATGGGTTTCGTCGGCGTCACCACCGCCTCCTCGTCGATCATGAAGGTGTTCCCGCTGTGGGCCGACATCCTCGGCCTCCCCACCCGGACCCTCGTCGGCCACGACCTGCCCATGGATGCCGACCCCGCCCAGTACCGCGCGATGGTCGAGCAGATCCGCGACGACCCGCACCACCGCGGCGCACTGGTCACCACGCACAAGATGAACGTGTTTGCGGCGGCGTCCGACCTGTTCGACGAGCTCGACCCGTTCGCCGTGTCGTGCGCCGAGATCTCCAGCATCGCCAAGCGCGGGTCCACGCTGTCCGGCCGCGCGAAGGACCCGATCACGGTCGACCTGGCGCTGCGCGACTTCCTGCCCGCCGACCACTTCGCCCGCACCGGCGCCGAGGTCGTCATCCTGGGTGCCGGCGGATCGGGCACCGCGCTGAGCTGGGCCCTCGCCGAGCGGGACGATGCCCCCGCGCTCATCACGGTGACCGCGCGCACCCAGGATAAGCTCGACCACCTCCGCGAGGTGCACCGCCAGCACGGCACCCCCGAGGGGCTCCTCCGCTACGTCGTCACCGAGACGCCGGAGGAGGCCGACGCCCTGGTCGCCGCCGCGCCCGCGGGATCGGTCATCGCGAATGCCACCGGGCTCGGCAAGGACCGCCCCGGCTCCCCGCTCACCGACGCCGTCGTGTTCCCCGAGGGCGCGTACGTGTGGGAGTTCAACTACCGCGGCTCGCTGGAGTTCCTGCACCAGGCCGAGGCGCAGGAGGACGACCGTGACCTGCACGTCGTCGACGGATGGCGCTACTTCATCCACGGCTGGTCGCAGGTGGTGGCGGACGTGTTCGACCTCGACCTCACGCCCGAGACTGTCGAGCGCCTGGCGGAGGCTGCGGAGTCGGTGCGCTGATGCCCGTCGTCCGGACCGTCCTCGGCGACATCGACCCGTCGCGGCTCGGACGGGTGGACTACCACGAGCATCTCTTCCAGGTGTCGCCCCTTCTGGTCGGGGACGAGCTCGACGACGAGGCCGCGTCCGGCGCCGAGGCCGGTCTGCTGCGAGCCAGCGGCTTCGACGCCATGGTCGACGCCACCCCGTTCGGCCTCGGTCGCGACCCCGCCGCCGTCGCGCGCATCAGCACCGCGACCGGGCTGCACGTGGTCGCCACGACGGGTCGGCACCGCGAGGCCCACTACGGTCCCGACCATCCGATGCAGGTGTGGGGTGCCGAACGGCTGGCGGCCCTGTTCGTGTCCGACCTCACGCGCGGGATGCCGGCCGACGACGCCGCGGTGTTCGAGACGCCCGATGTGCCCCTCGCGACCGGTCCCGACGGCGCGCCCGTCCGGGCCGGGCTGCTCAAGGGCGGGGCGGACTACTGGCGCATCAGCCCGTTCGAGCGGACGACGCTGATCGCCGTGGCGCGGGCGCACCAGGAGACGGGAGCGCCCGTCATGGTGCATCTGGAGTTCGGCACGGCGGCCCACGAAGTGCTCGATCTGTTGGAGGCCGAAGGCGTCGCGCCGGACGGCGTCGTGCTCGCCCACGCCGACCGCGACCCCGATCCCGGTCTGCACGTCGCGCTCGCCGAGCGCGGCGCCCACCTCGGCTATGACGGCTTCGCCCGGCCGCGCACCCGCTCCGACGCCGAGTTGCTGGCCCTCACTGTCGCCGTGGTCGAGCGGGGCGCCGGCGACCGGATCCTGCTCGGGGGCGACGTCGCCCGGCGCACCCGATACATCGCGTACGGCGGCATGCCGGGTCTCGCCTACCTCGGCGACCGCTACCTCCCCCGGCTCCGGGAGGCGGTGGGCGACGATGCCGTGCACCGCATGCTCGTGACGACGCCGGCGCGCTTCCTCTCCCTCCACCCCTGATCACCCGAACCCGAGGAGCCGTCATGCCCGAACCCACCGTCCTCCACGCCGTCTTCACCGCCCAGCCGGGAGCCGGCGACCGTGTCGCGGCGCTGCTCCGCGAGTTCGCGGAGGTCGTGCGCGCCGAGGAAGGCAACATCGTCTTCGATGCCCACCGCCTCGTCGACGACCCGGACCGCTTCTTCGTGTACGAGGTCTACCGCGACGAGGACGCGTTCCACGCCCACCTGCACGCGCCCGCCGGCATCCCCTTCAACACCGCCCTGCAGGAGCTCATCGTCGAGCCCACCTCGATCCTCACCTTCCTCCGCCCCCTCTGACCCCCACCCCCTCCCCCTCTTCCGGTTCCCTCTCCCTCGTTTCACCTGCACGATCCCGTCCCGCCCGCACGACGAATCCCGTCCCTGGGTCGTCCATCCGTCCTCTCGTCGTGCATCCGTCCAGCCCCCTCCGCGCCCGGACCGAGGCCCGGCCAAGACCCCCCACGGTCCCATCCGCACGACCCCGACACGGTCGCACGACCGCCCCGGGCATCTCGACGTGCCCTCGTGTCCCCGTCGTGCATCCGTCCCGTTCCCGGCCACATCACCGGGTCGGGTCCGTTCCCGGGTCGGACCCGGTCATCTGCACGACCCGAACACGGCGGGACGAGGGAACCGGCGGGCTGACCGTGCGGATGATCCGGGGTCGTGCAACCGGACCACCCGCCGAACCACCGGGCCCCGACACGGACCCGGCCCCGGGCCCAGACACAGACCCCCGGACCGAGACCCCCGGCCCCCCGGACCGAGACCCCCGGACCGAGACCCCCGGACACGACGGAGCCCCCCGCCCGAAGGCGAGGGGCTCCGTCGTGCGGGTCACTCGTAGAGGACCGCGGCGATCTTGTCGTCCTCGATGTTGTCCTTGTCGTACCAGTAGGAACCGGTGTCGTAGAACTCTTCGACGTCGTCGCCGTTGGCCGCGTCGTAGGCCGCCTGCACGACCTGGGCGCCGATGCCGATCGGGTCCTGCGTGATGGCGCCGGCCATCGTGCCGTCCTTGATGGCGTTGATCTGGGCCGCACCGGAGTCGAAGCCGACGATGGTGATCTTGCCCTTCTCGAGGCCGAGCTCGTTCACCGCGTTCACGACGCCGATGGCGGAGCCCTCGTTGGTGCCGTAGATGCCCTTGAGGTCGGGGTGGGCGGCGATGATCGTCTTGGCGATGTCGGCCGACTTCAGGTGGTCGCCGTCACCGTACTGGATGTCGACGATCTTGATGTCGGGGTAGTCCGCCTCGATCTTCTCGACGAAGCCGTCGCGACGCTCGACACCGGTCGAGTTGATCTGCGAGTGCCCGACGATGGCGACCTCGCCCTCGCCGCCGATCAGCTCGGCCATGTGCTCGGCCGCCAGCGCGCCGGCGACCTTGCTGTCGGTGGCGGCGAGGCTCAGGCCCACGTCGCCGTTGCAGGGGGCGTCGAAGTAGACGACGGGGATGTCCTTCGACTTCGCCTGCTCGAGCGGGGCGACACACGCCTCGGGGTCGAGGGCGGCGTAGGCGATGGCATCCGGGTTCTTGTCGATGGCGGCGGTCAGCATCTCGAGCTGCTGCGCGATCTCGGTCTCGGCGGCGGGGCCTTCGAACGTGATCTTGACGCCGAGCTCCTTGGCCTTCTCCTCGGCGCCCTTCTTGACGGCCTGCCAGAACTGGTGCTGGAAGCCCTTCGAGACCATGGCGATGTACATCTCGCCGTCGCCGCTGCCGGTGTTGCCACCCGAGCCCTCTTCGATCACGTCGCCGCCGCCGGCACAGCCGGCGAACACGAGCGCGGATGCGGCCACGAGCGCCGCGAATGCGGTCTTCTTGCCGAATTTCATGGAAACTCCATTGTTCTGTGTGGGTGCCGGCCAGGGACCGGCGGGTGGACATTCGTGGTGCCTGTGCGGAGGGTTCCGCGGGGTCCGGCCGGAGCCGGGGACGGCGGCGGGCACGGGTTTCGCCGCCGCCGTGTCTCAGGTCCGCTGGCGGTTGCGCAGCGAGTCGAGGAAGACGGCCAGCAGGACGACGACGCCGACGACGATGTTCTGCCACTCGGGCTGGATCGACATGATCCGCAGGCCGTTGACCAGGACGCTCATGATCAGGGCGCCGATCACGGTGCCGAGGATCGAGCCGCGGCCACCGAGCAGCGAGGTGCCGCCGATGATCACGGCCGCGATGGCCTGCAGCTCGTAGCCGGTGCCGATCTGCGGCTGGGCCGAGTCGAGGCGGGCGGCGATCACGATGCCCGCGATGCCGGTGAAGGCGCCGGCGAACATGTAGATGAGGATCGTCCAGCGGCGGGTGTTGACGCCGGAGAGGCGCGTGGCCTCCTCGTTCGAGCCGATCGCGAAGGTGTACCGGCCGAGCAGGGTCTTCGACAGCACGAGCCAGGCGACGATCGCGAGCGCGGCGGTGATCAGCACGGCGTTCGGGATTCCGGGGATGAGCACGCCGAGCGCGATCTTCTTGAAGTCGGGAGCCGAGGTCGAGAAGTAGATCGGCGCGACGTTCGAGATGACGAGGGCGAGGCCGCCGGCGATCATCATCATGGCCAGCGTCGCGATGAACGGAGGCAGCCGCAGGAACGTGATGTTGACGCCGTTCACGAGGCCCATGAGCACACCGGTCGCGATGCCGCCGAGCACGCCCACCCACACGGGCAGGCCCATGTTGGTGATGAGCACGCCCGTCATCACGGCGCAGAGCGCCATGCCGGTCCCGATCGACAGGTCGATGCCGCCGGTGATGATGACGAAGGTCGTACCGAGGGCGAGGATGCCGATGACCGCGGTCGACAGCAGCACCGTGGCGATGTTGCTGAAGGTGAAGAAGTTCGGGCTGGCGATCGAGAAGAAGATGACCAGGACGATCAGGGTGCCGAACGCGAGGGACTGCTGGAACTGCCGCTTGAGGAAACCGGCGACGTCGCGCTTGTCGGTGTCTTCGTTGACGGCCGTCTGGATGATCGTCGTCGTCGACGATCCGGACTGCTGTGGGGTGCTCATCAGTCTTCCTCCCCGTGGGCTGCGAGTTGCATGATCTTCTCCTGGCTGGCTTCCTCGTTGCGGAGCGTCCCGGTGATGCGTCCGTTCGCGAACACGGCGATGCGGTTCGCGACGCGGAGGATCTCGGGGAGCTCCGACGAGATGACGATGATGGACTTGCCCGCGTCGGCGAGCTGCTGCATGAGGCGGTAGATCTCCTCTTTCGCGCCGACGTCGATGCCTCGCGTCGGCTCGTCGAAGATGAGGATGTCGCAGTCGCGCATCAGCCACCGGGCGATGACGACCTTCTGCTGGTTCCCTCCGGAGAGGAGCTTGACGACCTGGTTGACCGACGGGGTCTTCACCCGCAGCTGCTGCACGTACTCCTTGGTGCGGTTCTTGGCCTTGCTGTCGCCCATCCAGCCGATGCCGTTGGCGTAGGAGCCGAGCGAGGCGAGCACGGTGTTGAAGGTGACGTCCTGCTCGAGCATGAGGCCGAGCAGCTTGCGGTCTTCGGAGAGGTAGCCGACACCGTGCTTGACCGCGTCGGCGGGCTGAGCGATGCGGACGGCGCGGCCGCCGATCGTGATCGTGCCGCCGTCGCGGTGGTCCGCGCCGATGACGGCGCGGGCGGTCTCCGTGCGGCCGGCGCCCATGAGGCCGGCGAACCCGAGGATCTCGCCCTTGTGCAGCTGGAACGAGACGTCCTTGAGGAGGTTGCGGGTGGAGAGCCCCTGCACGTCGAGCACGACCGGGTCGTTGAGGTGTTCGCGTGCCTGCGGGCGGGTGCCTTCGTCGATCACACGGCCGACCATCATCTCGATGATCGTCGGGATGGTGATCTCGGACTTGTCGAGTGATCCGATGTATGTGCCGTCGCGGAGGACGGTCACGCGGTCCGCCAGCCGGCGCAGCTCATCCATGCGGTGGGAGATGTAGACGATGCCGGTGCCGCGGGCCTTGAGCTGCTCGATGAGCACGAACAGGGTCTCGACCTCGCTGTCGGTGAGGGCCGACGTCGGCTCGTCCATGATGAGGACCTTGGCGTTGAAGGACAGCGCCTTGGCGATCTCGACCATCTGCTGCTCGGCCACCGTCAGCTCTCCTACGCGCTGGCGGGGGTCGAGGTGGATGTCGAGGCGCTGCAGCAGCTCGGCCGTCTGCCGGTTGAGCTTGCGCTCGGACAGGAAGGGACCGGTGGTGGGCTCGCGGCCCACGTAGATGTTCTGCGCGACGGTCAGGTCGGGCATGAGGTTGAGTTCCTGGTGGATGATCGTGATCCCCAGCTCCTGCGCCTGCAGCGGGCTGGTGAGCTCGACCTCCTGCCCCTCGAAGGTGATGGTGCCCTCGTCCTTGGTGTAGATCCCGGAGAGGATCTTCATCAGGGTCGACTTGCCGGCGCCGTTCTCGCCCACGAGCACGAGCACCTCGCCGGCGCGCACCTCGAGGTGCACGTCCTTCAGCGCCTGGACGCCGGGGAATCCTTTGCTGATCCCCTCGACCCTCAGGATGGGTCCACTCATGCGCTCACCTGCTTCCTTGAAGGTTCTGTCGCGATTTCGGCGGACCATTCCGCCGTAAACATCGGATCAATTCTGCGACCTGCACCCGGGTCAGTGCAAGTTGTATCTAAATGTATCTAACGAGGGGCGGCGAGGGAAGACCTGTAATAACATCTTGATCTCGAAGCGCGCCGCGCCGCCTCAGTGGAGGCGGATCGAGTCGACCGCGACGAGCTTGTCGCGGATGTAGGCGTTCGCATGCGCCCCCAGCTCGTCGTTGTCGGTCCAGAGGTTGCGCCAGATGCCGAGCATGCGACTGAGGTCGGGCGCGACCACCGCCGAGGAGAACGACTCGAACACGATGGGGCCGTCGTACCCGATGCGCCCGAGCGCCTTGAAGAACGTGTCGAAGTCGACTGTCCCGGTGCCGAGGTAGCCGCGGTGGCTCTCGCCGATGTGCACGTACCGGAGCGCCGGAGCCGCATCGAGCACCGGCGCGAACATGTCCGACTCCTCGATGTTCATGTGGTACGTGTCGAGGTGGATCCCGAGGTTCGGACGGTCGACCTCTCCGACATATGCGAGCGCCTGCCGCGCCGTGTTCAGCACGTTGGTCTCGTAGCGGTTGACGACCTCGAGCGAGACCGAGACGCCGCGTGCGGCGGCGTGGTCGGCCACCCGCGCGATGGCGCGACGGCTCGATGCCAGGCCCGCGGGCGTCACCGGGTCCATGTACTTCTTCATGGCGCTGTAGATCACGCCGCAGAAGTGACTGCCGCCCAGCTCGGCGAGCACGTCGACCGCGCGGAGCAGGAGCGCTTCCCCCGCGGCGACCACGGCGGGGTCGCCACTCGTGACGTCGGTCTCGTCGGAGAGCCCGAGCGAGGCGCTGACCGCGAGTCCGTGCTCGGCGAGGGCGGCTTTGGCGGCGGTGACATCGAACGAGAACGGGTCCATCAGGGGGAACTCGATGAGGTCGAAGCCCGCCTGCTTCGTCTTCTCCACCGCGAGGCGGATGCCGTCCGCGTCGAAGGTCCCCGTCCAGACGAGTCCGTGGCAGCCGATGTTCATGAACGCTTCCTCCGGCGGGTGTCCGGCACCGTCGCCGCGCGGACTTGGCACGTTACAAGTCCGGTGTGCGAGTCACGCTACGGGGCGGCGACCTCGGGTGTCAAGAACTTTTTTGGCACGTTGCAAGTCGTCCGCTAGCCTGGGCGTCATCCGGTCGCCGTCCGACGGCCGCCATCGCCGAAGGAGGCCCATGCCCGCGAGCGTGAAAGACGTCGCCGCTCTCGCGGGGGTCTCGGCGTCGACCGTGTCGAACTACCTCAACCATCCGCATGTCCTCGGCGCCGCCAGCCGCGAGCGCGTGCGCGCCGCGATCGCCGAACTCGGCTTCGTGCCGAACGAATCCGCCCGCCAGCTCCGCGCCGGCTCGAGCAAGGCCCTCGCGCTCATCCTCCTCGACGCCTGGCTGCCGTACTTCAACGATCTCTCCCGCGGCGTCGACGACGTCGCCCGGGAGGGCGGCTGGTCGCTGTTCTTCAGCGACAGTGCCCGCGACGTCGCCCGCGAGGAGCAGAACATCGATATGTTCGAGGCCCACCGGGTGCAGGGCATCGTCATCTATCCGCGCGGCGACGTGGTGCCGCGGCTGGAGCAGCTCGCGGCCCGCGGCATCCGTTCCGTGGTCGTCGGCCCCATCCCCGCCTCCGCGTCCGTCGCCTCCATCACCTTCGACGACCACGGCGGAGGACGGCTGGCGGGCGAGCACCTGCTCTCCCTCGGCCGCCGCCGCATCCTCTTCCTCGGCGCCCCCGCCGTGAGCCAGTCGAACGACCGTCTGGCGGGGCTGCGGGACGCCGTGGCGGGATGGGACGCGACGGTGTCGGTGCGGGACGTCGAGCATCTCACGACCGAAGACGGCCTCCGGGCCGGCGCCCACCTCGTGGAACTCCCCGCGGAGGAGCGCCCGGACGCCGTGTTCGCCGCGAACGACGGGGTCGCCCTCGGCGTGCTCACGCAGCTGCTCCGCCACGGCATCCGCGTGCCGGAGGAGATCGCCCTCGTCGGATTCGACGACGTGGCCGCCGCGCATCAGAGCGTGGTGCCGCTGACGAGCGTCCGCCAGCCGGGCTATGAGATCGGCCGGGCCGCCGGGGCTGCTCTGCTGCAGCTCCTCGCCGATCCGACCGCTCCCCCGCCGGCGCCGACGCCGTTCCCCGCCGAGCTCGTCGTGCGGGAGTCCACCGTCGGGCGGTGAACCCCGCGTTCACAACTCAGGAGAAGAGCGCCGCTCGGCGTCGAATCGGCCGGTCCGGCCGATTCCGCCGACGTTTCTCCTGAGTTGTGAACGACGTCAGGCCGAGGGGTGACCGACCACGCCCTTCCGGAGCAGCGCGTTGCCGTACTTGCGCGTCTCTCCCGTGCGCACCATCAGGTACGCCTCCTTCGCGACGTCGTAATAGGCGAAGCGCTCGACGAACCGGGTCGTGTCGAGTTCGGTGCCCGCCGCGGCCATGAGCTCGTGCTGCACCTGCAGCACCTCGCCGTCGGCGGAGGTCATCAGATCGATCCCCGGAGCGTCGTCGAGGGGCAGCACGCTGCGGATGGCGGCGACGACCTCGGGCGTCGTGGTGCCGGGAAGGTCGACCACGCGGGCACCGAGACCCCAGGCCGGGAAGTGCGCGTCGGCGACGACCACGGCGTCGGAGTGCCCCATCCGGTCGAGATGCAGCAGCAGCTCCCCGGTGAGCAACGGGTGGATTCCTTCGAGCACGGCGGCTCCTCTCGGTCGGGAGGCGGATCAGGATGCGGGGATCAGGCCCTCGGCCGCGAGGTTCTCCCACAGGGCGGAGGGGATCTCCCGGGCCGCGTACTCGGCATTCTGCCGCAGCTGCGCTGGTCGGCTGCCGCCGACGACCACCGAGCGCACGACGTCGGCCTGCAGCGGGTACTGGATGGCGGCGGCAGGGAGCGGCACGTCGTGGTCGGCGCAGACTGCGGCGATGCGCACGAGTCGGTCCCAGAGCTCGTCCGGAAGCTGCCCGTACTCGTACCGGCCGTCCCGACGCGGCTCGTTCGCCGCGAGGAGCCCGGAGTTGAACACCGATGCCGCGACGATCCCCGTGCCGGTCTCCCGACAGGCCGGGAGCACGTCGACGGCGGCGGGCTGCTCCAGCAGCGTGTACCGACCGGCCACCATCACGAGGTCGAGGTCGGCCGAGCGGACAGACGCTGCCAGGGCATCGGACACCATCGAGCCGATGCCGATCGCGGTCACCTCGCCGTCCGCGCGCAACTGCTCCAGCGCGGGAAGGGCCTCGGCGAGCGCGAGGTCGAGGTCGTGCCGCTCCGGATCGTGCAGATAGAGGAGGTCGATGCGCTCGATGCCGAGGCGCTCGCGCGACTCCTCCAGGCTCGTGCGGATGCCGTCGGCCGAGAAGTCCCACACGCGGCGGAGGTCGTCCGGCACGTGGAAGTCGTTGGCGGTGTCGAGGCCGCCGTCGTGGTCGGGGTTGGGGCGCAGCAGCCGGCCGACCTTGGTCGAGAGCACGTACTCGTCGCGGGGCTTCGTCTGCAGGAACGCGCCAAGGCGGCGCTCCGACAGCCCGAGGCCGTAGTGCGGTGCCGTGTCGTAGAACCGGATGCCGCTCTCCCATGCCGCATCGAGCACGGCCCACGCGTCGTCGTCGGAGAGGGGACGGAACAGGTTGCCGACGTTCGCGGCCCCGTAGCCGAGCCGCGGGACGGTCAGGCGCTCAGATGCCGACATGCGCACCGGTCCAGGTGTATTCCGCGATGCTGTCGGCCTTCATCTCCATGCCCGTGCCCGGTGCGGTCGGCGCCGTGTAGGAGCCGCCCTGGATGTCGGTCGGCACGACGAAGTGCTCGTGCAGGTGGTCGACGAACTCGATGAGGCGGCCTTCGCGGGTGCCGGAGACGGCGACGAAGTCGAACATCGACAGGTGCTGCACGGCTTCGCAGAGGCCGACGCCGCCGGCGTGCGGACACACCGGCACGCCGAATTTCGCGGCGAGCAGCAGGTTGGCGATGTTCTCGTTGACTCCGGCGACGCGGACGGCGTCGATCTGCATGACCGAGATCGCGTCGGCCTGCAGGAGCTGCTTGAAGATCATCCGGTTCTGCGCGTGCTCACCGGTGGCGACCCGGATCGGGGCGACGCCGCGGGCGATCTCGGCGTGGCCGAGGATGTCGTCCGGGCTGGTCGGCTCCTCGATCCAGGCCGGGTGGAACTCGGCGAGCGCGTTCACCCACTCGATCGCCTCCGACACCTCCCAGCGCTGGTTCGCGTCGATGGCGATCGGGAAGTCGGGACCGCACACCTCCCGCGCCTTCCGGAAGCGGCGGATGTCGTCCTGCAGGTCGGCGCCCACCTTGAGCTTGATCTGCGTGAACCCGTCGGCCATGGCCTCGCGGGCGAGGCGTTCGAGCTTCTCGTCGGAGTAGCCGAGCCAACCGGGGCTGGTCGTGTAGCCGGGGTAACCGGTGGCGAGGAGCTGCTGCTCGCGCTCGGCGCGACCGGGCTCCGCCGCCCGCAGGATCTCCAGCGCCTCCTCGCGGGTGAGCGCGTTGGTGAGGTAGCGGAAGTCGACGAGGTCGACGAGCTGCTCCGGGGTCATCCGGGCAAGGAGCTGCCAGAGCGGCAGGCCCGCGCGCTTGGCCTTGATGTCCCACAGCGCGTTGACGACCGCGCCGATGGCCATGTGCATGACGCCCTTCTCGGGGCCGAGCCAGCGCAGCTGGGAATCGCCGATGATCTCGCGGAACGTGCCGCCCATGTCGTCGAGCAGGGGTTCGATCTCGCGCCCGACGAGGTGCCCGGCGAGCGCGTCGATGGCGGCGACCTGCACGTCATTGCCGCGGCCGATCGTGAAGACGAAGGCGTGCCCCTCGATGTCGTCGCCGGCGTCCGTGCGGACGATGACGTACGCGGCGGAGTAGTCGGGGTCCGGGTTCATGGCGTCGGAGCCGTCGAGGCTCAGCGACGTGGGGAAGCGGATGTCGGTGGTGTCGAGGGCGACGATACGGCTCACGGGGGTCCTCTCCCTGCACGGGTCATTCTTCCGTGCGGATCCCTTGGAGTGTAAACATCCGATGTCTATACTGTCAACGAGACCGGCCGCTGAGCAGCGGCCTCCCGAACGATCAGGAGAATCATGAAGTTCGCGCGGCTCGGCACCCCGGGGGCGGAGATCCCCGTCCTTGTGGAGGGTGACCGCTACCTCGACCTCCGCCCGGTGACATCCGATGTCAACGGCGACTTCCTTGCGGGAGACTTCGTCGCCCGCGTCGCCGCCGCCCGCGACGCCGGGGAGCTCCCCGAGCTGCCGGACGCCGCGACGATGCGCATCGGCGCCCCGATCGCCCGCCCCAGCGCGGTGATCTGCATCGGGATGAACTACGCCGCGCACGCCGCGGAGTCGGGCTCCGAGCCGCCGACCATCCCCATCATCTTCCTCAAGACGCCCAACACGGTCGTCGGCCCGAACGACGCCGTGACGATCCCGCGCGGGAGCGAGAAGACGGACTGGGAGGTCGAGCTCGGCATCGTGATCGGCACTCGCACCGCCTACCTCGACTCCCCGGAGGAGTCGATGGCGCACGTGGCCGGCTTCGTCGCCGCGAACGACGTGTCCGAGCGCGACTTCCAGATGGCGGTCTCCGGCGGGCAGTGGTCGAAGGGCAAGATCGCCTTCGGCTTCAACCCCACGGGTCCCTGGCTGGTCACGCCGGACGAGGTCGACCATCAGGCGCTCGGCCTCCGCAGCTTCGTGAACGGCGAGCCGCGGCAGGACTCGAACACGAGCGACATGATCTTCACGGTCGAGCAGATCGTGCACCACCTGTCGCAGTACGTGACGCTCGAGCCCGGTGACCTGATCCTCACCGGCACCCCGCAGGGCGTGGCCCTGTCCGGCAAGTACCCCTACCTGGCCGCGGGCGACGTGGTCGAGATCGAGATCGACGGCCTCGGCCGGCAGCGCCAGGACTTCATCGCATGGGAGGCAGAGAAGTGACGCTTCGACAGGCTCAGGGACCGGGCACGGAAGGCCTCGTGGCCATCGTCACCGGTGGCGCGTCCGGCATCGGCGCGGCGATCGCCGACCGTCTGCACGCGGACGGCGTCATCGTCGCGGTCCTCGACCGCGACACGACCCACGCCGACGAGCGCTTCGCCGCGTTCACCGCCGACGTCTCCGACCGTGCGAGCGTGGACGCCGCCGTCGCCGCCGTCGCCGAGCGGTTCGGCCGCATCGACATCATCGTCAACAACGCCGGCATCGGAGCGCAGGGCGACATCGCCACGAACGACGACGACGAGTGGGCGCGCGTCCTCTCCATCAACGTCACCGGCATCGCGCGGGTGACGTCGGCGGCGCTGCCCTGGCTGCGGAAGTCCCCGGCCGCCGCGGTGTGCAACACCGCGTCGATCGCCTCCACGACCGGAATCCCGCAGCGAGCGCTGTACTCCGCGTCGAAGGGCGCCGTGTCGGCCCTGACCCGCGCGATGGCGGCCGACCACCTGCGCGAGGGCATCCGCGTCAATGCGGTCAACCCCGGCACGGCGGACACCCCCTGGGTCGGACGCCTGCTCGACTCCGCTGCCGATCCCGCCGCCGAGCGGGCTGCACTGGAGGCTCGCCAGCCGCACGGCCGCCTGGTGAGCCCCGACGAGGTCGCCGCCGCCGTCGCCTACCTCGTGAGTCCCGCCGCGGGCTCCACCACCGGCACCTTCATCGAGGTCGACGGGGGGATGGCGCAGCTCCGCCTCCGCCCCGAGTGACCCGATCTTCCCGACGGCCCGGTGTCTCCCCGCGAGACCCCGGGCCGTCCCCGTCCCCTCCCCATCCGGTCCCCATCCCGTCCCGCCCCGCCCCACCGTTCGGGATCAGAACCGCCCCTCCACCCCGCCCCGCACGCCCCTTTCTGATCCCGCACGCCGCACGCTCCCGGGAGGGTCGATCGTGAGCCGTGCGGCACCCATCCGGCCGGGATCAGAAACGGGCCCGGGCGGGGCTCGGGAGGTGGCATATCGCACTCGCCCCGCGTAAGGGGGTGGGACTAGAGGGAGTAGACGGAGGTGGCGGTGCCGTGGAAGAGGGCGTCGCGGTCGATGCCGCGGGAGGAGGCCCAGGTCGCCACGGCGTCGGCCCAGCGGCTGCGCGCGGTCGGCTGATAGGTGGGCGCGCCGTCGGCGGGAGCGTGCGGGTCGCCCGGCTCCGCGGGACCGATCACCGACACGGGCCAGTCGCTCCCCCACATCAGGCGCTCGGGACCGAAGACGTCGGCCGCGGTGTCGAGGAACGGTTCGAGCTGCGCGAGACTCCAGTCCCCTCCGGCCTCCGCCGGCAGACCCGACACCTTGCAGAACACCTGAGGATGCCGCGCCAGCTCGGCCAGATCCCGCTCCCACTCCACAGAGGGCGTGCGCGGAGCGGAAGCCGTCCCGACCTCGGGCTTGCCCAGGTGGTCGAGCACGATCCGCAGCTCCGGGATCGCGCCGGACAGTCGCGCGACGTCGGGGAGCTGCGCGGCGCGCACGCACGCGTCGAAGGTCCACCCGTGCGCCGCGACCTCACGCGCACCCGAGATGAACGCCGACGAGAGCATCACGCCGTCCGGCTCCCCCTGCAGCAGATGACGCACCCCGACGACCAGAGGTTCCGCGGTGAGGCTCTCCAAGTGCACCGTGGTGTCGGTGCCGCGGTCCAGGCGGGCGCCGGCGACGATGCCGACCACCCCGAGCCGCTCCGCCTGTGCGGCGACCCACCGCACCTCGGCGAGGAAGTCGTCCTCGGCGGTCTCGGCCTGGACGAACACGGCTCGTTCGGCCGTGGCCGCATCGAGTCGCGCATGCTCCAGCTCGATGTCGCCGAAGCGCCACGCGAGCGGGCCCTCGAGCCACGTGTACGCGAGGACCTCCGGGTCCCACAGGTGCAGGTGAGAGTCGAGGATGCGCATGCCCCCATCCTGCCGCAGACATCGGATGTTGTGCGAGGATGAGCGCCATGGCTGTGACGGACGAGGCGATCGAGAAGATCAAGGCGATGATCGTGTCGGGCGAACTGGCCCCCGGCGATCGCCTGCCCCCGGAGAAGGAGCTGTCCGAGCGCCTCGGTCTCTCCCGCAACTCGATGCGCGAGGCGGTGAAGGCGCTGGAGGTCATCCGCGTGCTCGATGTGCGGCGCGGCGACGGCACCTACGTCACGAGCCTGGAGCCGCACCTGCTGCTGGAGGCGATCGCGTTCGTGGTGGACATGCACGACGACGACTCGATGCTGGAGATGTTCGCCGTCCGCCGGATGCTCGAGTCGCAGGCCACCGGGCTCGCGGCCACCCTCGGCACGGACGAGGCGATCGCGGCCCTGCAGGAGGAGGTGGAGGCGGTCGACGCGTCCGTCGGGATCGAGGAGCTCGTCGACCACGACATCCGCTTCCACCGCGAGATCGTGGGCATGGCGGGCAACGCCTACCTCGCGAGCCTCATCGAGCACCTGAGCAGCCAGACGGTGCGGGCGCGCGTGTGGCGGGGCCTCACGGAGGGCGGCGCCGTGGAGCGCACCCTGTCGGAGCACCGGGCCATCGCCGATGCGATCGCGCAGCGCGATTCGGCGCTGGCGACCTCCCTCGCCACGGCCCATATCGCGGGTGTCGAGCGCTGGCTGCGGCAGGCCGCGTCGGCCTGAGCCGTCAGGCCCCGAGGCGCTGCATCGCGGCGTCGAACTCGGCTGCCGAGCTGTCGCTCACCTCGTGGAACAGCAGCTCGTCGAGCACGTCGGGCGCGGCGGTGAAGTAAGGCACACCCGCCGCGCGCAGCCCGGTGATGTCGTCGGCCGAGCGCAGGGAGGCGGCGAGGACGTTCGAGTCGCTGCCGGCGCACATCTCCTGCATGCGGGCGATGAGCGCGTCGCCGTCCATGCCGGCGTCCCGCATGCGGCCGAGGTACGGCGCGATGTAATGCGCGCCGATCGAGGCGCACGCCAGCGCCTGCGCGACCGAGTAGACCGCAGTCACGAGCACGGTGGCTCCGTCCCGGACGAGGGCGGACGCCGCCGCGAAACCGGCCGCCGTCGCGGGCACCTTCACCGCCACCCGGTCGCCGAGCGCGCGGATGCCCTCCGCGTTCCGGAGGAAGGAGGCGGTGTCGCCGCCCCAGGTCTGGAAGAAGACCTCGCGGGCCCCCTCGTCCACCCAGCGGGCGTAGAGGTCGGGGATCTCCGCGGCCGTGCGGCCGCCGCGTTCGAGGATCGTCGGGTTGGTCGTGACGCCGTGCACCACCCCGGCGGAGAGCAGCCGCGATACGCGGTCGGTGTCGGCGCTGTCGACGTACAGGCGGGGCGCGATCGCGGTCATCGGGGTCTCCTCGCGGGCAACCTGTCGTTACAGGTGGGGATTCGGCTAATGTAATGACAGCTCCCGAGCCTTGTCAAAGACGCGGGAGTCCCGCGCTGTCGAAGAGGATCAGGAGCGAGATGACCCCCGCACACCCCGGCGACCGTTCCGGCGTCGTCATCGTCGGCAGCGTGACGGCCGACGTCACGACCTTCTCCCAGCGGCTTCCGGCCCGCGGCGAGACCATCCTCGGCGACGAGTTCACGCTGATGCTCGGCGGCAAGGGGGCCAACCAGGCCGTCGCGGCCGGGCGCTCCGGCGCCCGCACGAGCTTCGTGGGCTGCGTCGGCGACGACCTGTTCCACGACCTGGTGGTGGACGGGCTCACCGCCGCCGGCGTCGATCTCGCGCACCTGCGCACCGTGCCGGGGCCGACCGGCATCGCGCACATCCGCGTCGACGCCTCCGCGCAGAACGACATCGTCATGGTCCCGCTCGCCAACGCCGCCCTCAGCACGGCGCAGATCGACGAGGCGCTCGCGGCGCTCGCTCCGACCACCTCGGTGCTGCTCACCCAGCTCGAGACGCCGTCCGCCCTGACCGCGCACATCACGGCGCGGGGGCGCGAGCACGGCATGACCGTGATCCTCGATCCGGCACCGGCGGCGGAGCTGGCGCCCGAGATCTGGCGCAGCATCGACATCGTCACCCCGAACGAGACCGAGGCGTCGCTCATCAGCGGCATCGAGGTGACCGACGCCGCCTCCGCGGAGCGCGCCGGGCACTGGTTCCTGGAGCAGGGCGTCGGCGCCGCCGTCATCACCCTGGCCGGGCAGGGCTCGTGCGTGGTCACCGCCGACGGCGCGACGGTGGTGCCCCCGTTCCCCGTCGAGGCCGTCGACACCACCGCCGCGGGCGACGCCTACGCCGGGTACCTCGGCGCGGCCCTCGCGAGCGGGGCGGCGCTCACCGACGCCGTCCGGCTGGCCACTGCGGCCGGCGCCCTCACCGTCACGAAGCAGGGGGCGTCGCCGAGCCTCCCCCACCGCGCCGACGTCGAGGCCTTCCTCGCCGCGCGCACCGCGGCCGCCGTCGCGAACTGATCTCAGGAGCACACGATGCGCAAGACCCCGACCACGATCAACCCCGCGCTGTCCCGCGTCATCAGCGAGACCGGTCACACCGACCTGATCGTCGTGACGGATGCGGGGCTGCCGATCCCACCGGGCTCCGAGCGCATCGATCTCGCCTACCGGCCCGGCGCACCGGCCTTCCTCGACGTGCTCGACACCGTGCTCGCCGAGCTGGTCGTCGAAGGCGCGACGGTGTCGGCCGAGGTCGCCGAGAAGAGTCCCGAGGTGCTCGACGCCCTGCGTGAGCGCTTCGCGGGGATGAGGTTCGAGATCGAGCTCGTCCCGCACGTCGAGTTCAAGAAGCGCACGCATGACGCCCGGGCGTTCGTGCGCTCCGGGGAGTTCACCCCGTACGCCAACGTGATCCTGCATGCGGGGGTGGCGTACTGATGACGACCGTCGAGGATGCGATCGACCGCCACAGCGCGGCCCCCATGTACGACCAGCTGCGGCAGCTGATCATCGACGGCATCGCCCGCGACGGCCTGCAGCCGGGTGATCCGCTCCCCGGTGAGCATCGGCTGTGCGAGCGCTACGGCATCTCCCGCACGGTCGTCCGGCAGGCACTCGCGCAGCTCGAGCACGAAGGGCTCGTGGAGCGTGTGAAGGGCAAGGGCACGTTCGTCTCGCGCCCGCGCACCAGCGAGAGTCTCGTGCACACGCTCGTGGGGCTGTACGACGACGTCGAGCGGCGCGGCGGCCACGTGCACAGCGACGTCCTCCGGCACGAGCAGACCCTCGCGGACGAGGAGGTCGCCCTCGCCCTGGAGGTGCCGGTCGGGTCGCCCGTGATCGCCCTGGAACGTCTCCGGCACGTGGACGGCGAGCCCTGGTCGCTCTCGACCACCTGGATGCCCGAGGCGGTCGGTGCGGTCACGCTGGGCGCCGACCTCACCGAGGCGTCGCTGTACCGGCTGCTCGCCGACCACGGCATCGTCGCGACGCACGGCGTCCGCTCGGCCGAGGCGACGGTCGCGACGCACGAACAGGCGCAGCATCTCGGTGTGAGCGCCGGCTCGGCGCTCCTCCGTCTGCGCAGCATCAGCCGCAGCGAGGACGGGCTGCCCATCGAGTACTTCATCGCGTACCACCGGGGCGACCGCTCGCGCTTCGAGTTCCAGCTCCAGCAGGAGCAGTCGCAGGCGTCGCTGATGCACGTGGACGGCTCGGGCGGGGCGTCTCCCGCCGGCACCGTCGGCTGACCCCAGGCCGGTACGCTCGAGGGCATGAGCGACTGGAGCAGCACCGCGATCGCCCTGCTGGAAGCCGATGCCAACCGCAGCGCCGACACGCACCTGCACCTGTTCCCCCTGCCGTCCGAGTGGGGCATCGACCTGTACCTCAAGGACGAGTCGGTGCACCCGACCGGCTCGCTCAAGCACCGTCTGGCGCGCTCCCTCCTCCTCTACGGGCTCGTCAACGGGCGCATCCAGGAGGACACGACCCTCGTGGAGTCGTCGAGCGGCTCGACCGCGGTGTCGGAGGCGTACTTCGCGCGGATGCTGGGGCTGAAGTTCATCACGGTCGTGCCCCGGTCGACGGTGCAGGAGAAGATCGACCTCATCGAGTTCTACGGCGGCACGTGCCACTTCGTCGACCGCGCGGAGGACATGTCGCCGGAAGCGCAGCGCCTCGCGTCGGACTGCCACGGCCACTACCTCGACCAGTTCACCTACGCCGAGCGCGCGACCGACTGGCGCGGCAACAACAACATCGCCGACAGCGTGTTCGGGCAGCTGGCCCAGGAGCGGCACCCGATCCCCCGCTGGATCGTCACGGGCGCCGGCACCGGGGGCACCAGCGCCACGTTCGGCCGCTATGTGAAGTACCGCCGCCATGACACCCGGATCGCGGTCGTCGATCCGGAGGGCTCGGCCTTCTACGACGGCTGGGCGGGCACGGTCGACCCGCCGGCCGGGCGGCCGAGCCGCATCGAGGGCATCGGGCGGCCGCAGGTGGAGGCCTCCTTCGTGCCGTCCGTGATCGACGAGATGATCCAGGTCCCGGACGCGGGCTCCATCGCCGCCATCCGCCTCCTCCGCGAGCGCACGCTGCACTGGGCGGGCGGCTCCACCGGCACCAACCTCTACGGCGCGTTCCAGCTCATCGCCCGGATGCGCGCCGCGGGCGAGACCGGCAGCGTCGTGACCCTGATCTGCGACAGCGGCGTGCGCTACGCCGGCACGTACTACTCCGACGAGTGGGTGGCGCAGCAGGGGTGGGACCTCGCTCCGCACCGTGCGCGACTGGAGCGGTTCCTGGAGACCGGGGCCTGGGAGGACTGATCCGCGGGTTACGCTGACCCCATGACCACACTCATCCTCACCGTCGCGGGTGCCGACCGTCCGGGCCTCGTGGCCGCCGTCGCCGATGTCGTCGACGCCCACGGCGGCAACTGGGAGAACAGCTCCCTCGCCGAGCTCGCCGGCACGTTCGCGGGTGTCATCGAGGTGTCGGTGCCGACGGAGCGCACCGGCGAACTCGAGACCGCCCTCCGGGCGATCCAGGGTCAGGGGCTGCTCACGCTGTCGGTGCTCACCGGCACCCCGGGCCCGTCCGAGGACGAGGAGCAGCTGCTCGTGATGCAGGTGCTCGGCAACGACCGTCCCGGCATCGTGCGGGAGGTGTCGGCGGTGCTGAACGCCCATGCCCTGAGCATCGAGGAGCTCGCGACCGAGACCCGGGACGCCGCGATGGCGGGCGGGCGGCTGTTCGAGGCGTCGGTGATCGCGAAGGTGCCGCCGACGGTCGACCTCGACGCTCTGCGCGCCGATCTGGAGCGTCTCGCGTCCGAGATCCAGGTCGACATCACGCTCGGGTAGCCGTTCGCCGACCCACCCCTTCCGGTGCCCCCCACCCCCTTTCGGACGTCCGAAGAGGGCCGGGAGGCACGAAGGGGGGCGGGTCGGCCGGGAAACCAGCAGTCAGAGGCCGGAGTACCGCCGCACCCAGTACTCGGTGTACGCGACGTGGGCGGACGCGGCGGCCGAGGCCGCGACGGGATCCGCGGCGGCGAGGCCACGCAGGATCGCGCGGTGGCCGGCGTCGGAGTGGATCTTGAGCTCCGCGGCATCCTCCGGGTCGGAGATCCGGTAGGCGCGGGAGCGGGAACGCAGCACGTCGATCAGGCTGGTCAGGGCGTCGTTGCCCGCGACCGACGAGATGGCCATGTGGAACTCGTGGTCGAGGCGGGACTGCGCCTCGAAGTCGGTCGTCGACTCGATCTCGGTGAGCACGTCGTCGAGCGCAGCCACCGTGTCCTCGTCGATGCGCGCCGCGGCGAGCGCCGCCGCATGCGGTTCGAGCACCCGCCGGAGCTCCGTCAACTCCAGCACCCCGGCCATCGGCAGCAGTCCGACCGTGAGGGAGAGACTGCCGATGAGGTCGGCGGCGCGGAGCTCGCTGACATAGCTGCCGGACCCGTGCCGTGTCTCCAGCACGCCCAGTGCGGCGAGGGTGCGGATGGCCTCGCGCAGCGACCCTCGGGAGACGCCGAGCCGTTCGCACAGCTCCCCCTCGCTCGGCAGCCGGTCGCCGGGGCGCAGCGCGCCGTCGGCGATGAGGGCCCGCAGGCCGTGCAACGCCGTGTCGAGTGCGCTCATCGTCATCCTCCCTGACCCTCCGCCACCCCTCGTGCAGTCTGTCGGAACCACCGGGCGCCGCAAACTCGTATGACAACTATGTTCCATCTTCGCGGATTCGTAGCCAAAACAGGAGGCGTGTGGCAAAGTTGTGCAACAACTCGCCCCCACTCATCGATGAGGTCCGATGCCCGCTCCGCAGTTCCCCGCTCCGCTCACGCTGAACTCCGGCCTGCGAGCGCGCGATGCCTGGCCCCTCGACCCGACGGTGATCCACCTCAACCACGGATCCTTCGGAGCCGTGCCGTCCGTCGTCGTCGCCCACCAGGACGCGCTGCGCCGCCGCGCCGACCTCAGCCCCGTCGAGTGGTTCCCGCGCATCGCGGAGCGGGTGCAGGATGCCAGGGAGCGCACCGCACCGTTCGTCGGTGCCCGCGCGGAGGACAGCGTCTTCGTCCCCAACGCGTCCGCCGCGGCCACGGTCGTCTACAACGCGCTCCAGCTCGAGCAGGGCGACGAGATCCTCGTCACGGATCAGGGCTACGGCGCCATCACGATGGGCGCCGAGCGCCTCGCCCGCCGGTTCGGCGCCTCCGTCCGCACGGTCGCCCTTCCGCTGCTCGCCTCCGACGACGAGATCGTCCAGCTGTTCGCCGACGCGCTCACCCCGCACACGCGGCTGCTCGTCGTCGACCAGATCACCTCGCCGACTGCCCGCCTGCTGCCCACCCGCCGCCTCGCCGACCTCGCGGCCGCGCGCGGCGTGCGCACCCTCGTCGACGGCGCCCACGCTCCCGGTCTCATCCCGGATGCGGCGGCCGTCGCCGGCGGCGACTGGTGGTTCGGCAACCTGCACAAGTGGCCCTGCGCGCCTCGCGGCTCCGCCCTCCTCGTGACGACCGCCCCCGACCGCGACGAGCTGTGGCCGCTGATCGACTCGTGGGCCGCCCGCGAACCGTTCCCCGAGCGCTTCGACACCCAGGGCACGATCGACGCGACCACCTATCTCGCCACGCCCACCGCGATCGAGTTCATCGAGGCGGAGTTCGGGTGGGCCGCCGCCCGCACCGCGATGGCGGAGCGCGCCGATGCCGGCGCCGAGATGATCGCCGAGGCCCTGCGCCCGTACAGCGATGAGGACCCGCTGACCCCGCTGCCCTCGCCGGTGCCGTCGATGCGGCTGATCCGGCTGCCGCTCGGCCTCGGCGCCACCCGCGAGGAGGCCGACGCGCTGCGGATGGATCTGCTCGACGAGGTGGGCGTGGAGACCGCATTCACGAGCTTCCGCGGCGTCGGCTACTTCCGCCTGTCGGCTCACCTCTACACGGAGGCCTCCGACGTCGAGGCGTTCGTGGAGCGCTGCGTCCCCGCCATCCTGCGCCGCGCCGGGATCCGTCCCGCCGAGGCCCTCATCCTCCCCTGACCCGCATCACCTCCTGCACGACCCACCCGAAAACCCATCCATTCCCCACCGAGAGGCACATCGTGAAGAACAAGATCTTGACGACCGCAGCCGGAGTCGGCACCGTCGCCGTCCTCGCACTCACCGGCTGCTCCGGAGGCTCCGGCTCGTCCGGCGACGGCGGCGACGTCACCCTCCAGATGGTCGAGAGCCTGACCAACCCGGCCCGCACCGAACTCATCCGCGGACTGCTCGACGAGTTCGAGAAGGACAACCCCGACATCACCGTCAACCTGGTCTCACCGCCCACCGAGCAGGCCGACCAGAAGATCCAGCAGATGCTGCAGTCCGGCAAGGGCGTCGACGTGCTCGAGGTGCGCGACATCACCGTCGGACCGTTCGCGAACAACGGCTGGCTGTACGACCTCGGGCCCGACCTGAAGAAGTGGGACGGCTGGGACGCCCTCACCGAGAACGCGCAGTCGGCCTCGGTCGCGGAGGACGGCAAGAGCTACTTCGTCCCCTACGGCTTCTACGGTCTCTCCCTCTTCTACCGGACGGACCTCGTGAAGGACGCCGGATTCGACGGTCCGCCGCACAGCTGGAAGGACCTGCTGGAGCAGGCGTCCGCGATCCAGGACCCGTCGAAGAACATCTACGGGTACGCGTTCCGCGGCGGTCAGAACGCGAACAGCAACGTCGTCGCCGCGATCGAGGCCTACACGATCGACGGTCTCGACACCGAGGACGCGTTCCTGATGAAGGACGGCTCCACGATCTTCGCCGCTCCCGAGGCGCAGGAGGCCGTCGACGACTACTTCGAGCTCTTCACGAAGGCGTCGCCGCCGTCCGCCGTCTCGTGGGGCTACCCCGAGATGGTCGCCGGCTTCACGAACGGCACCACCGCATTCCTGCTCCAGGACCCCGAGGTCATCGCGACCGTGCAGGACTCGTCGCTCAGCGAGGACCAGTGGGACACTGCTCCGCTGCTCGTCGGCCCGTCCGGCAAGGCCGCGCAGCCGCTGGCCGTCGCCGGCTGGGGTGTCGCGGAGAACAGCGCGCACAAGGAGGCCGCGGTGAAGCTCGTCGAGTTCCTCTCGTCCGCTGAGCCCGCCACCGAGTTCGCGCAGGCGAACAGCCTCGTCCCGATCATCGCGGCCGCCGCGGACGACGAGTTCTACTCGACCGGCCCGTGGACCAGTTACGTCACCATGACCGAGGACCCGGAGACCTACGTCAACGTGCGCCAGCCGCGCGGGGTCAGCTGGTGGACCGAGTGGATCCAGAAGTCCGACCAGGACGTGCAGAACGTGCTGCTCGGCAACATGTCCACGAAGGACCTCCTCGCCTCCTGGGACGCGTTCTGGACCGAGAAGTACGCCGCGGAGAAGGGTTGATCCGTGGCCCGCACCATCCGTAAAGGGGGCTCCGTCGGCACCGCCGGCGGGGCCTCCCCGGCATCGCGTCGTCGCCCGTTCCGGGGTCGCACCGCGCTCACCCTGCTGGCGTTCCTCGCGCCCGCGATCGTCTTCGTCTGCTGGTTCACCTACTGGCCCATGCTGCAGGGCGCCCGCATGGCGTTCCACGACTGGAACCTGTGGGACCTCACGTCGACCCCTTTCGTCGGCTTCGACAACTTCCTCGCCGTGTTCCGCGATCCGGCGTTCCCGACGGTGGCGTGGAACTCGGTGCTCTGGGTGGTCGGCTCGCTGGTGCCGCAGCTCGTGATCGGCTTCCTGATCGCCCTCGCCCTGCGCAAGCGGTTCCGCTTCCGCGGCCTCTACCAGGCGCTGGTGTTCTTCCCCTGGGCGGTCTCCGGCTTCCTCATCGGCATGCTGTTCCGCTGGATGTTCAACGCGGAGTTCGGCGTCGTCAACGACCTGCTCATGAAAGCGGGCCTGATCGACGCGCCGCTGCCGTGGCTGGCCGACCCGAAGCTCGCGATGTTCGCCGTGATCGTCGCGAACATCTGGTACGGGGTGACCTTCTTCGCGATCATGATCCTCGCGGCGCTGCAGTCGGTGCCGGACGAGATGCTGGAGGCGGCGAGCCTCGACGGCGCCGGCAAGGTGCGGCAGCTGTTCTCGATCATCATCCCGTACATCTCGATGACGCTGCTGCTGACGATCCTGCTGCGCGTGATCTGGATCTTCAACTTCCCCGACATCATCTACGCGATGACGAACGGCGGCCCCGCCAACCAGACCCACATCATCACGACCTGGATGATCAACTACACGCAGCAGGGCAACTACGGCATCGCGAGCGCCATCGGGCTCATCGTCGTGGCGTTCCTCATGGTGTTCTGCGCGTTCTACCTGATGGCGATGCGGAGAGTGCAGCGATGACCATCACCTCGTCCGTCCGGACCGGATCCTCGATCACCGAGACGCGCCGCATCACGGTGCCCGACCCGAAGGCCGCCCCGCGTCCCAAGCCCCGCGTCACGGTGGGCGGCGTGGTGCGCATCGTCGGCCTGACGCTGTGGCTGCTGATCACCCTGTTCCCGCTGTACTGGATCACGCTCACCGCGTTCAAGTCGCCGGGGACCATCAACCGCTTCCCGATCGAGTACTGGCCGAGCGAGCCCTCGCTGGACAATTTCACGAGCCTGTTCGAGAAGAGCTCCTTCGGGACGTTCCTGGCGAACTCGGCCATCGTGGCGGTGTCGGCAGGCGCCGTGGCGACGCTCATCGCCCTGCTCAGCGCGTACGTGCTGGCGCGGTTCGAGTTCCGCGGCAAGGGGGCGGTGCTCATCGCGTTCCTGCTGACGCAGATGATCCCGGCCTTCATCGCCCTCGGGCCGCTGTACTCGATGATGACCGAGCTCGGCCTCGTCGACACCAAGCCGGGCCTCATCCTCGTCTACATCGCGATCTGCATCCCGTTCTCCACGGTCATGCTGCGGGGCTTCTTCGAGAACGTCCCCGACGCGCTCGAGGAGGCGGCGATGATCGACGGCTGCTCGCGCCTGGGCGCCCTGTTCCGGGTGCTCGTGCCGGTGATGACCCCGGGCATCATCGCCGCGTTCATCTTCAACTTCGTGAACTGCTGGAACGAGCTGTTCCTGTCGGTCGTCCTGATGAACACCGACGCGAACCGCACCGTCCCGTCGGCGCTGAACGGCTTCATCTCGACGTTCAACATCGACTGGGGCTCCATGAGCGCCGCGGCCGTGCTGACGATCCTTCCGACGATGGTGATGTTCGCCCTCGCCAGCCGCTGGATCGTCCAGGGCCTGACCGCCGGCGCCGTCAAGGAGTAACCCGCCGAGTCGCGCGAATGGTCGCATTCCCGGACGGAATGCGACCATTCGCGCTCTTCGACGGCCTAGACGAGCCGGGACTTCGGCGACACGGAGTACGTGTGCTCGGCGTCGCGGTTGACCGTGTCGCCGAGGGCCTCGTCGATGGCGGCCATGGTGTCGGCATCGAGCGTCACACCGGAGGCCTTGACCGTGTCGGCGAGCTGCTCCGGACGGGAGGCGCCGACCAGGGCCGCTGCGACGTTCGGGTTCTGCAGTACCCACGCGATCGCGAGTTGCGGCATCGACAGCCCCGCCTGCTCGGCGATCGGCTTGAGGCGCTGCACCGCGGTGAGGATGTCGTCCTGCAGGAAGCTCTTGATGAAGCCCGCGCCCGAGTTCTGATCCGTCGCCCGCGAGCCCTCCGGCACCGGCTGGCCCGGCAGGTACTTGCCGCTCAGCACGCCCTGCGCCATCGGCGACCAGACGATCTGCGAGATGCCGAGCTCCTCCGACGCCGGAACGACCTTGCCCTCGATGACCCGCCACAGCATCGAGTACTGCGGCTGGTTCGAGATGAGCTGGATGCCGAGCTGCTTCGCCAGGGCGTGACCTTCGCGGAGCTGCTCCGCCGTCCACTCCGAGACGCCGATGTAGAGCGCCTTGCCCTGACGGACGACGTCGGCGAAGGCCTGGAACGTCTCCTCCAGCGGGGTCTCGTAGTCGAAGCGGTGGGCCTGATAGAGATCGACGTAGTCGGTGCCGAGGCGCTGCAGCGAGCCGTTGATCGACTCCATGATGTGCTTGCGGCTCAGGCCGGTGTCGTTCGGGCCCTTGGGACCGGTGGGGAAGTAGACCTTCGTGAAGATCTCGAGGCTCTCGCGGCGCTGGCCCTCCAGGGCCTTGCCGAGCACGACCTCGGCCGCCGTGTTGGCGTACGTGTCCGCGGTGTCGAACGTGGTGATGCCGGCGTCGAGGGCGGCGTGCACGGTCTTGACCGCGGCGTCGTCCTCGACCTGCGAGGCGTGCGTGACCCAGTTGCCGTACGTGATCTCCGAGACCTTGAGACCGCTGTTGCCGAGATAGCGATAGTTGACCATGGACCAACGCTAGTCCCGCTCGGGGACCGGCGGGCCGGATCGGCGGTGATCGTCAGGCGGTGGCGGGCGCGGGCCCTCGCCGACGGGACGTGAGCGCGGCGCCGACCAGCACCCCGACCGCGGACAGCGCGCTGATCGCGTACAGGGGCAGCGCCCACGGGGAGGCATCGGCCCCGCTGATCCCGAACGTGTCGGCGAGCGCCATCCCCGGGCCGAAGGAGGCGACGAAGTAGGCCGGAGTACCGCCCATGAGCACGGCGAGGAAGGTCATGGCCGGCACGATGGGATGTGCGCGCATGACCACGCAGACCACCGCCACCCCGATCGCCAGGCAGACCCCGGCACCGAGGATGCCGAGGACCGTCGTCGGCATGAGGCTCTCCCCGGCGTTCGACATCGCCGCGCGGACCTCGTCGAGGGAGAGGTCGCCCGGAGCCGCGGCGAGCGGGTTGAGCACGAGGATCTGCACAGCGGCGAGCGCCGCGTACGCGGTGACGACGAGCACGCCGGCGACAGAGGTCCAGAGGGTGGAGCGCGGCACCGGTGTCATGCGGTCACCCTAGGCAGGGCCGCTGAGAGAATCCCGGTACTCGCGCCAGGCATCGCCCAGCCGACGCACGCCCTCGGTGAGCACGTCGTCCGGCGCGGTGAACGGCAGGCGCACGTGGTCGTCCGGAGCGGCGGCCGAGACCGCGAAGGCGCCGGTGCCGGCGATGGAGACCCCGTGCGCCGCAGCGATCCGCGCGAGAGCCGACGCGGAGCCCCGCGGCAGGGCGGCCCACAGCGAGAGGCCGCCCCGAGGAGCGTCGTAGGTCCAGTCGGGAAGGTGCGCGTCCATCAGCTCCTCCAGCAGCCGGAGCCGTTCCTGATGCACGCGGCTGCCCACGCGACGGAGCTCCGTCGCGTGGGCGATGAGGTCGAGGGCGAGCAGCTGGCCGGGCACGCTCGTGGACTGGTCGGCGAGCTGCCGCGCTCCGCGGAGCCGCCGGACCAGGACGGGATCGGCGCGCAGCCACCCGATCCGCAGGCCTGCCCAGGCCCACTTCGACACGGACTCGACGACGAGCACCGGGGCATCCGGCCGTTCGGAGGCGAGCGTCGGCGGCACGACCCCGTCGAACGAGATGCCGGCGACGACGCGATCCTCGATCACGGGCACCCCGTACTGCGCGGCGAGCGCCGCCACACGATGCCGCGCCGCGGCGGGCAGACGCGTCCCCGTCGGATTCTGGTGGTGCGGGTTGAGCGCGATGAGGACGGGGCGCAGTCGGGCGATCGCCTGCTCCAGCGCGTCGACGTCGAGGCCGTCCGCGCCCATCGGCACGCCGTGCACCGTCCCGCCGCGCAGCCCCACGGAGTCGGTCACACCCGGCCAGGTGATCTCCTCCGCGAGGACGACGTCACCCGGTTCCACGAGCGCGTTGACGACGAGGCTGATGGCCTGCTGCGCGCCGTGGGTCACGAGGATCTGCTCGGGCGTGGTCGGCGTCCCCTCGGCGCGGTACATGTCCGCGATGAGCTCCCGCAGGGCGGGGAGCCCCGCGGGATCGGTCTCCGGGAGCAGGGCGAGGTCGAGCCGCGGCCGGTGGTCGCGGATCAGCTGCACCCCGAGCTCCGGGATCTGCGGCACCGTGCGGAGCAGATCGATCGCGTTCGGGAGAGCCGAGAACAGGGCTTCCCCGCGGCCGGGGCGACGGTCCGCCGCCGGGGTCGAGGGCGTACCGGAGACCCGGGTGCCGCTGCCCTGCCGCCGTTCGACGAGGCCCCGCTCCGCCAGGGACGTGTAGGCGGCCACGACGGTGCCGCGTGAGACGGCGGCCACAGCGGCGAGCGCGCGCTCGGCGGGCAGGCGATCGGTCGGACGGAGCTCACCGCTGCCGATGAGGGCGGCGATCCCCGCGGCGAGCCGGGCGGAGAGGGGGCCGTCGCCGTGCGTCCAGCGACCGAGACGTGCAGCGAGCGCGGCGGCGGACACCTCCCCCGCCTGCACCAGCACGGGGGCCGATCCGTGGGCCACCGGCGCCACATTGGCCCTGTCCGTCGTGTCCATAGCACCCGATTCTGGACCAATGACACGCACCGCGACCACTTACTCCGGAGATCTCGGTCCAATCCAAAGGGATTGGACCATCGGCGAGCTTCTGGTCTGGCTCGCCGACGACATCCGCACGCACGACCCCTCGCTCCGGGACCACCTGGCGCTCATCGAGGCCGCCGTGAGCGGCGCCCCCTGGCCGACCGCCTCGTCCACCGTCGCCCCGTCCACGGTCGCCGTGATCCGTTCCCTCGCCCTGGCAGCGCGGGCCGGGAACCTCTCCCCCGTGCGAATCGCCCACTTCGTCCCGAATCCGGCGGAGATGGAGCAAAGGGAGCGATTCGAAACCACGGAGCGTCAGGTGGCCTGAGCCCCGGGGGTGGTGACGATGTCGGCGCGATCGCGGAAGCCCTCCGCGGTCACCCTGTCGAGCGCGACCTGCTTGCGGATGGCCAGCGCCTTCTCGTACAGACTCGGGTCGCCGTAGCTCGTCAGCACCTTCACCAGCACCGGCAGCAGCTCGATCATGAAGAACAGCGCCGCGATGAGGATGTGCGCCCACAGGATCGCGGGCTCCTTCTCGCTCAGGCGATTGAGACCGCTGATCTGACTGAGCAGGCCCACGGCCCCGGCGTTGCCCTGCGCCACGGAATCGGCCCGGGCGTTGTAGGCCGCGAGCGCCTGCTCGTACGTGTCACGGGCGGCGGGGAGCTCGTCCTTCGCCTGCTGGCGGTTCTGGGACTCCGATGCCGAGGTGTTCTCCTTGGCGGCGCTGCCGGCGGCCGCGAGTTCCTCGTTCGCGGTGCGGAGCTGGGCGGCCAGGGCATCGTAGGTCTGCTGGGCCTCGGCGAGCTGGGCCTGAGCGGCCTGCGAGCTCGCACCCTCGCCGTTCACCCCGGTGCAGCCGGGCACGGTGCCCGCGCCTTCGCCGGTGAGCTCGCACTGATACAGCGTCCGCGCCTGGTCGATCACGGCCTGCTGCTCCGTGAGCTTGGCGGTGAGGTCGTCGACCGTGGCCTGCGCCGCGGACTCGGTCGCCGACGACGACTCGGTTCCCGCGACGATGCCCGTGGCCGCCTGGTTCTCGAGCGCGGCGACACGCTCGGACGCCGCGTCCAGCGCCTTCTTCTCGGGGCCGGTCTCCAGCGCCTCCTGGTCGGACTGTGCCTGCACGATGTTGGTCGCGGCGACCTCGCGCGAGATGTCGTTGTGGAAGATCTGCAGCACGAGCGGCTCCGCGACGACGAAGCCGATGATCGCGGCCATGATGACGCGGGGGATCGCGAGACCGATGAGCTTCCCGATGTTGCGGGTCGACGTCATGGTCGAGGTGAGGAACCGGTCGAGGTTGAAGATGATGAGCGCCCACACGATCGCGAGCGGGACGGCCAGCCAGATCGCGGCGCGCACGCCCGTCGTGAGCGCGAACAGCATGGAGATCGCACTGACCAGGGCGGTTCCCGCGAGCACGAAGAACATCTGCACGAAGCGCGGGGTCTCTCCGGGGACGCGGTCGAGCACCTCGCCTTCCGCGCCGCCGAGGATGGCGAGGGCGCGCAGCCGCTCGGCGGCCGTGCGTCGACGCCGCGGCTTCCGCGTGCGCGGTGGGCGGGCCGGGCGGTCGGCGACGGCCTCCGCACCATCCGCGGTCGAGGACGCCGTCACAGGCTCGGGCGCCGGGTCGTCGGAGGCGACGTCGGGCTGCGCAGGTGTGTCGCCGGTCGGCTCGAACTCGCGCAGGAAATCGAGGTCATCGGTCTCGGCGTTCGGGTCGCCGTCGAGGATGATCCGACCCTGCGAGTCGAAGCGACCCGGGCGGTGGGCGGAATAGGGCATTCCGACAATCTACGAAACTTCGCCTGTGCATAGCGTGGAAGAGCGGGGCGAGAACCCTTCGAATCACCGGGTGAGTGAGGCGGCGTAGGCGGCCAGGGCGTCGTCGAGGGTGAAGTGGCCCGCCGCGGCGAGGGTGCCGAGGCCGTGCATCAACCCCCACAGCGACACGACGTCCGTCGGGCGGTCGAGCCCCGCCGCGGCGGCCGCCTCCGCCAGCATGCCCTCGAGCGCGTCGATCAGCGGGGCCATGGTCTCGGTGGGAGACCCCGGGACGCAGACGGTGGGGTCGTAGACGGCATCGAACGCGTGAGGATGCTCGACGGCGAAGCGGATGTAGGCCGATCCCCCGGCCACGAGCGTGTCGTACGGCGTCGCTGCCCCCTCGGCCGCTGCGCGCACCTGCTGGAGGAGCTCGGCCATGCTCCGCTCGGCCAGGGCCTTGAGCAACCCGAGGCGGTCGGAGAAGTGATGGTAGGGGGCGTTGTGGCTGACGTTCGCCGCGCGCGCGACTTCGCGGAGGCTGATCTCGGCGGCCGGTCTTGTCTCGAGCAGCCGCATCGCGGCGTCCTCGAGCGCACGGGCCAGATCACCGTGATGGTAGCCGCCCTTCGAACTTGACATGAGCAACATTGTCTCTTATGTTGACACTGTCCAACCAGGTTGACACTGTCCAGATGGGAACCGCATGTCCGCACTCGTCATCGACGGCCACCCCGACGCCCGCTCGCTCACCGCCGCCCTTGCCCGCCGTTACGCGGACGGCCACGGCGATGCGCGCCTGCTCGCGCTGCGCGACCTCGACTTCGACCCGAACCTGCGATTCGGCTACCGGGAGCGCATGACGCTCGAACCCGACCTCGTCGACGCGCGGCGCGCGCTCCACGACGCCGACGCGCTCGTGGTCGCCACCCCGCTGTGGTGGGGCTCGGTGCCCGCACTGCTCAAAGGGTTCTTCGACCGCACCCTCCTCCCCCAGCAGGAGTATCGCTACACGAAGCGCGGACTCCCCCAGGGCCTCCTCCCGGCGCGGCACGGCCGGCTGCTCCTGCTCGCGGACACGCCCTGGTACGCCGTGCCGTTCACCGGGCTGCCCGCGCACACGCAGGTCGCCCGCAACACCCTGCGCTTCTGCGGCGTCCGCACCGTCCGCACGACGCGGATGCTGGGCGTGAAGCACGCCCGCCCCGCGACCATCACCGGATGGCTCGACCGGGCCGAGCGCCTCGGCGCCGGGGATGCGACGCGGGACCGCGCGCGTCAGGCCAGCGCGGCGGAAGCGGCCTCGTCCTCGGACGTCGCGACCAGCTGACCGCACGCCCCGTCGATCTCCTTGCCGCGGGTGTCGCGGAGGGTCGTCGGGATGCCGGCGTCGTTGAGCCGCCGCACGAACTCCTCGGTCACGTCCTTCTCCGAGGACGTCCAGATCGAGCCCGGCGTCGGGTTCAGCGGGATCGGGTTCACGTGCACCCACCCGCGACCGCGCTGGTTGAGCTTGTCCGCCAGCAGGTCGGCCCGCCAGGCGTGGTCGTTCATGTCCTTGATGAGCGCATACTCGATCGAGACGCGCCGGCCGGTCTTCGCGTAGTAGTCGTAGGCCGCGTCCAGCGCCTCGTCGACCTTCCACCGCGAGTTCACCGGGATGAGCTCGTCACGCAGG
Source organism: Microbacterium sp. BLY (assembly GCF_017939615.1). Lineage (NCBI taxonomy): Bacteria > Bacillati > Actinomycetota > Actinomycetes > Micrococcales > Microbacteriaceae > Microbacterium > Microbacterium sp. BLY. Next base: position 522,096 of record NZ_JAGKSR010000001.1, read on the forward strand.
TGGTCGTCCGGAGCATGGAGCGACAGCGCGAACGTGACCGGGATGTTCTCGTCGGCGAGCTTCCGGATCGCGGGCACGAGACCGACCGTGGAGACGGTGATCCCCCGTGCGCTCATGCCGAGCCCGTCGGGCTGCGGGGCGACCATGATGCGCACCGCGTCCATCACGCGCTTGTAGTTCGCGAGCGGCTCGCCCATGCCCATGAAGACGATGTTCGACACCCGCTCCATGCTGTGGTCGTCACGCTTCTTGCCGCCGAGCTCGCCGTTGGCGATGGCCCGGTTGGCCCGCACGATCTGCTCGATGATCTCGGCCGTGGACATGTTGCGCGTCAGCCCCGCCTGGCCCGTGGCACAGAACGGGCAGTTCATGCCGCAGCCGGCCTGGCTCGACACGCACAGCGTGATGCGGCCGGGGTAGCGCATGAGGACCGACTCGACGAGCGCGCCGTCGTGCAGCCGCCACAGGAACTTGATCGTGTCGCCGCGATCCGTCTCGAGCCGGCGCACCTCGGTCATGAGGGGCGGGAGCATGCCGCCGACGAGATCGTCGCGGATGGCGGCCGGAAGGTCCGTCATCTCGGCAGGGTCGGACGTGTAGTGACGGAAGTAGTGCGTCGCGAGCTGCTTGGCCCGGAACCCGGGGAGGCCCAGCTCCTTCACCTTCTCGATACGCTCGGCCGGGGTGAGGTCGGCGAGGTGCACGGGCGGCTTGCCGCGCTTCGGGCTCGCGAACTGCAGGAGCGGCCGCCCCTCGGCGTCCTTCTTCTGCGTCCACCCCTCGGTCGCGGGCCGCACCTGCGGGGTGCGGGTCTCGCGGATCGCCCCCGAACGGGACGACGCGGGCGCGGTCGCGGGGCGCGTGTCGGGCGTGCGGGGGTTCTCGGCCATCCCTCCAGGGTACCGGGATGCGGGTGGGAGGCGGCTGGGCAGGCGAGTCAGCCGGCCGACCCGCGCATCACAGCTTGTAATGACAAGTTGGGGTGCGCGAGAATGGGGCGTCCCCTCGATCTAGGAGCCGCATGTCCGACCGTCTCGCCCGCGCCCGCACCACCGGCATCCTCGCCGTCCTCCGCGCCCCTTCGCCGGAGCAGGCCCTGGAGGCATCGGAGGCGATCCTCCGCGGCGGGGTCTCCGGCATCGAGGTGACCTTCTCGACTCCTGACGCGCCGGCGGTGATCCGGGAGCTCATCGCCCGGCACGGCGACACCGCGTACATCGGTGCCGGCACCGTCACGACGGCGGAGCAGGCGACTCAGGCCGCCGACGCGGGCGCCGCGTTCCTCGTCAGCCCCGGGACGCTCCCCGACCTCACCCGCGCCATGCTCGACACCGGCCGGGTCGTGATGACCGGGGCGATGACGCCCACGGAGGTCATGGGGGCACTCGAACTCGGCGTCGACGTCGTGAAGATCTTCCCCGCCTCCCTCGGCGGGCCGTCCTACCTCGGTGCGCTGCGCGGGCCGTTCCCCGACGCACCCCTCATGCCCACGGGCGGCGTGAAGCCCGACAACCTCGCCGACTGGTTCGCGGCCGGCGCCGTCGCGGTCGGCGCGGGCGGCGACCTCGCCAACGGCGCGGCGATCGCGAACGGCGACTGGGCGGACATCGAGCAGCGCGCCGCGCGCTTCGCCGCCGCCCTCGCAGCCACGCGAGGCTGAGCCGTCGACCTCCGGGATCGTTTGGTATACCGGATGCATGCGGATACGACGGATGGCGGCGGCCGTCGCGCTCGCGGGAACGCTGCTTCTCGCCTCGGCCTGTACCGCCGCACCCTCGGCACCGACCCCGGAGGCTCCCATGACCGACGCCACATCCGCCCTGCTCACCGCGGCCGCCGCAGGGGATGCTGACGGCGTCCGCCGCGCCCTCGACGCGGGCGCCGACATCGACGCGCGGGGCGACGGCGGCATGACCCCCCTGGTCGCGGCCACCAAAGCGAACCACGTCGACGCGGCGCGAGTGCTGATCGACGCCGGCGCCGACGTGAACGCCAAGGACTCCGCCTACCTCTACGCCGGCGCCCGCGGACACGACGAGATCCTGCGGATGACCCTCGATCACGGGGCCGACGTCCGCAGCACGAACCGCTTCGGCGGCACGGCGCTGATCCCGGCGTCCGAGCGGGGCCTGCGGCCGACGGTCGAGATCCTGCTGGAGGCGGGAGTCGATCCGAACCACGTCAACGACCTCGGCTGGACCGCCCTGCACGAGGCGATCGTGCTCGGCGACGGCTCCGCCCGCTACGTCGAGGTGGTGCGCGCCCTCCTCGACGGCGGCGCCGATGCGACCATCCGCGACGGCGACGGCGTGCTGCCGGTCGACCTCGCGACCGACCGCGGGTACGACGCCATCGTCGCCGAGCTGCGGCGGTGACGGCCCTCGATCCCTGGGCCTGGGCCGCGCTCGGCGCGGCCGCGGTCGTCATCGGGATCTCGAAGACCGCCCTTCCGGGCGGCAGCATCCTCGCGATCGCGCTGTTCGCCGCGGTCCTCCCCGCACGCACGTCGACGGCCGCGATGCTCCTGCTGCTCATGGTGGGCGACGTGTTCGCCCTGCTCGCGTACCGCCGGCACGCGCACTGGCCCACGCTGCTGCGGCTCGCTCCGGCCGTCGTGGCCGGGCTCCTCCTCGGCTTCGCCTTCCTCGCCCTCACCGGCGACGGCATCGTGCGCCGCGCCATCGGCGTCATCCTGCTGCTCATGATCGCCGTGACCCTGTGGCGGCGCTGGCGGCAGACCAGGGCGGAGCAGGAGGTCGCCGCCCGCGGGGGCATCGTGCTCGCCGGGGTCTACGGGACGCTCGGCGGCTTCACGACCATGGTCGCCAACGCGGGCGGGCCGGTGATGTCGATGTACTTCCTCGCCACGCGCACACCCGTCCAGGTGTTCCTCGGCACCTCCGCCTGGTTCTTCGCGATCATCAACGTGATCAAGGTGCCGTTCCTCGCCGGGATCGGACTGTTGACCGGTCCCGTGCTGCTCACCGACGCGATCCTCGCGCCGCTCGTGGTGCTCGGCGCGCTGCTCGGGCTGCGGCTGGCGCGCCGCCTCGACCAGCGGCTCTTCGACCGCATCGTGATCGTGCTGACGGTGCTCGGCGCCGTCTACCTCCTGCTCTAGCCCATCGACACGCTCAAGGCGCTCCGACAGGCTCCGGCCCTTCGACAGGCTCAGGAACCCAAGGCCCTTCGGCAGGCTCGGGAGCCGGCGGTGGGTCGCTGAGCCTGTCGAAGCGCGTCAGTCGAGGAAGATGTCCGGGAACAGCGCGCTGTCCGGAGTCCCCGGCACGGCGGCGTAGCCGGAGAAGTCGGTGACGCCGTTCGCCTCCAGCACGTCCTCCACGATGAGCGTCTGCCCCGTGTACGAACGCGCCGGCTGGGTGAGCACGGCGTGCGCCGCGTCGGCGTAGATGTCGGCCGTGCGGCTCGCCGCCATCACCCGGTCGCCGCCGAGGAGGTTCTGCACCGCCGCCGTCGCGATGGTCGTGCGCGGCCACAGCGTGTTGGCGGCGATACCGTCCTCAGCGAACTCCGCCGCGAGCCCGAGCGTGACCATCGTCATCCCGAACTTCGCCAGCGTGTACCCGGTGTGCGCGCCGAGCCACTTCGGCGTGGGGTTGAGGGGCGGCGAGAGGGAGAGGATGTGCGGGTTCTCGGCGTCCTTGAGGATCGGGACCGCCGCGCGGGAGAGCATGAACGTGCCGCGGACGTTGACGTCCTGCATCAGGTCGTACTTCTTGGCGGAGAGGTCGAGGGACCGGGAGAGGTCGATGACGCTGGCGTTGTTGATGACGATGTCGATGCCGCCGAACTCGCCCTGCGTCTTCATGACGGCCTCGGTGATGTGGTCGTCGTCGCGCACGTCACCCACGATGGGGAGGGCCTGACCGCCGGCGGCGCGGATCTGCTCGGCCGCGCTGTGCACCGTGCCCTCGAGCTTCGGGTGCGGGGCGTCCGTCTTCGCGAGCATCGCGATGTTCGCCCCGTCGGCCGCGGCGCGCAGGGCGATCGCGAGGCCGATCCCCCGGCTTCCGCCCGACATGAGGATGGTCTTTCCAGCGAGTGTGCTCATGGTTCTCGTTTCGAATCGCTTGATTGGCGGGGTTTCCGGTTCGAATCGGACCATTCAGGCGATTCGAAAGCCGGGAGGCGTCACCGGGGAGCCATGCGGATGGCGCCGTCGAGGCGGATGGTCTCGCCGTTGAGGTAGCCGTTCTCGACGATCTGCTGCACGAGGGCGGCGTACTCGTCGGGACGACCGAGGCGAGCGGGGAACGGCACCTGCTGGCCGAGCGAGTCCTGCGCCTCCTGCGGCAGGCCCATGAGCATCGGGGTCTCCATGATGCCGGGCGCGATCGTGCACACGCGGATGGCGTGACGGGCGAGCTCGCGGGCGATCGGGAGGGTCATGGCGTGCACGCCGCCCTTGGACGCGGAGTAGGCCGGCTGCCCGATCTGCCCGTCGAAGGCCGCGACACTCGCGGTGTTCACGATGACGCCGCGCTCCTCGTCGTGCGGCTCGTTCGCCGCGATGACGGCCGCGGCCTGGGAGATGACGTTGAAGGTGCCGACGAGGTTGATGCGCACGATGCGCTCGAAGTCGGCGAGGACGGCGGGGGTGCCGTCGCGGTCGAGCACCTTGGCCGGCGGGGCGATGCCCGCGCAGTTGACGACCACCCGCAGCGGCGCGGCGGCCTGCGCCGCGGCGACCGCGGCCTGGACCTCGTCGACACTCGTCACATCCGCGGCGACGAAGAGCCCCCCGAGCTCGGCCGCGATCTCCTCCCCCTTCGACGAGGCGAGGTCGATGATGGTGACGTGCGCGCCGGCGGCCGTGAGCCGACGGGCGGTGGCCAGTCCCAGTCCGGAGGCGCCGCCGGTGACGAGGGCACCCTGTCCGCTGATCTGCATCTGATGTTCTCCTTCGAACGTCGTCGTGGGACATGCATGGAACGCAGTCCCAGCCTATGCGGTTCTTGGTTTCATCGCAGGCCCGCCGCGTCGCCCCCGAGCCTACGACACCGAGGTTCCGGCAGGATGAGGAGGTGAGCATCCCCGCAGCGTCCATCGAGGTGCCCGACCGCGTGCGCCATCTCGCCGCCGGCGCCGCGCTGACGCCGGTCTGGCGCAACGCGATCGGCGGCCTCACCTTCCGCACCGACGACGGCCGGTACATCAAGTGGGGCCCGCACGACCCCGAGGCCACCATGCGCGACGAGGCCGAGCGGATGCGCTGGGCGCGCACCTGGATCACCGTGCCCGACGTGATCGCGCAGGGCCAGGACGAGGCGCACGAGTGGCTCGTCACGGCGGCGCTCCCCGGGCACAGCGCCGTGGACCCGTGCTGGGCCTCGTCGCCGGAGACCGCCGTGCGCGCGGTCGGTCTCGGTCTCCGGGCCCTGCACGACGCCCTCCCCGTCGCGGAGTGCCCGTGGACCTGGAGCCCGGACGAGCGCATCGCGAATGCTGCGGTCCGCGGCACGACGGTGCCGACCGATCTGCACGAGGCACCGTCGATCGACCGCCTCGTCGTGTGCCACGGTGACGCCTGCCTCCCCAACACACTGCTCGACGACGACGGCCGCCCCCTGGCCCACGTGGACCTCGCCGCGCTCGGGGTCGCCGACCGGTGGGCCGACATCGCCGTGGGGGCGATGAGCACGCTGTGGAACTTCGGCCCGGGCTGGGAGGACACGCTGATCGCCGCGTACGGCGTCGACCCGGACCGCACCCGCCTCGAGTACTACCGGCGGCTGTGGAACGCGACCTGAATCGTCACCGCCTCACGCTTCCGGATGCGCGTCGCTGAGGAGGCTCCCGTCGGCGGGACGCCGATCCCAGGACGGCTTCCGCAGCGCATAGAACAGCAACGGCGGAGCACCGAGCACGACGATCACCAGACCCACGATCCACGGGTACGCGGCGGCCGGGAAGGCCGTGAACCCCTGCGGCGGGATGAAGGCGAGCACGAACGCCGCGAGGCAGGCGACGAAACCGACCCCGGCGACGAACGGCAGCGCCTTCACCCGGTACGCCCGCGGGACGTCCGGCGCCTTGCGCCGCAGCACCATCGCCGAGGCGAACATGAGCATGTACATGATGAGGTACAGGGCGGCGGCCATGTCGATCAGCGCGACGAACGCGGCGCTGACGTTGGGAACCACGATGAAGATCGCCGCGAGGATCGTGACGATCGTGCCCTGGAGCATCAGGATGCCCGACTGCACCCCGGCCTTGTTGCGCTTCTGCAGCAGCGGCGGCAGCAGTCCCGTCTCCGCGGCCGCCAGCACGCCCTTCGACGGACCGGCCACCCAGGTGACGACCGAGGCGAGGGCTCCGGCGGCGATGAGCGCCGAGACGACGGCGGTCGCCCAGCTCATGTCCCAGTGGTCGAAGTACTCCCCGAACGCGAGCATGATGCCGTTGGTCAGCCCGAGCTTCTTCTCGGGCACCGCGACCGAGATCGCGATGGTCGGCAGGATGAACACGAGCAGGATGAGACCGGCGGCGAGGAACACCGAGCGCGGGTAGCCCTTGCCCGGGTCCTTCATCTGGTTCACATGGACGGCGTTCACCTCCATACCGGCGTACGCGAGCACGTTCGACACGATGAGCACGATGGAGGCCAGGCCCGTGAACGGCGGGATGATCGCCGAGGCGTCCAGCGGCACCTGGCTCTTCTCCCCGCTGAACACCCAGATGGCCCCGAACACGATCAGCATGATCGCCGGGAGCACCGTACCGAGGATGCCTCCCCAGGAGCCCAGCTTCGCGAAGAGGTCGCCGCCGCGGAGGGTGACCAGGGTGGAACCCCAGTAGAAGACGATGATGATGACCGCGGTGAAGAACCCGGAGCTGGACAGCGAGGGATCAAGGAAGACGAAGGCGAGAGCGCCCGCGACGAACGCGAGCTGCGTGGGGAACCAGACCACGTTCTGGATCCACTGCAGCCACACCGCCGTGAACCCCCAGCGGTTACCGAGGGCCTCCCGCACCCAGACGTACACGCCGCCCTTCCACCCGGTCGCCAGTTCGGCGGCGACGAGGGCGGTGGGGATGAGGAAGACGATCGCCGGGATGATGTACAGCGTGACGCTGCCCAGACCGTAGATCGCCATCGCGGGAAGGGACCGCAGGCTCGCCACGACGACGAGCGTGAGGAGGGCGAGCTGGCCGACGCCGAGGACGGCGACGGCGGGACGGGAGACCTGCGGCGTCGAGGCCGCACCGGTCGCACCAGACTGCTGCGCAGACATATCGGCCTCCTCAGTGGTGGAACGCGGAGTCGGGCTGTTCGGCGGGCATGGGGGCCTCCAGGGCGTCGAGGTACGCGACCTCGGCCTTGATCGTCTCCAGCAGCTCCGCGGCGAGGTCCATGCTCAGCCCGTTGCGGACGACGATGCGCTGCACCGTGAGGTCTTCGAGATCCGCGGGCATCGGGTAGGCCGGGACGAGCCAGCCGCGCATCCGGAGGCGGTCCTGCAGGTGATAGAGCGTCCACTTGTCGGTGTGGCCCTCCTTCAGGCGCCACGCGAACACCGGGATGTCGCTGCCGTCGTTCCACAGCTCGAACGCATCGAGCTGACCGATGCCCGCCGAGAGGAACTTCGCCACGTTCTGCGACGCCTGCTGGACGGCGCGATACCCCTCGAACCCGAGGCGGAGGAAGAGGTAGTACTGCAGGAGCACCTGGGCCCCGGGGCGGGAGAAGTTCAACGCGAACGTCGGCATCTCCCCGCCGAGGTAGCTGACCTGGAACACGAGGGAGTCCGGCAGCCACTGGGCGTCGCGCCACACCACCCACCCGAGGCCCGGGTAGACGAGACCGTACTTGTGCCCCGAGGTGCTGATGGAGTGCACGCGCTCCAACCGGAAGTCCCAGACGAGATCGGGCTGGAGGAAGGGGGCGATCATCGCCCCGGAGGCGCCGTCCACGTGGATCGGGATGTCGAGACCGGTGTTCTTCTGGATCTCGTCGAGGGCGGCGGCGATCTCGGCCACCGGTTCGTACATGCCCGTGTAGGTGACCCCCATGATCGCGACGACGCCGATGGTGTTCTCGTCGACGTACTTGTCGAGGTCGTGGCCGTCGAGCGTCTTGTGCTCCTCGCTGATGGGCACGAAGCGCGGTTCGACGTCGAAGTAGTTGCAGAACTTCTCCCAGCACACCTGCACGGCGCTCGACATCACGAGGTTCGGCGAGGAGGCGTCCTTGCCGGCGGCGCGCCTGGCCCGCTGCCAGCGCCGCTTGAACGCGAGACCCCCGAGCATGCAGGCCTCCGAGGAGCCGATCGTCGAGGTGCCGATGCTGCGGCTGGCGTCCGGCGCGTTCCACAGGTTCGCGAGCATGTGCCAGCAGTTGTCCTCGATGGCGGCGGTCTGCGGATACTCGTCCTTGTCGATCATGTTCTTGTCGAAGGAGGCCATGTAGACCTGCTTCGCCTCGTCGTCCATCCACGTGCTGACGAAGGTGGCGAGGTTCAGGCGCGCATTGCCGTCGAGGATCGTCTCGTCCTCCACGATCTGCTTCGCGGTCGCGGGGAGCGACTCGCTGTCGGGGATCACATGCCGGGGGGCTACGGTGGCTTCCCCCGGGCGGGTGAACAGCGGCTGGTCGTCGGAGATGCTCATGGGACGTCCCTTCATTCGGTGTCACTTCGGCACTGCGTCGTTGAGGCGCGGTCTTCTGCGCACGCTAGACCTCTCCCCGATGGACTTCTAGGGTCTCTGGTCCTATGGGAGACCGGTCAGGCGGGACCGAGGATGAAGTTCCAGGCGCCGGTGGCGACCGCAGCGGCGATCGCGATCCCCGAGATCGCCGCGCCGACGGCGAGCAGGATCCACTCGGGGGCACCGAAGCGCGACTCCCGCGCCCACGTCCGCCGGACCGGCGCGCCGAACCCGCGGGCCTCCATCGCGGTCGCGAGCTTCGCGCCGCGGCGGATCGACAGCACCAGCAGCGCGAAGGCCATGCCGAGGAAGCGGCGGAGCCGCCCGCGGTCGGCGACGCCCCGCGCCCGGCGGGCGAGCTCCAAGGCGCGCCAGTCGTCGAGGAACAGGCCCACCATGCGGAGCCCGGCGAGCGCGCCGAGCACGAACCGGGCGGGTAGACGCAGGATCTGCCCGAGGCCGTCGGCGAGGTCGGTGGGGTCGACCGTGATGAACAGCACCACCGACGGCAGGGCGATCGCGAGCACGCGCAGCGTCGTCGCGAGGGCGAGGGCGAGCGAGCCCTCGCTGATGCGCAGCACGAACCAGTCGACGTAGACGGTGCCGCTCGTCTCCCCGTAGAGCGCGATGGTGAGACCGGTGAGCGGCGCCGCGAGCCACACCGGCCAGGTGCGCACCCAGAACTCCCGCCACCCGATGCCGGCGAAGAGGAACAGCACGGCCTCCAGCGCCAGCGCGACCGACGCCGACACCGGGTCGAGCGTGAGGATCAGCGGCAGGGCGATGAGGGCGCTGACGCCGAGCTTCGCGACCGGGTTGATGCGGGCGACCACGCCGGTGCGGGCGGGTGCCGTGGCGAGATCCGTCATGCCCGCACCCCCAGCGCGAACCGGGTGGCGTGCAGGGCGCGCGCCACGTCGAGGTCGTGGGTGATGGTGACGATGGCGGAGCCTTCGTCCCGGAGCACGGCGAGCATGGCGACGAGCTCGGCCCAGGTGCGGGCGTCCTGGCCGAAGGTCGGCTCGTCGAGGACGAGCACGCGGGGACGCGTGGCGATCGCCGCGGCGACGGTCAGGCGGCGCTTCTCCCCGCCGGAGAGCGTGTACGGGTTCGCGGCACCGAGGGCGGTGAGCCGCAGCCGCGCCAGCAGTTCGTCAACGCGCGCCGTGATCTCGTCCTCCGGGAGGCCGAGGGCCCGCGGGCCCACCGCGAGTTCGTCGCGGACGGTCTTGGCGAGGAGCTGGTGCTCCGGCTCCTGGAACACCATGCCGATCCGGGTCAGCAGGTCTCGGGACGCCCATCGGATCGGGGAGGCCTCCGCCCCCTGCTCGAGCGCCGGCGCGGCGGTCACCGCGCCGTCCGCCGGAGGCAGGAGACCGGCGAGCGTGAGGCCCAGCGTCGACTTTCCCGCCCCGTTGGGTCCGGTGATGGCGAGGGCCTCCCCGGCATGCACGTCCAGGTCGATGCCGTGCGCCACCGGGCGCCCCTTCACCCGCGCGACGGCCAGCTCGCGCGCCGACAGCAGCACCTCACCCGGACCGGCGAGTGGCGCCGGGGGCTCGGCGGGAGGGCGGCCGGGCACCCACACACCGTCCGCTGCGAGGCGCGCGCCCTGCGCACCGAGGACCTCGGCGGGTGGGCCGTCCGCGATCACGCCGCCGGCGCCGAGCACGATGACCCGGGTGAGCAGCGGCAGCCACACCTCGAGCCGGTGCTCCACGACCACGAGGGTCGCGGGCCGGACCGCCAGCATGCGCTCGACCGCCTCCCTGACCTCCTGCACGCCCTCCGGGTCGAGGTTGGCCGTCGGCTCGTCGAGCAGGACGAGGCCGGGCCGCATGGCGAGCATGCCGGCGAGGGCGAGGCGCTGCTTCTGCCCGCCGGAGAGCGCCTTCGTGGGGTGGTCGAGCGGGAGATCGAGCCCCACGGCCGCCAGGGCCTCCTCGACACGCGACCAGATCTCCGCGCGCGGCACCCCGAGGTTCTCACAGCCGAACGCGACGTCGTCGCCCGCTCTGGCGAGGATCACCTGCGAATCCGGATCCTGCAGGACGAGCCCGGACCGCCCCCGCGTCGCCACGGCCGGGGCGCCGTCGACGAGCAGCTCGCCCTCGCTCTCGCCCTCCTCCTCGCCGCCGAGCACGCCGGCCAGCCCGTGCAGCAACGTGGACTTGCCCGCACCGGACGCACCGAGCACGAGCACGCGCTCCCCGGACTCGATGCGGAAGGAGACGTCGCGCAGCGCCCAGGCGCGGCGACTCGCGTGCCGCCACCCCCACCCGCGCGCCTCGACGGCGGCGGGGGCGACCTCCTCCGCCGCCATCAGACGCGGACGCGCGCCTCGCGGCCGGACCCGAAGCGATCCAGCGCCCCGGTCGCCGCGATGCCGCGGGCGAGCACCCAGGAGAGGGCCCCGGCGATGACGGCACCAGAGACCACGGCGCTCACGAGGTAGATCACGGTGAACGCGGGGCCGGACCCGGCGTACCAGAGGATGAGGTTGTTGATGCTGCCCGCGAGCGCGGCGCCCGCCCCGGCGAGGATCGCGACCGGCAGCGACCAGCGGCGGTAGAAGAACAGCAGGAAGATCAGCTCGGCGCCGAGGCCCTGCACCAATCCGGCCTCGATCGTGAGGAATCCGCCCCACTGGTTGCCGACGAGCGCCGACACCACGGCCGCCAGCGTCTCGACGTAGATCGCGGCCCCCGCCTTGCGGATGATGAGGCCGCCGAGAACGCCGGCGAACAGCCACGGACCGTCCAGGAGTCCCTGCAGGCCGGGGAGCAGCGGCTCCAGCAGAGCCTTGGGGCCGAGGTAGCCGACGTTCCAGGCGAGGAAGATCAGACCGGCGGCGACACCGAGGACGCTGGCGACGACGATGTCGACGATGCGCCACCGCAGATAGCCGCGTGCCGGAGCGGTCGTCGTCTTCGCGGACGGGGACGTGGACGTGGACGTACTCATGTGAACTCCTCCCTGCGCTGGCATGACCCAGATCAGGTTCGACGGTCGAAGCGCGATTCGCTCCCTCTCAGCCCGGCTCGCCGGACTCCCGTGGTTGTGGTGACGATTCTACCGCTTTCCGTCCGCGCGTCCGGAGCCCTGCACGGCGGATTCCTGACGGGATTCGGTACCGTAAGCGAGTGACCGCTTCCGATCCCCCCGCCGAGGCGTCCGTCGGCGTCGGCGTCGACGCCCGGCCCGACCGCACCGCACCGGTGCCGACGAACCCCGCCGCCACGGAACCCGCCGTCGACGCGGACGACTCCGCCCCGGCGAGCGAGGACAGCGCCGCCACCGGCACGGTTGCCTGGGCCGATGCCTCCGCACCGGCCACCGCCCTGACCTGGGTCGACCCCGATGCGGTCGCCGCCGGCTCGTCGACGCCCGACTTCGACGCGTCGCCCGACGCGGAGGGCACGACGGGACTGCTGCGCGACGCCCGGCTGCGTCCGGCGATCGCCGGCCCTGGCCTGCTCCTCCCACTCGGGGTGCTCGCCGGCCTCGTCGCCTCCTACGCGGGCACCACGCTGCTCTGGCCGCTGCACGAGATCCCTCCGACCGTCCAGGCCGTCGAGTTCACCCCCGTCGCCGCCCCCACCGCGGCACTCGCCTGGCCCGCCGTCGGTGACGGCGCCGTCGGGATCACCGGCATGACCACCGCCGCTTCCACCACCGCGCCGGTGAGCATCGCGAGCATCACCAAGGTGGTCAGCGCGCTCATGGTCCTGGACCGCCTGCCGCTGGCCCCCGGGGAACAGGGCCCGGAATTCTCCTTCACGTACGCCGACAGCGTCCGCTACTGGGACTACCGCATCTCCGACCAGTCCGCGCTGGACGTCCCTGTCGGCGGGGTACTGACGGAGTACCAGCTGCTGCAGGGGACGCTGCTGGGCTCGGCCAACAACTACATCGACCGGCTCGCGACGGAGATCTGGGGGTCGAACCGCGAGTTCGCCGCGGCCGCGGAGCGCTGGCTCAGCGAGCGGGGCCTCTCCGGGATCACCGTGGTCACACCGTCCGGATTCGACGAGCGCAACGTCGCCACCCCGGAGGCCCTCGTCGCGCTCGGAGAGGTGGCGATGCGGAACCCGGTGTTCGCGGAGATCGTGGGCACCCGCTCGGTCGACCTCCCGGGCGCCGGCACCGTCGTCAACACGAACGGGATGCTCGCCGACCCCGGTGTCGTCGGCATCAAGACCGGCACGCTCGTCGGGTGGAACCTGCTGACCGCCAAGGACGTCACGGTCGGCGACTCGACGGTCCGGCTCTACGCCGCCGCGCTCAACCAGGAGGACGACGACGCCCGCCTCGCCCTCACGCGCGCCCTGTTCGCCCAGACCGAGGCCGCACTGCAGGCCCAGGGCCCGGTGGTCCCCGCCGGCACCGTGGTCGGGCGCGTCGCGACCGTGTGGGGGGAGAGCGTCGACGTCGTCACGGGTGCGGACGCGGATGTCGTGCTGTGGAACGGCGCGACCGCGACCGCGTCCCCGCAGTTCGACCTCGGCGAGGAGCGGGAGGCGGACGGCACCGTCGGCACGCTCACCACGACCGGCCCCATCGACAGCACCGAGACCGCGCTGGTCCTCGACGAGGACGTGGAGGGTCCGAGCCCCTGGTGGCGGCTCACGCACCCGCTCGAGCTCCTCGGTATCACCTCCGCCGACTGACTCCGCATGCACGACGCCCCGCTCCGGTCCGGAGCGGGGCGTCGTGCCTGATGCGGGTCAGGGGCGAGGCGTCGTGCCGTCCGCGCCGTCCTCCAGCAGCGCCTGCGCGGCGGCGGTCTCGGCCGCCGGCACCTGGGCACCGACCGCGGCCCCGGCCGCGGCGGCCGCCGCCTGCGCCTCGGCGCTCCCGTCCTCCTCGGCCTCACCGGTCACGACGACGGGAGAGGATCCGGTGAGCGCGGCTTCCGCGTCGAGATCCGTCGCCGCCTGCTCGAACTGCGACTGGTACAGCCGCCAGTACGCACCCTGCGCGGCGATGAGTTCGTCGTGCGTGCCCTTCTCCACGATGTCGCCGTGCTCCATCACGAGGATGAGGTCGGCGTCCCGGATGGTCGACAGGCGGTGCGCGATGACGAACGAGGTGCGCCCCTGGCGGAGCGCGGCCATCGCGTGCTGCAGCAGCAGCTCGGTGCGGGTGTCGACAGCGGACGTCGCCTCATCGAGGATGAGGATCGACGGCTGGGCGACGAACGCCCGGGCGATCGTGATGAGCTGCCGCTCTCCGGCGGAGACGTTCGAGGCGTCCTCGTCGAGCACGGTGTCGTATCCGTCCGGCAGCGCGTGCACGAACCGGTCGACGTACGTCGCCTTCGCGGCGGCGAGCACTTCCTCGTCTGTCGCGGTCGAGCGACCGTACCGGATGTTCTCGCGGATGCTCCCGGCGAAGAGCCACGGGTCCTGGAGCACCATTCCGGTGCGGGACCGCAGCTCGTCGCGCGTGATGGTCGAGATGTCCTGACCGTCGAGCGTGATCCGTCCGCCGCTGAGCTCGTAGAACCGCATGATGAGGTTGACGAGCGTCGTCTTGCCGGCACCCGTGGGGCCGACGATCGCGACGGTCTGCCCCGGCTCCACACGGAACGACAGATCGGTGATGAGCGGTCGCTCCGGCGAGTACGAGAACGAGACGTTCTCGAACTCGATCACGCCCTCCCCCTCCCGGAGCGCGGGAGCGTCGGGGTCGTCGGCGTCCTGTTCGTCGGCATCGAGCAGGTCGAACACCCGCTCGGCCGACGCGGTGCCGGACTGCACGACCGCGGCCATGCCGCCGAGTTCGGACAGCGGCTGCGTGAACTGCTGCGAGTACTGGATGAACGCCTGCACATCGCCGAGGCGCAGCTGCCCGTTGGCGACCATGAGGCCGCCGAGCACCGCGATGCCGACGTAGGTGAGGCTGCCGACGAAGGTCATCGCGGGCATGATGATGCCCGAGAGGAACTGCGCCTTGAAGCTCGCCTGGAAGAGCTCCTCGTTCTCGGCCTTGAACTTGTCCAGGGCGTCCTGCTCGCGGCCGAACACCTTCACCAGCGCGTGGCCGGAGAAGGCCTCCTCGACGCGGGCGTTGAGCCGGCCGACCTTGCGCCACTGGGTGCCGAACGCCTTCTGCGACCGCGGACCGATCACCCCGAAGATGACGGCCATGAGCGGCAGGGCGACGAGCGCCACGAGGGCGAGCTGCCACGAGATCGAGAACATCATCACCAGCACGCCGATCACCGTGAGCACGGCGGTCAGCGCACCCGACAGCGACTGCTGCATGGTCTGGGTGATGTTGTCGATGTCGTTCGTCACCCGCGAGATGAGCTCACCACGCTGCACCTTGTCGAAGTACGACAGGGGCAGGCGGTTGATCTTCGCCTCCACGGCCTCGCGCAGGCGCCACATGGTGCGCACCATGATGACGTTGATGACGTAGCCCTGCAGCCAGCTGAGGAACGCGGCGACCACGTAGATCGCCAGGACCGCGGCGATGACCCAGCGCAGCGCATCGAAGTCGATGCCGTCGCCGACCCGGAAGTCGCCGAGGGCGGCGACCTGGTTCGCGAAGTCGGTCTGTCCGGCGTCGCGCAGCGCCTCGGCCACGACGTCCTGCGGCGTCCCCGCGGGGAACCCGGGGAAGTCGCCGCTCGGCTGACCGAGCTGGATCGAGATGAAGCCGCGGTAGACGATGTTCGTCGCCTCGGCGAGCACCTTCGGCGCGGCGACGGTCAGGACGACGCCGATCGCTCCGAGGATCGACACGAAGACGAACCACACGGCGGAGGGCTTGAGCAGCCCGATCATCCGGGCGAAGCTCGCCCCGAAGTTGTCGGCCTTGCCCGGCGCGACGCTGTCCCAGGATCCGGAGTTCTGCCGCGCCTGCTCGGCAAGGTCGGCCTCGTACTGCTCCTCGGGGGTGAGCTCCCGCTCGACCGCGGGAGCCGTGGCCTTGCCCCGACCGCGGCGGCGCGGGTTCCCCGCCCCCTCGTTCCCTGACCCCTGGGTCCCTGACCCCTGGGTCCCTGAGCTTGTCGAAGGGTCCTGCGCGCTCATGCGTCCACCCCCAGCTGCGACTCGACGATCTCGCGGTAGGTCTCGCTGCTCTCCAGCAGCTCTTCGTGGGTGCCGACGCCGACCATGGTCCCGCCCTCGAGCACGACGATGCGGTCGGCGTCGGTGATGGTGGAGACGCGCTGCGCGACCACGATCTTCGTCACGTGCGGGAGCTCTCGCCAGAGCGCCTGCCGCAGGCGCGCGTCCGTCGTGAGGTCGAGTGCCGAGAACGAGTCGTCGAACACGAGCACCTGCGGCCGGTGGACGATGGCCCGGGCGATCGCGAGGCGCTGTCGCTGCCCGCCGGACACGTTGGTGCCGCCCTGCGCGATGCGGGATTCGAGGCCGTCCGGCATCTCCTCCACGAAATCGCGCCCCTGCGCGATCTCCAGCGCGTGCCAGAGCTCCTCGTCGGTGGCGTCCTCGCGGCCGTAGCGGAGGTTCGACGCGACGGTGCCCGTGAACAGGAACGGTCGCTGCGGCACGAGGCCGATGCTGTCCCACAGCGCTTCGACGTCGGCCTCGCGCACGTCGGTGCCGCCGACGTGCACGGACCCGCCGGACACATCGAACAGGCGCGGGATGAGCGAGACGAGCGTGGTCTTGCCGGACCCCGTGGAGCCGACGATCGCGACGGTCTCCCCGGGCTCCGCGGCGAAGCTGATACCGGTGAGCACGGGGGCGTCAGCGCCCGGGTAGGTGAACTCGACGTCGTCGAAGGCGACGGCGCCGGGAGCGGGGAAGGCGGTGACGCCGTTCGCCGGACGTGTCATCGTGGATTCGGTGCCCAGCACCTCGCCGATGCGCTCCGCCGAGACGGCCGCGCGCGGGATCATCATCGCCATGAAGCTCGCCATGATGACACCGCCCATGATCTGGCCGATGTACTGCATGAAGGCGAACAGCGTGCCCACCTGCACGGTGCCGTTGTTGACCTCGATGCCGCCGAACCAGATCACGGCGACGACGGTGACGTTGAGGATGAGCATGAACAGTGGGAACAGCAGCACGAACAGGGAGCCCACCTTGCGGCCGACGACCATGATGTCGGTGTTCGCGCCGCGGAAGCGTTCCTCCTCGATGCGCTCGCGGACGAAGGCCCGCACCACGCGCACGCCCGTGAGCTGCTCGCGCATGATGCGGTTCACGTTGTCGAGCTTGCCCTGGTAGCTGCGGAACAGCGGCACCATGCGGCCGATCACGAGGGCGGCGAGCAGGAGCAGCACCGGCACCGAGACGGCGATCAGCCAGCTGAGTCCGGCGTTGGTCTGCACGGCGAAGATGATGCCGCCGATCGCGAGCAGCGGTGCCGTGACCAGCATCGTCGCGCCCATCATGGCGAGCATCTGCACCTGCTGCACGTCGTTCGTGTTGCGGGTGATGAGGGATCCGGCGCCGAACTGCGAGACCTCGCGTTCGGAGAAGCCGCTGACCTTGCCGAACACGTCGGCGCGGATGTCACGCCCCGCGCCCATCGCGGCGCGTGCGGCGAAGTAGGTGGCGATGACCGAGGCCACGATCTGGCCGAGGGACACGGCCAGCATGAACAGGCCGGTGCGCCAGATGTACGCGGTGTCGCCCTGCGCGACGCCCTTGTCGATGATGTCGGCATTCAGGCGGGGCAGGTAGAGGGTGGCGGCGGCGCTGGCGAACTGGAAGACCAGCACCGCGACGAGGAGCCACTTGTAACGGGACAGATATCGGAGGAGGAGTTTTCCCAGCACAGGCGGACTTTCTAGGAAGGAGGAGGCGGCGGGTCTCCCGGCAGGCGGATGCCGACCGACGACGGGCCATAGGACAGGGTGCCACGAAGCGGTGACATTCGGATCCCCCTCCGGAGGGACCTTCGCTCACAGCGAACCGCTCCATGTATCACTCGCCTGACACAACTTGTGATAGACATGTGACACAAAGAACGGAGTCCGACATGCCGAACGCCACCCTGCCCGACATCGTCGGCGCGATCCTCTCCTCGCCCGCCGTCTCCCTGCTCCTCGGAATCGTGGTCGCCGCTCTGGTCTCCGTGACGCCGTGGTGGCGCACGCGGCGTGTGCCCGCGGCACGCCTCACCGGCGACGGGGCCCTCGCCCTCGCCGCGCGCCACACCCCCGAGCGCCGCCTCCTCGCCGTCGGCGCTCTCGCCGTCCTGGCGACGGGGGTGACCGTGGAGGTGCTCGCGCGGCACGTGCTCACGCTGAGCGGCCAGGTGTCGTGGTGGCGGTACGCCGCTCCGGTGTTCTCCGCCGCCGCGGTCCTCGCCGTGCTGGCGCTCCTCATCACGATCCGACGGGTCCGGGGCACGACGCGACCGGTGGTCACCGGGGCGCGTCGGACCTGGCTGTCCTTCCGCCCCCGCGTCGGCCTGCCGGCCGCAGGCCTCTCCCTGCTGGCGCTCGTCCTCACGACGATCGCAGCCGGCTGCGCCTCCTCGAACATCCACGGCGGCCCGTTCGTGTTCCTGGAGATCCCCGCACCGAACACCGACGTCGACCCGATACGGGTGTGGTTCTTCGGATGGGCCTACGGTATTGCCGTGCTGATCTGCTGCGCGCTGCTCGCCGTGTCCGCCGTCTGGGCGCTGACGGCGAACGCGACGCGTCCCTTCCTCCGCGCGGAGACCGTTCCGGCCGAGCACCACGAGCGCGCCCGGATCGCCGCAGGCATCGCGCAGATCGCGACCGGGGGCGTCCTCCTGACGCTGGCCACCGCGTGGCGGTTCATCGGGGACGCGGGCCGGATCGGCCCCCTCACGATCGAGGACGCGGGCACGTTCGAGACCGTCTGGCGCTACGCCGACATCGCGGGCGCGGCCGGCGCTGCCGCCCCCGTGCTGGAGGTGGTGGCCGTCGCGCTTCTGGTGCTCTCCGCGCTGTCGATGCGATCGAGCGCTCCCGGCGGCCGCGCGGGCGGGTCCGCGGTCTCGCCGCTGCAGACGGAGGGGGCCCGATGACGCCGCGCGCTCCGCTGGCCGGCGCCGACGACGCCCTCCCGGCCCTGGACATCTACCGGCAGTTCCGCGGCCTGATCGTCTCCGGGCGGCTCGGAGCCGGGGAGCGCCTGCCCTCGGTCCGGCAGACGGCCAGCGACCTCGGCGTCGCCCCCGGTACCGCGGCGCGCGCCTACAAGATGCTCGAAGCCGACGGCCTGGTCGTCTCCCGCACCGCCGCCGGCACGCGCGTCTCGGAGTCGGCGGCCCTGCTGCCGGCCCCGGTCATCCGAAAGATCCGTGATCTGGTCGACGTCGCGCAGGACGCGGGGGTCGACGCCGGCGACGTGACCGACGTCCTCCGCACGATCTGGCGCTCCCCCCACCTCGACGACGGGCGCCCCGACGCCCTCTCCGGCGAGAGCTGACGACGAGTCAGAACAGCGCGGGCTGCGGGACGTACGTGCGGGCCGGCGCCCCCGCGTCGGGCCCGAGCTCGGCGAGCGAGGCGGGCTGCCACTGCGGGTTGCGGTCCTTGTCGACGAGCTGCGCGCGGATGCCCTCGACCAGATCGGGGTGCTCGTTCACGAACCACATCACCCGTCGGTACTCGCCCTCGAGGGCGGCCCGCACGCCCGGCATGCCGCGCGCCTCGCGCACCGCGTCGAGCGTGACGACGAGGCCGGTCGGGGCGAGACCGTCGAGGAGGTCGGCGATGGCGGCGGCCTCCGTCGTGCCGAGCGCGTGGAGGCGGTCCAAGATCTCGGGCACGCTCGGCGCCGCGAACGCGTCATCGATCCAGGCCCGTGCGGCGGGGAGGGTGGACGGCTCCGGCGTCTCGTCGAACAGCAGCACGATCTCGCTGGGGCCGGTCGGATCGGCCCGATACGCCAGCGCTTCGCGGAGCGCGTCGAGACGGTCGGAGGGGACGACGTGGTCGGCGAAACCTGCATACACCGCGTCCGCACCGTTCATCGTCGCTCCCGTGAGACCGAAGTACTCGCCGAGCCGTCCCGGCGCCCGGCCGAGGAGCCAGGTCCCGCCGACGTCCGGCGTGAAGCCGATCCGCGTCTCCGGCATCGCGAGCTTCGAGCGCTCCGTCACGATGCGGATCGCGGCGTGGCCCGCGAGCCCGATGCCGCCGCCCATGGTGATGCCGTCGGCGAACGCGACGACCGGCTTCGGGTACTCCGCGATCATCGCGTTCATCGCGTACTCGGCGCGGAAGAACTCTGCGGAACGCTCCGGGTGGCCCGACACGATCTGGCTGTGGAGGCGGCGGACGTCGCCGCCGGCGCACAGGCCGCGGTCCCCCTCCCCGTCGATGAGGACGATCTGCACGTCGGAGTCGTCGCGCCACGCGACGAGTGCCTTCGTGATCTCCGCGATCATGTCCTCGTCGAGGGCGTTGATCGCCTCGGGACGGTTGAGGGTGAGCCGCCCGAGCGCTCCTTCGGTGCGGATGAGGACACGGGGCGCGGTGGGGGTATCGGTCACGGGTGCCAGGCTACCCCGTCGCGTGAGGCCGGATTCCGCACGAAATGCGGGTTCCGGGGCGGTTTTCCGGCAGGATAGGGGGAACTGTTCATCGCAACGAGAGGTCCCGGATGCCCGAAGGACAGGTGCTCGAGTTCACGAATGTGACGAAGCGCTTCAACGAGGTGACGGCCGTCTCGGACTTCTCCGCACGTGTCGAGCCGGGAGCGGTCACCGCCTTCCTCGGCCCCAACGGCGCGGGCAAGACGACGACCCTGCGCATCCTGCTCGGCCAGGTGCGCGCCACGTCCGGCACGGCCACCGTCGGCGGCGTCGCCTACCCCGAGCTGCGTCAGCCGCTGCGCACGATCGGCTCGGTGCTGGAGGAGACGGCCTACCGTCCCCGTCGCACGGCCAGCCGTCAGCTCACCATCGCCGCGAAGGCCAACGGCATCCGCCTCGCCCGCGTCGACGAGGTGATCTCGCTCGTCGGCCTGGAGGGAGAGGCGGACTCGCGGATCGGCGGATTCTCGCTGGGCATGCGACAGCGCCTCAGCGTCGCGCACGCCCTCCTCGGCGACCCCGGAGCGCTGGTCTTCGACGAGCCGGCCAACGGACTCGACCCGGAGGGCATCCGCTGGATGCGCCTGCTCATGCGCCGCCTCGCGGACGAGGGTCGTACGGTGCTGGTCTCCTCGCACGTGCTCAGCGAGATCGAGCAGGTCGCCGACCACGTCCTCGTCCTGTCCAAGGGGCGGCTCGTGCTGTCGAGCGGCATCGAGACGCTGGCCGACCCGGCCGGAGGCGCCGTCGTGGTCGACGCCGTCGACCGGCCCGGCCTCACGACCGCTCTCGTCGCCGCCGGCTTCGACATCGAGGTGCTTCGGTCCGGCCTGACCGTACGCGGGACCGATGCGAGCCGCGTGGGCGCCGTCGCGGCGGACGCGGGCATCGCCCTCACCACGCTCGTGCAGCGGGGTCCGACGCTCGAGGACGTCTTCATCGACCTCATGCGCGGCGGCCGCTTCGACACCACTCCCGCGCTCGCACAGCCCGCGTCCGCAGCGACCGATATGTCGGACGACGCGACCTCGGACGAATCGACCACCGACGAAGCGACCACCGACGAGGCGGCAGCCGGCGTCGCGGCGTCCGCCCTCGCCGCCGGTGGCTCGGCGGCACTCGCCGACGACCTCAGCACGGACACGCCCGCGGAGACCGCGACCGCCGACCCGGCGGCCGATGATGATCCGGAGGACGACGCCACCCGCGTGGTGCCCGTGATCGACGACACCGTCGCACCGGAACCGGCGCCGACCGAGGACGCGGAGCCCGAGCCGGCCGAGACGCGCTCGTTCGACGACATCGTGTTCGGCACCCCGGCCCCCGCCTCGGCCGTGACGGAGTCACCGCGGCGTTCATTCGCGGCCCTGTTCGCGACGACGTCTGCCGAGACCCCCGACGACGCGTCTTCGACCACCGCGGATCCCGACGCCGCGGATCCCGCGACCGAGGCGGACGCGACGCCCGCCGACGCAGACGCCGTCCCCGAGGACGACACCGCTTCCCCCGATGGCGCCGTGTCCCCCGATGGCACCGCCTCGCCCGATGGCGCCGACTCGCACGACACCGATCCATCCGACGAGGAGCCCGCCCCCGGCGACGGTCCGGTCAACACCGACGACGAGGCTCCGGCGACGGACGACCCGACCGCGGAGACCGCGCCGGAAGCCACGGACACGAACGAGGAGGAGCCCGCGGGGGTGGAGTTCTTCTCCGACCTCGGCGGCGCGCCGTCCGAGGACGGCGCGGCCGTCGAGAACGCCGAGGGATCCGAGCCGGGCGAGAACGCCGGTGAGTCCGCGTCGTCCGAGCCCGCCACGGACTCCGCGGACCACGAGGACGACGACCCCCGTTCGGCGGCCGTGAGCTCGATGCTGGCCGCCGCCGCCCGCGCCTACTACGAGGACGAGCCGCGCGACTACCCGCTCGCCTCCGCATCGGAGGAATCCGGCGAGGAGAGCGCGCAGTGGAGCGTCGCGGCGACCGGCGTCATCGACACGGTCCCGCTCGCAAGCGGGCCGTCGCCCGAAGGACAGGAGGGCTCGGCGTCCGCCGACGCCGCCGAGACCGCGCCCGCGCCCGCGCCCGCGGACGAGCAGCACCAGGACGAGCAGCCGCAGGACGAGCAGCCGCAGGACGAGAACCACGGCTGAGCCCCGCTGACAGACGAACGCCCTCCCGGTGGTCCGGGAGGGCGTTCGTCATGAAGGGTCAGGCCGGGCGCGGCCGGATCACCGGGCGGCGGCTGCCCCTGGAGACGGGGGTGGGGGACGTCGCGACGATCTCCTCGACGGTGGTCGGCTCCTCCGAGACGGGGAGGCGAAGCGCCTGGGTCAGTGCGAGACCGTGCCGGGTGGTGAGGATCAGCCGGTTGTACTGCGGGTCGCCCTCGAGGTCGACGACCACGCTCGGGCGACGGCGGCGGATCAACACGAAATCAAGGCTGCCGGCGGCCTTCCAGCTTCCGGCGGCCAGCACACCGGGGATGTGCGTGCCCGGGTTCGGGACGCCACGGAGCCAGGTCCAGGCGTCGTCGGTGAGCTGCACCTTGGTGATCGTGTCGCGCACGATGCGGACGTTCTCTCGATGGAAGGTGGCGGCACGTTCGATGGGCGAGAGCACGACCTCGAGTTGCGTCTGATCCAGCAACAACGTCACCATGCCCCCAGTCTGCCAGCGCCGTCCTTCCGGTTGGCTGGAAGTTGCTCACAGGAACGCAACGATCCCTTGTCGGAATCCCCCACGTCCAGCCCTCACGGCTCCTCCGCGAGGGCAGCCTCCCACGCAAGAACAGGCGCCGCCGCGCGCGTCAGCCTGACTCCGCGCGAAGGCCTGATGCCGATGACCTTCGGGCCTGCAGGCGTTCGCGGGAGATCAGGCAACGGTGTCCAAGGGTTCCTGTCCCCGCGCGGGTGCCTGTTCTCACGCGAACAAGCCTCGCGAACGAGCCTCGCGGGCGTCCGCGCGAGCAGCCGTCAGGGGCGCGCGGTGGCGGCGGCCTCGGCGGCGTGCGGCAGGGCGGCCTCGATGCGCTGGAGCTCGTCCTCGCCGTGCGCGGCGGTGAGGAACCAGGCCTCGAAGACGCTCGGCGGCAGCGCGACGCCGTGCTCACGCATCGCGTGGAAGAACGCCGCGTACCGGAACGACTCCTGCGCCTGCGCCTCGGCGTAGTCGCGCGGGGCGGAGGCGCGGAACGAGGCGCTGAAGAGGTTGCCGGCGGAGGCGAGGGCGTGCGTCACTCCGGCCTCGGTGAGCGCGCGGTCGAGAGCCGACGACACCCGGGCGGCGGCGGCATCGACCGTGGCGTAGACCTCGGGCGTGGCGAGTCGCAGCGTGGTCAGGCCCGCGGCCACCGACAGCGGGTTCCCGGACAGCGTGCCCGCCTGGTAGACGGGGCCGAGCGGCGCCAGGAGGTCCATGACCTCGGCGCGGCCGCCCAGAGCCGCCAGCGGCATGCCGCCGCCGACGACCTTCCCGAAGGTGAGGATGTCGGGCAGGTAGTCCTCTCCGGACTGTGCCTGGAGCCCCCAGAACCCGGCCGGGTGCACCCGGAAGCCGGTGAGCACCTCGTCGAGGATCATCAGCGCGCCGTGGGCGTGGGCGGTCTCCGCGATGAGCCGGTTGAAGCCCGGCAGCGGCGGAACGACCCCCATGTTCGCGGACGACGCCTCGACGATGACCGCGGCGATGCGCGGGCCGTGCTCGGCGAAGACCGCGGCGAGCGCCTCGGGGTCGTTGTAGCGGATCACGAGCGTCTGGGCGGCGATCGGCGCGGGCACGCCCGCCGAGCCGGGGAGGGCGAGCGTGGCGACCCCGGATCCCGCCTCCGCCAGAAGGCCGTCGGAGTGACCGTGGTAGTGCCCGGCGAACTTGACGAGCAGATCGCGCCCGGTGGCGCCGCGCGCGAGGCGGATCGCGGTCATGGTGGCCTCGGTGCCCGTCGACACGAGACGGACGCGCTCCACGGGACGGATCTCGCCGAAACGGACGCGATCCGCGATGAGGGCGGCGAGCTCGACCTCCCCCTCCGTCGGGGCGCCGAAGGAGAGCCCGCGGGTCGCGGCCTCCTGCACCGCGGCGACGACCTCGGGCTGCGCGTGCCCCAGCAGCGCGGGGCCCCAGGACGCGACGAGGTCGACGTACTCGCGGCCCGCGGCGTCGGTCACCGTGGCTCCGCGCGCCGAGGCGAGGAACCGCGGCGTCCCGCCGACCGACCCGTAGGCGCGCACCGGAGAGTTCACCCCACCGGGGATCACCGCTCGGGCGGCAGAGAAAAGGTCGTCATTGCGGTCGGTCATCGCGGCTCCTCCGTGATGCACGGAACTCTCCCGGCATCCCTTCCAGGCTAACCCGCCGCGTCTCCCCCGGAGGCCGCCGGCAGGCAGCAGGACGGCTCAGCCGCGCAGCCAGCGGGCCGCCTCGGTGGCCCAGTACGTCAGCACCGCGTCGGCGCCCGCGCGGCGGATCGACAGCAGCGACTCGAGGACCGCGGCGCGCCGATCGATCCAGCCGTTCGCGGCGGCGGCCTCGATCATCGCGTACTCACCCGACACCTGGTACGCCCACACCGGGACGGTCACGGCGTCGCGCACCTCGCGGAGCACGTCGAGGAAGGCCATCGCCGGCTTCACCATGACGATGTCGGCGCCCTCATCCTCGTCGACCAGCGCCTCCCGCACGCCCTCGCGGCGGTTGCCGGGGTCGAGCTGATACGTGCGACGGTCGCCCTGCAGCTGCGAGTCCACCGCCTCGCGGAACGGCCCGTAGAACGCGCTCGCGTACTTCGCGGCGTACGCCAGGATCAGGGTGTCGGTGAATCCTTCGGCGTCGAGCGCCTGACGGATCACGGCGACCTGGCCGTCCATCATCCCGGACAGCCCGAGCAGCTGCGATCCCGCACGCGCCTGGGCGAGGGCCATCGAGGCGTACCGCTCCAGGGTCGCGTCGTTGTCCACCGAGCCGTCGGCGGCGAGGACGCCGCAGTGCCCGTGATCGGTGAACTCGTCGAGGCAGAGGTCGGTCTGCACGACGAGCGCATCGCCGACCTCGGCCGCCAGCGCCTCGGTGGCGACGTTCAGGATGCCCTGAGGGTCGTCCGCGCCGGAGCCGCGGGCGTCGCGGACCGCGGGAACGCCGAACAGCATGACGCCGCCCACTCCGGCCTCCGCGGCCTCTGCGGCGGCCGCTCGCAGCGAGTCGATCGAGTGCTGGGCGACGCCGGGCATCGACCCGATGGGGACCTGTTCGCTCAGGCCCTCGCGGACGAAGAGCGGGAGCACGAGCTGACGCGGCTCGAGGGAGGTCTCGCGCACGAGGTCGCGGACGGCGCGCGACTGACGCAGTCGGCGCAGCCGGATGTCGGGGAAGCTCACGGCGCGAACTCGTCTGCCGCGTGCGGGAGGGTGAACTGCGAGACGGCCTCGATCAGCGCATCGATGGTCTGCCGGTCGGCGACCACCGAGACGGGCAGGCCGGCGCGCTCGGCATCCTTCGCCGTGCGCGGGCCGATGGCGGCGAGGAGGGTCTCGTCCGGGATCTCGGGGAACTGCTCCCGCACCTGCTCGGCCACCGAGCCGCTGGTGATGAGGATCGCGTTGATGCGTCCGTTCTCGACGTCGCGGCGGATGCGCTCCGTCACCGGGACGCCGACCGTGCGGTAGGCGACGACGCCATGCACGTCGTGTCCCGCCTCGGACAGCAGGATGCTGAGGACGGGCTTGGCGATCTCGCTGCGCAGCGCCAGGATGCGGCGGGGCTCGTGCTCGAGGGCGATGAGCTGCTGCGCCATGCCCTGCGCGGAGTTGTCCTGCTCGGGGACGAGGGCGACCTCGTAGCCGACCGCCTGCAGCGCCGCGGCCGTCGTCTCACCCACGGCCGCGATCTTCGTGGTCTTCGGCACGACGGCGCGGTGGGCGAACAGCACGTCGACCGTGGTCGCGCTCGTGACCGTCAGCCAGTCGAACTCCCCGGCCGCGAGCTGCTCCAGGGCCCGGTCGAGGGTCGCCTGGTCCGTCGTCGGAGCGAAGTTGATGAGCGGGGCGACGACGGGGACGGCGCCGAGCGCCCGGAGGCTGGCGGCGACGCTGTCGCCCCAGGGCCCGCCACGGGGCACGAGGATGCGCCAGCCGTCCAGCGGTCGGTCCTGCTTGCTTTCAGAAGTGGTCATGACAATTCGGATTGCTCTTGAGGGACGAGGTCGGCCGCCCCTTGATCGAGCAGCCGACGGGCAACAGCGAGCCCGAGCTCACGCGCTGCGTGCATCGGGTCTGCACCATCGGCAGCATCCGCACCATTGCCACTGCCGTTCCGATGAATATACTCCCCGTTCAGGGCTTCCGTGACGTCCAAGCCGATTCGCCGACCGCCGTCCGGGGCGTAGACGACCGTCCTGACGCGGATCTCGGACCCCTGGACCACCGCGTGGGCCGCCATGGGGGCTTGACAACCGGCGTCCAGTCCCTCCAGGATTGCCCGCTCGACGGTGATCGCGAGTCGTGTCTCCGGGTGATCCAGCGCCGACAGCGCGGTGCGCAGTTCCGCCGGCGCATCCGCACGGGTCTCCACCGCGAGCGATCCCTGTCCTGGCGCGGTCGGCCACTCGGCCAGGCCCAGTTCCTCCCGGTGCAGCGGCGAATCGGTCCCCAACCGCGAGAGCCCGGCGGCCGCGAGGATGACGGCATCCAGCTCTCCGGACGTCACCCGCGCGAGGCGGGAGTCGACGTTGCCGCGGATGTCCACCACTCGGGCGCGCGGAGCACGTCGGTGCACCTGCGCGATGCGCCGCGGGGAGCCGGTACCCACCGCGCTCCCTGCGGGCAGCTCGTGCAGCGGGACACCGTGACGGGTGAGCACCACATCGCGGGCATCCTCCCGTCGGGGCGTCGCCGCGATCACGAGCGACTCCGGCACGGCCGTCGGAAGATCCTTGAGGGAGTGCACGAGGAAGTCGCACTCGCCCGCCAGCAGGGCCTCGCGGAGACGGGTGGCGAAGATGCCCAGGCCGCCGATCTCGGACAGCGAGGCGCGGTTGGTGTCGCCCTCGCTGGTGATCGGGACGAGCTCGACGCGGCGGCCCGTGACCTTCTCGAGAGCGGCGGCGACATGACCGGACTGCGCCTGCGCGAGCGCGCTGCGGCGGGTACCGAGACGGAGGGGGGTGCTCATGGCGATTACTGCAGCACGTCCGCGATCTCGTCGAAGCGCAGGCGGCGCCCCGTGTAGAAGGGCACCTCCTCCTTCACGAACATGCGGGCGTCGGTGTAGCGGAGGTCGCGCATCATGTCGACCAGATCGGTCAGCTCATCGGCCTCCAGCGGCAGCAGCCACTCGTAGTCGCCGAGGGCGAACGAGGCGACCGTGTTGGCGACGACGCCGGTGAACGCGGCGCCCTTGCGACCGTGGTCGGCGAGCATCGCGCGACGCTCGCCCTCCGGCGCCAGGTACCACTCCGGCGTGCGGACGAACGGGTACAGGCAGAGCCAGTCCTTCGGCTCGATGCCCCGGAGGAAGCCGGGGACGTGCGCGCGGTTGAACTCCGCGTCCCGGTGCACGCCCATGACGTTCCACACCGGCAGGAGCGAGCGCAGCATCTCGGTGCGACGCAGGCGGCGGAGCGCCTTCTGCAGCTCCTCAGCAGTGTCGCCGTGCAGCCACACCATGAGGTCGGCATCCGCCTTGAGCCCGGAGACGTCGTAGAAGCCGCGGACCGCGACGCCGGAGTCCTCGATGTGGGAGACGATCGACTCGAGCTCGGTCGCGTCGTTCTCGGTGACAGGGGCGTCGGGATTGCGTCGCCAGACGGCCCAGAGGGTGTAACCGGACGGGTTCTCTTCGCGCAGCTCGGACATGATCCCAGTCTGCCCCCTTTGCGGAGGAGCCGCTAATCAGGGGAATACCGCCACACCCGGGGGCGAGGGGGCGGGTCAGCGAGCGATCGCGCGGGCGATCGCCCACACGGCGCCGCCGACCGCGGCCGCGATCCCCACCGTCGCCGCGATCGCGGCGGCGGGGTTGCGGTCCGCGAACGCCCGCGCCTTGACGGCGGCGCGCGCCGACGCCTTCTCGACGCGTCGGGGGATGTTGCCCTTGACCTCGATGGCGGCGAGCGCCGCCTTCAACTCCGCCCGCGCCGAGGCGACGGGATCAACGATGCCCGCGGGGACCGCGGTGCGCGGCAGGGACTCAGGGGTGCTCATCGCCGGCCTCCTTCACGATACGGATGTCCTCGGCCACGGCCTGCGCCGGGTTCTGGCGGCGGAGCACCTTGCGGAACTTCAGGATGCCGAGCAGTGCGAACAGCAGCACGGCGACGATGAGGATGCCCAGCACCGCCAGCGCGGACAGCCACACCGGCCACCACGACGACAGGCCCGCGATCGCGAACACGAGGATCACGGGCACCGCCCAGAACAGGAAGAACAGCGCGACGAGGAACCAGACCGAACCGATCCCCGCGTCCTTCGCCGTGCGCGACACCCAGGCCTTGGCCGCGTCGATCTCGGCCTTGACCAGGTTGGTGACGAGCTCGGGCAGGTCGCCGAGCAGCGTCAGCAGGCTGTCGTCGGCGCGATCCCGGTATCCGCGGGGCATGTCAGTCGTCGGACTTCCGCGGAGCGGGCTTCTTCGCGGCGGGCTTGGCCGCCGGCTTCTGGGCCTCGGCCGCGCGCTCCTTGACCTCGTCGACCGCGTCCTCCGCCGCCTCCGAGATCTCCTCCGCCGCGTCCTTGCCCGAGGCGATGACCGCGTCGAGCTTCTGGCCGGGGGAGCCGTCACCCGTGACCGACTTGACGATCTTCACGGCACCGGTCCAGACGGCACCCGGAACCGCGGCGGCCTTGTCGCCCACGAAGCCCTTGACCTTGTCGACGCGCTCCTGCACCGGGTCCGTGTTCCAGACCTTCAGCCACTGCGTCTTGATCTGCTCGTAGCGCTCGCGTCCTGCGCGGGTGCCGAGCACATAGCCGACGCCGAGTCCGACGACGAGTCCGATCTTCCCCTTCATGGGGTCTCCTCACGTTGTTCCGGCTGTGGTCCGTCCCGGGGGACGCCGATCATCCGCGTCTCCGCCGCGATCAGGTACCCAGCGTAACGCCGTATGCCGATTTCGGCATCAATCGATCAGAGGGTTGACACGGAGCCGCGGAGCGCACTCGCCCGGTCGTGCACTCAGTCCCAGAGGAGGGCGCGGCGGAGGCGATCCGCCTCCCCGGTCGCATCCGGCACGACCTGGGCGAGCCCGGTGCCGGCGAGCCACGCGCCCACCGCAGCCAGACCCGGAACCGCCTGCACGGCCTCCCGCGCCGCCGTCCGACGCTCCCCGGATCCGATGATGGACGCCGGCTGCGCCTGCACGAACCGCCCCCGATGTCCGGCGAGGACCTGGTCCGCCGTGAGGGGCACGCCGAGAAGGGTCGACGCCTCCCGGCGGGCGAGGTCGATCGCCGCCTCGTCGTCCATCGACGCGGTGACCGCCGGCTCCCCCTGCGCGCCGAACGAGACGCGGACGACCTCACGATCGCCGGCGGCCTCGCGCACCCAGGCCCACTTGGCTGTCGAGTGCGTCAGCGCCTTCGCCGTGTGACTGTGCGGCACGGTCAGCACCCCCGTCCCCCGGGGCGGCGTGCGCAGCGCCGGGGCGTCGAGGAGGAGCGTCACGATCTCGATCTCGGGCGAGGGGGCGGGCTCCGCCGCCGCGAGGGCGGGCACTGCCTCCGCGAGCAGCTCGCGTGCGACCTGCTCGGACGTCGCGACGATCACTGCGTCGGCGGCGATCTCCGTCTCCGACGACTCCTCCTCGTCGGTGTCGCCCGCCGGCTCCTCGACGACGACACGCCAGCCGGTCCCGTCGGTGGCGAGGCGGCGCACCGCGACGGCCGTGCGCACAGTCGCGCCGAGTTCCTCCAGGTCAGCCGCGAGGGCATCGACGAGCGCGCTCATCCCGCCGACGAGGCCTTCGACCGCGGCACCCGGCGTCTTCGCCCCGGCCGCGGCGTTCTCACCGCGGAGAGCCAGCACCGCGCCGGACAACGACCCGACCCGGGTGAGGGCGGCGTTCAGACCGGGGGCGGCGACGTCGATGTCGATGTCGTCCGGAGAGGCCGAGTACACACCTGTCGTGACCGGGGCGACGAGACGGTCGCGCACCTTCTCGCCCATCCGCGAGGCGACGAGACGCCCCAGGCTGAGCTGGTGCCCGATCGTGAGCGGCGGGCGGACGCGGTCGAGGTACGCCCGCCAGGCGCCGGACCAGCCGATGATGCGGCGGACGTCGTCCTGGAACGGGTTGCCCGGGATGCCGAGGATGCCGCCGACCGGGAGCGGCGCCGCCCCACCGCCCGGGAGCCCGGCGAGCCAGGCACCACCGGCCTGCGGTGTGACGACGCGATCCGTGAGTCCGAGGTCGTCCACGAGAGCCCGGACGTACCCGCCCTTCGTCGCATAGCTCTCCGCTCCGGCATCGAGGACGACACCGTCCAGGTCGACCCGCCGGATCACACCGCCCAGGTCGTCCGCCGCCTCGAGCAGCGTCACCCGCATGCCGACCTTCGCGCATTCACGGGCGGCCACGAGTCCGCCGACGCCGCCGCCCACCACGACGACGTGCGTCCGTGCGGCACGGGCGGCCAGGTCGGCCGGTTCTACGGAGGATGATGCGGGGCCGGGGCGCTCGGAGCTCATGCCCCCATCCTTTCACCGCCACCTGTGCGTCGAATCGCCCGATTGGCCGGGAAATCACCGCGGATGGGGCCGGGTGCGGGATTCGAACCGAGATCAGCCCGCGTGCACCAGCTCGACGATGCGGGTGAGCTGGTCGGGGTCGGTCTCCGGGGGTACGCCGTGGCCGAGGTTGAGGATGTGGCCGCGAGCCGCGCGACCGCGGCCGAGCACGTCGCGGACATGCGCCTCGAGCACCGGCCACGGCGCTCCGAGGAACGCCGGGTCGATGTTGCCCTGCACCGACACGTCCGGGCCGAGGATCGCGGCCGCCTCATCGAGCGGCAGCCGCCAGTCCACGCCCACGCCGTCCGCGATGCCGCCGAGGCGCATGTCGCCGAGGAAGGGCCCGGTGCCGACGCCGAAGTGGATGGTCGGAACGCCGATGCCGTCCAACGCGGTCCGCGAATGCGGCGCGACGAACGTGCGGTAGTCAGCCGGGCTCAGCGACCCCGCCCAGCTGTCGAACAGCTGCACGACCGCGGCGCCGGCGTCGCGCTGCGTCTCCAGGAAGCGCCGGGAGATCTGCGCCAGCCAGCCCGCGAGACGGTGCCAGGCCTCGGGCTCCGCGTGCATCATGCCGCGGGCGCGCAGGTGCTCCTTCGACGGACCGCCCTCGACGAGGTACGCGGCGAGGGTGAACGGCGCCCCCGCGAAGCCGATGACCGGGGTGTCGCCCAGCTCGGCGGCCACGATGCGGACGGCCTCCGCGATCGCGGTGCCGTCGAGGCTGTCCGGATCGATCGCCGTGATGCGGTCGACGTCGGCCAGCGTGCGCACGGGGTCCGCGAACACGGGGCCGCGCCCGGGCTCGATCTCCACCTCCACACCCGCCAGGCGCAGCGGGATGACGATGTCGCTGAAGAACACCGCCGCGTCGACACCGTGGCGGCGCACGGGCTGCAGGGTGATCTCGGCGGCGAGGTCGGGGGTCAGGCAGGCGTCGAGCATGCGCGTGCCCACCCGCAGCTCCCGGTACTCGGGGAGGGACCGACCCGCCTGGCGCATGAACCAGACCGGAGCGGTGGCGGGGCGATCGCCGGTGAGGGCGCGCAGCAGCGGGGCGTCGGAGAGTGCCATAACTCCATCCTCCCATCCGGCGCCCGCTGACCGGCCGAGTCCGGGCTCCGGACGCTCGGGTACAATCGAAGAGTGCTGCTGTGTGTGACGGCGAGTCACAAGACCGCCTCCTTCGAACTGCTCGAACGCCTGAGCCGCACCCCCGACGACGTCGCTCCCACCATCGTGGGCATGGCGCCGTGCGTGCAGGGTGCCGTGGTCCTCGCGACGTGCAACCGCTTCGAGGCGTACGTGGAAATGGACGAGCCCGTGACCGCGGCCGGCGCCATCGGCGTCGAAGCCGTGATCGAGGCCGTCGAGTCCGCGACCGGCATCCCCGCCGCCGACCTGGACGGTGCGTACGCCGTGCACTCCGGGCGCCGCGTCGCCGAGCACCTCTTCTCCGTCGCCTCCGGCCTCGAGTCGGTCGTCTCCGGTGAGGGTGAGATCGCCGGGCAGGTGCGCCGTGCGCTGAAGTCCGCCCGCAAGGACGGCACCACCTCGCCCGAGCTCGAGCGCCTGTTCCAGCGCGCGAGCCAGGCACAGCGCAAGGTCAAGAACGTGACCGCCCTGGGCCGCGCCGGCCGCTCGCTCGTGCGTCTCGCGCTCGAACTGGCTGACAGCCGGATCGCCGACTGGTCGGCCGAACGCGTGCTCCTGGTGGGCACGGGCGCCTACGCCGCCGTCACCCTCGCTACCCTCCGCGAGCGCGGCGCCGTCGACATCTCCGTCTACTCCCCCTCGGGCCGCGCCGAGATCTTCGCCGCCAAGCACGACATCCGGCCCGTTCCGGCCGACGAGTACGCGCGCACCGCCGCGCAGTCCACCCTGCTGATCACCTGCACGTCCGCGACGGAACCGGTGCTCGGCCCGGAGCACCTGCAGCTCCCGGTCGGCCTCGCCGCCGCGGGCTGCCCGGTGGGCGCGAGCGCCCGCCCGAACCAGCTCGTCGTCGACCTCGGGATGCCGCGCAACGTCGACCCGGCCGTCTCCTCCCTCGAAGGCGTCGCGCTGCTCGACCTGGAGACCATCCGTCTGCACGCGCCGCTGGAGGAGCTGCAGGCGACGGACGCCGCCCGCAGCGTCGTCCGCGAGGCCGCGGAGACCTTCCACGTCGTCGGCGCCCGTCAGAGCGTGACCCCCTCGGTGGTCGCGTTCCGCTCGCACATCTTCGAGCTGCTCGAGCGGGAGATCGCCCGGGCGCGCGCCCGCGGCGATGAGGACGGCAAGGTCGAGCAGGCCCTCCGGCACCTCTCGGGTGTGCTGCTGCACACGCCGACCGTGCGGGCGCACGAGCTCGCCGCCGCCGGCCGTGCGGACGAGTTCGCGGCCGCTCTCGCGACCCTGTACGGGATCACCCCGGCCGCGGACACCGCCGAGGACGCCGCCACCGCCTGACCCGCGTCGGCATTGCGGCGGAAGCCGTCTGGCGAGAACCGTGCGGATGCGAGACTTGTCCCATGGCCCTTCACATCACCGGAGACACCGCCGCCGACGCCCTGCTGACCGAGAACCCGCTGGCGCTGCTGGTCGGGATGCTGCTCGACCAGCAGATCCCCATGGAGACCGCGTTCACCGGTCCGCTCAAGATCGCCGAGCGGACGGGCGCCGCCGACGCCGCCGCGATCGCCGGCATGGCCCCCGAGGAGTTCCTGGAGGCCTTCCGGCAGACGCCGGCGGTGCACCGGTTCCCCGGGTCGATGGCGACGCGCGTGCAGACGCTGTGCCAGGCGATCGTCGATGAGTGGGACGGCGACGCCGCCGCCCTGTGGACGCGGCCGTCGACAGGCTCAGACCCTTCGACAGGCTCAGGGACCCATTCGACAGGATCGGGGACCCCGCCGACCGGGGCCGAGGTACTGCAGCGACTCAAGGCTCTCCCCGGTTTCGGCGAGCAGAAGGCGAAGATCTTCCTCGCCCTCCTTGGCAAGCAGTACGGCTTCACCGGAGAGGGCTGGCGCGAGGCGTCGGCCCCCTACGGCGAGGAGGGATCGTTCCGCAGCGTCGCCGACATCGTCTCGCCCGAATCCCTCACGAAGGTGCGCGAGTACAAGAAGGCGATGAAGGCCGCCGCGAAGGCCGCGAAGGAATAGCGCCGAAACCCCGGGGAGGGCGGGGTCTCAGCGGAGGGTCAGCGGGAGCGGAGGCGGGTCAGCGCGGCGGGGACGGCGAAGACGAGGACGATCGCGAGGACGATGCCGCGGACGATCCACATGCCGGGCTCCCAGAGCACCTCATAGCGGCCGGGAAGACCGAAGAACGCGGCGATGATCGACCCCCACGAAGCGCGACCGCTGCTCTCCGTGTCGATCGACAGCCCGCCCACGATGCTCATCACGCCGAGGCTCATCAGCACGAGCGGCATGATCAGCGCGCCGCCCTTCGCCTCTCCCCGCGCCATCAGGCGGATCACCGTGACGATCGAGACCAGCGGGAACACGAAGAAGAACCACACGAGCGCGCCCAGCAGCAGGCCCACGATGATGAAGATGGGCACCCAGACCAGCATCCAGGGACCATCGTCCGCGATGAAGTACTCCGGGTCGCGGATGAGCGCCACGACGAATCCCCCGAGCGTCCCGAGGGGCAGCACCGCCAGCACCCACCAGAACACGGCCTTCGGAACCCGTTTGCGGTCTCCCAGCCGCGTCATCACGATCTGGATGATGACCGACGCCGCCAGCGCCGGGATGCCGAACATCGCGATGATCGGCCCCGCGCCGTCGTTCTCGCGGAGGTCGAGGATGGTGAGGATCATCCACGACACGGCGAGCGCGCTGAGGACGATCGCCGCGACAGGACGGACGGGCGAGGACTCCTCCGCCCGCGTGCCGACTCCCCCCGGTGTCGTCATGTCAGGCGCCGCGGAGGCGTTCCGCCAGGTAGGCGTGCAGTTCGTCGATCGGGAC
This sequence comes from Microbacterium sp. BLY, assembly GCF_017939615.1. Classification (NCBI taxonomy): domain Bacteria; kingdom Bacillati; phylum Actinomycetota; class Actinomycetes; order Micrococcales; family Microbacteriaceae; genus Microbacterium; species Microbacterium sp. BLY. The sequence goes on from NZ_JAGKSR010000001.1 coordinate 556,955, forward strand.
GCGCTCCTGCGCCATCGTGTCGCGGTCGCGCACGGTGACCGCGCGGTCGTCGAGCGAGTCGAAGTCGACCGTGACGCAGAACGGGGTGCCGATCTCGTCCTGGCGGCGGTAGCGCCGGCCGATCGCGCCGGCGTCGTCGAAGTCGACGGCCCACGAGCCGCGGAGGGTGTCGGCGACCTCGCGGGCGAGCGGCGACAGGTTCTCGTTGCGCGACAGCGGCAGCACGGCGGCCTTGACGGGAGCCAGGCGCGGGTCGAGCTTGAGCACGGTGCGGGTGTCGGTGCCGCCCTTGGCATTGGGCACCTGCTCCTCGACGTACGCGTCGACGAGGAAGGCCATCATGGCGCGGGTGAGACCGAAGGACGGCTCGATCACGTACGGCGTGTAGCGCTCGCCCGTGGCCTGGTCGAAGTAGGTGAGGCTCTGGCCAGACGCCTCGCTGTGGCTGGAGAGGTCGTAGTCGGTGCGGTTGGCGACACCCATGAGCTCGCCCCACTCCTTGCCCGCGAAGCCGAAGCGGTACTCGACGTCGATGGTGCCGGCCGAGTAGTGCGCGCGGTCCTCCTCCGGCACATCGAACTGACGCATGTTCTCCGGGTCGATCCCGAGGTCGATGAACCAGTTCCAGCAGGCCTCCACCCAGTGGTCGAACCACTGCGGCGCCTCGGCGGGCGGAGTGAAGAACTCGATCTCCATCTGCTCGAACTCGCGGGTGCGGAAGATGAAGTTGCCGGGCGTGATCTCGTTGCGGAACGCCTTGCCGACCTGACCGATGCCGAACGGCGGCTTCTTGCGGCTGGCGGTGAGCACGTTCGAGAAGTTCACGAAGATGCCCTGTGCGGTCTCCGGACGCAGGTAGTAGAGGCCCGACTCGTCGTCGACGACGCCGAGGTACGTCTTCACCAGACCGGAGAACGCCTTCGGCTCGGTGTACTGCCCCTTCGTGCCGCAGTTGGGGCAGGGGATGTCGGCGAGGCCGTTCTCCGCCTTGCGGCCCTTGCGGGCCTCGAAGTCCTCGATGAGGTTGTCGGCACGGAAGCGCTTGTGGCACTGCAGGCACTCGACCAGCGGGTCGGTGAAGGTGGCGACGTGGCCGGAGGCCTCCCAGACGCGCTTCGGCAGGATGATGCTGGAGTCGAGGCCGACCATGTCGCCGCGTCCGCGCACGAACGTCTGCCACCACTGCCGCCGGATGTTCTCCTTCAGCTCCGTGCCCAGGGGTCCGTAGTCCCATGCCGACCGGGAACCGCCGTAGATCTCACCCGCCTGGAAGACGAAACCGCGGTGGCGGGCGAGGGCGATGACCTTGTCAAGACGGGACTGTTCGGCCACGGTGGCTCCAATGGTCGGATGCGGAGAATGCCCGTGAGCACGGGCACCCCCATTCTATCCGGGGTCGTGGCGCACCCCCTGGCCGCGGAGCGCGACGGAGAGTACCGTCCCACGCATGAGCCCCACCGCACACCGGTCCGCCTCCCGTGACGAGGACACCCGCTTCTTCGGGCAGCCGTGGTCGCTCGTGCACATCTTCGGCGTGGAGATGTGGGAGCGCTTCAGCTTCTACGGCATGCAGGGCATCCTGCTCATCTACCTGTACTTCTCCGTGACGAAGGGGGGCCTCGGCCTGCCGGAGGCGGTGGCCGGCGGGATCGTCGGCGCCTACGGCGGCTCCGTGTACCTCTCGACCATCCTCGGCGCGTGGCTCGCGGACCGGTTGTTCGGCTCCGAGCGGGTGCTCTTCGTCAGCGCCATCGTCATCGTCTCCGGTCACCTGGCGCTCGCGCTGCTCCCCGGATTCGTGGGGGTGGGGGTGGGTCTCGTGCTCGTGGCCCTCGGCTCCGGAGGCCTGAAGGCGAACGCGACCTCGGTCGTGGGCACCCTGTACCGCCCGGACGACGTGCGGCGCGACGCCGGGTTCTCCCTCTTCTACCTGGGCATCAACCTGGGCGCATTCCTCGGCCCCATCCTCACGGGGCTCCTGCAGTCGACCCTCGGCTTCCACTGGGGGTTCGGTCTCGCCGCCCTCGGCATGACCCTCGGTCTCGTGCAGTACTCGTTCGGCCGCCGCGGACTGCCCGCCTCGGCCCGTGAGGTGCCGAACCCGCTGCCCCGGTCGCGGTACCCCTTGGTCGCCGGGATCGCGGTCGGCGCCATCGCCGTCATCGCGGTGCTCGTGCTGACCGGCGTGATCCAGGCCGACAACCTCGCCCTCATCGTGATCGTCGTGACGGTGGTCGCCGCCGTCGCCTACTTCACGGTGATCCTCGGCAGCCGGCGCATCGACGCCACCGAGAGGTCACGGGTGTGGGGGTTCCTGCCGCTGTTCCTCACGAGCGTCGCGTTCTGGTCGCTGTACCAGCAGCAGTTCACGGTGCTGACGATCTACTCCGACAAACGACTCGACCGCGACCTGTTCGGGTGGGAGATGCCGGTGTCGTGGGTGCAGTCGATCAACCCGGTGTTCATCATCATCCTGTCCGGCGTCTTCGCGGCGATCTGGACGAAGCTGGGGACGCGGCAGCCGTCGACCCCCGTCAAGTTCGGGCTGGCCGCCATCATCATGGGCGCGGCGTTCCTGCTCTTCCTGCCGTTTTCCGGCGGCGGGGCGAACTCGACGCCGCTGCTCGCGATCGTCGGCATCCTCTTCGTGTTCACCGTCGCCGAGCTGCTGCTGTCGCCGGTCGGGCTGTCGGTGACGACCAAGCTCGCCCCGGCCGTCTTCCACACGCAGATGGTCGCGCTGTTCTTCCTGTCGATCGCCCTCGGCACGGCCATCTCGGGCGAGCTCGTGAAGTTCTACGACCCGGACAACGAGGTGCCGTACTTCTCGATCCTCGGGAGCATCGCGATCCTCGTCGGCATCGGACTGCTGCTGAGCGTGAAGCCGGTGCTGCGGCTCATGCGCGGCGTGCGGTGACGGCCGCGCGTCCGCTCACGCCGTGAAGAGGTAGCCGCGGCCGGTGTCGAAGCCCGCGATGGTCAGACCGCTGCCGAGCAGTCCCTCCATCTGCGCGCGCAGACGCAGCCGCCACTCGTGCGCGGCCTCGGGGTCGGTCTCCCGCATGCCCTCGATGTCGGCCGGGATCTCCAGCGTCTCCACGACGGTGTCGTCCGCCGGCGGCTTGGCGATGTCGGCGAGCGCCCACTCGACGTCGAGACGGTCGCTCTCGTCGCCCGCGTCGCCCCCGCCGAAGATGCCGTAGCGGTTGACCGAATAGCCGGTGGCGCGGGCCCCGAGGACGGTCAGGAAGAAGTGCGCGTTGCGGGCGACCAGCGGATCGAAGGTCCACGTGATGCGGCCGACGTCGCGCGAGAACGCCCACTGCCGCTGGTGCCCCTTGAGCTCGCGCCCCCACCCGCGGCCGCGGTACTCGGGGAGCAGGGCCGTGATGTGCGAGTGCATCGCCCGGCGGGCCGGTTCGCCGAAGAAGGCGATGGAGGCGCCGACCATGCGCTCCTCGTCGCCCTCGCCGTCGAAGAAGCCGACGACGTAGTTGCCCGACTGCTGCAGGGCGCGCAGGGTCCCGGCGTCCACCACGCGCTGCGGGCCCCGGATGGAGTCGAGCAGGCTCTGGGCGTCGAGGATGAGTTCTACGGTGTCGAGATCGCGGATGGTTCGCACGATCCCAGTCTGCCCCTCCTCCGCCCGTTCGCGGAAACCGGAGCCGGGTCAGCGGTACGGGAACGCCTCCCCGCCGCCCGCGGCGAGCGCCTCCGCGACGATGCGCAGGTGCTCCTCGGCCATCTCGGCGGGCAGGGGCGGCAGGATCCCGTCCCAGAACGCGAGCACCGCACCACGACCCTGCATCATGCCGGCCGGGCGCGCCAGCGCCCACATCTGCATGTGCGCGGAGCCGTCGTTCCAGCGGCCGAAGTGGCAGCGCGCCACCCGAGGCGTCGAGCACCTCGCCGATCGGGAGCCGGCGGTGGTACGGGGAGTCGGCGGGATGCGGCGCGGGCGCGGAGGCGTCGGTCATCCGGCCATGCAACCACATCGGCCCCGTGCGCCCGGAACGCCGGTAGCCTGAGCCGGTGGGTGCGAACGACGACAGAGCCAGGAAACGTCTCTCCCGTACCCCGCCCCGGTGGGCCGTCATCGCAGTGCTGGCGTTCGCCGGCCTGTGCTCGTCGTTCATGTTCACCCTCGTCGTACCGCTGCAGGCCGAACTGCCGCAGCTGCTGAACGCCTCGCGGGAAGACACCACCTGGGTGGTCACGATCACCCTGCTCGTCGCCGCCGTCGCGACCCCGATCTCGGGTCGTCTGGGCGACATGTACGGCAAGCGCCGGGTCGTGATCGCCCTCCTCGCGATCCTCATCGTGGGGTCCGTGATCGCCGCGCTCTCCGGATCGATCGTGGGCGTCATCATCGGCCGGGCGCTCCAGGGCGCGGTGACCGGGGTCGTCCCCCTCGGCATCGCGATCATGCGCGACGTGCTCCCTCCCGAGCGCCTCGGCACCGCGGTCGCCCTCATGAGCGCGACCATGGGCGTCGGCGGCGCGATCGGCATGCCCGTCGCCGCGCTGCTCGCCGAGAACGCCGACTGGCACATGCTGTTCTGGCTCGCGGCCGCCCTCGGCGTGCTCGGCCTGCTCCTGGTTCTCACGGTGGTCCCGGAGGACGTGCTCCGCTCCCCCGGACGCCTCGACGTGCTCGGCGCGATCGGACTGGCCATCGGTCTCACGGGCCTGCTGCTGTTCGTGTCCCGCGGCGCCGAGTGGGGGTGGACGGCACCGCTCACCCTGGTCTGCGTGATCGGCGGCGTCGCGGTCCTGCTGCTGTGGGGCTGGTATCAGCTCCGGGCGAAGGACCCCCTGCTCGACCTGCGGGTCGCCGCCCGCCCGGCCGTCCTCTTCACGAACATCGCCGCCATCGGCATGGGCTTCGCCCTCTTCGCCTCCAACGTCACGTTCCCGCAGATGCTCGAGATGCCCGCGGTGGACGGCGCCGGTTTCGGGTTGAACATGGTGGCGGCCTCGCTCGTCATCATGCCCGCGGGTCTGGTGATGATGGTGATCTCGCCGCTGTCCGGGTGGCTGGAGCGCACCGTGGGGCCGCGGCCGCTCTTCACCGTCGGGGCCGTCGCGATCGTGCTCGCCTACGTCTTCGTGCTGCTGTGGTCGACCGAGGTGTGGCACATCTTCGTCGCGAACATCTTCATCGGGGTCGGGATCGGGTTCACCTTCGCCGCGATGCCCATGATCATCATGCGCTCGGTGCCCGCGAACGAGACCGGCGCATCGAACGGGCTCAACGCGCTGTTCCGCTCCGTCGGCACCTCGACGGCCTCGGCCGTCATGGGCGGGGTGCTCGCGGCGATGAGCGTCGACGTCGGCGGCGTGGCCGTGCCGACGCGGGCGGCGTTCGAGGTGTGCTTCTGGCTCGCGATCGCCGCCGGCATCGTGGCCGTGGTGCTGTCGCTGTTCATCCCCCGGAGACGCGCCACGGAGCAGCACCCCTCACTGCCGGACTGATCCGCGGGTCTCAGCGGGAGATCGTGCGCGGGTCCGGGTCGTCGGCACGCGGCGGCCGCAGCCGCGCGGGAAGCGGCCACGGCAGGGTGAATCGGGCGGTCGCCGGTCGGGTCATGTCACCGAAGTCGTCGATCTTCACGACGATGCGCCCCGGCGCGCCCTCCTCGTCCGGCGTGACCTCGAGGATGCGCACCCGGAGCGGGCGGTCATCCTCTCCCTCGAGCATCCAGGGATCGGCGAGCCACGCGATCCCGTGCTCCTCCAGCGCCGCCTCCGCGTCGAGCCACTCGCCCGGGCCGAAGACCCTGCGCCCGAGCACATCGACGGCGGCCCACTCCTCTCCGTCCGGATGGATCCAGCCGAGCAGCTCGCCGTCGTCACGGCGGTGCGGGGTCCAGGCGGGAGGCATCCCCCGATGCTAGCCCCTGGCCTCGCGCGACCAGGCGCTCGCGCGAGTTCAGGCGCCCGTGAGTTCAGGCGCTCACGTGAGTTCAGGCGCTCACGTGAGTTCAGGCGCTCACGCCCCATCAGGCCGGTTTCACCGCTGTACGCCTGATCCCGCGCGGAAGCCTGCACCCACCCACGGAACTCCGCACGCGCGGAAACAGGGGAACACGCACGATCAGGCAAGCGCGGCAGGTCAGGCCCATTGGCGTTCCGGGAGGCTGATGGCGGGCGGGAGGCTGATGGCGCGCGCTCATGATGCCGGCCACCGCGCTGGGTCGGCGCGAGGGCGGGGTCAGTGGGTGTATTCCATGAGCTCGACGCCGAGCACGCGGAAGGCGTCATGCGCACGGAGGCGGTGGCTGATAGAGAGATCGTCGAAGCACACGATCATCGAGTACGCGACACCGGCCCGCGGCCCCGCGAGCACCCCGGCCTCGGCGCGCACACCGCGATCGCGGCCGGTCTTGTTCACGAAGAGCAGGCCGTGCGCGTCGTGCTCGTGGGCGAACGGATCGAGCCCCGTCGAGGCGGCCACGAGACTGAGATCCTGATTGAGGCTGAGCCACTCCGACACCTGGGCGCTGACCGCGGCATCTACGACCTGCGAGTTCACGAGCGCCGAGAACAGCCCCGCGAGCTCCCGGGCCGATCCTACCGCGACCTGCGGGGCGTCATCCGGACCGCGGCGGTCGCGGAACCGGTCGAGCAGCGCGGTGCGGCGCAGTCCCAGCCCCTCGATGCGCTCCCGCACCCGGTCGTGCCCCACCTTCCCCAGCAGGATGTTCACGGCGATCGGATCGCCGGCGGTCGCGGCCAGCACGGCGAGATCCTCCAGCGGGAGGGCCGGAGCCCGCAGGTGCCGCCAGAGCCCGGAACTCTCCACGGCCTCGACGCTCGAGCGGTCGACGATCTCGAGCGGGTCGAGCGCGCCCGACTCGAACGCCGCCGCGACCTCGATCAGCAGCGGGACGACGCCGAGCCCGGCCACCGGCAGCGTGACGTGGTCGTCCCCCGCCAGCACGTGCTCATGGGAGTCGAGGTCGACCACGTGCACCGACACCTGGGCCCCGGCGTTCGCGAGGCCTTCGAGAGCCTTCAGCGTGGACGTGAACGAGCGTCGCCCCACGGCGACCCGACGCGGCAGACGGCGGGCACCAGGACGATGCGAGCGGCGCCCCGCGGACTCGGGCGCACCCCCGGACGCTCCGGGAGCCGACGGGTTCCGGAACGCGTCACCAGGCTCGATCGCACCCACGCGTGATCCTTCAGGAGGGGGAGGGGAACAGCACAACCGGGAAGAGGCGCCCCGGCGGCAGGGCTATCGTAACCCCACCGCCGGGGCGCATCTCACAGAGTGCGGAGGTTCGTCACCAGATGGTCACCCTGGACGATTCCGGCAGCCACAGCGCATCCTTCTCGGTGACCCCGAAGGCCTCGTAGAACGCATCGATGTTGCGCACGATCTGGTTGCAGCGGAACTCGTTGGGCGAGTGCGGGTCGATCGTCAGCAGGCGCAGCGTCTCGGCCTCGCGGCTCTTCTGCTGCCACACCTGCGCCCACGACAGGAACAGCCGCTGGACGCCCGTGTAGCCGTCGATGACCGGCCCCTCGACGGGTTCCGGCACCGCGGGGTCCGTGCGCAGGGACAGCTCGTACGCCTGGAGCGCGATGCCGAGGCCGCCCAGGTCGCCGATGTTCTCGCCGATGGTGAGGGCGCCGTTCACATGGTGCTCCGCGTCGAGGCCCTCCGGCACGAGGGCGTCGTACTGTGCGATGAGCGCCTTCGTGCGCTCCTCGAACGCCGCCCGGTCGGCGTCGGTCCACCAGTCCTGCAGGCGGCCGTCTCCGTCGTAGCGGCTGCCCTGGTCGTCGAAGCCGTGACCGATCTCATGGCCGATGACCGCGCCGATCCCGCCGTAGTTCGCCGCGGCGTCGCGCCCGGCGTCGAAGAACGGGTACTGGAGGATGGCGGCGGGGAACACGATCTCGTTCATCGACGGGTTGTAGTACGCGTTCACCATCTGCGGCGGCATGTGCCACTCGGTGCGATCGATCGGCGTGCCGACCTTGTCGATGTTGCGGTCGTGCTCGAAGATCGCCGCCCGCCGGACGTTGCCGAGCAGGTCGGTGCGGTCGATGGCGAGCGTCGAGTAGTCCCGCCACACCTCGGGGTGCCCGATCTTCGGGGTGAACGCGTCGAGCTTCGCGAGCGCCCGCTGCCGGGTCTCCGCGGTCATCCATTCCAGCTTCTCGATGCTCTGCCGGTACGCCTCGACGAGATTGGCGACGAGCTCGTCCATGGCCGCCTTCGCCGTCGGCGGGTAGTGCCGTTCGACGTAGACCTTGCCGATCGCCTCGCCGAGCGCCGCCTCGGTGACCGAGACGCCGCGCTTCCAGCGCTCCCGGATCGTGGGCACGCCGGTGAGCTGGGTGCCGTAGAACGCGAAGTTCTCCTCCACCAGCTCGTCCGTCAGGTACGGCGCGGCCGCGTGCACGACCTTCGCGCGCAACCAGGCCTTCCAGTCCTCGAGGCGCTCGTCCGTGAGGAGCGCGCCGAGCCCTTCGAAGAAGCTCGGCTGCGAGACCACGACCTCGTCGAACGCGCGCGGGTTCGTCGGCGTCACGGCCTCCCGCCACGGGGTCAGGTCGACGCCCGCGAGTTCCTGCAGCTCGTCCCACGTCTTGAGGTTGTAGGTGGCGACCGCGTCGCGGCTGCGCACGTTGTCCCAGTGGTGCCCGGCGAGCTCGGTCTCCAGTGCGATGGAGCGCTCGGCCTGCGCCGCGGCGTCCGCGACACCGGCGAGGGTGAGCAGGCGCTCGAGGTGTGCCCGGTACGCCGCCCGCGTCTCGGCGAACGTCTCCAGGCGGAAGTAGCTCTCGTCCGGCAGGGAGAGGCCGGCCTGCACGAGCACCGGGACGTAGCGCTCCGGGTCGCCGGGGTCGCCGTCGACGTAGAGGCCGATCACCGCGGCACGGCCCTCCCGGTCGTACGCGCCCACGGTGCGCAGGAAGGCGGGGATGCCGTCGATCGCGTCGATCTCGGCGAAGGTCTCGGCCAGCGGCGCCACGCCGGCCGCGGCGATGCGCTCGGTGTCCATGAAGCTCGCGAACAGATCGCCGATCTTGCGGGCGAGGGTGCCCTCCTCGGCGTCCTGCGACTCCTCGACGATGGCGCGCACGTCCTTCTCGGCCTGCTCCGCCAGCAGGTGGAACGAGCCCCAGCGGGCCCGGTCGCCGGGGATCTCGGTGCGCGCGATCCACGCGCCGTTCACGTGACGATACAGATCGTCCTGCGGGCGGATGTCGGGGCTGAGGTCGTCGAGCGCGAGGCCCGCGGGAAGCACGTCGGTCATGCGCTCCAGCCTATGGCCGGGGTCCCCCACGGTGTCCAGCGGCGGTCACTCCCCGCGGCCCGGCACCCCCACCGGGAGGGACACGTTCATGCGGAAGCCCGCGTCGGTGCGCTCCGCGAAGACGTCGCCGCCGTGCGCCCGCGCGAGCCCGCGGGCGATCGACAGTCCGAGACCCGCCCCGGAGGCGACGCCGTCGTCACCGCCCGCCGCCGGCCGGGCGGGATCCTCGCGCCAGCCGACGTCGAACATCCGGTCCAGGTCCTCCACCGCGACACCGGCACCCTGGTCCAGCACCCCCAGGACGAGACGATCCCGGTCGATCATCGAGGCGGACAGGACGATCTCCGTCCCCGGAGGCGCGTGGCGGACGGCGTTCGTGAGCAGGTTCACGACGATGCGCCCGAGATGATGCGGGTCGGCCCACAGCACCGGCCCCGCGATACCCCGCTCCACGATCCGGACATCGCGCTTCGCCGCCGCCGCGGCGACGTCCGCCACCGCATCGGACACGACGTCCCGGAGAACCACCTGCTCGGTCTGCAGCTGCACCGCCCCCGAGGTCAGGCGGGAGAGCTCGAAGAGGTCGTCGACCATCCGGCTCATGGTCTCCACCTGCACCCGCACCTGTCCGGCGAAGCGCTCCGGTGCGACCGCCGCGCCGTCCTCCACCGCCTCGGCGAGGACGCGGACGGCCGTGAGCGGCGTCCGCAGATCGTGGGAGATCCAGGCGAAGAAGCGCCGGCGCGCGGAATCCAGCCGCACGAGCTCGGCCCGGGCCGCGTCCACCTCCGCAGACACGACCGCCAGCTGCGCCGAGAGGTCGGCGAGCTCGCGCGAGGCCGCCCGGTCGGCCACCACCTCGTCCGTCCGGCCGATCCTGCCCAGAGACACCGAGAACCCCTCGACCCAGGCGCGCACCGTCCGCGCCATGCACCAGGCCATGCCCAGCCCGAGCACGAGCGAGACCACGATCACGGTGAGCAGGATCGTCAGGTCATGGGTGGAGAGGTACATCTCCACCGCGATCGCCACCACGGCCCCCGCCATCGCGACGGTGCCCGCGCTGGCCACGACCATCAGCTGCGCGCGGAGGCCGCGCCGCCGCAGGGCTCGCAGGAGCAGCACGGCGACGACGGCGACCACGATCGCCACCGACAGGCTCGTGAGCACGATCTGCAGGATCACCGCACCGGAGAGCATCGTCATCAGCCGTCCCCTCTCGCCAGGAAGCGGTAGCCGACGCCCCACTCGGTGAGCAGATGACGAGGATCACGCGGATCCTCCTCGATCTTCTCCCGCAGGCGCCGGACGTGCACCGTGACCGTCGAACGCTCGCCGACGGTCCACCCCCACACCTCGCGGAGGATCTCGTCGCGCCCCAGGGCGCGGTCCTCGTTGCGCACGAGGAACAGGAGCAGGTCGTACTCCCTGCCCGTCAGCGTCATCTCCTGTCCGCGCACCCAGGCGCGCCGACGCAGCAGGTCGATCACGAACGCCCCTCTCCGCAACTCCCCGGCCGACGCCTGGGCGACCTGCGACCGACGCACCAGCGCCGCGACCCGCATCGACAGCTCCCGCATCGAGAACGGCTTGGCGAGATAGTCGTCGACACCGAACGCGAACCCGTCGATGCGGTCCTCCACCTCCCCCAGCGCCGTGAGCACCATGATGGGCACGTCCGACACGGCCCGCAGCTCGCGGCAGAGCTCATCGCCGCTGATTCCGGGCAGCATCCGGTCGACGATCACCACATCGGGGACGGCCTCCCGCAGCGCGGTCCGTGCGGAGACCCCGTCCCCGAAGCTCGACACCGCGTAGCCGTGGGCACGCAGGTACTCGCCGACCGCCTCACGCACCGTGGGATCGTCCTCCACGACCGCCACACTGATGACCCCTTCCATGCCGTCGAGGGTAGTCCGCGCGTGACGCCGCACCGGCGGATCCTTACGGTTCCGAAAGGTCTTCCCCGCGGCCCGCCGCCGCTTCCTAGCGTGCTCTGCAGCACCTCCGCCGCGGCATCCGCCACGGTGGCGTTCCATCGGACAGGAGATCATCATGCGCAAGACCCTTCTCGCCACCACCGCCGCCGTCGGGCTCGCCCTGACGCTCGCGGCCTGCAGCCCGCAAGACGCGGCCGACACGTCGGCCCCCTCGTCCTCGGCCTCGCAGAGCACCACGGAGAGCGACGCCACGACCGCGGACACGACCGCGAAGACCGGGGAGTTCGCCGGACTGAACGGCAAGGAGGTCGCCGGCATGGTCTCGGTCTCCGACACCGAGGTCATGCTGTCGGAGTTCTCCTCGGACGAGGGCCCCGACCTGCACGTCTACCTGACCGACGGCACGGACGAGGCGGCCATCGCCGCCGGCATGCTCGTCGACGCGGTCTCGTACGACACCGCGACGCAGACCTTCACCCTTGACGGTGTCGAGGCCGAGGACTACTCCCACGTCGTCATCTACTGCGACAAGGCGAAGGCCGTGTTCGGGGCTGCCGAGCTGTCATGACCGCCCTCCGTTCCGCTCGTCTCCTGATCGGCCCGCTGCTGGGGGCGGCCGCGCGGGTGGCGGTCGGGGTGCTGTGGCTCATCGAGGGGACGCTGAAGTACCGATCGGGCTTCGGAGCGGCCGACATCGAACTCGTGGCGCAGAGCGCACAGGGGAACACGAGGGTGCCGGACTTCTTCGATCCGCTCGGGGCGGCGATGACTTCGGCATCCGCGCTCTTCGGGGTCGCGATCCCGGCACTGGAGGTCGGATTGGGCGTCCTCCTCGTGTCGGGACTGCTCACCCGAACGGCCGCGTTCGTCTCGATCGGGACCCTGGCGCTCTATTGGAGCGCAGACCAGCTGATCGCGCAGTACCCCGTGATGGTGGTGCTGTCCGCGACGGTGCTGGTGTTCGTCGCCTCCGGGCGGTTCGGGGTCGACGGCTGGGTGCGGGCGCGGCGAGCGAAGCGTCCGGTGGAGGGACCGGGCGACTGAGTCACCCCCGGCGTCGACGTCCGAAGCGTCGGCGCCGGGGTGGCGCCTCGCGCGTCGGGAGTCGGCGGCAGGTCATAGGCTCGGAGGATGGCCGCCCGCACCTCCCTGAACCGCGAGATCCTGCGCCTGGCGGTCCCCGCCCTCGGCGCGCTCATCGCGGAGCCGGCCTTCCTCATCGTCGACGCGGCGCTCGTCGGGCACCTCGGCACCGTTCCGCTCGCCGGGCTCGGCATCGCGGGCGCCGTGCTGCAGACCATCGTCGGCCTCATGGTGTTCCTCGCCTATTCCACCACCCCCGCCGTCGCACGCCGGTTCGGTGCCGGGCGGCCGGGAGAGGCGGTCTCGGTCGGGATCAACGGCATGTGGCTCGCGCTCGGCCTCGGTGCCGTGCTCGCCGTCATCGGCGCGGTCTCCTCCCCCGGGCTCGTCTCGCTGTTCGGGGCGAGCGCCGAGGTCGCGGCGCAGGCGAACGAGTACCTCGTGATCTCGATGTGGGGTCTGCCCGCGATGCTGATCGTGTTCGCGGCGACCGGCCTCCTCCGCGGACTGCAGGACACCATGACGCCGCTGTGGATCGCCGGTCTCGGATTCGGCGCCAACGCCCTGCTGAACTGGCTGTTCATCTACGGCTTCGGCTGGGGCATCGCGGGATCCGCGGCGGGGACCGTGACCGCGCAGTGGGGCATGGTCGCGGCGTACGCGCTCGTCGTCCAGCGCCTCGCCACCCGGCACAGCGCCTCCCTGCGCGCCCAGCGGGACGGCCTGCGGCACACGGCGACGTCCGGCGGCTGGCTGTTCCTGCGCACCGTGAGCCTGCGCGTCGCGCTGCTCGCGACGGTGGGCGTGGCGACCGGGATCGGCACGGAGGAGCTCGCGGGCTGGCAGATCGTCTTCACGATCTTCTCCGCGGCGGCCTTCGCCCTCGATGCGCTCGCGATCGCCGCGCAGGCGCTCATCGGCAAGGAGCTCGGCGCCGGGGACGAGCCGCAGGTGCGGCGGGTCCTGGCACGGACGGTCGCGTGGGGAGCCTGGTTCGGCGTCCTGGTCGGCGCCGTCATCGCCGCCTCGTCCGGCATGCTCGGCATCGTCTTCACCGGAGACCCGTCGGTCGCGCAGGTCGTGCAGCCCGCGCTCCTCGTGCTCGCCGTCGCGCAGCCGGTCGCCGGGGTCGTGTTCGTGCTCGACGGTGTGCTGATGGGTGCGAACGACGTCCGCTACCTGGCGATCGCCGGCGGCCTCAACCTCGTCCCGTTCCTGCCGGCCCTCGCGATCATCGCCGCGACCGGTGTCGACGGCACGGCCGGGCTCGTGTGGCTGGCGGTGGCGTTCTTCGGCGTCTACCTCCTCGCGCGGCTCGGCACGCTGGGGTGGCGGGTGCGCTCCGGACGGTGGCTCCTGGCCGCCGCCTGACCGTGGCCCGACCGCGCCTCGAGCGTGGTCATCCCGCGTGGCGGCGGCACCACTCGTACATGATCACCGCGGCGGCGGCGCTCGCGTTGATGGAACGGGTCGAGCCGTACTGCGTGATCTCCACGTGTCCAGTCGCTGCGGCGAGCGCCTCCGGCGACAACCCGGGACCCTCCTGACCGAAGAGGAGCACGCAGGAGCGCGGCAGGTCGGCGCGGTCGACCGGAACGGCGCCGTCGACGTTGTCGATCGCGATGACGGGCAGCCCTTCCGCGGCAGCCCAGGCGGCGAACGCGGCGATGTCCTCGTGGTGCACGACGTGCTGGTACCGGTCGGTCACCATCGCGCCGCGCCTGTTCCAGCGACGCCGCCCGATGATGTGCACGGTGTCGGCGAGGAACGCGTTGGCGCTGCGCACGATGGAACCGATGTTCATGTCGTGCTGCCAGTTCTCGATCGCGACGTGGAACGGGTGTCGGCGCGTGTCGAGGTCGGCGACGATCGCCTCCATCCGCCAGTAGCGGTAGCGGTCGATCACGTTGCGCGTGTCGCCGTGAGCCAGCAGCTCGGGGTCGTACTGGTCCCCGGCGGGCCAGGACGAGGGCCCTCCCGGCCACGGCCCGACGCCGTACCCGGGCTGCAGCGGCGAGGTTCCGGGCCCGGTCGGTTCGGTGCTCTCGAGGGGCTGCGCATCCATCCCGCCAGGCTATCGCCGCGCGCGACCAGCCCGGCAGCGCGGGGACGCGGACGGACGGTCACGGATATTTAGGTGGACCGAAAAATACGCTACGGTTTCGGTGTGCCGAAAAATTCCCCCGCCACCGTGACCGACACCCGCACCGCCCCACCGCGCCTGCTGTGGCTGCTCGGACCCGCGCTGGTCGCGGGCGTCGCCTACCTCGATCCGGGCAACGTGGCCAGCAACATGACGGCCGGGGCGCAGTACGGCTACCTGCTCGTCTGGATCGTCGTCGCCGGCAACGTCATGGCCTGGCTGATCCAGTACCTCTCCGCCAAGCTCGGCGTCGTGACCGGCCGGAGCCTCCCCGAGATGCTCGGCCAGCGACTGCGTCGCCCCTGGGCGCGCCGCGCATACTGGCTGCAGGCCGAACTCGTGGCGATGGCGACCGACCTCGCCGAGATCATCGGCGGCGCCGTCGCCTTGAACCTGCTGTTCGACATCCCGCTGCTGTGGGGCGGCCTCCTCACCGGCGCCGTGTCGATGATCCTGCTGGCGGTGCAGAGCCGTCGCGGCGCGCGGCCCTTCGAGTTCGTCATCATCGGCCTCATGCTCATCATCACGATCGGCTTCCTGGCGGGGCTCTTCCTCGCACCGCCGGATCCCGCGGGGATCGTGAGCGGCCTCGTGCCGCGGTTCGAGGACACCGGCTCGGTGCTGCTGGCCGCCTCGATCCTCGGAGCCACGATCATGCCGCACGCCATCTACGCGCACTCGTCGCTCGCCCGCGACCGGTTCGGCTCCGCGACGGCGGAGAGCGCGGAGGAGGCGGCCCGCGTGCAGACCTCGCGCATCCGCCGACTGCTCACCGCGACCCGCTGGGACGTCACCATCGCGATGATCGTCGCGGGTTCCGTCAACCTCGGCATCCTCCTGCTCGCGGCCGCGAACCTCGCCGGGGTCGCCGGCACCGACTCGCTGGAGGGGGCGCATGCCGCCCTCGCCGCCGGGCTCGGGCCGGTGGTGGCCACCTTCTTCGCGGTCGGTCTGCTCGCCTCCGGTCTCGCCTCGACCTCC
Organism: Microbacterium sp. BLY; assembly: GCF_017939615.1. NCBI lineage: Bacteria > Bacillati > Actinomycetota > Actinomycetes > Micrococcales > Microbacteriaceae > Microbacterium > Microbacterium sp. BLY. The sequence continues at coordinate 572,377 of NZ_JAGKSR010000001.1, forward strand.
GTCGGCGCCTACGCGGGGGCCGAGATCATGCACGGGCTGCTGCACGTGCGCATCCCCCTGCTGGCCCGCCGGCTGGTGACGCTCATCCCCGCGCTCGTGATCCTCGGGATGGGCATCGACCCGACGCTCGCCCTCGTCCTCAGCCAGGTCGTGCTGTCGTTCGGCATCCCGTTCGCCCTCATCCCCCTGGTCGCACTCACCGCGCAGCGCCGCACCCTCGGCGTGTGGGTCAACAGCATCGGGACGACGGTCGCCGGCATCGTGGCCTCCGTGCTCCTCATCGCCCTCAACGGCGCCCTCCTCTGGCTGGTGCTGACCGGGGCGTGACGGCGGATAGGCTCGACAGCATGTCCGCCGCCTCCGCCCGCCGCACCGTCCGCATCCTCACCTGGAGCGGCTTCGCGACCGGCGTGATCGGCGGCCTGCTCATCGCGTTCCCGAAGGTGATCGGACCCGCGAGTCCCTGGGTGCAGCTCGCGCTCGGCGTCGCGACGCTGGTGCTCGCCTTCCGTGCCCGCAAGGTGGGCATCGCCGAGGTCGAGGGCTTCGACGGGCGCCTGTCCCTCGCCGCCGCCCTCCTCGGGTTCCTCGTCCTGTTCTTCGCCGGACAGGCGACGGTGATCCTGCTGGGTTCCGCGGGCGCCTGATCCCGCCGCGGGGGACCCCGCGACCCGAACGCGTAGGGTTGACGGGTGGCATCCCCGGCAGCTGACGACTACCTGAAGACCGTCTACGCGCACACCGAGTGGCAGGAGGCGCCGATCACTCCGTCGGTGCTCGCGGCCAAGCTCGGCATCGCGCCGTCGTCGGTCACGGAGATGGTGAAGAAGCTCGCCGCCGCAGGCCTCGTGTCCCATGTGCCATACGGAGCCGTCCGGCTGACCGAGGCCGGGACCGCCCGCGCCCTCGCGATGGTCCGCCGCCACCGCCTCATCGAGACGTGGCTGGTGCGCGAGTTCGGCTACGGGTGGGACGAGGTGCACGACGAGGCCGAGGTGCTGGAGCACACCATCAGCGACCGCCTGCTCGAGGGCATCGACGAGCGCCTGGGCCGCCCGCGCTTCGACCCGCACGGCGATGCCATCCCGGACGCGGAGGGCCGGATCGACCGCGTGCCGTTCGTGCTGCTCGCCGATGCCGCGGCGGGGCACACGGGCCGCGTGCTCCGTGTCGACGACCGCGACCCCGCCCTGCTGCGCACCCTCGAGTCCCACGGCCTCACCGTCGGCACGACCGTGACGGTGACCCCGTCCGGCATCACCGTCGACGGCTCCGAGCTCCCGCTGCCTCCCGCTGCCCGCGACGTGGTGTGGCTTTCGGCCTGACCCCCTTCGTTCGAATCGCGCACTTTGCCGCACACCGGCCCGGGATGGGACCAATCAGGCGATTCGAAAGGAAAGGCGGGGCCTCTAGGCTGAGCACATGGCACACCGTGACGACATCGAATGCTGGCTCACCGACATGGACGGCGTGCTCGTCCATGAGAACGACGCCATCCCCGGGGCCTCCGAACTCCTCGCCGGATGGGAGCGCAACGAGATCCCCTACCTCGTGCTCACGAACAACTCGATCTTCACCGCGCGCGACCTCTCGGCCCGCCTCCGCGCGAGCGGCCTGATCGTGCCGGAGGAGCGCATCTGGACCTCGGCCCTCGCGACCGCCGACTTCCTCGCCCAGCAGCTCCCCGGCGGTTCCGCCTTCGTCATCGGCGAGGCCGGGATCCTCACCGCGCTGCACGAGGCCGGCTTCATCATGACGGAGACGAACCCCGACTTCGTGGTCGTCGGCGAGACCCGGAACTACTCGTTCGAAGCCATCACCAAGGCCATCCGCCACATCAACAGCGGCTCGCGCTTCATCGTGACGAACCCGGATGCGACCGGCCCGAGCGCCGACGGGGTGCTGCCCGCGACGGGCGCGATCGCCGCCCTCATCACCAAGGCCACCGGCAAGGAGCCGTACGTGGTCGGCAAGCCCAACCCGATGATGTTCCGCTCCGCCCTGAACAAGATCGGCGCGCACTCGAAGAAGACCGGCATGATCGGCGACCGGATGGACACGGACATCGTCGCCGGCATCGAGGCGGGGCTGCACACGGTGCTCGTGCTCACGGGCATCAGCGACCAGCGGATCATCGAGCAGTACCCGTTCCGTCCCGACGAGATCGTCGACTCGGTCGCCGACCTCCTGCCCACGATCACCGACTCGATCCCGACGCTCGACGAGGACTGACGTGGGCGCCCTCGACGACGGCGAGCGGGTCACGGCGGCGGACGCCGCGGAGTGGCGCGCCTGGCTCGAGGCGAATCACGAACGCTCCACCGGGGTGTGGCTGCTGAGCGTGCGCGGCCGCGCCGCCACCGGCGTCGGCTACGAGGACGCCGTGCGGCAGGCGCTGTGCTTCGGGTGGATCGACGGCCCGGTGCGCACGTTCGACGACGAGACCGGCGGCCAGTGGTTCTCCCCGCGACGACCGGGGAGCGGCTGGGCCGCGACGAACAAGGCCCGCATCGCGGAGCTGGACGCGGCGGGTCTCCTCGCCCCCGCCGGGATCCGGGCGCGCGAGACGGCGAAGGCGAACGGCTCCTGGACCGTGCTGGACGGTCCGGAGGCCGGCATCGAGCCACCCGAGCTCACCGCCGCGCTCGACGCGGTGCCGGCGGCCAGGGCGAGCTGGGACGCGTTCCCGAAGTCGGTGAAGAAGTTCGGCCTCACGCAGATCGCGATGGCCAAGCGCGCGGAGACCAAGGCCGCCCGCATCGCGAAGATCGTGGCGGATGCCGCGGAGGGGAAGCGCCCGTGAACCAGAGCGACCTGCTGTTCCTAGTCCTGTTCCTCATCACGCTCACGACGCTGGTCGTGTTCGTCGTTCAGTTCGTGCGGTCCCGTCGCCGCGGCGGCGGCGAGGACGACGGCCGGGCCGGCTGGTGGGAGGGCCCCTGGGACGACGACGACCGCCGGCGCTGAGCCGACGGTCGTCGCCGTGTGCGCTCAGGAGGCCAGCGACGCCCCGGGGATCGCGGCGAGCAGCTCCCGCGTGTAGGGGTGCTGCGGCGCGTCGAAGATGCTCTCGGGCGTGCCGCTCTCGACCACGACGCCGCGCTGCATGACGTGCACCTCGTCCGAGATCATGCGCACGACGGCCAGGTCGTGGCTGATGAAGAGGTAGCTGAGCCCGAGGCGCTTCTGCAGGTCGGCGAGGAGATCGAGGATCTGCGCCTGCACCAGCACGTCGAGCGCGGAGACCGCCTCGTCCAGCACGACGAGCTCGGGCTCCAGGGCCAGGGCGCGGGCGATCGCGACGCGCTGCCGCTGTCCACCGGAGAGCTCGTGCGGCAGCCGCTCGGCCATGGCCGCGGGCAGGGCGACCTGCTCCAGGAGCTCCCGGACGCGGGCGTGCCGGGAGGCGGCCGTGCCGATCCGGTGTACCCGCAGCGGCTCCGCGATCGACTGCTCGACGGTGTACCGGGGATCGAGCGAGGCGTACGGGTTCTGGAAGACGGGCTGCACGCGGCGGCGCAGGGCGAAGAGCTCCTTGCGTCGGAGGGCGGTCAGGTCGGTGCCGTCGAAGAGGATCGACCCCGCGGTCGCGTCCTCCAGGCCGAGCACCATGTTCGCCGTGGTGGACTTTCCCGAGCCGGACTCGCCGACGATGGACACGGTCGTGCCGCGGCGGATCGTGAAGCTGACCCCGTCGACGGCCGTGAAGGTCTGCGGCTCACCCGCCTTCGCGTTGCGGAGCGGGAACTCCTTGCGCAGGTCGCGGATCTCGACGAAGGGCACGGCGTCGCGAGCGACCGCACGCGACGGCAGGGCTTCCCGGCGGGAGGCGAGGCTCGGTGCGGCGGCGAGCAGCTGCCGCGTGTACTCGTGCTGCGGATTGCCGAGGACCTCCGCCGAGGTGCCCTCCTCGACGACGCGGCCGCGGAACATCACGACGATCCGGTCGGCGCGTTCGGCGGCGAGGGCGAGGTCGTGCGTGATGAGGAACACCGCGGTGCCCAGTTCGTCGGTGAGCAGGTCGAGCTGGTCGAGGATGCGGCGCTGCACGGTGACGTCGAGCGCCGAGGTGGGCTCGTCGGCGATGAGCAGCCGCGGCTTGCAGGCGAGTCCCATCGCGATGAGCACGCGCTGCCGCATGCCGCCCGAGAACTCGTGCGGGTACTGGGTCGCCCGGCGGGCGGCGTCGGCGATGCCCACCATCTCGAGGAGTTCGACGACGCGGGCCTTCGTCGCCTCGCCGCTGGTGTACCCGTGGACTTCGAGCGCCTCCCCGATCTGCTCGCCGACGCGCATGAGGGGGTTGAGGTTCGACATCGGGTCCTGCGGCACGAGGCCGATGCCGGCGCCGCGGAGGGACACCATCGCGTTCTCCGGGAGGTCGGTGAGCTCGCGGCCGTCGAAGCGGATGCTCCCCGCCGTGATGACGCCGTTCTCGGGCAGCAGGCGGTTGACCGCGGCCGCCGTGGTGGACTTCCCGGAGCCGGATTCGCCGACCACGGCGACCGTCTCGCCGGCGGCGATCTCGATCGTGACGTCGCTGACGGCGGTGACCAGTTCGGAGCCGGTCCGGAAGGCGACCGCGAGGCCGTCGATGCTCAGCACGGGCGGGGTGGTGCTCATGGGGTACTCGTTCCTTCGGGGTCGAGGAGTGCGGGCAGCGCTGCGCGCCACAGGGTCTCGGTGGGGGCGATCTCGTCGGCGAACAGGCGGTTCGCGAGCAGGACGACGGCGGTCCCGGTCGCGGGGACCACACCCAGCGCGCACCCCGTGTAGCCGGGGTGCCAGAGCATCCGGGTGGGGTACCCGTCCGCCGTCACGGTGTCGCTGCGCCACCCGAGGGCCTGACCGGGGTCGGGGCCGTCGCGGAACAGCTCGGCCACGAGTGCCGGGTCCCAGAGGTCGGCGTGCGCCTCGGCGTCGGCGAGCGCGACGCCGAGGGTCAGCAGGTCGTCGACCGTGCCGAACAGCCCGGCGTGGCCGGAGACGCCCTGCAGAGCATGGAAGCAGTTGCCGTCGTTGACGACGCCCGTGATCTCGTCCTCCCGCCAGGGGAAATGCCGGCGGGACGTGAGGATCGGGTAGGGCGTGCCCGTCGCGACCATCCGCCGCTCGGCGGCGTCCCCGTCCCCCGTCGACGAGGCGACCGGAGCGGCGGCGGGCCCGTAGCCCGTGCGGGTGAGCCCCAGGGGCGCGGTGACGAGCTCGCGCACGGCCGCATCGAGGGAGAGACCGGTCACGGCGGCGACGATGCGGCCGAGGATCAGGAACCCCAGGTCGGAGTAGTGCCGCCCGTCATCCAGGCCGTAGCGGAGGGGGAGCGCGTCCGCGGCGGCGGCGCCGTCGGCGTACCCGCCGTCGAGGTACAGCGGCTGCCACTCCCACAGCCCGGCGCGGTGCAGCAGCAGGTGCCGCACGGTCGTCCCGGGGGCACAGGCGGTTCGGGGAACGAAGCGGTCCACCGGATCGTCGAACCGGAGGTCGCCCCGGGAGGCCAGCCGGAGGAGCGCGGTGGTGGTCGCGGCGACCTTGGTGACGGAGGCGAGGTCGAACGCCGTGTCCGTCGTGACCGGGGTTCCCGCGAGATCGGCGAGGCCGCCGGCGGCCGTGTCCCGGCCCGCGCGGGTGGCGACACCGGCGACGGCTCCCCGCGGCGCGGTCGGCCCGGCGAGGACCCCGGCGATCGCCTCGGCGGCGCTCATACGAGAGCCCCTGTGCGGGAGCAGTCGAGCAGCACCTCGGCGTCGGCGGCGATCCCGGTGATCCCCAGCCCCGCGGCCGGGGCGAGCGTGAGCCACTCCCCGTCGGCGGTGAGCCCTCCGGTCACCGGCGACCGGCGCAGCCACGATGCCGCGTCGAGGTCGTGCACGACGTCCGGAGCGATCGCGGCGGCGAGATGCGCCGCGGCGGCCACTCCGACGTGCGACTCCATCATGCAGCCCAAGACGACGCCGAGTCCGGCGGAACGGGCGGCGTGCACGGCGGCGAGTGCCTCGGTGAGCCCGCCGGTCTTGGCGAGCTTGATGTTCACGAGCCCGGCGGCTCCGCGCGCGGCGACGTCCTGCACGTCCCGCGCGGTGCGCACCGACTCGTCGGCCATGATCGGGGTGTCGACGGCGGCGGTCACCGCGGCGAGCGCGTCGAGGTCGGGCGCGGCGACGGGCTGCTCGACGAGTTCGAGACCCAGACCTGCGTCCTCCGCCGCCCGGATGATGCGGATGGCGCTCTCGACGTCCCACGCCTGGTTCGCGTCCACGCGCAGGGTGATGTCGGCGCCGACGGCGGCCCGGATCGCGCGGAGGCCGGCGACCGTGTCATGTTCCCGGGACGCCTTGATCTTGAGGCAGCGGAATCCCGCCGCCGCATACTCGGCGGCGGTGGCGGCCAGCGCCGCCGGCGTCGCCACGGACAGCGTCATGTCGGTCCGGATGCGCGTCGGCGCGGTCCCCTGCACCGCGAGCGTCTGCGCGAGCGGCACGTCGCGATCCTGGGCGGCGAGGTCGGCGACCGCACAGGCCACCGCGCTGCGAGCGGCGGCGTTGCCCCAGACGGCCGTGGCGAGGGCATCCGCCAGTCCGGGATCGTCGGTGGAGCGCCCGAGCACGGCGTCCGCGAGCGGACCGGCGACCGCGGCCGTGACGCTCTCGGGGCTCTCCCCCGTGACGCGCCAGCTCGTCGCGGCCTCCCCGTATCCGCGGCGGCCGTCGGCGTCGGTCACCTCCACCAGCACGACGTCGAGGTGGTCGGTGCGACGGACGGCCGTCACGAAGGGACGCACCAGGGGCGAAGGCACCCGCAGCACGCGCATCCGCTCGACGACGGTCACGATCCCGCCGCCTCCGTGAGGGTGAGGGAGTCGATGGCCGCGACCGGCTCGGGCATCTGCAGCGGACCGGCGCCGGGCGTGATCGTGCCGAGGATGCGCGGCTCGCGCGCCCCCGTCCCTCCGGGGACGATGGCGGGGACGCCGTGCAGGGTCGACCAGCCGATGAGCGCGAGGAGGATGGCCTCCTTGCTGTCGGCGGGGGCGCCGAGCTCGTCGGCCAGCACGACCTCGGTCTGCGGCAGCGCCGCCCGGAGCCCGTCCAGGAGCAGCGGGTTGCGGCAGCCGCCGCCGGACACCGCGAGGAAGCCGATGCCGGCGGCCTCGACGTCGCGGGCGACCGTGCGGACCGTGAGCTCGGTGAGCGTGCGCACGAGGTCGGCGACCGGGATCTCGCGCCCCTGCGCCGCGAGGTGCTCGTGCACGTAGGCGAGGTGGAAGTGCTCCTTGCCCGTGCTCTTCGGCGGGGTGAGGGCGTAATAGGGGTCCGCGAGCATCGCGTCCAGCAGCGCCTCGTCGACCCGTCCGGTGCGGGCGATCGCCGCGTCGTCGTCGTAGCCGAGCGGGTTGAGGTCGTGCGCGACGATGACCGCGTCGACGAGGGCGTTCGCGGGGCCGATGTCGTACGCGATGAGGCCGTCCGGGCGGACGACGGTCATGTTGGAGATGCCGCCGAGGTTGAGCGCCGCCGAGACGCCGGCGCGGCCACGGAGCAGCAGCTCGTCGAGGAACGACACGAGCGGAGCGCCGTGGCCGCCCGCGGTGATGTCGCGGATGCGGATGTCGGAGACGACGGGCACCCCGGTCTTCTCGGCGATCCAGGCGGGCTGTCCGATCTGCAGGGTGCCGAGCGCGTGGGCACCGTCGACCCAGTGGTACACGGTCTGGCCGTGCGAGCACACCGCGTCGACACCGCCGACCTCGGCCGCGATGTCGGCCGCGACCTCCGCGAACGCCTGACCGATGAGGGTGTCGAGCTCGGCCACCTCGGCCAGGGTGGTCGGCGCCGGAGGCAGCGCGGCGATGAGTCGCGCCCGCAGCGCGGGGCCGTAGGGGACGCTCGTCGACGCGAGCACCGTGCCGCGCAGGTCGACGCCGTGGGCGGTGAAGCCGCCGTTGGTGGCGAAGTCGACGACGGCGGCGTCGATCCCGTCGTGCGAGGTGCCGGAGATCAGTCCCAGGACGCGCATCAGTTCTCCTCCAGTGCGGTGCGCAGACGGCCGTTTGCCGCAGCGAGTCGGGCGGTGGCCGCGGGAAGGTCCTCCCCGCGGCGGATCATGATGGATGCGAGCTTCACGTCCCAGTCGGCGCCCTCCAGTGCGGCGGCCGCGGCGTCGCGATCGACGCCGGCGATCGTCCGCACCATCCGGATCGCCCGCTCGCGGAGCTTGTGATTCGTGGCCTTCACGTCCACCATCAGGTTGCCGTAGGCCTTGCCGTTCCGGACCATCGCGATGGTCGAGAACATGTTCAGCACGAGCTTCTGCGCCGTGCCCGACTTGAGCCGCGTCGAGCCGGAGAGCACCTCGGGGCCGACCTCGACCTCGATGCCGTGCTCCGCGGCCGCGCTCAGCACGGTGCCCGTGTTGCAGGACAGGCCGATGCTCAGCGCCCCGCGCTCCCGCGCCCGCCGGACGGCGGCGACCACATAGGGCGTGCGCCCGCTCGAGGCGATGCCGATGACGGTGTCGAGCGGGCCGATCCCGGCCTCGTCGATCGCGGCGGCTCCCGCCTCGGCGTCGTCCTCCGCCCCCTCGACGGGGTTCACGATCGCACCGGGACCGCCGGCCATGATCGCGAACACGAGCTCCGGCGGGGTGCTGAAGGTCGGCGGGCACTCGGAGGCGTCGAGCACGCCGATGCGGCCCGGGGTGCCGGCGCCCACGTAGACGAGGCGGCCGCCCTGCGCCATGCGCTCGGCGGTCTGCGCGATCGCCGGGATGATCTGCGGCAGCGCCCGGTGCACGGCCGCGGGCACGGTCGCGTCGGCCTCGTTCATGGTCTGCGCGAGCTCGGCCACGCTCATCCGGTCGAGCCCGGCGTATCGGGGGTCGCTCGCCTCGGTGGCCAGCGCACCCAGGTCTTCGGCGATCATCGCTTGCCCCGATTGCGCGGGTCGAGGCTGTCGCGCAGTCCGTCCCCGAGCAGGTTGAGTCCGACGACGAGCAGGACGACGACCACGCCGGGCGCGATCATGGTCCACGGGGCGATGGTCACGAGGGTGCGCGCCTCGAAGATCATCGAGCCGAGCGACGGCGCGGGCGGCGGAGTGCCCAGGCCGAGGAAGCTCAGCGAGGCCTCGGTGAGGACGGCCCACGAGAGGGAGAGGGTGACCTGCACGATGATGATCGACGTGATGTTGGGCAGCACGTGGCGGAACATGGTCGCCATGCGGGCCTGGCCGGTGCTCTTGGCCGCCTTGACGTACTCCACCTCCCGCAGCGACAGCACGGGCCCGCGGGTGACGCGGATGAAGATCGGCACGTAGACGATCGCGATGGCCACGGCGATCGTGAACCAGTTGCGGTCGAACACCGACGCGAGCGACAGGGCGAGCAGCAGCGGCGGGAACGCGAACAGCACGTTGGTGACCGCCGTGATCGCCCCGTCGGAGATGCCGCGGTAGAAGCCGGCGATGAGTCCGCACACGGTGCCGACCACGGTCGCGAACGCGACGGCGACGACGGAGATGAGGGCGGAGTTGGCGACACCGGCGGCCACGCGGGAGAACACGTCGCGGCCGAACTGGTCGGTCCCGAACCAGTGCACAGCGGACGGCGGCTGCAGTCGGGACGGCGGGTCCTGCGCGAGCGGGTCGAACGGCAGCAGGCCGAACGCCGAGACGAGGCTGAGCACCGCGAGCAGCGCGACGATGATGATGCCCGCGAGTCCGCTGCGGCTGCGCAGCAGGAGACGCACGCGCTCCATGGTGCGCCCGCCGCCGGGAGCGAGGGCCGGGGTCTGAGAGATGTCGGTCATGCGGCACGCACCCGGGGGTCGATGACCCGGTAGAGCAGGTCGGTGAGCAGGTTGACGATGACGAAGGCGAGGGCGATCACCAGCACAGTGCTCTGCACGAGCGCGTACTCCTTCTGCTGGATGCCGAGCAGCACCTGGCGGCCGATGCCGGGCAGCGAGAAGATCTGCTCCACCACGACCGCACCGCCCAGCAGGTAGCCGAACTGCAGACCGGTCATGGTGACGATCGGGACGAGCGCGTTGCCGAGCACGTGACGCACCTGGAGGCGGCGGGGCGGCACGCCCTTGGCCTTCGCGGTGCGGATGAAGTCGTTCGCGCGGATCTCCAGCACCGCGGTGCGGGTGGTGCGCATGATGGGGGCGGCGATGCCGAACCCGAGCACGATCGACGGCAGCAGCATCTGCTGGAGGTTGAGGAGCGGGTCGTCGAAGAGCCGCGCGTAGCCCTGACCGTTCGGGTTGAAGCCGAGCGACTGCGCGAGGATCGCGAGCAGGGCGGTGCCGAGCAGGAAGGCCGGGATGGAGAGTCCGGCGAGTCCGACGACCTGGCCGACGCCGTCGCGCACCGAGTCGGGCTTCGAGGCGGACAGCATGCCCAGCGGGATGCCGATGGCGAGTGCGATGAGGATCGAGAAGATCGCGAGCTCGAACGTGACGGGCAGCGCGGCGGCGGTGAGGTCGAGCACGCTGGTCTGCGCGCGCGAGGAGAAGCCGAGGTTGCCGGTGAAGATGTTGCCCAGCCAGGAGAAGAACTGCACGAAGAGCGGCTGGTCGAGGCCGTAGTACGACTCGAGCGCGGCGCGCTGCGCCGGGGTGAGGGCGGCCGCCTCGGTGCCGAGGCCGGAGCTGATCTGGTCGCCGGGGATGGCGCGCAGCATCAGGAAGACGAAGACGGCGACGCCGAAGAGGGTGCCGAGGGCTGCGAGGATGCGTCGCAGCACGCTGTTGCGGAGGAGCTGTCTGAACATGCGCGTGGGAGAGGTGCCTGTCGTCGGGGAGCCGAGGGGGCGCGGGCGTCCGCGCCCCCTCGTTCCGCTACTGGATGGAGGTGGTCCGCAGGTACTGCAGCGAGCCGTTCGCCATCGGGGTGAATCCGTCGACGGTGGAGGACGTCGCGGTGTAGGTGTAGCTGGTGAACAGCCAGATCCAGGCGGCGTTGTCCTCGAGGTTCTCGGACACCTGCGCGTAGATGTCCTTGCGCTTCTCGGGGTCGGCCGTCTCGCGGCCCTCGGCGAACAGCGCGTCGAGCTCGGGCGAGGAGTAGCCGGCAACCTTGTTCAGGTTGCCGGTGCTGGTGAAGTAGCGGCCGTACATGCCGTCGGGGTCGGGGCGTCCGCCGTTGAGGGCGACCGCGGCGTCGAAGTCGGCGGCGATCCACCGGTCGACGAACGCGCCGGACTCGAGCACCTCGAGGTCGAGCGTGATGTTCGCGTCGGCGAGCTGCGCCTTCAGGTTCTGCGCCTCGTTGACGGAGGTGGCGTACTCGCCCTGGGACACGATCGTCTTGACGGTGACGCCGTCCTCCTTTCCGGCCTTCTTCAGGTACTCGGCCGCCTTGTCGAGGTCGCGCTCCGGGCACGGACGCGCGTCGGGGTCGGACTTGAAGGCGGGCGAGGTGATCGGACCGGTGACCTCGCCCTCGCCGAGCGCGGCGGTGTCGAGCACCTCCTGGCGGTCGATCGCGCACTGCATCGCGAGACGCACGTTGACGTCGGTGAGGTCGCCGCGCGTGGCGTTGAGCTGCAGGGCGTGGTAGCTGAGCTGCGGCGTCGTCGCGACCTCGACGTTCGCGCCCTCGGCGGTCTGCGCGACGAGCGGGTCGTCGAACACCGCGAGCTGCACGTTGCCGGACTGCATCGCCGAGACGATGGACGACTCGTCCGGGATCACGCGGAACTCGACGGTGTCGAGCAGCGCGGTGTCGCCCCAGTAGTCGTCGTTCTTGGCCAGCGTGAGCGACTGGCTCGGGGTGCGGTCCTCCAGCACGAACGGGCCGGTGCCGTTCGGCGTGGTGTTGAGCGCCTCCTCGGTGTCGTCCGACGAGAGCATCGCCATGTTGATGACGGCGAGGTTCGCGGGCAGGGCGGCGTCGGGGGCGCTGAGGGTGAGGGTGACGGTGTTCTCGTCAGTGGCCTCGACGGCGGCGACGGAGGCGAGCGAGCTCGCGGCCACCGCGGCGGTCGCCTCGTCGGCGATGGCGTCCAGCGAGTACTTCACGTCGGCGGAGTCGAAGGCGCTGCCGTCCGCGAACGTGACGCCCTCGCGGAGGTGGAGGGTGACGGTCAGGCCGTCCTCGGAGACGTCCCACGACTCGGCGAGACCGGGGACGACGTTGAGCTCCTCGTCGAACTCGGTCAGCGTGCCGTACAGGTTCTGCAGGACGTTGACCGCCTGGAACTGGGTGGCCTTCCACGGGAAGAGCGTGTCGGGATCGCTCGTGACGCCGATGACGAGGTCGCCACCGGCGGCTCCCGATCCGCCGTCGGACGGGTTCGATGCGGGCGCGGAACACCCGGTCATGACGAGCGCCGCGGCGAGGCCCGTGGCGGTGAGGGCGCCGAGGGACGCCCACCGTGCTGTGCTCATGCTGTTTCCTCCTGGCTGGGACCGCGTCGCCCTGGCTCGGATCAGGCGGTGCTGCCTGATGTCCCGCGAACATCGTCGGTCTGGGTAAGTACCAAAAGTACACGAAAGTACCTACGCGTGTAACAGAAGTTCCTCTAGTGTTATGAACACCGATCGGAGACCCCATGCCCCACGACGACGCCCGCGACGACGCCGGCGCCCCTCTCGTGCTCGTCCGGATGCGCGCGCTGCGTCCCGAACTCCGGCCCAGCGAGCAACGCATCGCCGATCTCTTCCTCGCCGACCCCGCCGGGACCGCCGGGCTCTCGGTGGCCGAGCTCGCGCACCGCTGCGACACGTCGACCACGTCCGTCGTGCGGTTCTGCAAGCGCCTCGGCTACGAGCATGTGCGGGAACTGCGCAACCACGTGCTGCGCGAGGTGGAGCGCGAGACCTTCGACACCGCCGCGCTTCCCGCCGTCTCCGGCGACATCGACCGCAACGACACGCTGACCGACATCGTCGCGAAGGTATCGCTCGCCGAGACGCTCTCCCTCGCCGACACCGCCAAGGTGCTCGATACGGACGCGCTCCGCGCCACGGTCGAGGCCATCACCTCCTCCACCCGGGTGGACATCTTCGGTGTGGGGGCGAGCTCCATCGTCGGCCTCGACCTCCAGCGCAAGCTCACCCGGATCGGGCGGACAGCGCTGGAGTGGTCCGACCCGCACGCCGCCTGGACCTCGGCGGCCACCCTCGGGCCGGGGAACGTCGCGATCGCCGTGTCGCACACGGGTGCCACCACCGACACCATCGAGTTCCTCCTCCTCGCCCGCCAGGCCGGCGCGACGACGATCGCCATCACCAATCACGCCGGCTCGCCGCTCGCCGGTCAGGCCGACATCGTGCTGACCACCGCCGCGCGCGAGACCGGCTTCCGCTCCGGGGCGCTGGGCAGCCGGATCGCCCAGCTCATGGTCGTCGACTGCATCTTCATCGGCGTCGCGCAGTCGAACTACGACCGCTCGATGGAAGCCCTCCGCGACACCTTCGCCGCCGTGCACCATGTGCGCGGAGGAGCCTGAGGTGGCCGCCCGCCGGCTCCGCGTCGGCCTGTTCGCGGCGTTCGGCGGACTCGGCGTCACTGCGGCGTTCGTCCCCGCGGTCCTGCCCTCCGCGGAGCGCGCGACGGGCGCCGACCTGAGCGCCGCCGTCCCCGTCCTCTTCGCGGGACTGCTCGCCGGGGTCCTCCTGTCGGGTCCGCTCCTGGTGCGCCGCCCGCCCCGGACGACGCTCGTGGTGGGCAGCCTGCTGCAGGCGGTCGCCGTCGTCGGCGTGGCCCTGGCCACCGACCCCGGCGTCTTCCTCGCGTCCGCCGCAATCGCCGGGCTCGGGTTCGGGCTCGTCGAGGCGGCGGGCTCGGTGGCCGCCAAGGCCGCCGGCACGGGGAGCGCGACCGGCCTGCTCAGCGCCCTGATGGGCACGGTCGCCGTGTGCGCGGCCGTCACGCCGCTCGTCGTGGCGCTCGGGGCGGAGGTCCGTCCGGCGCTGTCCGTGCTCGCGGCGGTGCCGCTCACGACCGTGGCGGTGCTGATCGGCACCCCTGCCGGCGCACGAGCGACCGAAGCCCCGGCACGCCGCGACGCGCGCTCGCTGCTCGTCCTCCTCCCCTTCGCGCTGGCGCTGCCGCTCTACGTCGGCGTCGAGACCGTGCTGTCCGGCTGGTCGGCCGTGATCCCGGAGCGCGTGCTCGCGATCGACCCGGCGGTCGCCGCGCTCGGCACCTCGGCCTTCTGGGCGCTGATGGCCGTCGGTCGATTCGGTGCGGCCGCGCTCCGGCGCGCCGCGGTACCGCCGCTCGCCCTGCTCGCGACCGCGACCGGTGCCGCTGCGGTCCTCCTGGTGCTCGCCGGCGTGCTCCTCGGCGAGCAGCCGGTCGCGGCGCTGGTCATCCTGGCGGGGGTGGTGGTGCTGCTGGCCCCGAGCTACGGGCTCATCCTCGGGCTCGCGCTCGACCGTCTCGACCCGGCCCGCAGTGCCGCCGTCACCGGTGCGCTCGTGGCCTGCGGGGCGGTCGGCGGCACGTTCGTCCCCGCCCTCGTCCTGCTGATCGGGCGCGACCCGGCGTCGAGCGTCACCTTCCTCATGTCCGCCGTGCTGTGCGCGGTCATCCCCCTGCTGATGCTCGTCGCATCGCGCTCCGGACGCCCCGTCCCGGCGCTGCGGTGACAGACTCTTCCTCCCCCATCGGGTCGTCGCGCGGCCTCTTCACAGATGCCGGAATTCCGACGGGCACCCGCACGGCGACCACGTATCGTCGAAGCCACACCCGCACCGAGGAAGGGAACACCGTGGCCACAGACACGCTCACGATCATCGTCAGCGCGATCGGCAGCGTGCTCACCCTCGGCGCGAGCCTCTTCGCGGCGGGGGCCTGGATGATCCGTCGCATCGACGACCGCATCGACACCGTGGAGACGAAGCTCGGCACCCGCATCGACACCGTGGAGACGAAGCTCGGCACACGCATCGACTCCGTGGAGTCGAAAATCGGCACCCGCATCGACTCCGTCGAAGAGAAGCTCGGCGCCCGCATCGATGCGGTGGCGGCGGACGTCACGGATCTGAAGATCGCCGTCGCCCGCCTCGAGGGGCCGCCGCGACGCCTGCTCGTGTCGGGAGGCTGAGGCTCCCGTCAGCGCAGGACGAGGGCGGCGGCGCCGATCAACGGCCCCTCGTCGCCCAGGCCCGAGCGGACGACGCGCGTGCGGCGGGAGTACTCATGCACGGCGCTGGCGGTGAGAGCCTGCTGGACGAGGTCGATGTAGTCGGATGACACCCGCGAGAAGCCGCCGCCGATGGCGACGACGTCGAGATCGACGAGGGTCGCGGCATCGGCCAGCGCCTCCCCGACGGCGCGGGCGGAGCGTTCGATCGCGGCGCGGGCGACGGCGACACCGGCCACGGCGTCCCGGGCCAGGTCTTCTCCGGTCGCGCCGGACCAGCCCTGCTCCCGCGCCCAGGCCGCGCTGGCTGGTCCGGAGGCGATCTCCTCGAGAGTGAGGCCGCCCTCGCGGCGCACCTGCCCGAGGTGCCCGGCGTTGCCGCTGGCCCCCGGCACATACGCACCGCCCACGACGAAACCGCCGCCGACACCGGTGGACACGACGATCGACAGGGAGGCCCCCGCCTCCTGCGTCGCCCCCAGCCAGGACTCCGCGAGCGCGAGCGCGCCGCCGTCGTGACCGAGGATCGCCGGGACGTCCCGCCCGAGCGCGGCCGCGGCCGCGTCGGCGACCGCCGCCACGAGTCCGAAGCCTCGCGCGAGGGGCATGTTCACCGGCAGGATCTCGCCGCGGGTCCGATCCACAGGACCCGCGCTGCCGATCCCGGCGCCGACGAGCTCCGCGTCGGCGGGGAGGGCGGCGAGCGCCTGCCGCACGATCGCGTCGACCGCGTCCGTCAGCGATGCCGGCGTCGCCTCCCGGCCGGTGGGCTGCCGGCTGCGGCTGCCGGGGACGAGCGCGCCGTCGTCGGCGACGAGGGCGGCTTCCATCTTCGTGCCGCCCACATCGACGGCCAGGGCGTACCGGGTCACTGCGGGTCGAGTCCGAGGTCGTCGAGGTCGAACGCCGCACGCCACTCCAGGCCTTCGGCCTCGATGGCCGCCTGGGCGCCGGTCTTGCGATCGACGATCACCGCGACGGCGACCACCTCCGCGCCTTCCTTGCGGAGCGCCTCGACGGCCTTGAGCGCGGACTGCCCGGTGGTCGAGGTGTCCTCCAGCACGACCACGCGCTTGCCCTTCACGTCGGCGCCCTCGATCTGGCGGCCGCGTCCGTGGTCCTTCGGCTCCTTGCGCACCACGAACGCGTCCAGCGGACGATCGGTGCCGACCGAGGCGTGCAGCACGGCGTTCGCGATCGGGTCGGCCCCGAGCGTGAGACCGCCGACGGCGACGACGTCGAGATCGGCGATCAGGTCGCGCATGATGCGGCCGATCGCCGGGGCGGCGCGGTGGTCGAGGGTGAGCTTGCGCATGTCGACGTAGTACGTCGCCTTCTTGCCGCTGGAGAGGGTGAAGTCGCCGTGGAACACGGCCTCGTCGGTGATGAGATCGAGGAGGGTCTGGCGGTCTGCGTCGAGTGCGGTCACGGCATCCAGTGTAGGAGGCACACCCTAGGCTGGACGCATGCGCTTGGCCACCTGGAACGTCAACTCCATCCGCACCCGTGTCGCCCGTACCGTCGAGTTCGCCGTCCGTGAAGACGTCGACGTGCTCGCGATGCAGGAGGTGAAGTGCAAGCCGGAGCAGTTCCCGTACGCGCCGTTCGAGGAGGCCGGGTACCACGTCGAGGTCCACGGCCTGAATCAGTGGAACGGCGTCGCGATCGCGAGCCGGCTGCCCGTCACCGACGTCCGCACCGCGTTCGACGGCATGCCCGGGTTCGCGAAGGGCCATGAGGGCCCCGACGCCCCGCAGGAGGCGCGGGCGCTGGGCGTCCTGGTCGACGGCGTGCGCGTCTGGAGCCTGTACGTGCCCAACGGCCGTTCGCTGGACGACCCGCACTACGCCTACAAGCTGCACTGGCTCGAACAGCTCCGGCGGTCCACGGCGGCCGAGCTGTCGGCGAACCCCGACCTCCCCCTCGCGCTCGTCGGAGACTTCAACATCATCCCTTTCGACCACGACAACGGCGACCCCGACATCGTGGTCGGCCGCTCCACCCACGTCTCCCCCGCCGAGCGCGACGCGTTCTTCGCCCTGGAGGACGCCGGCGTGACCGACGTCGTGCGGCCGCTGCTCCCGGAGGGCTACACCTACTGGGACTACCAGCGGCTGAAGTTCCCCCGTAACGAGGGCATCCGCATCGACTTCATCCTCGGATCGAAGACCTTCGCCGACGCGGTCACCGGCGCGGCGATCCACCGCAACGAGCGCAAGGGTGAGCAGCCCAGCGACCACGTGCCCGTCGTGGTCGACCTCGACCTCGGCGGCGACGACGCCGACGACGACCTGCCGATGATCTTCTCCTGACCCTTCGACAGGCTCAGGGACCCATCGCATGGCAAGCACCGGCCCTTCGACAGGCTCAGGGACCCATCGCGTGGCAGGCACCGGCCCTTCGACAGGCTCGGGGACCCATCGGGTGCGGCTGATCGCGACCGATCTCGACGGCACGCTGCTCGACGGCTCGTCCGCGGTGACCGTCCGCACCCGCGCCGCGCTCGACGCCGCCCGGCTCGCGGGGATCACCGTGGTGCCGGTCACCGCCCGCCAGCCCATCGGCCTGCGCGCGATCGCCGCGGATGCCGGATTCGACGGGTGGGCGCTGTGCGGGAACGGCGCGTACGCGACGCATCTCACCGAGGGCCGGATGCTGTTCGCGGAGGAGCTGCCGCCCGCGACGCTCCGCACGCTCGCGGAGGCGCTGCGGGCCAGCATCCCCGGTCTGCTCTTCGCGAGCGTGCGGGAGGGCGGCGAGACGTTCGTGGCGCAGCACGGCTATGCAGCCATCGCGCAGCTCTCCGACCACAAGCGCGACCCCGCGACCATGGGCGGCGTGCCGCTGGAGGAGGTGCTCGCCGCGCCGACGCTCAAGCTCGTGATCCGGCACCCGGAGCTCGCGCCGGCCCCGCTCTTCGAGACCCTGCAGTCCCTCGGGCTCACCGGCTTCGAGGCCACGCTGTCGGGTGCCCCGTTCGTCGAGGTCATGGCGCAGGGCGTCACGAAGGCGACGGGACTCGCGCGGCTCTGCGCGCATCTGGGCATCGACCGCGCCGACGTCGTCGCCTTCGGCGACGCCCTCAACGACGTGGAGATGCTCCGCTGGGCCGGGCACGGCGTCGCGATGGCGCACGCGGAGCCGATCGTGCAGGAGGCCGCGGACGAGACCTGCGCCCGCAACGACGAGGACGGCGTGGCCCAGGTGATCGAGCGTCTCCTCGAAGACGTGTAGCCGGCGGCCCGCGCGCTCAGCCCTCGTCGTCTTCCGAGCGGCGCAGGCCGAGGAGCGCGAGGGCCCCGGCGCCCGCCGTGAGCGCCGCGATCACGCCGATCCCGATCGCGGGCACGGTCGCCGTGGCCACCGCGCCGGCGACGAGCGGTCCGCCGGCGTCGCCCAGCTCGCGCCCGAGTTCCGCGCTGCCCATCGTGCGCCCCATCCGGTCCGCCGGCGTCGAGGCGGCGAGGTGCGAGAACGCGACGGGCGTCGCGAGCCCCACTCCCGCCCCCACCAGCACGCCCGTGACGGCGAGCACCCCGGGTGTCACCCACAGCGCCGCGAGCGCGATGCCGGCCGTGATCAGCAACAGTCCGCCGGCCGCGCCGAGCCGGACCGAGATGTGCCCGCGGTCGTGCGCGGCCCCGACCACCGGCTGCACGATGCTCGACACCACCGCCAGCACCGTGACGATCGCCATGCTGCCCACGGTGCCGAGCCCCGCCTGCCGTCCCAGCAGCGGGAGGAACCCGACGGCCACGGCCAGCGCACCGGTCGTCGCCGCCAGCACGAGGGTGGGGACGAGGAAGCCGCGGGCGAGGAGCTCGCGGCCGAGGTCGACGAGGGTCACCCGTCTCCGCGGCAGCACCGGCACGGCGGGGACGGCGACCAGCACCCATCCGGCCGCGGCCAGCCCGAGGACGGCGAGCGCCCAGAACAGCGCGGGCAGACCGCCCGCCACGACCAGCAGCGCGCCGAGCAGCGGGCCGAGGGCGTAGCCGAGGCTCTTCCACGACCCGTAGCGACCGAAGTAGCGGCCGCGCGACGCGTCGTCGGTCATCCGCGCCACCGCGGCCGAGGACGCGGGCGAGAATGCCGACGCCGCCGCCCCCTGACCGAAGCGGGCGATCACGAGGCCGATCATGCCGGGGGCCAGCGCTCCGACCACGGAGAACGCGGCGAAGGCCAGCAGCCCGCCGACGATCACCGGCCGCACCCCCACGCGGTCGCTGAGCGCGCCGAACAGGGGTTTGAGCAGCACTTCCGCGAGGTCGTACAGCGCAAGGGTGAACCCGAACGCCAGGAGCGTCCAGCCGATGTCCTCGGTCTCCGCCCCGAGGGCCGCGGCGATGCCGTGCGCTCCGAACGCCGTGGTGAAGCCCGCGAGGTACAGCGGCGCCAGGCGCGGGCGCGGCGAGGAGGTCACACCTGATCCTCGCAGACGTCCGCCCCGCCTCCGTCGCACGGGGGATGCCCGGCCGCCGGCCCCGCCGTACGGTGGAGGGATGGCCTTCACCCGGACGCCGAGCGCGCGCGATCAGCGCGGTGATCTCCTCCTCGCCCTCGTCCTCTTCGTCGGTGCGATCCTCAGCGCCGCCCTCTGCTCCATCGCCCAGATCTACGGCGACGAGCAGGCGCCCCTGTGGACCGCCCTCCTCTTCGCCGTGGTCGTCTCCGCGCCCCTCGCCTTCCGTCGCCGCTGGCCGGGGACGGTGGCGGTCGTGGTCTCGGTGGCGTACTTCGCCGCCGTCACGATCCGGGTGCCCGAGATCTACGTCGGCAACATCGCGATGTTCATCGCCCTCTACACGGTCGGCGCCTGGATGAACGACCGGCGGAAGGCCCTCATCGTCCGCGTCGCGATCATCGTCGGCATGTTCGTGTGGCTGCTCCTCACGATGTACCGCGACGCGATCAGCGAGGCGGACAAGGCGGAGGTCGTCGCCGGCGCCATGTCGCCCTACGTGGCCTTCATGCTCATCCAGATCCTCCTCAACGTCCTCTACTTCGGCGGCGCCTACTACTTCGGCGAGCGCTCCTGGTCGGCGGCCGAGCAGCGCACCGTGCTGGAAGACCGCACCCGCGAGCTCGAGCGCGAACGGGAGGTCACGGCGGCGCAGGCGGTCGCGCTCGACCGGGTGCGCATCGCGAGGGAGCTGCACGACGTCGTCGCCCACCACGTGTCGGTGATGGGGGTGCAGGCGGGCGCCGCGCGTCTCGTGCTCGACAGCGACCCGGCGCAGTCCGCACGCATCCTCTCCGGCATCGAATCCTCCGCGCGCGATGCGATCCAGGAGCTGCGTCAGCTGCTGGAGACCCTCCGCACCCCGGGCGGCGACACCGCCGAGTCGTCGTCGATCGTCTCCCTCGACGACATCGCGGCGCTGGCGGAGGCGTCCACCGACGCGGGTCTACCGACGGCGTACACGGTCATCGGAGACCCCGTGCCGGTGCCGTCGCTCGTGGCCGTCAACCTGTACCGGATCGCCCAGGAGTCGCTGACCAACGCCCGCCGGCACGCCGGACCGGGGGCGACCGCCGACGTGCGGGTCCGCTACGACGACGAGGGCGTGGAGGTCGAGGTCGTGAACACCGGCCGCCCCATCGCTCAGCTGCGACCCGGACTCGGCCAGCTCGGCATGCGGGAGCGGGCGGCGGCCTCCGGCGGCACGTTCGAGATCACGCCCCGCGCCCCCGGCGGCCTGCGGGTGCGCGCCCGGGTGCCGCTCGGCACCGCGGTGCCGGAGGGCGTCCGATGAGCGCGCCGATCCGCGTCCTGCTCGTCGACGACCACGCCCTCCTGCGCGCCGGTTTCCGGACGATCCTGGACACCCAGCCCGACATCGCCGTCGTCGGCGAGGCGTCGACCGGAGCGGAGGCCGTGGCCCAGGCCGCGACGCTGCGCCCGGACGTCATCACGATGGACGTGCAGATGCCGGACATGGACGGCATCGAGGCGACCCGTCGCCTCGTCGCCGATCCCTCCGTGCACGCCGCGATCGCGATCGTCACGACGTTCGACCGCGACGACTACTTGTACCGGGCGCTCGAAGCGGGGGCGAGCGGCTTCCTGCTGAAGAACGCGGGGGCCGAGGATCTGATCGGCGCCGTGCGCGCGCTCGCCGCCGGCGACGGGATGCTGGCACCCGAGGTGACGCGCCGGGTGCTCACGCGCTTCGCCGCGCCGGCCGACGGGGACGCACCTCCGGTCACGGCCGCTCCGGTGCGCACGACCGCGATGCCGCCGCTTCCCGAGCCGCTGACGGAACGGGAGGCGGAGGTGCTGACGCTGCTCGCCGACGCCCGCAGCAACGCCGAGATCGCCCGCGCGCTGTACATCGGCGAGGCGACCGTGAAGACCCACGTCTCGCGCATCCTGCAGAAGCTCGGCGCCCGGGACCGCGTGCAGGCCGTCGTGCTCGCTCATCGGCGCGGCCTGGCCTGAGCGGATCATCGCGGTTTCCGCGTAATGAACCGTCGTCCGTCCTCTCTCTTCAGGCGGAAGCTCCCGCGGACCACCTGAGGAAGAGAATGATCACGTCACCGTCGCACGACCCGAGAACGACCTCGGAGACCACCACCGGCGAGCCCCCTCGCCTCGCGCTCTACCGCGACCGCGGGACCGACCGTCCGCGCACCCTCGCCACGGTCGAGACGCCGGCCGCATGACCGCGCCGCGCTCCGTCTTCCTCACGGGCACGTCCACCGGGCTCGGCCGCGCCGCCGTCGCGCTGTTCTCCGAACGCGGGTGGCGGGTGGTCGCGACCATGCGTGCGCCCGAACGCGAGCACGAGCTCGGCGCCCTGCCGGGCGTCGTCCTCAAGAAGCTCGACGTCGACGACCCCGACGCGATCACCGCCGTCGTCGCCGAGACGCTCGCGGAAGGCCCGATCGACGTCCTGTTCAACAACGCCGGCTACGGCCTGGTCGGCCCGTTCGAGGCGGCCTCCGACGAGCAGATCGTGCACAACCTCACGACGAACCTCCTCGGGCCGATGCGCGTCGCCCAGGCGTTCATCCCCGCCTTCCGGGAGCGCGGCACTGGCGTGATCCTGACGACCACGTCGATCGGCGGGCTCGTCACCATGCCCTTCACCTCCGTCTATCACGCCGCGAAGTTCGGGATGGAGGGCTGGAGCGAGAGCCTGTCGTACGAGCTCAAGCCCTTCGGGATCCGCGTCAAGACGCTCGCGCCGGGCGGCATCCGCACCGACTTCAGCGGCCGGAGCCTCGATCGGACGCACCACGAGGCGTATGCGGAGGCACTGGACACGGCCGCCGGCCGATTCCTCGATCCGGCCAGGGACGCCACGCGGTCGTCGGCGGAGGAGATCGCGAAGGTCGCGTACGACGCCGTCACCGACGGCACCGACCGGATCACCTACATCGCCGGGGTCGACGCCCAGGAGTACCACCGTCTCCGCGAGCGGCTGGGGCAGAGCGGCTACGTCGCCGAGGCCACCCGGCTCTTCTTCGGCGACTGAACCGATCGGGCGGGCACGCCGCGATACGCTCGGAGCCATGCCCGACGCCGCCCCCGTGTCCCGCCCGATCGTCGCCGGCATCGTCACGGCCCTCGTCGGCTTCACGAGCTCGTTCGCCGTGGTGCTCACGGGTCTCGACGCGGTGGGGGCCACCGCCGCGCAGGCGGCCAGCGGACTCCTCGCCGTGAGCCTCGCGATGGGCCTCGCCTGCATCATCCTGGCGTGGCGCTACCGCATGCCGATCACGGCCGCGTGGTCGACCCCGGGCGCCGCTCTCCTCGTGGCGACCGGCACCGTGGAGGGCGGATGGCCGGCCGCGATCGGCGCCTTCCTCGTCACCGCGGCCCTCATCCTCCTCACCGCGCTCTGGCCCGCGCTCGGCGCCCTGATCGCGCGCATCCCGCCGTCGATCGCGCAGGCGATGCTGGCCGGGGTGCTGCTGCCGCTCTGCCTCGCGCCGATCACCGGGATCGTCGCGAACCCCTGGGGCGTGCTCCCGGTCGTGCTGACCTGGCTCGTGTTCGCCCGCCTCGCCCCGCGCTGGGCGGTGCCGCTGGCCTTCGTCGCGGCGGCCGTCGTCGTCGCCGCGACCCTGGTCTCGGAGGGGAGCGCGGTCGACCCGGCTGTCCTGCTGCCCCGGTTCGAGCTCACGATGCCCGCGTTCACGGTCGGCGCCCTCGTCGGCATCGCCCTGCCGCTGTTCATCGTGACGATGGCCTCGCAGAACGTACCCGGCGTCGCGATCATGCGCAGCTTCGGCTACGAGGTGCCGTGGCGTCCGGCGATGCTGGTGACGGGCCTCGGCACCGCGCTCGGGGCGCCGGCCGGCGGGCACACGATCAACCTCGCCGCGATCAGCGCGGCCCTCGCCGCTTCGCCCGACGCCGACCCTGACCCGGCACGCCGCTGGCTCGCCGGGGTCTCGACCGGGGTGTCCTACCTCGTCCTGGGGGCGTTCTCCGCGGCCTTCGCGACCCTCGTGGTGCTCGCCCCGACGGCCGTGATCCCCGCCGTCGCCGGCCTCGCGCTCTTCGCCGCCTTCGGTGCCGCGGTCCAGCAGGCGATCGACGACCCCGGCGAACGGCTCCCCGCGGTCGTCACCTTCCTCGTCGCCGCGTCCGGCATCGCCGTGCTCGGCGTGAGCGCGGCGTTCTGGGCGCTGGTGGCCGGTCTCCTCGTCCGCACGGTGCTGCACGCCGGACGTCCGTCCCGCGGCTGATCCCCGGCGATCCCCCGCACGGGGGATGCCCGCCCGCCCCCGTGCTCCGTAGCGTGAAGACCATGCGGATCACCTTCGGACGGAGCACCACCTCATGACCACCGGACTGCTGGAACTCTCCGGCATCACCAAGAGCTACGGCAGCCGCCGCGTGCTGGACGACGTGTCGTTCACGGTCACGCCGGGGCGCCTCACCGGCTTCGTCGGCGGCAACGGCGCCGGCAAGACGACCACCATGCGCATCATCCTCGGGCTGCTCTCGTCGGACGGCGGGCGGGTCGACCTCGACGGCGCCCCGCTGACCACGGGCGACCGCCGCCGCTTCGGCTACATGCCGGAAGAGCGCGGGCTCTACCCGAAGATGAAGGTGCTCGAGCAGATCGTCTACCTCGCCCGGCTGCACGGATTCAGCAAGCCGGAGGCGACGGAGCGGGCGACGTCGCTGCTCACCGAGCTGGGCCTGGGCGAGCGGCTGGACGACACGATCGAGTCGCTGTCGCTCGGCAACCAGCAGCGGGCGCAGATCGCCGCCTCCCTCGTGCACGACCCCGACGTGCTGATCCTCGACGAGCCGTTCTCCGGGCTGGACCCCCTCGCGGTGGACGTGGTCGCCGGCGTGCTGCAGGCGAGCGCCGCCCGCGGGGCCGCCATCCTCTTCTCGTCCCACCAGCTCGACGTGGTCGAGCGCCTCTGCGACGACCTCGTCATCCTCGCCGGCGGGACGATCCGGGCGGCGGGCTCCCGCGACGGACTCCGCGCCGAGCACGCGCGCAACCGATACGAACTGGTCTCCGCGGGTGACGCCGGGTGGCTGCGCACCGAGCCCGGCGTGACGGTGGTCGATTTCGAGGGCGGCTACGCGCTCTTCGACGCGGACGGCCCCGAGACGGCCCAGCGCGTGCTGCAGTCGGCGGTCGCCCGCGGCGACGTCGCGAGCTTCGCCCCGCAGCGCCCCTCCCTCGCCCAGATCTTCAAGGAGGTCATCCAGTGAACGCCCCGACCCCCGTGCGGAACGGGATCTGGCTGGTCGCCGAGCGGGAGATCGGCTCGAAGCTCCGCAGCAAGGCGTTCCTCATCTCCACCGGCATCCTGCTGCTCATCGCCCTCGCCGGAGTGCTGTTCGGCGGCTTCGCGAGCAAGAACACCGATGCCCTGCCCGTGGCCGCCACGGCGGAGACCGCGAGCGCCGTCTCCGCGCTGCCCGACGTCGAGGTGACCCCGGTCGCGGACCGCGCCGAGGCGGAGAAGCTGGTCCGTGACGGGAAGGTCGACGCGGCCGTCCTGCCCGGCGACAGCCCGGCGGGCTACACGATCGTCGCGCTGGAGGACGCGCCCGGTTCGCTCGTGTCCGCGCTGTCGCTCTCCCCCGACGTCGTCATCCTCGAGCCGGTCACCACCAACCCCCTGCTGCGGTATTTCATCGCGATCGCGTTCGGGCTCGTGTTCATGATGGCTGCGGCGACGTTCGGCGGCACCATCGCACAGAGCGTCGTGGAGGAGAAGCAGACCCGCGTCGTGGAGGTGCTGCTGTCGGCGATCCCCGCCCGCACCCTCCTGGCCGGCAAGGTCATCGGCAACACGATCCTCGCGATGGGGCAGATCCTCGCGCTCGCCGCCGTCGCGACGATCGGGCTCATCGTGACCGGGCAGCGGGAGGTGCTGACGACCCTCGGCGCCCCCATCATCTGGTTCGCGGTGTTCTTCCTGTTCGGGTTCGTCCTGCTCGCGGCGATGTTCGCGGCGGCGGCCTCGATGGTCTCCCGGCAGGAGGACATCGGCGCGACGACGACCCCCATCACGATGCTCATCATGGCGCCGTACGTGCTGGTGATCGTCTTCAACGACAACCCGCTGGTGCTGACGATCATGTCGTACGTGCCGTTCTCGGCTCCGGTGGGCATGCCCATGCGCCTGTTCGTGGGTGAGGCCGAGTGGTGGGAGCCGCTGCTGAGCCTGGTGATCCTGCTGGCGAGCTGCGTGGCGGCGATCGTCGTCGGCGCGAAGATCTACGAGAACTCCCTGCTGCGGATGGGATCCCGCGTGAAGCTCGCCGAGGCCCTCCGCGGCTGACCCGAGACCCGCCTTCGCACCGAGACCCCCTGCTGCAGACGTCTGCAGCAGGGGGTCTCGGCGTGCCCCCGGGGTCGCGGCGTCAGAGGAGGCCGTCGGAAAGGGTGGTGGGGTTGCCGAAGCGGTGGTTCGTGATCGACACGGCCTGCTCGTGGAGGAACGGGAGCATCTCGACCCGGCCCGCTCCGGTCACGGCGTGCGACCAGACGGCGACGTCGGGGCTGCCGTCGAGGGCGGTGTGCAGCGCGGCGGCATCGCCACCGACGAGCCGCACCCGCTGCCACGACCGGGCGGTCTTCGCGAAGCGCTTGGTCCAGGCGGCGTCCGACTCCGCCCGCACGGACACGCCCTCGGCCTTCAGCGCCTTCTCCACGCGCGACGGCAGCGATCCGGCCGACACGGTGAACGGGCTGCCGGATCGCAGGGCGGCGGCGAGCACCCGCACGCCCTCGGCCAGCGGCGCGTCCTCGGCGATCCGCACATCGACGGCCACCGGACGGTACCGGAACACGTTGCGCTCGACCCCGAGTCCGGACTTGTCGCTCACGGTGCCGAACTCGTCCGTCCACGCCCGCTCGTCGGCGGCGGCGGCACGGTGCAGCCACTCGATGCCCGCGGGATCGAGCTGCGGGGAGGCCGCCTCCAGCAGTCCGATGACCGCGGGGGTCACGGCCGCGCCGGGGGTCGCGGCGGGCAGCTCGCCCGCACGCCACTCCCCCAGGCCGAAGAGGTAGTTCGGACCGCCGGCCTTGGCCCCGGCGCCCACGGCGGAGCGCTTCCAGCCGCCGAACGGCTGCCGCTGGACGATGGCGCCCGTGATCCCGCGGTTCACGTAGAGGTTTCCGGCCTCGACGCGGTCCAGCCAGGTCGCGACCTCGGCGGAGTCGAGCGAATGCAGCCCCGCAGTGAGGCCATAGTCGACGGCGTTCTGCAGCCGGATGGCCTCGTCGAGGTCCTTCGCGTGCATGATGCCGAGCACCGGTCCGAAGAACTCGGTCAGGTGGAAGTACGAGCCCTCGCGCACGCCGGTCTTCACCCCCGGCGTCCACTGCTTCCCCTCGTCATCGAGCTTCCGCGGCTCCACGAGCCAGCGCTCGCCCTTGTCGAGCGTGGTGAGGGCGGTGAGGAGCTTGCCGTTCGCCGGCTCGATGATCGGGCCCATCTGCGTGGCGGGATCGTCGGGCAGGCCCACGCGCATCGAGGTGACCGCGTCCACGAGCTGCCGCTCGAAGCGCTGCGAATCGGCGACCGATCCGACGAGGATCGCCAGCGACGCGGCCGAGCACTTCTGGCCCGCGTGGCCGAATGCGCTGCGGGCGACGTCGGCGGCGGCGAGGTCGAGGTCGGCCGACGGCGTCACGATGATCGCGTTCTTGCCGCTGGTCTCGGCGAGCAGCGGCAGGTCGGCCCGGAAGGAGCGGAACAGCTGCGCGGTCTCGTAGGCCCCGGTGAGGATGACCCGGTCGACCTGCGGGCTCGCGACCAGGCGGGTGCCGAGGTCGCGGGAGGCGAGGTCGACGAGGGCGAGCAGATCGCGCGGGACGCCCGCGGCCCACAGCGCCTCGACCATCACGGCGCCGCACCGCTGGGTGAGCTTCGCGGGCTTGATGATCACGCCGGATCCGGAGGCGAGGCCGGCGAGCACGCCGCCGGCGGGGATCGCCACGGGGAAGTTCCACGGCGGCGTGACCACGGTGACCTTCGACGGCACGAACTCGGCGCCGGGAATGGCCTCGAGATCCTTCGCCCGCTCCGCGTAGTAGTGCGCGAAGTCGATCGCCTCGCTGACCTCGGGGTCGGCCTCGGCGATGGTCTTGCCGGCCTCGTGCGCCATGATCTCCAGGAGCTCGCCGCGGCGGGCGGCGAGCTCGTCACCCGCGCGGTGCAGGACGGCGGCACGCTCGGCGGCGGGGAGGGCCGCCCAGGTCTCGGCGGCCGAGGCGGCGGCGGCGAACACGGCGTCCAGCTCGGCGTCGGTCTCGATGCGGGCGGCGGCGATCGCGTCCCGGCCGAGCGTCGACGCGACCGAGCGCTGCAGGATCTCCCGACCCCACGCGCGGTTCGCGGCGAGCGCGGGATCGGTGTCGGGCTCGTTCGCGAAGCCGTCCGTGGTGGCAGCGGGGCGCGGAGCC
Organism: Microbacterium sp. BLY; assembly: GCF_017939615.1. Lineage (NCBI taxonomy): Bacteria > Bacillati > Actinomycetota > Actinomycetes > Micrococcales > Microbacteriaceae > Microbacterium > Microbacterium sp. BLY. Next base: position 600,372 of record NZ_JAGKSR010000001.1, read on the forward strand.
GTGCGGTCCTGCGTGCGGTTCGGGCCGGGGACCGACGGGTCGGCGACGAGCGCCGCGAGGGAGCGCTCGAACCGCTCCCGCTCGCGGGTGAGCAGCGCGGGGTTCGACGCCAGCTCGAACACGGCGGACATGAAGTTCTCGGGGCTCGCGTTCTCCTCGAGGCGCCGCACGAGATACGCGATCGCGACGTCGAACTCCGCCGGGTTCACGACCGGTGTGTAGAGCAGGAGGCGGCCGACGTCCTTGCGGACGGCCTCGGCCTGCCCGGTCGCCATGCCGAGCAGCATCTCGTACTCCACGGCCTCGGCCACACCGCGGGCCTTCGCGAGCAGCCAGGTGTAGGCGATGTCGAAGAGGTTGTGGCCGGCGACGCCGATCCGCACCGCGTCGAGCCGTTCGGGGGTGAGGGCCCAGTCGAGCACGCGCTTGTAGTTCGTGTCGGAGTCCTGCTTGGTGCCGTAGGTCGCGAGCGGCCAGCCGTGCACCTTCGCGTCGACCTCCTCCATCGCGAGGTTCGCGCCCTTGACGACACGCACCTTGATCGGTGCGCCGCCCTTCGCCCGTCGCGCGGCCGCCCATTCCTGGAGACGCTGCATGGCGCCGAGTGCGTCCGGGAGGTACGCCTGCAGGACGATGCCCGCCTCGAGGTCCTCCAGGCCCGGCTGCTCGAGGATGCGGGTGAAGGCCGCGATGGTCAGATCGAGGTCGCGGTACTCCTCCATGTCGAGGTTGATGAACTTCTGGGTCCCGACGCGGGCACCCTTCGCCTCGGCCTTCGCCGCGAGCCGGTACAGCGGGGTGAGCTTCTCGACGACATCGGCGACGGCCTCGTCGAACGACCACATGGAGAGCTGGCTGACCACGCTCGAGACCTTGATGGAGACGTAGTCGACGTCCGGACGGGCGAGGAAGTCGTAGGTGCCCTGCAGGCGGCGGCCGGCCTCACGCTCGCCGAGCACGGCCTCCCCGAGGAGGTTGAGGTTGAGGCGGTTGCCGCTCTTGCGGAGCCGGGCGATGGCGGGGCCGAGCTTGGAGGGCGTGGCATCCAGCACGAGGTGGCCCACCATGGCCCGCAGCACCCGGCGCGAGATCGGGACGACGACGTTCGGCAGCTTCGGCGCCCAGAACCCGCCGGCCTTGATCGCGGCACGCAGGTAGCCGGGCAGCAGGGTGGGCGTGATGTCGGAGAGCTCGGCGAGCTTGCGCCCGGCGACCCGCAGATCCTCCGGCCGCATGACGCCGTCCACGAAGCCGACCGTGAAGGCGAGGCCGTTCGGGTCCTTGAGCACCTCGGAGAGGCGCTGGGCGGCGGGCTCGACCGGGTGGGTCTCGCTCTCGGCGAGCCAGCGCTGCACAAGCGCGGCGACCTCTTCGGTGCGGGGGACGGTGTCGTCGGTGACGGTCATGGGGCGGGGTACCTTCCTCGGCCTCGCACACCCGGGTGTCGTGTGCGGCTGGATCATTGTCCAGCCGGTCGGTAGGCTCCGTCTATCAACCGATTCGAGTGGATTCTGTTCACTCTTCCCGAACGATCGGAACCGTCCGTGCTCGACGTCCATCGCCTGCGTCTGCTCGTGGAGCTGTCGCGTCGCGGCACGCTCTCCGCCGTGGCCGATGCGCTGTCGTACAGCAAGGCCTCCGTGTCCCAGCAGCTCGCCGCGCTGGAGCGCGACGTGGGGGTGCCGCTGCTGCGTCGGGTGGGTCGCGGCGTGCAGTTCACGCCGCAGGGGAACGTCCTGGTCGCCGAGGCCATCGGCATCCTCGATCAGCTGGAGCACGCCCAGGTCGCCGTCGCCGAATCGCTCACCGAGGTGACCGGCACCGTGCGCCTCGCGGTGTTCCAGTCCACTGCGCACTCCCTGCTGCCCCGCGCCCTCGCGGCCCTGGGCGAGCGCCATCCCGCGCTGCGCGTCGAGGTGACCGAGCGCGACCCGGAGTCCGGTCTGGTGGGCGTCTCCAGCCGCGACTACGACCTCATCCTCGCGGAGCAGTATCCGGGACGTACGCGCCCCATCCACGCCGACCTCGACCGCGTCGTGCTCGCCCACGATGCCATCGCCCTCGCCCGGAGGCCAGGAACGCCGGGGGCCGCCGATCCGGTCGCCGCGCTGTGGGCGACACGCGCGGAGCCGTGGGTGCTCGAGCCGGCGGGCACCGCGTCCCGCGCCTGGGCCGAGCAGCTGTGCCGCACCGCCGGCTTCGAGCCCGACGTGCGCTTCGAGCTCGCCGATCTCACGGCGCACGTGCGGCTCATCCATGCGGGGCTCGCGGTGGGCCTGCTCCCCGAGCTGGTGTGGGCGGGCGACACCCCGACGGTCGATCTCGCGCCGCTCCCGGACGAACCGCGACGGGAGATCTTCTCCTCCGCGCGGCGGGTGTCGGCGGATGCGCCGTCGATCCGGGCGGTCCGCGCCGCTCTGGCGGACGCCGCCTCACGGAACCTGCTCGACTGACGCGACCCGTCCGCGCGGGGAATATGCATGCGCATGCATCGGTTCCCTCCCGATGTACCCGGACGACGAGGTCCGACCACCCCCGTTGAAAGGAACTTCCGTGAGCACTCCCGTCATCGACCGCACCGCCCCGACCGAGCACCCCGTCCTCGACGTCCTCGCCGGTCGCTGGAGCCCCCGCGCCTACGACGCGCAGCACCCGATCGACGAGGCCAAGCTCGCCACCGCCCTCGAGGCCGCCCGCTGGAGCCCCTCCGCGAACAACATGCAGCCCTGGCGCTTCATCGTCGCCCGCCGCGGCACGGCCCTGCACGCCCAGATCGTCGATTCGCTCATGGGCTTCAACCAGGCCTGGGCCGGCAACGCCGCCGTGCTCGTCGTCGCGATCGCCGAGACCGCGACGCCCGACGGCACCCCGATCACCCACGCCCTCTACGACCTGGGCCAGGCCGTCGCGCACTTCTCCGTCCAGGCCCACCACGACGGCCTCGTGGTGCACCAGATGAGCGGCTTCGACCCCGAGGTCGTGCGCGAGTTCGCCGACCTCGAGCCCCGCTTCACCCCGGCGACCGTCATCGCCGTCGGCGAGTTCGGCGACATCGAGGCCCTGCCGGAAGCCCTGCAGGAGCGCGAGGTCGCCCCGCGCGTCCGCCGCCCGATCACGGAGACGGTCGTCCTCAGCGCCTGAGCATCGACACACGAAAGGCCCGGTATGCGTGACGCATACCGGGCCTTTCGGCCGTGGGCCGATGCCGATCAGTCGTCGAGCAGCTCGGCCTCGATCACGTCGTCGTCCTCGTCGTCGGGCTCCGGCTCGGGGGTCGTCGCGGTGAGCACGAGACCCGTGCCGTCGGCCGCCACGTCCACGCGGACGGTGTCGCCGTCGTGCACGCCGCCCGAGAGCAGCGCGGTCGCGAGCTTGTTCTGCACCTCCGTCTGGATGAGGCGGCGCAGCGGACGCGCACCGAACACCGGGTCGTAGCCGCGCTCGGCCAGCCACGACCGTGCACCGGGAGTGACCGCGAGCGTGAGCCGGCGATCCCGCAGCCGGTCGTGCAGCTGGTCGACGGAGAGCTCCACGATCTGCGCGAGATCGTCCTCCGTGAGCGCCTGGAACATCACGATGTCATCGAGACGGTTGAGGAACTCCGGCCGGAACGCCTGCCGCACGAGCGCCATCACCTGCTCCCGCTTCTCCTCCACGGAGAGCACGGGGTCGATGAGGATCGGCGAGCCGAGGTTCGAGGTCAGGATCAGGATCACGTTCGAGAAGTCGACCGTGCGGCCCTGCCCGTCGGTCAGCCGCCCGTCGTCCAGCACCTGCAGCAGCACGTCGAACACCTCGGGGTGCGCCTTCTCGACCTCATCGAGCAGGATGACGCTGTACGGGCGACGCCGCACGGCCTCGGTGAGCTGGCCGCCCTGCTCGTAGCCGACGTACCCGGGAGGGGCGCCGACGAGGCGCGAGACCGAGTGCTTCTCGCCGTACTCCGACATGTCGATGCGCACCATGGCGTGCTCGTCGTCGAAGAGGAACTGCGCGAGAGCCTTCGCCAGCTCCGTCTTGCCGACACCGGTCGGGCCGAGGAACAGGAACGATCCGGTGGGGCGACCGGGGTCGCTGATGCCCGCCCGCGAGCGGCGGACCGCGTCGGACACCGCCTTCACGGCGTCCTTCTGGCCGATGAGGCGCTTGCCGAGCTCGTTCTCCAGGTGCAGCAGCTTCTCGCTCTCCCCCTGCAGCAGCCGGCCCACGGGGATGCCGGTCCAGGCCGCGATCACGGCGGCGATGTCCTCCTCGGTGACCTGCTCGTTCACCATGCGCGGCTCGCTCGAGGCGGTGGCCTCAGCCTGCTCCGCCTCCGCGATGTCGCGTTCGAGGCGCTTGATCGTCTCATACTCCAGCTTCGAGGCCTTCGTGTAGTCGGCGTTGCGCATGGCGAGGTCGCGCTGGGTGATGGCATCGTCGAGTTGCTTCTTCAGCTCACCGACCCGGTTGAGGCCCTGACGCTCGCGCGCCCAGCGGGCTTCCAGCCCGGCGAGCTCCTTCTCGAGCTCGACGAGGTTCTCGCGGAGCGTGCCGAGACGCTCCTTTGACGCGGCGTCCTTCTCCCGCTTGAGCGCCAGCTCCTCCAGCTTGAGGCGGTCGACCTGGCGCTTGAGCTGGTCGATCTCGACCGGAGAGGAGTCGATCTCCATCTTCAGGCGCGACATCGACTCGTCGATCAGGTCGATGGCCTTGTCCGGCAGCTGCCGCGCGGGCAGGTAGCGGTTGGAGAGCGAGGCGGCGGCCACGAGCGCACTGTCGGAGATGGTCACCCCGTGGTGCGCCTCGTACCGGCCCTTGAGGCCGCGGAGGATCGCGATCGTGTCCTCGACCGTGGGCTCGCCGACGTACACCTGCTGGAACCGACGCTCCAGGGCGGCGTCCTTCTCGATGAACTCGCGGTACTCGTTGAGCGTGGTGGCGCCGATGAGCCGCAGCTCGCCTCGAGCCAGCATGGGCTTGAGCATGTTCGACGCCGCGACCGAGCCCTCGCCGCCGCCCGCGCCCATGAGCACGTGCAGCTCGTCGATGAACGTGATGACCCGGCCGTCCGACTCGGTGATCTCCTTGAGCACCTGCTTCAGGCGCTCCTCGAACTGGCCGCGGTACATGGCGCCGGCGACGAGGGCGGAGATGTCGAGGGAGACGAGCTCCTTGTCCTTCAGGGATTCGGCGACGTCGCCGGCGACGATGCGCTGCGCGAGGCCTTCGACCACCGCGGTCTTTCCGACGCCGGGCTCACCGATCAGCACCGGGTTGTTCTTGGTGCGACGGGTGAGCACCTGGCTGACGCGCCGGATCTCACTGTCCCGTCCGATGACGGGGTCGAGCTTGCCCTCGCGGGCGCGGTCGGTCAGGTTGATGCCGAACTGCTCGAGGGCGGACTGCTGTTCCTGGTTCGGGGATCCGGTCTGCGGGGTGGTCATGCGCTCCTCCTGGAGATGCTCCTTCTGGTCGTCTCCCGGGACCGAAGCCCGGCCGCGGGATCAAAGTTGAGTTTGGTTGACTCAAGTTTAGCATTCCTCTGTGCGGCGCTCCAGTGCCTCACCTCTCCCGAGCCACCTCGTCCCAGACGGCCGCCGCGACATCGCGCTTGCTCCCCGATGCCGACCGTGCCACCACCCCGCCGGGACCGAGGATGTGCACGGCGTTCTCGCCTCGTTCGAAGCCCTGCTCCCAGCCGACCTCGTTCACCACGAGCAGGTCGACGCCCTTGCGCTGCTGCTTGCCTCGCGCGCGCTCGAGCAGCTCGGTCTCGTCCTCGGGCGTCTCCGCCGCGAACGCCACGATGAGCTGCCCCGGACGCCGCCGCGCGACCAGGGCCGCCACGATGTCCTCGTTCTCGACCAGCTCGATCGTGCCGACGCCCCCGCGATCCTTCGTGAGCTTTCGGGCGGACACCTCGACCGGTCGGTAGTCGGCCACCGCGGCGGCCATCATCACCACATCGGCGGTGGCCGCCTCCTCCTTCATCGCCGCGGACAGCTCGGCCGCCGTCCCGACCCGGACCGTCCGCACGGGCGCGCGACCGGACTCCGCGAGCACATCGCCGGAGATGTTCGCGGCGACCAGGGTCACGTCCGCACCGCGGGCGGCGGCCTCCGCGGCGAGGGCCACCCCCTGCCGGCCGCTGCTGCGGTTGCCGAGGAACCGCACCGGGTCGATCGGCTCCCGCGTCCCGCCCGCCGAGACGACGACCCGCACGCCGGCGAGGTCGCCGGGGGTCAGGAGCGCCTGGACCGCGGCGAGGATCTCCTCCGGTTCGACCATGCGCCCCGGCCCGCTGTCACCACCGGCGAGCTCGCCGTCGGCCGGACCCACGACGTGCACGCCCCGGGACCGGAGCGTCGCCATGTTCGCCTGCGTGGCCGGGTGCCGCCACATCTCCGCGTGCATCGCCGGCGCGACCAGCACCGGCGCCTCCGTCGCCAGCAGTGTCGTGCCGAGGAGGTCGTCGGCCAGGCCCGCGGTCATCTTCGCGAGCGAGTTGGCGGTCGCGGGCGCGATCACGACGAGGTCGGCCCCCTGTCCGAGCGCGACGTGCCGGACGCGGGCGACGTCCTCGTGCACGCTCGTCGTCACCGGATGCCGGCTCAACGCCTCCCAGGTCGGCAGACCCACGAAGCGCAGTGCGTCCTCCGTGGGCACCACGGTCACGTCATGACCGGCCTTGGTGAGCAGGCGCACGAGGTGCACCGTCTTGTACGCGGCGATGCCGCCCGTGACTCCGACGACGATGTTCACGCCTCGATTCTGCCCCAGGGGTCGGACCCGCGGGGCCGGTGGGAGCCGATCCGCCGCCGGCCCGCACCGGCCCCGCCGACCTAGACTCGGAAGGGTGTGCACGGTGGTGATCGATGTCGAGGCCGCGGGATCCGCGCGACTGCTGGCCGTCCGCGATGAGGATCCCGCGCGGGAATGGGACGCGCTGGGCGCGTGGTGGCCCGAGGAGTATCCGGGGGTGCTCGGCATCCGCGACCGACGTGCCGGGGGCGCCTGGCTCGCCGTGAACCCCGCCGAACGACGCCTCGCCGTGCTGCTCAATCGCGCCGATGTGCACGACCTCGCCCCGACCGCGGCCGTCTCCCGCGGCACCCTCCCCCTCGCCTCGGTGACCGGCCGGTCCCCGCACGGCGCGCCGCCGATGCACGGCTTCAACCTGCTCGAGGTCGCACCCGACGGCGCCCGCGTCCTCTCCTGGGACGGCGCCGACCTGCGTGAGACCCCGATCGAGCCCGGCACGCACATGATCGCCCACGACGACCTCGACGACGAGGGGACTCCGCGCATCGCCGCCTGGCTCCCCGAGTTCCGCGCCCTGGGGCCGGCCGCGGCGAGCGCCGACTGGGCCGCCGAGTGGGTCGCACTCCTCGGCGCCTCCGCGACCCTCCCCCCGGAGGACGATCGCGCCATCATCCGCGACAACCGCCCGCACGGTTATCCGACCCAGTCGCTCCTGTACGCGGTCGCCACGGTCACCCCCGCCGGCGTCGACGTCCGCGACGTCACCCTTCCCTCCCCGGCCCACCTGTCCTGAGCCCGCGTCCCTTTCTCATCCGGGATCAAGAACGCCCCTCGCGGGCCCCTCGGCGGCCCCTTTCTGATCCCGCCCCAGGGCGAGGACCGTCGCGGAAGAAGGGGAGAAGTCAGGCGGCGGGGGCGCTGGCGCAGGAGAAGCGGGCGCGATAGGCGGTGGGGGTCACGCCGAGCACGCGGGCGAAGTTCTGCCGCAGGACGGCCGCGGAGCCGAAGCCGCACTCCGTGGCGATGTGCTCGAGGGGCAGGTCGGTGCGCTCGAGGAGCCGCTGCGCCTGGATGATCCGCTGCCGTGCGAGCCAGGCCGCCGGCGTCGCCCCGTACTCCGCCTTGAAGCGACGGGCGAAGGTCCGCGGAGACATGAGAGCGCGTGCGGCGAGCTGGTCGACGGTCAGCTCGTCGCGGAGATGCGCGACCGCCCAGTCCGCCACGGCCGCGAACGAGTCCGTCGGCGCCACGGGGATCGGACGATCGATGAACTGCGCCTGCCCCCCGTCCCGCTGCGGGGGGACGACCATGCGACGCGCGATGCGATTGGTGATCTCCGCGCCGAGCTCCTGTCGGAGCAGGTGCAGGCAGGCGTCGATCCCGGCGGCGGTGCCGGCGCTCGTGATGATCCGGTCGTCCTGGACGAACAGGACATCCGGGTCGATGTCGATGTCCGGGTACATCTCGGCCATCGTGTGCGCGTACATCCAGTGGGTGGTGGCGCGCCGGCCGTCCAGTACTCCGGCCGCCGCGAGGATGAACGATCCGCTGCACACGCTCATCACCCAGGCGCCCCGGGCGACGGCGTCGCGGGCCACGTCGACGAGGAGCGGATCGATGTCCGCCCACGTCTCGCGCGGCACCGGGCAGAAGATGACGAGGTCGGCTTCCCGGGTGAACGAGAGGTCGTGCTCCACGTTGATCGAGAACCCGATCTTGGAGCGCACGACGCCGGGTCGTGGGGCGACGATGCGGAAGTCGAAATTCGGCACGCCGTCGGCGGAGCGGTCCAGGCCGAAGGCCTCGCACGCGACACCGAACTCGAACGGCGCGAAGCCGTCGTGCACCACACAGGCCACGGTCTTCATGGACCCTCCCGGATTGGCAGTTTTCCTACGGTGAGTGCCGCATCTGCCACTCGTGGCAGCATCTCACCGAGCGTAGCTTTTCTGCCATGATACTCATCATCCTCCTGCTCGCGATCGGCGTCTGGGCGGTCGGCGCCACGATCGTCGAGCTCCGTCGCGACGGCTATCGCCGCACCCCGACCGACTGGACCCGCGTCCCCGGACCGGACGCCCTGCACCGGGCCGACCCGGGCCACGGGTACCGCTGAAGGCCTCCCACAGGCGCGCGAGCGCCGCTACGCTCGGGACATGAGCGACCCCCAGCAGCCCGCCGTCCCGCCGCGCGAGGGGGCCATCCCCCCGGCCGCCGCGCCGACGCCCCCTCCTCTGTCCGCCGAGCCGCAGTATCCGGGCGGAGGCCACGTGTTCCCGGGCGGACACCCCGCGCCGAGCGCCGCACCCCAGGCCTTCCCCACCGCGACCCCGCAGCCGGCGCCGACCGCGGCACCCGGCCAGGCGGCCTTCGGCCCCGGCCCCGCGTCCGGCGGGTTCCCTCCCGCCGGCGCACCCGCACCGCGCACCCCCGGCAGCGGCCTCGGTCGCGCCGCCTTCATCGTCGCCGCGGTGACGCTCGCGATCGATCTGGTGCTGATCCTCGTGCGGCCGTTCGTCTACATGTCGGATCGGACCTACAGCCTGATCGGGGTGATCGAGCTGGCGTCCGGCATCCTCACGTTCCTCGGCTACGCCGCCGCTCTCGTGCTGGGCCTCATCGCCGCCCGTCGCCCGGGACCACGGCTGCTCGCGGGGATCGCGATCGGCGTGTCCGGCGCCGGCCTGCTGATGCTCGCGGTGAGCGGACTCTCGACCAACTTCTACCGGTTCTTCTGAGCGCTCAGGAGCGTGCGCGCACGCGGTCGTAGACCTCGATCATCGCGGCCGTGCGCGAGGACTGCCGGAAGGCGTCCGCGACGGCGGGCACCGGCTGCGGGGCCGTTCCCGCGGTGATGTCGGCGGCAGCCCGGCGAAGGGCCTCCGCCAGGGCGGCGATCCGCTGCGCCTCGAGGTCGCGGCCGCTCGCGTCCGCCGCCGGCGCGGCCACGGCCCAGAGCCCCCCCTGCAGTTCCGCCGCGATGTCCGGGTCGCACACCACGGAGGGGGTGCCGAGGGTGGCGGCCTCGAACGGCGTCATCCCCTGGGTCTCGAAGCCGATCGACGTCTGCACGAGCGCATCGGCCGCGGCGATCCGCTGCAGGGTCTGCGCGTAGGAGAGGCGTCCGGCGAAGCGCACGTCGTCCCGGCCGGCCACGATCCGTTCGGCGGCGCCGCGCTGTCCGCCGCCGCCGATGATCTCGAGCTCGGCGTCGATCCCCGCATCCACCCAAGCCTGGAGGAAGGGGAGCAGGCGCTTCTCCGGGCTCATCCGCCCGAGCCAGACGAAGCGCGGGCGCCCCGGGAGACGCTCGGCCGGAGCGTCCGCGAGGGTCTGTGCGCGGACGTCGTCGTCGATGCCGTTCCACACCACGTCGACCGTCGGGGCGACGCCGTGCCGCTCCAGACGGCGGGCGAAATGTCCCGACGGGGCCGTGACGGCCGCGGCCCCGGCCGCGAGACCGCGCAGATACGACCACCCGTCGCTGCCGCCGACCGGCGCGCCGATCCCGCGGAGGGCGGCGCGGCGCCAGAGGTTGAGCACCGCGAGCACCGGACGGTGCAGCGGGGTGACGGCGGCGAGCCCCACATCAACCCGGTTGTGCATCGTGTGCACGACCGGGATCCCGTGGCGGGCGGCGAAGCGGTGCCCGATGAACGCGCCCCAGAAGTCGCCCTGCACATGCACGAGATCGACGGGAGGCCGCCGGGTCATCGCCCGGTCGAGGGTGCGGTCGGTCGCCCGCCCGGGCCAGGTCATCGCGTACTCGCGGTCCGGGGTGATCGGCATCGACGGAAGATCGACGTTCCCGTCCGACGGCGCGGCATCGTCGCGGCGGGCGTGCATCCGGGGCGCGACGACGGTCACGGTGTGCCCGGCGCGCTCCAGGAACGTCCGCTGCAGCCGCATCGACACCTGCGCCCCGCCGAGGGAGTCGAGGTGCTGATCGGCGAAGAAGACGACGTGCATCCGCGTCACTCGGGCAGCGGCTCGTCGCGGTACAGCGCCTCGAAGGTGTCGAGTGTGCGGTTGATGTCGTGGATGGCCACGCCGTCGAGGGACGCCTTCTGCATCCGCTCGTACTCGCCGGGGGAGGCGGTGAGCACGGCCGTGAGCTTCGCGGCGAGGTCGTCGACGTCTCCCGGCGTGAAGAGGTGGCCGTTCTCGCCGTCGTGGACGAGGTGCGGCAGCGCGACCGCGTCGGCGGCGACGATCGGCAGCGCCGAGGCCATCGCCTCCATCGTCGCGATGGACTGCAGCTCGGCGATCGAGGCGATCACGAACAGGCTCGCGCGGGACAGCAGGGCGCGCAGCTCCTCGTCGGTTGTCCGGCCGTGGAACGTGACGCGGTCCGCGAGCCCGAGCTGCGCCGTCAGGTGCTCCAGCTGCTTGCGCTGGTCGCCGCCGCCGACGATGTCGAACGTGGTGTTCAGCGCGGGGTCGAGCTTCGTCATCGCGTGGAGGATCACCTCGACCTGCTTCTCGGCGGTGAGGCGACCGACGAAGACCAGGCGGTTCTTCTCGCGCGGGGCGATGACGGGCGTGTACTGCGAGCGGTCGATGCCGCAGCTCACCGGGATCACGCCACGCACCTCGACCGTCTTCTCGAGGAAGTCGGCGGCCCGACGCGTGGGCGTCGTGATCGCCCGCGTCAGGTCGAAGGTGCGCTTGGCGTCGGCCCAGGCGAGCTTGAGGACGATGTCGTCGACGAACTTCGGCATGGTCGTGTGGTCGAGGATGTTCTCGGCCATGACGTGGTTCGTCGCGATGACCGGGATGCCGCGCTGCTTCGCGATGCGCGCGAGGCCGCGTCCGATCACGATGTGCGACTGGATGTGGACGACGTCGGGCTGCACCGCGTCGAGCACCTTGCGGGCGTAGTGCTTGGAGCGCCAGGGCCACACGAAGCGCAGCCAGTCGTGCGGCGCCCAGCGCACGGAGGGCAGCCGGTGGAGCGTCATCGGCTCCCCCTCGATGACCTCGGTGTGCGGCGCGGTCCGCCGGTATGCCTGGTTGGGGGCGACGACGTGCACGTCGTGTCCGCGCTGGACGAGGCCGGCGGCGAGGCGCTCGGCGAAGCGGGCGGCGCCGTTGATGTCGGGGGCGAACGTGTCGCAGCCGAGGAGGATCGTCAGGGGGCGGGGCTGTTCGGCGGTGGCGTCGCGCGACGCATCGATCGGATCGTCGGAGGAGGTCACAGAGATGCCTTACGGGGTGGCGGCCAAGGAGAAGCCCTGGTCGGGCGTCGCCACTCTACCGGAGGCCCCTGCGGGCGGCGCCGAGCCATACCGGCTTCCCTCAGCCTCGGCCGATACCGTGAAGCCATGCGACTGCACGCCGACGCCGACTCCCACCTGTGGATCCCCGTGACGGACTCGCTCGGCTGGAAGGGGCGCCGGCACCGCAAGGCCGCGATCCGGATGCTGCTGGGCCAGGTGAACGCCGCGGTCGGCGCGACGGAGCGTCCCGGCTCGCGGTTCGGGGCCTGGGCGATGAGCCAGGCCGCGCCGATGCTCATGAAGAAGGCCGACGGCCGGGTGCTCGCGTGGACGTGGAAGGCGGAGCCGGATCTCGTCGTGGCGATGGCGACGGTGCAGGCGCTGACTCCCGACATCCGGATCGCCCGGGCATCGATGCCGATGGAGTACGACGACACGACCTCCTTCCCCACCCGGCTCGGCGTGGGCGAGAAGCTCGTGGTGCCGACGCCGCCGTCCCCCTCGGCCCCGCCGTTCGCCACCTACACGTGGGACACGGGCACGCACCTCGTGACCCTGACGGCGGTGTGCAGCGACCGGGAGCGCTTCGGCACGCTCATCGGCGCGCTCGACGACCTTGCCCGCAGCCTCCGCATCGCCGACGACCTCACCGGCGGCGAGTCCCCCGACGTCCTCCGCCTCCCGCCCGCCTGACCCCATCCCCCCATCCCCCGCGCGGGATGAGAAACGCGCCTCCCGACCGTGCGGGAGGCGCGTTTCTGATCCGGCGAGAAGCGGCGGAGCGGGAACCCGGGGGCTCAGCGGACGATGCGGAGCGTGCGCACCTCGAAGGGACGGAGGCGGAGGGCGCCACCGACCCGGGGCTCGTCGATCTCGTCCTCGATCAGGCTCACCTCGCGCACCTCGCGGTGGTCGAAGCGGACCGCCAGCGCGCCGACCGCCCGGCGACCGAGCGCCTCGTAGACGCGGACGATCACGTCGCCGGAGCCGTCGTCGGCGAGCTTGACCGCCGAGACGACGATCCCCTCGCCCGACACCTCCACCAGCGGCTCGACCTCGCGTGCCCCGCGGACCACCGTGGGCAGGCTGTTGAGCCGGATCCCTTCGGCCGTGGCGATGGCGGCGTCGGCACCGATCACAAAGCCGACCTCGATCTCATGGCGACCGTGGTCGGTGTCCGGGTCGGGGAACCGGGGCGCCCGCAGCAGGGACAGGCGCACGGTCGTGGTGACCCCGTCCTCACCGACTTCGCGCGTCGTGTCGTACCCGTAGATCGAGTCGTTCACGAGAGCGGCACCGAAGTCCTGCTCCCGCACGAGCACGAAGCGGTGCATCGAGGTCTCGAACTTCGCCGCCTCCCAGCTCGTGTTCGTGTGGGTGACGCGCGCCTGGTAGCCGAACTGCGTCTCGGCCTCGGTGTGCGACGCCTGGATGTCGAGGGGGAAGGCGAGCTTGAGCAGCTTCTCCGTCTCATGCCAGTCGACCTCGTTGCGCAGGTGCACGGTCCGCGAGCCCGGGGCGAGGGTGATCGTCTGCGTGATCGTCGACTCCGAGAACGGCCGCACGACCACGATCCGTGCGACACCGTCCACGACGGAGGTCTCGATCGACGAGACCGCGGTGAGGTCATCGACGCTGTTGCGGTAATACCGGTCGATGTCCCACGCGTCCCACATGTTCGGGAAGTCCTGGTGCAGCTGGAACAGGTTCGCGGCCCTACCTGCGGCGACCGTCTCCCTGCCCGACGCCTTGTCGACGGCGGACACGATCAGCCCCTCGCCCGAGACGAGCACCGACACGAGGTCGTTCTCGATCCGCCAGCCCGGGTGGGTCGCTGAGCCTGCCGAAGCGTCTTCGACGAGCGAGACGGGCGCGTCGACGGGCTCAGGGACCCAGGCCGCCCCGAGTGCGCGCCCCCGACCGACCGACGTCGGCTCGAACAGCAGCTCACGGTCGCCCTCGCCGGCGAGGGACCGGCGGGCGGCATCGGCGATGTCGCGGGCGTCCGACAGCACGTCCGACAGCACGGCGACGGCCTCGCGATGCACCCACGCGATCGAGGTGCCGGGGAGGATGTCGTGGAACTCGTGCAGCAACACCGCCTGCCAGAGCCGGTCGAGCTCGGCCTGCGGGTAGGCGGCGCCGGTGCGCACGGCATCGGTGGCCGCCCACAGCTCGGCCTCGACCAGCGCGTGCTCGGCCCACCGGTGCAGCGCCTTCGTGGCGTGCTGGCTGGTGAGCGTGCCGCGATGCAGCTCGAGGTAGAGCTCGCCGACCCACACGGCGGGGTTCGGCAGCTCGGCCTTGGCCGCCTCGAAGAACGCGTCCGGGTGCTCCCACACCACCTGCGCGCTGCCCTCGAGGTCGCGCAGACGCTCGGCCTTGCCGGTCATCTCGCGCGTCGTGCCGCCACCGCCGTCTCCCCAGCCGACCGGGGCGATCGACCGCGAGGTGACCCGGTTCTCCTTGAACTGCCGCGCGGCCTTCGCGACCTCCATGCCGCTCAGCTGCGAGTTGTAGGTGTCCATCGAGGGGAAGTGCGTGAACACCTGCGAGCCGTCGATGCCCTCCCACAGGAAGGAGTGGTGCGGGAAGACGTTCTGCTGGTTCCAGGAGATCTTCTGCGTGAAGAACCACTCGAATCCGGCGCGGCGCATCAGCTGCGGGAGCGCCGGCGAATAGCCGAAGCTGTCCGGCAGCCACACCCCCTTCGAGCGGATGCCGAACTCCCGCGCGAAGAACCGCTGACCGTGCGAGAACTGCCGCACGAGGGACTCGCCCGTCGGCATCACGGTGTCGGACTCCACCCACATGCCGCCCAGCGGCAGAAAGCGTCCGGCGGCGACCGCGGCCGTGACCCGCTCCCACACCTCGGGGCGGTGCTCCTTGATCCAGGCGTACTGCTGCGCGCTGGACATGCCGTAGAGGAAGTCCGGCTGCTCCTCGATGAGCGTGGTCATGGAGGAGGTGGTGCGTGCGACCTTGCGGATCGTCTCGCGCACCGGCCACAGCCAGGCCGAGTCGATGTGGGCGTGCCCCACCGCGGAGATGCGGTGCGCACTCGCCTCGGCCGGTGCGGCGAGGACGTCGGCGAGCCGGGCCCGCGCGTCGCCCGCGGTCTCCACGATGCGCTGCAGGTCGAGCACGTCGAGCGCGTCATCCATCGCCTGCAGGATGCGCATGCGGCGCGGCGACGTCGCGGGAAGCTCCGCCTGCAGCTCGAACAGCACCTCGAGGTCGAGCGACAGATCGAACACCTCGGGCTCGAACACCGCGAGGTCGAGGCGCCGCAGCCGGTACAGCGGCTCCTTCGAGGAGGTGAGGATGTCGCCCTCCTGCGTCGGCAGGAAGGGGTGGTAGTCGAGCAGGACGGGGTTGGACGCACCCTCCAGGTAGAGCTCCACGGGCTCGTCGCCCGCGGCACTGTCGGCGATCGGCACCCACTGGTTGCGCGGGTTGATGCTCTTGATCGGCGTGCCGTCGGGGCGGTACGCGAGGGCCTCGCACTGGAACCCGGTCATGTTGACGTCGAAACCGAGGTCGATCAGCGCCTCGACGCGGCGGCCGGCCCATTCCGCGGGCACCCGTCCGGTGAGCTGGAACCACGTGGTCCCCCAGGCGGGACCCCACAGCTCGCCGACGGCGGCGGGCGCGAACGGCAGCGCGAGGCCCTCCGCCGGGGTGACGGGTTCTCCGGGCAGCTGATGCGCCTGGACCGTGAGCGGCACGGCGGCGGAGTGGATCGCCGGGCGGATGCGCTCCTCGAGGACCCGCTTGACGCGGCCGACGGTGAGGGAGGTGTCGTCATGCATGTGGGGTTCTCCGGGCTCGACGGTGAGGGATGCGTTCGATGCTAGCCGAATTACTAAAGCGATCTAGCACCGGAGTCCACGGTAGCGTCTTCCCCGCTTCCGGGAGGCTAAATCGATCAAGTAGGGTGATGCCTATGGCCTCGGGGAAACGCGTGACGATCGCGGACATCGCACGCATGGCCGGCGTCTCCCCCGGCGCGGTGTCGTTCGCCCTGAACGGCCGCCCCGGCGTCAGCGAGGAGACCCGACAGCGCATCCTCTCGATCATCGAGGAGCATCACTGGCAGCCGAGTTCCGCCGCCCGCGCGCTCGTCGGCGCCCGTGCGAACGCGGTCGGGTTCGCGCTCGCCCGCCCGGCGCGCTCCCTCGGCTCCGAGGCCTTCTTCACCGATCTCATCGCCGGCATCGAGTCGCGGCTCTCCGAGAGCAAGGTCGGGCTCCAGCTCCGGCTCGTCGCCGACATCGAGGAGGAGATGGAGGTGCACCGCCAATGGCGCTCGTCGAATCAGGTCGACGGCATCATCCTCATCGACCCCCGCGACGACGACCCCCGCGGCGAGCGCATCATCGCCCTCGACGCCCGCGCTGTGATGATCGGCTCGAAGCCGTCCCCGGACGGCGCGGTCCCCAGCGTGTGGATCGGCGACGACGCCGTCGCGGAGACGCTCTTCTCCTACCTCGCCGCCCTCGGCCACACGCGCATCGCCTATGTCGCAGGCCCGGCGGAACTGGAGCACACCCGGCTGCGCGCCGAGGTGCTGGAGCGGATGGCGGCGGACGGCATCGCCGGCGAGGTCATCACGACCGACTTCTCCCCCGCCCGCGCCTCCGCCGTGACGCGCGCGCAGCTGTCCGGCCGGCAGCGTCCGACCGCGATCGTCTACGACAACGACGTGATGGCCGTCGCGGGGCTGCGCGTGGCGCAGGAGATGGGACGGGTGGTTCCGCGCGACGTCTCGCTCGCGTCGTTCGACGACTCCGTGATCGCGGGGCTCATCAACCCGTCGATCACCGCGATGACCCGGGACACGTTCGAGCTCGGCGAGCAGGCGGCCACGCTCCTGCTGCAGCAGATCGAGGCCGGCACGACGCTGCCGAGCGTCGAGGGTCCGACCCCGGTGCTCACAGCGCGCGAGAGCACGGCGCCCCCGCCCTCCTGAGCCCCCGCGCTTCCGCCCCCGCCCCGGGCTTTCGACGCACGCACCCCGGGGTCTCGATGACGAACCGGTGTCTCGGCGACCCGGACGTGGAGAGACTCAGACGACGGTGTTGACGGAGGTGTAGCGCGTCACGTCCGACGCGGACGGAGCGGGGTGGAGGAGGCGGCGGATGCCGCGCGCCTCCAGCGCCGCGGGGTCGTGCGCGATGCGCGAGGTCACCAGCGCCGGGTCCTCGCCCGCGGCACACGCGTCGACCCAGGCCTGGAAGATCGCGCCGCCGGGGCTCAGCGCCGCCCGGCTCGCCGGCACCTCCTGCTCATCGACCTCCACGACGATCGCCGTGGGGCGGTCCGGGGCCACGGTCCGCGCGCGCAGCTCGGGGATGAGCTCGGCGAACCGGCGGCCGAGGGGCTTGGCCGCTCCACCCTGGTCGATGAGCCCGAGCGAGTACTCCAGCTCCGGGAAATCGCCGAGCTCTCGGCTCACGTCGTGCGAACACCACCAGGTCACGCCCCAGAGGTTCTCGGTGCGCAGCGACGACCGCAGCGTCGCCTCCAGGAACCCCGGCATCTCGGCCTCATCGAGACAGTTGGAGGGGGCGCCGACCTCCTGCAGCCAGATCGGGCGGGCGGGATCGGCCGCGAACGCGCGCGAGAGCTCGATGAGGTATTCGGCGTGCCGGTCGGACGCGATCGAGCGGCCGCCGTAGCGCTGCGCGGTGCCGTTGAAGATCCAGGAGTGGATGGTCGTCATGGCACCGAGCCGGGACGCGTGCGCGGGGGTGAACCCGTGGCCGTCCATGTACCAGACCGCGTCGTACTCGCTGTGCACGTGCGGCAGGCCGGGGGCGCCCCGCTCCGCCGCGGCGAGCAGCGCCTCGATCCAGCCGCCCGCCTCGTCGATCGTGACCGGCCACGGCGAGGGATGCGTGTGGGCGGAGAACTGGTTCGTCTCGTTCCCGAGCGTGAGACCCAGGAAGTTCGGGGCGTCCCGGAGGGCGCCGGCCAGCCGCTCCACGAGGGTCACCTGACCGTCCAGGGCCTTCGGGTCGGTGAACATGTTCCGGTCGTGCCAGGTGGACAGCCAGGAGGGGACGAAATCGAAGCTGGACAGGTGGCCCTGGACGACGTCGACGCTCGCATCCATCCCGAACTCCGCGGCGATGTCGACCACGGCACGGACGTCGTCGACCGCCTGGGAGCGGATGAGGGTGCGGTTGGGCTGCAGGACGGTCCACAGCGGGAACACCCGCACGTGGTCGAGACCGAGCGCGGCGAGCGCCGCGAAGTCGCGGCGCACGTCGTCCGGGGTGAAGTCGAGCCAGGAGTGCATCCAGTCCTTCGACGGCGTGTAGTTCGCCCCGAAGCGGAGTGGGGCGTCGAGAGCGCCGCGCTGCGTCATGTGTGCACCTTTCGGACCGTGCCTCCCACGAGGACATGTCGCACCACTATAACGCTTGAGCATCGCCGTCGATAGCGGACACCTTGACACCGGACGCGCCGGGTGGTTTCATCTGCTAAAGCGCTGCAGTCCATTCGTCGGACCGCGCCGATTCGCCCGCCTCGAGGAAGAAGCACGATGAAAGTTCCCGCACGCATTGTCGCTCTGGCAACCTTCACGATCGGCGCCCTGGCGCTCGTGAGCTGCACGGGAGGCGGCGGCGCCTCCGACGACGCCGGCCCCATCGACACGTCCGGGGAGCTGAGCGGAACCATCCAGTTCCAGACCTGGTCGCTGAAGAACGAGAAGTTCACTCCCTACTTCGAAGACCTCATCGCGGCGTTCGAGAAAGAGCACCCCGATGTCAAGGTCGAGTGGCTGGACCAGCCCGGCGACGGGTATCAGGAGAAGATCCTCAGCCAGGCCAACGCCGACACGCTGCCCGACGTGCTCAACCTCCCGCCGGACATCGCCTACCCGCTCGTCGCCGCCGGCAAGCTCGTCGACCTCGACACCGCCGACCCCGATCTGAAGTCGGCGTACAACGCGGGCGCGTGGGACTCGTACAGCCAGTACCCCGGCATCGAGGGCACCTACGGTCTGCCCTGGTACCTCTCCAGCGACGCCTCCTGGTGGAACCTCGCCCAGCTCGCGCCGTACGGCGTCACCGAGGAGAACCTGCCGACCACGGTGGACGAGCTGCTCACCCTCGCCGAGGACGTCGCCACCGAGTCCGGCGGCAAGGTGCAGCTGCTGTCCTCGATCCCGGCGCTGGACACCTTCACCGCCGCGGGCATGGAGGTCATCAACGACGAGGGCGAGTTCGACTTCAACACGGACGAGGCCGCCGCGATCGTCGAGAAGTACGCGGAGGCGTACGCCGCCGGCGCCATGCCCGCGGAAGCCCTGACCGGCGACTACGGCGGGAACGCGGAGGCGTACATCCAGGAGAAGGTCGCCTTCACGACCGGCGGCACCGGCTTCACCACCGACCTGCAGAAGGACGCCCCGGCACTGCTGGAGAACACGGTCGCGACCCCGCGCCTCGGGATCGCCCCGCTCTACGTGCAGGGCCTCAACGTGTCGGCCGACTCCGACAACAAGGAAGCGGCTCTCGCGTTCGCCGAGTTCGCCACCAATGAGGAGAACCAGATCGCCTTCTCGTCCCTCGCGGTCGGCACCGCTCCCGGCACCGCGGACGGCGGCGACCAGGTGGTCGACAACATCGCCTCCTCGGTCACCGACGAGAAGCAGCTCGCCGCGATCGACACGGTGTTCGGCGCGATGGCGGACGCCAAGGCGCTGCCGTTCCAGTGGACCGCCGACATGGCCACCTACATGACCCAGCAGATCGCCCTCGCCGTGAACGGCGAGGCGGACCCCAAGACGCAGCTCGACAAGATCGTCGAGTACGCCAACGCGAACCGCGTGGACCAGTGATCATGCGCGCGGACACCGGCACCCGGCAGCGGCGGTCGACGATGAGATCCCACAAATGGTTCACCCCGTGGCTGCTCCTCGCCCCCGCCGTGATCTGGGTGCTGGTGTTCGCGCTCTGGCCGTTCCTCAACACGGTCGTCCTGAGCTTCACGGACGCCCGCCCCCTGCGGACCCCGGAGTTCGTCGGCGGTGCGAACTACGAGCGCATGTTCGGCGACGAGATGTTCTGGAACGCGCTGACCACGTGCCTCATCTACGTGGTCGTGTGCGTGCCGCTGCTCACGATCCTCCCGCTGCTCCTCGCCCTCCTCGTGCAGAAGAAGCTCCCGGGCATCTCGTTCTTCCGCACCACGTTCTACTTCCCCGTGATCGCCTCGGTCGTGGTGGTCGCGCTCATCTGGACCTGGCTGTTCGACAGCCGCGGCATCATCAACCAGACCCTGGAGTTCCTCGGCCTCATCGACCAGCCGATGGCCTTCCTCGTCGACCGCTGGCTGCTGCTCGGCTGCGCGATCCTGCTGACCGTGTGGAAGGGACTCGGCTACTACATGGTCGTCTACCTCGCGGCGCTCGGGAACGTCGGCAAGGAGTTGCACGAGGCCGCCATGCTCGACGGGGCCAGCTCGTTCCGCCGCTTCCTGTCGGTCACGATCCCCTCCGTGCGCGGCGCGATGCTCCTCATCGCCGTCCTCATCGCGGTGTCCGCCATGCGGGTGTTCGCCGAGCTGGACGTGCTGTCCAAGAGCACGGGCGGCCCCGGCGGCTACGACATGTCGCTCGTGATGCTGATCCGCCAGGTCGGCTCGGGCCTGAACGGCAACATCGGCTACGCGTCCGCGATCAGCGTCGCGTTGTTCCTCCTCACGCTCGTGCCGCTGGCGGCGATCGCGTTCATGAACCGCGAGAAGAAGGCGAAGGTCTCCGCATGACGACTCTCACGACACCCCCGGTGGAGAGCGCACCGCCGGCCCAGGACTCCGCGCGACCGTCCCGCGAACGCATCTTCCGCCGCCGCGGCTCCGGCGACTTCAGCAAGCCCACGCTCGGCGGACTCATCGGCCGCTACGCGCTGCTGCTGTTCGTCCTGTTCCTCGTCATCGGGCCGTTCGTCTGGCAGCTCTCGACGTCGTTCAAGGGGCCGCAGGAGAACATCTACTCGTTCCCGCCCGAGCTCATCCCCCGCGACCCGACGCTGCAGAACTACACGCGGGTCGCCGACATCGTCCCCGTCTACCTCTACGCGTGGCACTCGCTGCTCGTCTCCCTCGGCACCGTGCTGAGCAACGTGATCCTGGCGACGTTCGCCGGCTACGCCCTGGGCTGCATGCGCTTCCGGGGCAAGTGGATCGTCATGGGCATCCTGCTGTCCACGCTGCTGTTCCCCGGCGAGGTCACCGTCACCAGCAACTTCCTCACGATCCGCGCACTCGGCCTCGCCGACAGCCTGTGGGGCGTGTTCCTGCCCGGAGCGATCAGCGCCATGAACGTGCTGCTGGTCGCCACGGCCTGCCGGATGATCCCGAAGGACGTGCTCGACGCGGCCACCGTCGACGGCGCGACGACGTGGCAGCGGATCCGGCACATCGTCTGGCCCAACATCCGCGGCATGGTCTCGGTCGTCGCGATCTTCGCCTTCATCGGCGCGTGGGACGACTACCTCTGGCCGCTCATCGTGCTCTCCGATCCGGCGAAGTACACGCTGACGGTCGGCATGGCGTACCTGAACAGCAGCTTCTCCGTCGACCCGCGGCTCATCGCGGCCGGCACCATGATCGCCCTCGTGCCGATCGTCATCATGTTCTCGTTCACGCAGCGCTTCTTCTTCAAGGGCGTGCAGGAGGGTGCGCTGAAGGGGTGAGTGCGCCGCTGCTCCGCCCGGCCTCCGGTCCCGCGGACCCTCCGTCGTCGCGCCCGCATGCGGGGGTGCTCCCCGGTCCTGTCTTCGCGTACGCGTTCGACCCGTCGCGCAGAGAGCAGCGGATCGATGTCCCTGCCCTCGCCCACATCGCGCTCACGCCGGACACCGTGCTGCACTGGGCGTTCTTCGCGGACGGCCCGGCCGCGACCCTCGCTCCGCATGCCGCGCTCGCGGTCGCCGTCGATGTACGGGATGAGCACGGACACCGGCTGAGCGGGATCGCCGGGGTCCGGGATCGCTATGACTTCCCGGTCACGGCGACAGCGCAGTTCGCCGCCCGGTGGAGCATGCCGGAGCAGTGGAACGCCGACACCGTCGCGCTCGCTCCCCTCGCCGTCGACGCGGCCACCGGGACCGTCGAGCTCGTCCTCGGCACCGCCGACCTCGCCTCCGCGCCGCACCTCCCGGCCGAGGTCACCGGGTACGTGCAGGTTCTCGTGGAGGAGCGCACGACACCCGGTGACCTCCCACCGGTCGAGCGGGTCGACACGCGGCGCGGCTCGCACTCCGGCCCGCGCTTCTCCCGGGGGAACACGATCCCGGCGGTCGCCGTGCCGCACGGCTTCACCTTCGTCACCCCCGCCACGGACGCCGCCGACGCCCGCTGGCCCTACCGCCCCTTCGTGCACGACGATCCCGCGGGGCGGCGTCTGGAGGCGCTCCAGTTCTCCCACCAGCCCAGCCCGTGGATCGGGGATCGGGCCGTGCTGCAGCTCATGCCCTTCCTCGGCGCGCCGCGGTCGGACAGGGAGGCTCGGCGGCGATGGATCGTCCCGGGCACGGAGCGCGCCCGTCCGCACGAGTACGCCGCCGACCTCGGAGACGGTCTGCGCGTCGAGATGACCGCCACCTCGCATACGGCGGCCTTCCGGGTGCGCGCCGACGGCGACGCCGGCATCGGCTTCGTCATCGACCAGCTCACCGACGACGGCCGGCTCACCTTCACCGCGCACGGGTTCGAAGGGTGGATCCCGGAGGGATCAGAGGACTGGGGGAACGCGCCCCGCTGCTACTTCGCGGGTACGGTCAGCGGGGCCGCGGAGGTCAGCCATGGCCCGCTGGACGACGCCGGCCGCCCGCGCGTCGCCGGCTTCGTCGGCAGCACGGGCGCGGTCGACGTGCGGATCGCCGTGTCGTTCCTGTCCGTCGCGCAGGCCCGGCACAGTCTCGCCCTCGAGGCTCCGCCCGCCGTCTCGTTCGACGAGCTCCGCACCCGCGCCGCCGCCTCCTGGGACGCCCTGCTGGGGCGGGTCACGATCCCTCCGCTCCCCGCCGCCGAACGCCCGTTCCGCGGCCTGGCCGACGAGGAGCAGCGCGCGCGGATCGCCGCCGCGCTCCACCGCATGCACCTGTATCCGAACACCGCGGCGGAGAACGCGGGCACGGCCGACGCCCCCCGCTGGCGGTTCGCCGACGTGTTCGCCGCCCGCACGACCTTCGGCGAGACGGCGACGGAAGCACCGATCGCGGACGGCGAGCTCGTGGTCAACAACGGCTACTGGGACACCTACCGCACCGAGTGGCCGGCGCTCGCGCTCCTCGACCCGGCGCTGACCGGCCGCCTGCTCGACGGTCAGCTCACGCAGTATCGTCGCGGCGGGTGGATGGCGCGCTGGAGCGCCCCCGGCTACGTGGACAGCATGGTCGGCACGTCGAGCGACCAGATCTTCGCCGACGCCGCCCGGTGGGGAGTGGCGTTCGACCGGGAGGCGGCGTTCGAGAGCGGTTGGCGTCATGCGTGCGAACCGGGCCCCGATCCCCGGCGGGGCCGCAAGGGCATCGGGCGGGGGCGCTTCCTGGGCTTCATCCCGTCCGAGGTTCCGGAGGGGATGAGCTGGAGCATCGAGAACGCGGTGAGCGACGCCGCGCTCGGCCGCTTCGCCGCGCAGCTCACGGCGTCCGCGACCACCCCGGACCATGCCGCGCGCTACCGGGCGTTCGCCCGGTACTTCGCGAACCGCTCGCGTGCGGCCCGCGTCCTGTTCGATCCGGGCTCCGGGTTCTTCCGAGGTCGCTCGGCGGACGGCTCGTTCACCCCGGACTTCGATCCGCGCGTCTGGGGCGGCGACAACGTCGAGACGAACGCGTGGGGGATGTCGGTCGGCACGGTGCACGACGGCCCCGGCCTTGCCGCCTTGCACGGCGGGCGCGCCGGGCTCGGCCGCCATCTCGACGCCCTCTTCGCGGAACCGGAGACCGCCGACGAGCGCTTCGGCGGGGCGTACGGCACGGTCATCCACGAACAGCGGGAAGCGCGGGCCCAGCGTTCCGGCATGTGCGCGCTGTCGAACCAGCCCGCGCACCACATCCCCTTCATGTACGCCTTCACCGACCGGCCCTGGCACACCGCCGGGCTCGTGCACGGTCTGGCGCGGCGGCTGTTCGCGGGCGCGCACATCGGTCAGGGATTCCCCGGCGATGAGGACAACGGCGAGATGAGCGCCTGGTGGCTCTGGGCGGCTCTCGGCCTGTACCCCCTCGAGCTCGCCACGGGCACGCTCCGCATCGGATCACCGCTCAGCGACGACATCCGCGTCGCGCGCGGCGACGGGTCGTCGCTGCGGATCCGCTCCCGACGGCACACCGCGGCCGCGCACATCCTCCAGGAGGCGCGACTCGACGGCCGCCCGCTTTCCACCGCCGATCTCCCGATCGACGCGCTGCGCGGAGACCTGGTGCTCGACCTCGTGTTCGGTGACGACCCGGCACGTGCGCTGGAGACCGGGGACGGCGACCTCGCCGGAGAACCCTGGCACCCCGATCTGACGGGCGCGAGAGGACGGCCCGTCGCGTCCCCCGACGTCACGACGGCGTCGCGGCTCTTCGACGACGGCGACCCGCCCGGCGACGACGGCGTCCGCCTCGCACCCGGCTCCTGGGCCGGGTGGCGGTTCCCTGCGCCCCGCGGGGTCACCGACGTCACCCTCACGAGCCGCGAGCGGATCACCGCTCACGCTCTGCACTGGGAGGCCGAGGGGCCGGACGGCCACTGGTACCCGCTCGCCACGACGCACGCCGAAGACCTCCTCCCCGACCGTACGACCCCGTTCGCCTTCGATCGGCGGGCCGTGACCGCGGCCGTGCGCGTGCGGACCGACGACGCCGTGACCCTCCGTCAGATCGAGCTCTTCGACCTCGGCTGACGTCCGGCGACGGATCGCAGGCCGGCACGAGGACGCTGGCGGCGGGCGTTCTTTCCGGCGATGCTGGACGCATGCGCGCCCTCCGACTCCTCTGGCGGTACCCCGTCATCACGCTGACGATCGTCGCGTTCATCGTGGTGGGCATCCTGCACGCGGCGGGCGAGGAGACGATCGGGCGGTGGG
Source organism: Microbacterium sp. BLY (assembly GCF_017939615.1). Classification (NCBI taxonomy): domain Bacteria; kingdom Bacillati; phylum Actinomycetota; class Actinomycetes; order Micrococcales; family Microbacteriaceae; genus Microbacterium; species Microbacterium sp. BLY. The sequence goes on from NZ_JAGKSR010000001.1 coordinate 625,431, forward strand.
TCGCGACGGTGTACGTGGCCGCCGTGGTGGTGTGGACGCTCATCGGCATGGTGCGGGACGTGCTCCGGGGCCATGTCGGCCTCGACATCCTCGCCGTCGTGGCCATGGTGGCGACGCTCGCGGTGGGCGAGTACATCGCGTCCCTCATCATCGTGCTCATGCTGTCCGGCGGCGAGGCTCTGGAGGACTTCGCCGGCCGCCGGGCGAAGCGCGACCTCTCGGCCCTCCTCGACCGCTCGCCGCGTACCGCCCACGTGCTGGTGCACCCGGAGGACGCGGACTCGGACGAGGCGACGGAGGTGCCCGTCGACGACGTCGCGGTGGGCGACGTCCTGCTGGTGCGCCCGGCGGAGATCGTGCCGGTGGACGGCACGCTGCTCACGGACAGTGCCTCCTTCGACGAATCATCGCTGACGGGCGAGAGCCTTCCCGTCACACGCGGTTCCGGCGACGAGGTGCTGTCCGGCGCGATCAACGGCAGCCGGGCCGTGCGCCTCCGCGCGGTGCGCACGGGGGCCGACAGCCAGTACCAGCAGATCGTGGCGCTGGTCGCCGAGGCCGAATCGTCGCACGCCCCCATCGTGCGTCTGGCCGACCGCTTCGCGATCCCGTTCACCGCCGTCTCGCTCGTGCTCGCCGGCACCGCGTGGGCGATCTCCGGCGATGCCACCCGATTCGCGGAGGTGCTCGTCCTGGCGACGCCGTGCCCCCTCCTGATCGCTGCCCCGGTGGCGTTCCTCGGCGGGCTGTCCCGGGCGGCGAAGTCGGGCGTCATCATGAAGAGCGGGGCGGTCATCGAGCAGATCGCGCGCGTGCGCTCGGCCGCGTTCGACAAGACCGGGACGCTCACCCAGGGCCGGCCCGAGCTCATCGTCGTCCGCCCCGCCGCCGGCTTCGCGGCGGACGAGATCCTCCGGCTCGCGGCCTCCGCCGAGCAGTACTCGTCGCACGTGCTCGCCGATGGCATCCGCCGCGCGGCCGCGGCACGCGGCCTGCCGCTGCACGCGGCGACCGAGGCCAGCGAGATCGCGACGAACGGGGTCTCGGCGACGATCGCCGGACGGACGGTCGTGGTCGGCAAGCCCGCGTATGTCGCCTCCCTGGCCCCCGACACCGCGCGGGCGGATCTCGCCCCCGGTGAGGCGGCGGCGTACGTCGCCGTCGACGGCCGGTTCGCGGGCGTCATCGTGCTCGCCGACGCTGCCCGCCCCGAGGCGCCGGCGGTGGTCTCGTGGCTGCGACTGCACGAGGTCGACCGCCTCGCGATGCTGACCGGCGACGTTGCGTCCACAGCGGAGTCGATCGGACGCCAGGTCGGGATCGAGGAGATCCACGCCGAGCTGCTGCCGCCCGAGAAGGTCCGCCTCGCGGCCGAGATGGAACCGCGTCCGGTGCTCATGGTCGGCGACGGCGTGAACGACGCCCCGGCGCTCGCCGCCGCGGACATCGGCATCGCGATGGGCGCGAAGGGGGCGACGGCCGCCGGGGACGCCGCCGACGTCGTCATCCTCGTCGACTCGCTCGCGAAGGTCGTCGACGCCGTCGCGATCGGACGGCACACCCTCCGCGTGGCCCTCACCGCGATCTGGATCGGGATCGGCCTGAGCGTGGGGCTCATGGTCGTCGCGATGACCGGCGTGATCCCGGCCGTCGTCGGGGCGCTGGTGCAGGAACTCGTCGATCTGGCGACGATCCTCTATGCCCTGCGCGCGCTGAGCGGCCCGCCCAGCGACCTCCGCCCCTCCGCCTGAACGCTGTTCCCGCACCGCCGCCGTGATGCTCGGCGGCATGACGCTCATGACGTCGCAGCTCAGCCGCGTGATCCGTGCGGAGGTGGACCGCATCGACGGGACACTCTCCGCACGGATCGACGGCCTCGACGCCCGGCTGGGGCGGATCGAGACGAAGGTGGACGACCTCGACAAGGAGCTCACGAACCTCGCGGCCCGCTTCTGGCGCTCGCAGTGAGGAGGCCGCGGCGTCAGATCAGGACGTCGCCGACGAGGTTGACCTTGATGCCCATCCCGTCGAACATGGCGGCCTTCGCGATCAGGGCCTTGTCTGCCGTGTCGGCGTCCGGTGCGTAGACGAGCTGCGCATGGTTCGCCTTGTGCCGCGCCATGAACTGGTCGCGCGAGATGCCGTGGAGCACCACGTGCGCGATCGGCCACTCCGGATTCGTGGCGTCCTTGCGGCGCTGCGTCTCCTCGGCGGGCAACTCGATCACCGACGCCCGGAAGACATCGGCCTGCAGCACCCCGTCGGCGATGAACACCCTGGAGAGCACCACCTCGCCGGGCTTCGATACGCCGTTGATCGTGGCACCGCCCGCGGGGAAGAACACGTGACCCTGCCGCCAGCCCTCCGCGTGCTGCCATCCGCCGAGGTGCGAGGCCGGCACCGAGCCGGAGATCTCGTACACCCACACGAACTCTCCGTCGTAGTCCTCGCCCCACCGCACGTCGTGCAGCGTGTTGTCGGGCACGAGCCCCATCGCGCGCCACACCCGGTCGGTCACGAGGGCATCGACGGCGACGCCCTCATCGGCCTCGTTGAAGTGCGGGAAGGCCCGTCCTTCGTGCAGCACGCGGGAGCCGTCGCGCGAGGTCACCGGCGGCCGCTCGGTGGAGTTGAGGATGCCCTCTGCCAGGTCGGACGCCGGCACGAGGTCCTTCAGCCCCTGCTGATACTGGATGCCGACCGCGTCGAGGCCGAAGTCGTCGGCGATGCGGAGCGCGGCGATGTACATCTTCAGCTGCCACTGCACCTGCTCCCGCGTGAGCTCGGTCGCGGCGTCCTCGCCGTAGCGGAACGTCATGCCCCGCTCGATCAGCCAGTCGTAGGCGGCGTCCGCCTCCTCCTCCGTCACGTTCAGCATCTCCGCGTAGAGGGCCGACTGCGACAGGCGCTCCTTGTAGATGCCGGTCCGGTTGAGGAGCTCGTCGTCGAAGATGGCGTTGTACATGCCCATGCAGCCCTCGTCGAAGACGCCGATGATGGCCTTCTCGGTGCGCAGCTCCGCGGCGAGCGCCTCGCCGAGCTGCTTCTCCGGGCTGTCCGGCAGCGCGGGGAGCGGACGTACGTGGGAGTCGTCGTGGGTGATCGTGCCGGTCTCGGTCCACTCCCGGATGCCGTCGCGGAACCAGTCGTCGGTGAAGTCGACCGACCAGATCGTCGCGTACGGCTTGTCCATCTTCGTCAGGCCCGCGTTGAGGCCGAGGAGACCGACGAGACCGGGCCAGTCGCCCGCGAAGTTCGCCACCGTGAGGATCGGGCCCTGGTGCGTGCGGAGGCCTGCGAGCACGTGGTGCGAGTACTGCCAGACGGCCTCGGCGACGATGAGCGGCGCATCGACGGGGATGTTCTTGAACACCTCGAGTCCCATGCGCTGGCTGGAGATGAAGCCGTGGCCGGTCTCCGGGTCGACCTCGTTGGCGCGGACGACCGTCCAGCCGAGGTCGTTCAGCACACCGGTGACCCCGGCCTCGAGCTCCACCTGGGTGGGCCAGCCCGCGGTGTTCGCGGATTCGCGCAGATCGCCGGACGCGATCAGGTAGGCGGTCTTCGGCGCCGCGGTCGGGCGGGGCGCCGGGGTGGGCAGGGTGTAGGCGGTCATGAGTCCTCCGGGGTCGGGGTGGTCGGGGATGCGTCGCGTTGGGCGGCGGCGAGTTCGTGGACGACGTCCTTCGAGCCCTCGTACAGCCGCACGTACCGGTCGAAGAGCGCGTCGGCGAAGGGCCGCAGCGCTTCGTCGGGGCGGACGGTGTCGGCGATGGGGTTCCAGTCGGTGATCGCGGGCGCGGCGCCAGGGGCGGCGGTGGCCGTCGCGGCGAGGAAGGCCGCGCCGTAGCTCGCGCCGATCGTCGTCTGCGGCACCTCCTGCACGAGCCCGGTGATGTCCGAGACGATCTGCAGCCAGAGGCGCCCCTGCGTGCCCCCGCCGACCGCGACGATCCGGCGGATGTCGGCGCCGGCGGCCCGCATGGTCTCGACGTTGTGCCGGACGCCCAGCGCGGTGGCCTCCAGGGCGGCGCGGTAGAGATCGCCGCGGGTGTGCCGCAGCGTGAGCCCGGCGATGACGCCGCGGGCATCGGGATCCTGGATCGGGGTGCGCTCGCCCGCGAAGTACGGGAGCATCAGCAGGCCGTTCGCACCGGGCCCGGACTCCTCCGCCTCGGCGAGCAGTGCCGGATAGTCCGCGCCGGACAGGTCCTTCAGCCACGTGGTGAGCGCTCCGGATGTGGACAGCCCGCCCGCGAGGTTGCGGGTGCCGGCGAACGCGCCGGCGGTGGTCCACATGGACGGCGTGCGAAGGGTGTCCTCGCCGGTCGCGACGAGGAACATCGTCGTGCCGTACATCAGCATGAGATCGCCGACCTGGTGGGCACCGACGCTCACGGCCTCGGTCCACGCGTCGATGGTCCCGGTGATGACCGGGGTCCCCGCGGGAAGCCCGGTCAGGTCCGCGGCGGCGGCGGTCACCGTGCCCGCGACGTCCCCCGCCCAGCGCAGCGGAGGCTGGTCGATCGTCGCGGCGAACCGCTGCCACCAGGGGTCGTGCCACTGCTCTCCCTCGATGTCGTACAGCGGCGAGACCTGGCTGGCCGACTGGTGGTCGAGGACGTAGGCGCCGGTGAGCTTCCGAACCAGCCAGGAAGCGGGCATGTAGAGGCGTCGCGCGCGCTGCCAGGCCTCCGGCTCCTCCTCGGCGACCCAGGCGATCTTCGGGCCGCCGGCCTGCGAGGTGAGGGTCGAGCCGCCCACGCGGGTGATCTCGTCGTCGCCGAGCTCGGCGGTCATGCGCGCGATCTGTGCGGTGGCACGTGTGTCCACGCCGTAGAGGATGGCGGGGCGCACGGGTTCGTCGTCCTCGTCGGCGAGCAGGATGCACGGGCCCATGCCGCTCACGCCGACGCCCATGACCTCCGCGGCGGGGACCGCGGCGAGGAGTTCCCGCGTCAGGTCGACGAACTCCTCCCACCAGACGCGGCCGTCCATCTCGACCCATCCGGACTGCGGACGGGAGACGTCGTGCGCGCGGGTCGCGGACGCGAGGATCGTGCCGGCCGGGTCGACGAGGACGCCCTTGCTGCTGGACGTGCCGATGTCGACCCCGAGGGTGCAGCGCATGGTCTCTCCTTCGATACCGACGGCCCTGACGGCCGGGATCCAGGCTACGCGAAATCGATTTCATGATGCAAGGCGCGGACTCTTCCTCCACAGATGATCGTGGCTCCGTGAGACTCCACGATCTGCGTCGTCACCGCGAAAGAAGGGCCGCTCAGGACCGGAATACCGTGACATCCTGACCCCTCCGATCGAGACTGGAGGCATGTCCTTGAACGACCCGCAGGTATGGACGCTGATCGGCATCTTCGTCACGACGATGCTGGGCGGCATGAGCCTCATGACGACGCAGTTCGGCCGCGTGCTCCGTGCCGAGATCGGCGGACTGCGCGGAGAGATCACCGGCGAGATCGCGGGCCTGCGGACCGAGATGACCACCGAGATCGCCGGCCTGCGGACCGAGATGACCACCGAGATCGGCAACCTCCGCACCGAGATGACCGGCGAGATCGCCGGCCTCCGCACCGACATGACCACCGAGACTACGCGACTGCACACCGAGGTCGGCAGCCTCCGCACCCAGATGACGAACGAGGTCAGTGGACTGCACGGGGCGTTGGCGGCGCTGCACGGAGTGATGATGCGCGAGACCGGAGGGCTGCGTGCGGCGATGGGCGCGCAGCACGGAGCGATGATCGGGCTGCGTGGCGAGATGATCGGGCTCCGCGGCGAGATGACCGCACGGCTCGACGGCCTCGATCACCGCCTCGACCGGCTGGAGGTGAAGGTCGACGATCTCGACAAGGAGATGACGAACCTCGCGGCACGATTCTGGCGCTCGCAGTAGAAGCGTCCGGTTCAGGCGCGCGCGGCCGCGCGCTGCACCTCGCCGGAGAGCACGATCGTCCGGGCCGGTTGCTCGTCGCCCTTGATCCGATCCAGCAGCATCCGGGCCGCCGTCACACCCATGAGCCGCGCGGGGAGCCGAACGACGGTGACGGCGGACGGGGACAGCGTCGTGAAGGGCAACGATCCGATGACCGCGACGCCGAGCTCCGGCGGGGTGAGGCCGCGCTCCGTGAGCACCTGGATCGCCCCGACGCCGATGAGGTTGTTGCCGGCGACCACCGCGTCCGGCGGCTCCGGCAGCGCGAGGAGCTCCTCCATGGCCGCGCGCCCGCCGTCGACACGGAACGTGGCGAAGCGCTGGAGCGAGGAGAGGTCGTGATCAGGACCAGCCGAAAGCGCCTCCCGCCAGCCTTCCGCTCGCTCGGCCGCGGTATCGATGTGCGCGGGGCCACCGATGTACGCGATGCGGCGATACCCGGCGTCGAGCAGGCTCTGCGTCGCTGCGGCACCCGCCTCCCGGTTGGCCATGACCACGCCGTCGATGTCGGCGGCCGTGCGACGGTCCACCGCGACCACCGGACGTCCCGTCGCCCGCACCGGCGCCAGATCAGAGTGCTCGTCCGCGGTCGCGATGATGACGCCCGACATGTTCTCGGCGATCGCGATCCGGAGGTATGTCGCCTCCTTCTCGACCTGGGCGTCGGAGTTGCACAGCACGACGGAGAAGCCCGCCTCCGACGCGGCGTCCTCGACGCCGCGGGCCATCTCGGTGAAGTACGGGTTCTCGATGTCCGGGATCACCAGGGCGATGACCTCGGAGCTCTGCGTCCGCAGGGTGCGCGCCGTGCGATTCGGCGTGAAGCGGAGCTCTTCGGCCGCCGCCCGGACGGCCGCCGCCTTCTCTTCCGACACGCTCGTGCCGTTGAAGACCCGGGAGACCGTGGCCGGCGAGACGCCGGCGCGCTGCGCGACGTCGTAGATGGTGGCCATGGGCACCCACTGTAACCGGTTTCAACCACCCCTCAGACCTCGGCGATGAACCGATCGAGCGTCGCCGCGAGAACGTCCAGCCGGTCCCGCGCCTCCTCCGGAAGCGGCCGGAACGGACGCCGGCAGTCGCCCAGGGCGCCCGGCCCTCCGGCGCTGCGTCCGGACAGGTACTTCGCCGCCGGGAACACGTCGATCGCGACGAGTTCCGCGATGACGTGGTTGATCCGGCTCTGCACGCGCTGGGCTCCGGCCAGGTCACCGGAGTCGAGGAGGCGGCGCGCCGCGCGGAAGAGCTCGACCTGGAGCCCAACGGTCGTGCCGATCGTCCCGCGGGCACCCGCGGCGAGCGCGGGCACGAACACCTCGTCGAAGCCGTTGATGTAGGCCTTGTCGGGGAAGGCCGCCTTCATCCGCTCGAGGGCGTACATGTTGTGCGCGGTCTGCTTGAGCCCGATCACGCGTGGGTCGCCCAGCAGCTCTCCCGCCGTCTCGAGCGTGAACTCCGTGCCCGTGAACTGCGGGATGTTGTAGACGATGAGCGGGAGGTCCACCGCGTCCAGCACCGCGCGGTAGTGGTCGAGGACGGCCTCGATGCCGAAGGAGTAGTAGATCGGAGGGATCATCGAGAGCGCGGCAGCGCCGGCCCGCTGCGCCCGCTGCCCGAGCTCGATCGCCTCCCTCGTCGAGAGCGCGCCGACATGGGCGACCACGGGGATCCGCCCCGCGGCGGCACGCACAGCGGTCTCCACCACCGCGGTGCGTTCATCCGCCGACAGCAGGAGCCCCTCCCCTGACGAACCGCAGCAGTAGATGCCCTCCACCCCGCGGGACACGTAGTCCTCCACGAGCGTCGAGAGCACCCGCGTGTCGACCGCCCCGTCCGCGTCGTAGGGGGTGGCGATCGCGGCCATCAGCACCCCGAGGTCCGCCGCGGTGGTCACCATGCGGTCCACCCCCCGTCCACGACGAGGTTCGATCCGGTCATGTAGCGCGAGGCGTCGGAGAGCAGGAAGACCGCGGCGCCGTTGAAGTCGGTCGCCTCCGCCATGCGCCCGATCGGGATGCGTGCGGTGTAGTTCTCCCGGAACGTCGCGTCCTGCGAGTCCCGACCGACGCCGGAGGGCGTGAGGGTGTTGACCCTGATGCCCTGCCGGCCCCAGTACGTCGCGCAGTACCGGGTGAGGTTGTACAGCCCCGACTTCGCGGCGGAGTAGGCGACGGGTTTCACGAAGGGCACCCCGGTCTGCTCCTCCTTGTACGCGTAGATGTCCTGCACCGGCGACACCATCCCGTAGATCGAGCCGACGTTGATGATCGAGCCCGGCTTCCCGGCGGCGCGCATCCGGGCGCCGGCCGCCTGCGTCACGAGGAACGTGCCGACGAGGTTCACGTCGACCACCTCCCGGAACACGTCGAGGGGGAAGTCCTCGAAGGGGCCGGAGACCTCGGGCGGCGCGCTCGGCTGGGTGTCCAGTCCGGCGTTGTTGATCACGCCGTCCGGCGCCGCACCCCACGCATCGACGATCGCATCGAGGCCTGCCTCGACGCTGCCCTTCGAGACGATGTCCATCGAGACGCCGATGAGGCGCGGGCTGTCGGCGAGCTCGGGGAAAGCCTCCCGCAGGCGCGCGGCATCGACGGTGCGCGAAGCCACGGCCACCCGCGCACCGCGCCCGTGCAGTTCGCGGACGAAGGCCGATCCGATCTGGCCGAGGCCGCCGGTGACCAGGATGATCCGGTCGGTGAGGTCGAAGATGTCCGTCATATCGTTCGCCTTCCTCAGCGCACCGCGTGCCGGGCGAGGTTCTCGCGGTCGTACTCGAGACCGTTGCCGGGGGCGCCGGTCGGGACGAAGAAGCCGTTCTGCGGCCGCTGCGGCACGATGACGCCGAGCTCGGTGAGGGTGCCGCCGTCCGTCATCTCGCCGAACAGGGCGTTGGGCACCGCGCAGAGCACGTTGGCCGTGAGCTCCATCACGAAGTGCGGCGTCATCGGGGCGTTGTACGCCCGGCCCAAGGCGGCGATGTCCATGTAGGGCGTGATGCCGCCCACACGTCCGACGTCGGCCTGGATGAAGTCGCACGCGTCGGCGAGGAGGTACTGGTTGAACTGCTGGAGCGTGTAGACGTTCTCGCCCAGCCCGATCGGGATCGGCGACCGGGCCCGGAGGCGAGCGTGGGAGGCGACGTCGTCCACGCGCAGCGGCTCCTCCACCCAGTAGAGGTTGAGGTCGCGGAACCGGGTGACCGCCCGGACCGCCTCCCCGTAGGTCCATCCCTGGTTGGCGTCGACCATGAGCGGATACTCGCCGACCGCCTCACGGATCTTGGTGAGCCGGTAGACGTCCTCCTCGAGGTCCGGCTTGCCGACCTTGACCTTCCCGGCGGCGTACCCGTCGGCCTTCCACTCCTTGACCTGCTCCACGACCTCTTCGGCGGAGAGGTTCAGGTTGATGCCGCTGCCGTACAGCGCGACCCGGTCTCGCACCTGGCCGAGGAGCTTCGCGAGCGGCTGCTGGTAGTGCAGCCCCAGCAGGTCCCACAGTGCGACGTCGATCGCGGCGAGCGCGAGCGTGGTGGTCCCGCCGGGGCCGTTGTCGCGCAGGTGCTGCCAGGAGTGCTGCCAGACGGCCCGCGGATTGACCTCGCGGCCGATGAGGGTGGGGATGAGCTCCCGCAGCGCCGCCATCATCATCTGGCCGCCGACGCCGGAGGTGTGGCTGAATCCGGTGCCGACCAGGCCGGTGTCGGTGGTGATGTCGGCGAGGATGATCTCGATGTGGGTCACCCGATGGATCTGGTCCCCCCACGGCCCCTTGGGGAGGGGGATGCGGGAGAGCTGGAGGTCGATCGATTCGATTTTCATGCGTGGTCCTTCCGGGACGACGAGGAGGGGGCGGAGGGCGTCAGCCCTTGACGGCGCCGGCGGCGAGTCCGGCGACGAGGCGCTTCTGCACGAGGAGGAAGCCGACGACGACGGGGAGCACCGAGAGCACGCCGCCGGCGGTGAGCAGGTCCCAGCGGATCTGGTACTCGCCGATGAACAGGTGCAGTCCGACCGGCAGGGTGCGGGTCGCCGTCTGTGAGGTGAACGTGAGGGCGTAGAGGAACTCGTTCCAGGTGAGGATGAACGCGTACGTTCCCGCCGCCACCATGCCCGGTCGCAGGAGGGGCAGCAGAAGGATGCGGACGATCTGCGCGGACGAGGCCCCGTCGATCTGGCCCGCCTCCTCGATCTCCCGGGGGATGGAGTCCGCGAAGCCCTTGAGCAGCCAGGTGGCGAACGGCGTGGCGAACGCGGCGTGCACGAGGGCGAGGCCGAGCGTCGTGTCCATCAGCCCCATGCCGCGCAGCTGCCCCTGGAGCGAGATCACGAGCAGCACCGCGGGGAACATCTGCGCGAGCAGCAGCCCGATCATGACGGCCCCGCGACCGCGGAAGTCGAACCGGGACATCGCGATCGCGGCGCCGGTGGAGACCACGAGGGTCACCGGGACCGCGATCGCGGCCACGGTGAGGCTGTTCCGCAGATAGGTCAGGAACGGTGTGGTCGACAGCAGCTCGGCGTACGACGCGGTCGTGAACTCCGAGGGGATGAGGTTCGCTCCCGCGCCGGCGAGCTCGTCCCGCGGCGTGAGCGACGTCAGCAACATCACGATGTACGGCCCGAGCACCATCGCGAGCACGCCGAGGAGCGCGATCGCGAAGCCGGTCCTTCCCGCGAGGCGGCCGAAGCGGACGGGGGCGGTCGTCGTGCTCATCGCGTGGTGTCCTTCCGGGTGAGGCGCACGTAGAGCGCGATGAAGACGGCGAGGAACAGGGCCTGGATGACGGCGTACGCCGCGCCGGCACCGAAGTCGCTGGCCTTGTAGGTCGTCAGATACGACTCGAGCGCCAGGGTCGTCGAGGACGTGCCGGGCCCGCCGCCGGTAAGGATGAAGATGAGGTCGACGTAGTTCGAGGTCCAGATCAGGCGCAGGAGCGTCGTGATGAGGATCGTCGGGAGGATGGCGGGCAGCACGACGTGGCGGAAGACCCCGACGGGGCCGCACCCGTCGATCTGCGCGGACTCCTTGAGCTCGCCGGACACGCTCTGCAGCGCCGCGAGGATCATGATCGCGAAGAGCGGGATGCCCTGCCAGACGTCGATCATCACGAGCGTCGGCAGCGCGGTGCTGTTCTGCGACAGGAACTCGATCGGGGCGTCGATGACGCCGGCGTTCAGGAGCCACTGGTTGAGGACGCCGTTGTTGGGGTCGAGGATCCACTTCCACATGAGCGCCACCAGGACACTGGGCGTCGCCCACGGGATCATGATGAGTCCGCGGTAGACGCCCCGCAGGGGGAAGCGGTTGTTCAGCATGAGCGCGAGCGACAGCCCGCCGATCAGCTGGAGGGAGACCGCCCCGAAGGTCCAGAACGCCGTGCGGCCGAGCGTGGGCAGGAACTCCGCCGTGCCGATGACACTGGCGAAGTTCTGGAACCCGACGAACTCGAGCACGCCGGTGAAGACGCTCACGTCGTTGAACGAGAACCAGATCGAGCGGACGAGCGGGTACCCGGCGAAGACCGCGACCAGCACGATCGCCGGCGCGAGCAGGACGAGGGGGGCGACCGAGCCGCGGCGAGCGCGTCGCCGAGGCCGGGTCACCGGCCGGCGCGGGGCCGGCCGGCCGGTGACGACCGCTTCCGTGAGGGTGGAGCTTGCCATGTCGGTCCTCAGCGCAGCACGTCGGACATCTTCGTCAGCACGTCCTGGCTGCTGATCTCACCCTGGAACGCCTGCTGGATGAGCGGGTTCCACTCCTTGGCGGCGAGCTCGGCCACCCCCTCCAGCGCCGGCCAGGTCTTGGCGGTGGGGATCGCGTCGACCGCGACCGCGAGCTGCGGGTCGGACGAGTACGCCTCGGTGTCGATGACCGACTCGAGCACGGGCAACTGACCCTGCGGCGAGGCGGAGATCTTCTCCATCTGCGCCTCCTCGCTCAGCCAGGAGATCCACTCCCAGGCGGCGTCCTTCTTGTCGGAGCCCTCGAGGATGACGTTGCCGCTCATGCTGCCGAGCGTGGCGCCCGGCTTCCCGTCCGCCGTGGGGATCGGGACGACGCCGAGCTTGTCGCCGAAGACGCCCTGCAGCTCCTTCAGGGAACCCGGGTGGTGGATCATCATGCCGGTGAGGCCCTCGACGAAGTTCGTCTTGACGTCGGCGAAGGCGGCCGTGATCGATCCGGGGGGCGCCGCCTGCAGGTCGGTGACGATGCTGAGGTAGTCCTCGTTCACCGCGACGCCCTTCGCGTCGTCCAGCACGACCTCGCCGGAGTCGTCGACGACCGACGCGCCGCCGGCGTACATCCACGCGAGCCACTGGTCCTGTCCTCCCGCACCGCCGCGGACGTCGATGCCGTAGCGGCCGTCGCCGGTGAGGGCGGCCGCCGCGTCGAGGAGGTCCTGCTGCGTGCGCGGCGCGTCGAGCCCGAGCTCCTCGAAGTAGTCCGTGCGGTAGTAGAGGTAGAGCGTCGTGTACTGGTGCGGCAGCATGTACACCGCGTCCTCGCCGGGCAGCTGTCCCGTCGCCCAGAGGGAGTCGACCACGTCATCCGAGGCGTCCCAGCCGGCGACGTACGAGGTGAGGTCGGCGATGGCGCCCTGCGGCGCGAACTGCCCGAGCCACCAGTCCTTGCTGCGGGCGGCGTCCGGACCGGTGCCGTTCATCGCGGAGGACACGAGCTGGTTCTGGTACTGGTCGAGCGGGATCGTCTCCAGCACGACCTTCACGTCGTCCTGTGCGGCGTTGAACTCCTCCGCGAGCTCCGTCCAGGTGGGGTCGGTCGCGTCGTCCTGCCAGAGCCAGTAGGTGATCTCGACGGGGCCGTCCCCTTCCCCGGACGGGGCGCTGCCGGCGCAGCCGGTGGCGAGGGCGACGACGCCGAGGGCGGCCAGGGCGGGGAGGATTCGGGTGGATCTCATGATGCGTACTCCTTCGTCGATCAGATGAGGGTCGTGCGAAATCGATTTCAAGACGGGTGCGACAGAACGCGCCGGTGCGGAAAGGGTCAGACCGGCAGCGGGGCCGTGCTGCCGAAGTCGATGTCCGGGTAGCGGTTGCGGACGCCGTAGAAGTGGGCATCCAGCTCGTGGACGGCCCGGCGGGTGTCGCCGGCCTCGATCGCATCGATGATGCGACCGTGCATCGCAGCGATGGCCGGGTCCTCCTCGACGGGCTCCTCGCGTCGCGCGGCCGCGAAGACGACCCAGAACGACTGCAGGAACTGGTCGACGAACGCATTGCCCATCGGCGCGAGCAGCCCGCGGTGGAACTGCTGGTCGAGCTCGGCGAAGCTCTCGTTGCGCAGCGCGCGCTCCACCATCTCCTCCGAGAGCAGGCGCAGCCGGGCGAGGTCGGCGGGTTGCAGGCGCGGGATGACCAGGGGCAGCAGGGACGTCTCGAGCGCGTGCCGCACTTCCAGGAGCTCGCGGGTGGCGGCCTCCGGGTCGTCGACGAAGCCGATCCAGCGGGTGGCGAGATCGGCGGCGCGGAACCCGCGCCACACGCGGCGGGCTCCTTGCCGGGAGGCCACGATGCCGAACGCTTCGAGCACGCTGAGGGCTTCCCGTATGCGCTGGCGGCCAACCGCGAGCACCGCACCGAGCTCGGCCTCGGTGGGCAGCGGGTCGCCGATCTCCAGGCCGGAGCGCTGCAGGTGCTGAGCCAGACGTCGCGCGAGCGCGTCCGACAAGTCGGACCCGGTGACCTCGATCTTGTCTGACATGTTCCGTTCGCTCCTTCGCGACATCGGCGGAATTCCCGTTACTGAGCGTAGACAGTCCTCGCTGGTGTCGTCAAGTGTCCTTTTCTTCGCGCCCACTTGTCGGACAAGTAAGACCGAGAAAGAATAAAGAAATGCCGCGACCCGAAGGTCGCGGCGTCTCATCCCGGCGGTGTGCCGGTCGCGTCAGCGATGCGTGGCCACCACCTGTGCGACGGCGGCCCGCTCGTCGGCGGAGGGCTCGGCGATCGCCATGCGGCAATGAGTGTCGACGACGTCGAGCACGCGGTACGCCTCCTTCATGCGTGCCATGTCGCCGCCGATGAGGGCGACGACGTCGTCCACGGCGGCCTGGGCGGCGGCGATGGCCTCGGCGTCTCCCGAGCGTCCCGCGTCGGCGAGTGCGCGGAACGGCTTCGGGATGACGGAGGAGACGCCCGACACCACGCCCTGCGCCCCCGCCTCGACGGCCGCGATGAGGTCGCGGTCGGCGCCGGTGTAGAGCTCGAAGTCGGCCGGCACCACCGCGCGGTAGGCCGCGATGTCGTCGAGCGAGAGCTCGCTCACCTTGGCCCCCACCACGTTCGGCAGGGCGGCGATCCGCACGAGCAGTTCCGGCGAGACCGGGTTCCCGCTGCGCGCGGGGTAGATGTAGACGTACAGGCGCCCGTCACCCACGGCCGACGAGACGGCGCGGTAGTAGTCGAGGATGGCGTCGTCCGTCGCACGCAGGTAGTACGGCGTGAGGGCGGCGAACTCCGTGGCGCCCAGCTCCTTCGCGATGCCGACGAGTCGCACGGCCTCGAAGGTGCTCGGCTGTCCGACGTGCACGACCACGCGCATCCGGTCGGCCAGTTCCTCCAACGCCGCGGCGACGAGCGCGCGGAACTCGGCCGCGTCCACGGCGGGGAACTCGCCCGTGGTGCCGAGGACGAACGCGCCCTCGTTGCCCGAGTCGGCCACGAACCGGAAGATCGCACGCGACCCCTCGAGGTCGAGGGTCCCGTCGCGGTGGAACGCGGTGGGGACGGCGGTCAGGATGTCGTAGCGGGTCACTTCTCGGTCTCCTCGGGGGTCGTGCTCTGGCGGTTCTTGCGGTCGGCGCGTCCCCGGCGCGTGCCCGCGTCGACGTTGCGGACGGTGGAGGTGAGCAGGTCCGGCTGTGCGGCGAGCTCGTCGTGCGCCTTCTCGATCTGCACGATGCTGTCGGTGTGGAGGATCGAGTCCTCCAACGACGCTCGCTCGGCGCGGGGCTTGCGGGCGGCACGGATCGCCGGCATCACGATCGACAGCACGGCCAGCGCGAGCAGCACGAGGGCGATGGGACTGACGACCTCGAAGAACGGCCGCGTCGGGAGGATCGCGAGGGTCCGGGCGAGGTTCTCCTCGGCGAGCGGACCAAGCAGGAGGCCGAGGACCACGGGTCCTGCCGGCACCTGCATGCGCTTGAGCAGGACGCCGATCACACCGAAGACGAGCATCGTGACGACCGTCGACAGGCTGTTCGAGGTGGCGTACGTCCCGATGATGCAGAAGATGAGGATGCCGCTCCACAGGTACGGCTGCGGCACGTCGAGCAGCTTCACCATGCCCTTCATCCGCACCAGGCTGAGCGCGAGCGACAGGAGGGTCGCGACGAGCATGATGCCGACGATCGAGACGACGAGGTCGGGACGGTTGGTGAACAGCGTGGGCCCGGGGGTGATGCCCCAGATGATCATCGAGCCGATCATGACCGCCATCACGGAGTCCCCGGGGATGCCGAGCGCCATCGTCGTGGTGAGCGAGCCGCCGAGCGTGGCGCTGGAGGCGGTGTCGGACGCGGCGACGCCCTCGATCGATCCCTTGCCGAACATCTCCGGGTGCTTCGACGCCTTGCGCGCCCGCTCCCAGCCGATGAGCCCGGCGATGTCGCCGCCGGCCGCGGGGATGAGGCCGACGCCGAGGCCGACCGCTCCGCCGACCGCGGTCGCACGGCCGCTCTGCTTCAGCTCGGCGCGGTTCGGCCACCAGCGCCCGAGGCTGGAGATCGGGCGCACGTGCGACTTCCGGTGGGTGAGCAGCTGGTCGAACAGCTCGGCGATGCCGAAGAGGCCGATGATGACGGCGATGAAGTTCACGCCCTCGACGAGTTCCAGCACGCCGAACGTGAAGCGCTGGTCGGCGGTGGCCGCGTAGGTGCCGACGCTGCCGAGCATGAGCCCGAAGAGTCCGGCGAGGATGCCCTTGAGCATCGACTTCGACGAGATGCCGATCATGATCGCGATGCCGAAGACGACGAGCGCGAACAGCTCCGGCGACTTGAAGTAGTCGCGGGCGAAGCTGGCGATCGGCACCGCGGCGATCGAGAACAGCACGAGCGAGGCGAGGATGCCGACGGCCGACACGATCGCGGAGATCGTCAGCGCGAGACCGGCCCTGCCCTGCTTCGCCATCGGATAGCCGTCGAGGGTCGTGGCGATGGAGGCGGGAGTCCCCGGGGTGTTGATGAGGATGGACGGCACCCGGTCGCCGAAGTTCGCCGCGACGTAGATCGTCAGCAGCACCGCCAGGCCCTGCACCGGTTCGAGGGTCATGGTGAAGCCGGCGGCGAGCGCGACGGCCATGGTCGCGGTGATGCCAGGGAAGGCACCGACCATGAAGCCGAGGACGAGGCCGACGGCCATGTACAGCAGGATCGAGATGTCGAGGAGCGAGTTCAGCCCCTCCAGGAGCGCGTTCACAGGGGGATCCTCAGGAGCATGCCGAAGACGACGTAGACGAACGCCGTGACGGCGGCGGAGTAGATGACGAGGCTCAGCCAGCGGCGGTGGCCGTAGAGGAGCATCAGCGCGGCCATGAGCAGGGCGCAGGCGACCGGGAAGACCTCGATCCGGTAGCCGAAGAGGATGACGGAGCCGAGCGACCAGAGCGCGATGAAGGCGCCGGCGATCGCGATCGTCGCGATCACCCGGAGGACGCCGCCCGGCTGGATGCGCTCGAGATCCTCACGTGTGGGGGCCGGGCGGGTGATCGCCACGGCGAGCAGGGCGATCGCGATCACGACCCCGGTCACCCCGATGACGAGCGGCCAGAACCGGGCGTCGATCTGCCCGGGGGCGGCCTCGCGGCGCAGCGGGATCTGCGTGGCGAGGAAGAGGTAGCCGGCGGTGATCGCGAGGGCGGCGGCGGCGAACGCGATCTCGAGGGGACGCGAGGCGGTCGCCCCCTCGTAGCCGCCCGGCGCGGCCGCCTCGGCCGCGGTGTCGGGGCTGGTCATGGTGCTCCTTCGTCGGAGGACGCAGTGGGGCCGGCGCGTGCCGGCCCCACCGGTGGTGTTCAGCCCAGGAGGTCCTGGAACAGGGTGAACTGGTCGTCGACGAACCCGGTCCACTCCGCGGAGTCGCGGTAGACCACGAGGTTGCCGGCGTCCGCCTGGAACTTCTGGTAGCTCTCGGACTCCACGGCCTCCTTGACGGCGGCCTCGAGGGCGTCGTGCACGTCGTCGGGCAGGCCGGCCGGTGCGTAGATGCCACCCCAGCCGCCGAAGACGACCTCTTCGCCGATGGCCTCCTCGACGGTCTCGACATCCTCCGCGTCCGGGTGACGCTCGTCGTTCATGACCGCGAGGATGCGGACCGCCTCGCCCTGCGCGAGGGCCTCGCCGAGTCCGGAGACGGCGGCGACGGTCTCCCCGGACGCGGCCGCCGCAACCGCCGTGGCGCCACCGTCGTAGGGGACGGGGGTGAACTCGGCGTCCGTCGCCTGGCCCAGGCCGAGGGTGGCGGCCTCCCAGATGGACCCGGCGCCGGAGTTGGCGACCGTGACCGCACCGGCCTTGGCCTGGGTCACGAGGTCGTCGAGCGTCTCGATGCCGCTGTTCGCACCGACGGTGATGACGCCGGGGGCCAGCATGATCTGGCCGAGCAGGTCGAAGTCGTCGGGCATCACGTTCGCGCTCTGGGTGGTGTTGAGCATGGCGATCTCGACGGGCGCGAAGCCGATGACGTAGCCGTCCGGGTCCTGCGAGCCGACGTACTCCATCGCGAGCGCGCCGGCCGCGCCGGGCATGTTCTCGGGGATGACGCTGACGCCGAGGATCTTCTCCAGCTCGGTGGCGAGCGCGCGCGACGACAGGTCGGAGCCGCCACCGGGATTCGCCTGGATGATGAGCCGGATGTCGTCCTCGGGATAGGTCGAAGCGGCCCCCTCGCTCTCGTCGACCTTCGTGCAGGCCGACAGCACCAGGGCGGTGGCGGCGACGGCGGCGAAGGCAGCGGCCGCCCGGGTGATGCGCATGCGGGGCATCTTTGCTCCTCTACGTGGGTCGACCGTGTTGTCGACACCGCGAGGCTACCAGTGTTGACTGTTAACAGTCAACACTGGTAGCCGCTCACCCCTCCGGGACTAGCCGGCCGTGGCGTTCTCGTACGCCCGCATCGCGGCCTCCTGCGCCTCCTTCAGCGCGTCCTCGGGCGACTTGTCCCCGAGCAGCGCCGCGGTGATGGCGTTGTTCAGCTCGTTCTGGATCTCCTGGCCCGCCGGCGAGGAGCCGAACGACTGCCCGTAGTCCACCACGTCGTAGTAGGTGGAGATGACCTGGTCGAAGCCGGCGTTGCCGCTGTCGGTGACGAAGGTGTCACGGATCGACTGGTCGGCGGACGGCGACCCGGTGAACAGCCCGGTGTTGATCCCGCCGTCGGTCTTCAGGGTCTCGGCACGCGCCTCGCCCGCCGCGGTCCACGCGTCGTCGGAGGTGAGGTTGACCATCCACGCGCACGCCGCCGCGGGGTTCTCCGCCCCGGCCGGGATCACGAACGCGGTGCCGGAGGCGACCGAGAACGGCTCCCCATCGGCGTTCCGGAACGGCACGGCCTCGAGGTCGATCTGGTCGGCGTAGGGGCTGAGCACGTTCGGATACCACTGTGCGTTCACCTGCGCGCCGACCTGCTGGGCGACGAACTGGTTCTGATCGCCGAAGGCGTCGAACGAGTCGGTGAAGCTCTTGACGGCCGCGAAGCCGCCCTGCGCGTCGGTGATCTGCTTGAGCATCTCGATGCCGGCCGCGTTGCTGGGGTCGTCCAGGGTGGGCGCCCCCTTCTCATCGTTGAGCTGGCCGCCCATGCCGAGGATCCACAGCCCCGCCTGCCCCGTCGCGACCGGGTCGAACCCGAGCCGCGTGGGCACCCCGCCGGACTCCTGGTACATCTTCTCGATCGCGCCGAGCAGCACGTCGGGCTTCGAGGTGTCGATCTCATCCGCCGTCACCCCCGCCTCGTCGAGCACGGCCTTGTTCAGCAGGATCGCCGGCGGCTGGTAGAACTGCGGCACCGCCCACACGGCATCGTCGTAGGTGACGTCGTCGACGACGAAGGGGTACCAGTGGTCCCGCGGCGAGACGTCCTGGGCCGCGAAGCACTCGTCGAGCGGCATGATGAGGTCTTGCGCGGCGTACGTGGTCACGTACCGGCGGTCCATCTGCACGACGTCGGGCACGTCGCCGCTCGCGATCCGCGTGGTGAACTTCTGCGCGTCGAAGGCCGTCGCATCGAGGTCGACCTCGACGTCCTTCAGCTGCTCGGCGGCGTAGTCCATGCGCGAGGTCCCGACGTCGTCGGCGTTCTCGAAGCCCCACGCCTTCAGCGTGCCGCTCGGCTCCGCACCGAAGTCGGCGTCGGCCGCCTGGTCGTCTCCCCCTCCCCCGCCGCACCCGGCGAGGACGAGGACGGATGCCGCGGCGACCGCGGTGATTCCCAGCATGCGTGTGCGCATGACTGCTCCTTTCGA
Source organism: Microbacterium sp. BLY (assembly GCF_017939615.1). Taxonomy (NCBI): domain Bacteria; kingdom Bacillati; phylum Actinomycetota; class Actinomycetes; order Micrococcales; family Microbacteriaceae; genus Microbacterium; species Microbacterium sp. BLY. The sequence continues at coordinate 644,869 of NZ_JAGKSR010000001.1, forward strand.
TCTGTGGTTCGTCATCCCTTGCGCCCCTGGGTCGCGACGCCCTCGATGAAGGCGCGCTGCCCGAAGGCGAAGAGGATGAGCATCGGGAGGGTCACCAGGAGGGAGGCGACCATGACGTACTGGTAGTCGCCGTGACCGCCCGCGGTGGGGCTGTACTTGGTCATGGCGTAGGCGATGCCGAGCGGCGCGGTGAACTCGTCTACCGACCCGGCGTTGAGGTAGATGAGGGCGGCCTGGAGGTTGTTCCAGCTCGCCTGGAACTCGAACAGGAAGACGATGACGAACGACGGGATCGACAGCGGCATCGCGATCCGCCAGAACAGGCCCCAGGCGCTGGCCCCGTCGAGCCGCGCCGCCTCGAACAGCTCCCGAGGGAGGCCGAGGAAGAACTGCCGCTGCAAGAAGATGTAGAAGGCCGAGCCGAAGAGGTTCATGCCCCACAGTGGCACCCACGTGCCGAGGAGGCCGGTCTCCTTCCAGATGAGGTAGATCGGGATCATCGTCACCGCACCCGGGAGCATCATCGTCGCGAGCACGAGGCCGAACAGCAGCCCGCGCCCCGGGAAGCGGAAGTAGGCGAACCCGAACGCCACGATCGAGCTGGAGATCGCGACGGCACCGGCGGCGAGCAGCGCGATGGCGATGCTGTTGCCCATCCAGTTCAGCAGCGGGAGCTGATTCCACACCTCGACATAGTTCTCCGGCACGAACGTCTTCGGGATGAGGGCGTTGTCGAACACCTCGCCGCGCGGCTTGAGGCTCGCCGCGATGAGCCACGCGAAGGGGTACAGGAACAGCAGCGCGAACAGCACGAGGATGACGTTCAGCACGATGCGGGCGATCAGGCTCTTCGGCTGTCGCAGGTGCCGACGCCAGCGCGGGCGGGTGGGCACCGTGGTCGTGAACGTGCCCGGCACCTTCTCGGGCTCCGCCTCGACCGGCACCTGACGCAGGGTCTGGGACATCAGCGGTCTCCCTCGTAGTAGACGAAGCGGTTGCCGACCTTCACCTGGATGAGCGTGATGATCATGATGATGACGAAGAGCAGCCACGCCATCGCCGCCGCGAAGCCGAAGTTGAACTGCCGGAACGCCTGCTGGAACAGATAGATCGCGTAGAAGAGCGACGCCTCCGGAGACGAGTTGCTCTGATCGCGCCAGAACAGCAGGTACGCCTGATCGAAGATCTGGAACGCGGCGATCGACAGCACGATGACGTTGAAGAACATGGCCCCCGAGATCATCGGCAGGGTGATGGAGAAGAACTTGCGGATGGGTCCCGCCCCGTCGAGCGATGCCACCTCGTAGAGCTCGACCGGCACGTTCTTGAGGGCGGCGAGGAAGATCACCATCGTGCCGGCGACCGTCCACAGGGTCATGATCACGATGCTCGGCTTCACCCACGCAGGGTCGACGAGCCACTGCGGTCCCTGGATGCCGAACACCCGGAGGAACTGGTTGATCGCGCCCGAGTTGCCGTTCAGGAGGAGGAAGAACACCGCCGCGGTCGCGACCGCCGGCGTCATCTTGGGCAGGTAGTAGAGCACGCGGAAGAACCCGGCGCCCCGCCCGACCCGGTTGAGCAGCAGCGCGAGCACCAGCGCGAACACGATCTCCAGCGGCACGGCCATCACCACGTAGAACAGGGTGTTCGCCAGCGAGACCCCCACCCGCGGATCCTCGAAGAGGTTGGCGTAGTTGTCGATCCCGACGGGACGGGCGCTGTTCGTGGCCAGGTTGTAGCTGCTGAACGAGATGTACAGGCTGTAGATCATCGCGCCGGCCGTGAAGATGAGGAAGCCGATCAGCCAGGGGGAGATGAAGAGATAACCGGCGAGGGCTTCCCGTCGGTTGTATCGGTCCCGCGTACGGGTCTTGAGCGGCATCCGCCTGCCTCCTTTCGAGGACGCACAGACACGGCACTCCGGTCCTGGCGCGATGCTAGGACCAGAGAAGCGCTTCCCCCTGGGGCTTGCGCAGAACCGTTTCCTGTGATTGGCCTGAGTGGGCCGCGAACAGGTGGGTGACCCCCGCGCACAACCTCCCTAGGATGTGGGAAACAGAAGGAGGGGCGGGGCATGTTCGACGAGCGACGGCGACAAGCAGCGCTCGAGGAACTGGGGATCCTTGACACACCACCCGATGACCGGGTGGATCGGGTGGCACGGCTGGCGAAGGAGATGTTCGGCGTGCCGATGGTCAGCGTCTCGCTGATCGATCGCGACCGGCAGTGGCGTAAATCGCAGATCGGCCTCGGGGGGAACGAGGCACCGCGAGAGGACTCGTTCTGCGACTACACCGTGTCGCAGGACCGGACGGTGGTGGTGGAGGATGCGAGCACGACCGCGCTCTTCGCCGACAACCCGTTCGTGACCGGCGACCCGCATCTGCGCTTCTACGCGGGGCACCCGCTGCACGCGCCGGGCGGTGAACCGGTCGGCACGCTGTGCGTGCTCGACACGGAACCGCACACCTTCAGCGACGAGCAGCGCAGTCTCCTCCGCGACCTGGCCTTCTGGGTGCAGACCGAACTCGCGCAGGACGAGGACCTCGATCACGCGGCCATCGTGCAGCGCGCGCTGCGCCCGCGCGTGCACCCGGAGATCGCGGGGTACACCATCGCCGCGGGCGCTGCGCCGCGCGGCTCCCTCGCGGGTGACTACTACGACTTCTCGCGCCACGACGACGCCCTGCGGGTGACCCTGGCCGACGCGATGGGCAAGGGCACCGGCCCCGCACTCGTCGCCGCCACGGTGCGCGCCTCGCTGCGTACGGCACCGGAACGCTCCCTCACCGACGCCGTGGCCGAGGTCGACCGCCTGCTGGAGGACGACCTCGCGGACACGTCGATGTTCGTCACGGCCGTCGTGGCGGAACTGGAACCGGAGACCGGCGAGCTCGAGGTGATCGACGCCGGTCACAGTCTCGCGTTCATCGTGCGCGCCGACGGGTCGTGGACCTCCCTCCGCTCGACCAACCTGCCCCTCGGCATGGGGATGGGCTTCGCCGAACCGCGAGTCGCCGTCACGACCCGGCTCGAGGTGGGCGACGCGTTCATCTGCTGCAGCGACGGGCTCCTCGACGTGCTCGATCCGGACGACCCCTTCGGCCATGTGCAGCGTGTGCTCGACACGCTGGGGCCGGACGGCGCGGTCGCGGAGGCGCTGCGGCTCGCGCAGGACGACGACCGGGCGACCGACGACATCACGGTCGTCGTGGTGCGGAGGGACGCATGACCGCCCGGTTCGCGACCATCCGCGTCCTGGCCCTGCTGTCCGTCCTGCTCGGCGTGAACTACGTCACCTGGCGCTGGCTCGAGTCGGTGAACTGGTCGGCCTGGTGGATCGCGGTCCCGCTGGTCGTCGCCGAGACCTACAGCCTCATCGACACCGCCCTCTTCTGCCTGACCATGTGGCGGGCGAAGGAGCGGCCGGCCCCGGTGTCGCCCCCGCAGGGCACGGTCGACGTGTTCATCACCACCTACGACGAGCCGATCGAGCTGGTCATGACGACTGCGCGGGCGGCGAAGCGGATCAGCTACCCGCACTCGACCTGGATCCTCGACGACGGTTCCCGTCCCGACCTGCAGGCCGAGGCGGAGGCCGCGGGCATTGGCTACCTCACGCGGTCGGAGGACTGGACGGGCAAGCCGCGGCACGCCAAGGCGGGCAACCTCAACAGCGCCCTCTTCCAGACCGACGGCGAGTTCCTGCTGATCCTCGACGCCGACCAGGTGCCGGACCCGCTGATCCTGCACCGGACGCTGGGCTACTTCGCGGACGACCCCGAGGTCGCTCTCGTGCAGACGCCCCAGTGGTTCGTGAACGTCGACGAGGCGGACCCGCTGGGCAGCCAGGCACCCCTGTTCTACGGCCCCATCCAGCAGGGGAAGGACGGCTGGAACGCCGCGTTCTTCTGCGGCTCGAACGCCGTGCTCCGTCGCGAGGCGCTCATGCAGCTCGGCATCGTCGGCTACGTGCGATCCGTCACCGACTCCGCCGCGCGCGCGTTGAAGACCTCGGAGACCCTGATCGCGCGGGAAGCAGACGGGGCGACCGATCCGGCACTCGCAACGGAGTTGGGAGCGCTGCGCATCGCGATCGCCCGGGGGCGCAAGGAGCTCGCGGCCGGGGAGTCGGTGGCCGAGGTCGCGGCGCGCGTGCGCACCGCGGTGGACAACGCCTCGCGGATCCTCGTGGCCCACGACCTCGACGGCATTCGCGCCGATCTCGCGGTGATCGAGTCTCTTCCCGTGCAGCAGGACGCGGAGCTCGGGCAGGTCGTCGTGGACGAGGCCGGTCTGGACGCGCTGGCCGCCTCCGACCTCTCCCCCGTCACCGCGGTGGAGGCCGTGCGCGGGCTGCTGGACACCCTGCGTCTCGACCGTGACGAGGAGGCGCAGCCGATCCTGCCGCTCGCCACCATCTCGGTGACGGAGGACATGGCGACGGCGATGCAGCTGCACGCCCTCGGATGGCGCAGCGTCTATCACCACGAGATCCTCGCCCACGGCCTGGCGCCGGAAGACCTGCGGACGATGCTGACGCAGCGGCTCCGGTGGGCCCAGGGCACCCTCCAGGTGATGCTGCGGGACAACCCGCTCGTCAAACGCGGCCTCTCGGCCGGGCAGCGCCTCATGTACTTCGCCACGATGTGGAGCTACCTCTCGGGCTTCGCGGCCGTCGTCTACCTGGCCGCCCCGGTGATCTACCTCGTGTTCGGGGTGCTGCCGGTGACGGCGTGGTCGGTCGACTTCTTCGCGCGCTTCCTGCCGTACTTCCTCGTCAACCAGGCCCTGTTCCTCGTGGTCGCGAAGGGCGTGAAGACCTGGCGGGGCCAGCAGTATTCGCTCGCCCTGTTCCCCGTGTGGATCCGGGCGTGCGGGACGGCCTTCGCCAACGTCGTGCTCGGACGACCGCTCTCGTTCGCCGTCACCCGCAAGGACGGCCGCGACCCGCGCGGGGTGCCGTGGCGGGAGATCTGGCCCCAGCTGACCGCCATGGTCGTGCTGGTCATCGCCCTCATCATCGGCGTCGCCCGGGTCATCGTCGGCACCGGCGACGGCACGGGCACGCTCGTCAACACCGCCTGGGTCCTCTACGACCTGGTCGTCCTCAGCGTCATCATCCAGGCGGCGCGCTATCGCGGCCCGGCCGCGAAGGTCATCGAGAAGGAGTCGAATGAACGTCAGCACTGACACCAGGGACGGCTACGCCGTCGTCACGATCACCGGGCGCCTGACCGCCTCCGGCGCCCCCCTGCTGCGCAACGCGGTGAGCGACCTCGTGACCGCCGGTCAGCCGCGGATCGCGATCGATCTCAGCGGGACCGAGTTCGTGGACTCCTCGGGGCTGGGAGCCCTCGTCGGCGGGCTGAAGAGCGCCCGCGTCGCCGGCGGCGATCTGCGGATCGCCGCCGTCCCCGAGGCGGTCCGCACCGTCCTCCATCTGACCAACCTGGATCGCGTGCTCCGCGACTACCCCACGCCGGAATCGGCGTTCGATGGACACTGAGGCGGGCGTCTTCCACGTCTTCGGGCCCGCCGGGCTCGCGCTCGTCGACCGTGCGCTCGACGAGCTCGACCGACTCTGGGAGCGGACGCCGGACGTGCCGTCGCAGGACCGGATCCTGTTCGCCCTCGCGCTGAGCGAGGTCACCACCAACATCGCGCAGCACAACGACACCGCGGACGTCGTGCTCAGCGTCGACGTCCGCGTGACGACGGACACCCTGCGCGCGTGCATCCGCGACACGGCCCCGCCTGCGCCGGTCGACTGGGACGCCGTGTCGATGCCGGACGAGGCGGCGGAAAGCGGCCGGGGTCTCGCACTGTCCCAGGCCGCACTGGACGAGTTCACCCATACGGTCGGCGCCCTCGGCAACACCTGGGTGCTCGTGCGCCGCGTGGACGGGCAGCGGGACACCGACGGCTAGCCGTCAGACGAGCCAGGCGGGGGCGCGGCCGCGGAGGGCCGCCGCGTCGAGGGAGTAGCGCCCGGCCCCGGTGAGGGCGAGGGCGAGCGCCGCGGCGCCCAGCACCGCGACGAACTCATAGCCACCGGCCGTGACCCACAGGCCCGCGGGCAGGTGCACGAGGACGAGGGCGACCGCCATGTCGATCGCAAGGAGGATTCCGACCGGTCGGGTGAGCAGCCCGAGGATCAGCAGGATGCCGCCGATGAGTTCGAGGAACGCCACCACCGGGGCGGCGACCTCGGCGAGAGGGACGCCCATGCCGGCGAAGCTGCCGATGGTCCCGGGGATCGTGAACTCGAAGATCTTCTGCGCCCCGTGGGCGGCGAAGACGGCGCCCACGACGAGGCGCAGGACGAGCAGTCCGAGCGACGAGGCGGAGGAGGCGGAGGCTGTGGTGTTCGTCATGAGGAGGTTCTTCCTTCGTGGCAGGACACCCGCGCAGGCGCGGACCAGGGTCGTTCCCTGCCCCCACGGTAGGAAGCGCACTTTTCCGTCCGCTGAACGCGCGGACGAGGTGGCCTCAGCGAGCGCCCACCTCGTGCAGCATCCGCTCGCGCGCCCCGTCGAGGTGCGCGGAGAGCACGGCGGCGGCCTCCTCGGGGGAGCCCGTGCGCATCACGTCGAGCAGCTTCACGTGGTCGTCGGACGACTCGTGGAGATCCTCGTCGTGGTTGATCGTGACCTCCAGCAGAGCCGTGAAGGTGGGCAGGTACTGGTTCCACGCCCCCTCCAGTCGCGGGTGGTCGGCGAGAGCGTAGATCTGGGAATGGAATTCCAGGTCCGCCGTGACGAACGCGGCATGGTCGCCGGCGTCGGCGGCCTCGGCCATGCGTCGAACGGCGCCGGTCATCGGCTGCCAGCGCTCGTCGTCGTCGACGCGCATGGCCCGCGAGAGGGCCAGCTGTTCCAGCGCGCCCCGGAGGCTGTAGAGCTGATCGACATCGTCGCTCGTGAGGCCCACGATGTACACGCCGCGCGGACGCTGCACCTCGACGAGCTTCTCGAAGCTCAGCTGGGTGAGGGCGTCCCGGACGGGTCCGCGGCTGACGGCGAACTCCTCGGCCAGGGCCTCCTCCGTGAGGCGCGCCCCCGGAGCGAGGTCCCCGCGGACGATGCGCTGGCGCAGCACGCGCGCGACCTGCGCTCCCAGCGATTCTCCGCGCGTGACGGTCTGCGTCATGGTGACCTCCTGTTAACAGTTGACAGGATACACACCGGCCCGCGCGATCAGGCCCCGGAGCGCGGACTCCACAGGACCAGCTCCGTCGACCGGCGGATCCGGCGTCCGGGCGGCACGGGCACCACGCCCGCAGAACCGGCGGCGAACACCCGCACGCCGGGGCGGTTCTCACGCTCGGCACGCAGCGCGTTCTCGAGCATCAGCACCCGGTCGCGCAGCATCCGGTTCTCATCCTCGAGATCCAGCAGGCGGGCGATGGCCGGGAGGCTCACCCCCTCGGAGGAGAGCTGGGCGACCTCGCGCAGCTGCTCGATGTTCCGGTGTGAGTATCGACGGGATCCGCCGGGAGTGCGGCCCGGCACGACGAGACCGATCCGGTCGTATTGACGGAGGGTCTGGGGGTGCAGGCCGGAGAGTTTGGCGGCCGCGGCGATCGCGAAGACCGGAGTATCCGCGTCCATCAGGCTTCCCTTCCTTCCTTCCTGTCAGGCGCACCCGCCGGATCAGGCAGCTCCTTCCCGGAACAGCCTGATCCGGCGCGAACGCCTGCCATCGTCACCGGCGGGCCTTCGCCATGAGCTCGGCCCGCGGGTTCTCCTGAGGCTCCAGCTGCTGGAACTTCTCGAGCGCCTCGCGGGCGGCGTCGTCGAGGTGCGTCGGCACCGCGACCTGGAGCTCGGCGAGCAGGTCACCGGTCCCCTTCGCGGTCGCGACACCCCGCCCCTTGACGCGGAGCACGCGACCCGACGGAGTGCCGGGGGCCACGCGCAGCTTGACCACGTCGCCCCCGAGCGTCGGGACCTCGATGGTCGCGCCCAGCGTCGCCTCGGTGAACGTCACCGGGACGACGACGCGGAGGTTGAGGCCGTCGCGGGTGAAGACCGGGTGCGGGCGCACCGTGATCTGCACCACGATGTCGCCGTTCTCCCCGCCATCCGGCGACGGGCGGCCGCGGCCACGCAACCGGATCTTCTGTCCGTCCGCGACACCCGCGGGGATCTTCACCTTGAACGGCTTGCCGTCCTCGCCCTGCAGGGTGATGGTCTCACCCTGCGCGGCGGTGATGAAGTCCAGCGTGGTGCGGGCCGTGACGTCGGCGCCCCGCTGCGGACCGCCGAAGCCGCGGAACCCGCCGCTCGGCTGCCCGAACCGGCCACCGCCGAACGAGCTGCCCTGGCCCTGGTTGAACATCGCGAAGATGTCCTCGAAGTCGGCGGTCTGGCCGCGCCCCTGCTGTCCGAACCGGCTGAAGACGTCTTCGAAGCCGCCGGCGCCCGAACCGCTCGCCGTGAAGCGAGCGCCCGAACCCATGGCGCGGATCTCGTCGTACTCCTTGCGCTGCTCGGCGTCGGAGAGCACCGAGTACGCCTCGCTGATCTCCTTGAACCGGGCCTCGGCCTTCGCATCGCCCTGGTTGGAGTCCGGGTGATACTTACGCGCGAGCTTGCGGTACGTTTTCTTCAGGTCAGCGTCGCTGACGTCCTTCGAGACCCCGAGGGTCTTGTAGAAGTCCTTGTCGAACCAATCCTGGCTGGCCATCGATCACCTACTCCGCAGGGACGGCGACGACGACCTTCGCAGGACGCAGCTCGACATCGCCGAGGAGGTAGCCCACCTCGACGACCTCGAGCACCGTGGTCTTCTCGGCACCGGGGGTCGGCTGCTGGAAGATCGCCTCGTGACGCTGGGGGTCGAATTCCTCGCCCTTCTCACCGTAGGCGACCACGCCGAGGCGCTCCACGACCGCACGCACCTTCTCGGCGATCACGGCGAAGGGGCTGCCCTCGACCAGATCGCCGTGCTGTTCGGCGCGGGCCAGGTCGTCGAGCACGGGGATGAGACCCTTGGCGGCCTCCCCCTTCGCGCGCTCGATCTCGATCTGGCGCTGCTCCTCGGTGCGGCGGCGGTAGTTGGCGTACTCGGCCTGCAGGCGCTTGAGGTCGGTCAGCAGGGCGTTCTCGGCGTCCGCGATCGCGGCGTCGCCAGCGGCGGCATCCGCGGTCTGCGCGGCACCGAGGATGTCGTCCACCGTCAAGCCCTCCTCCGCCTCCGGAGCACTGTCGACCGGAGTCTCGTCTGCCCCCTCGGCGGCCTTCGCCTCGCGGGAGTCCTGGTGCGGCGCGGGGCCGGACGCCTGAGCGTCCGACCCCTCGCTGCGACCTTCAGACGATGGTTCCTGAGGCCCGTCGAAGGGCTGCTGGTTCTCGTCGAAGTTCTTGTCCGTCATGGTTACTTCTTCTCGTCCTCGTCGTCGACGACCTCGGCGTCGATGACGTCCTCCTCGGCGGAGGGGGCGCCACCGGTCGGGGCCTCGCCCTCGGCCGAAGCACCGGCGGCGTCTGCCTGCGAGGAGGCGTAGATCGCCTCGCCGAGCTTCGACTGGGACTGGTTCAGCTTCTCGAACGCGGTCTTGACGGCCTCGTCGTCCTCGCCGGCCAGCGCCGTCTTGAGCGCGTCGACGTCGGCCTTGACCTCGGTCTTCACGTCCTCGGGGAGCTTGTCCTCGTTCTCGGAGATGAGCTTCTCGATGGAGTAGGCGAGGGTCTCGGCCTGGTTGCGGGCCTCCGCGGCCTCACGGCGCGCCTTGTCCTCGGCGGCGTGCTCCTCGGCCTCGCGCACCATGCGCTCGATGTCCTCCTTCGACAGCGACGAGCCGCCGGAGATGACGATCGACTTCTCGGTGCCCGTGCCCTTGTCCTTCGCGGACACGTGCACGATGCCGTTGGCGTCGATGTCGAACGTGACCTCGATCTGCGGGATGCCGCGGGGAGCCGGGGCGATGCCGGTCAGCTCGAAGGTGCCGAGCGGCTTGTTGTCACGCGTGAAGTCGCGCTCGCCCTGGAAGACCTGGATCGCGACGGACGGCTGGTTGTCGTCCGCCGTGGTGAAGGTCTCGCTGCGCTTGGTTGGGATGGCCGTGTTGCGCTCGATGAGCTTGGTCATCATGCCGCCCTTGGTCTCGATGCCGAGGGACAGCGGGGTGACGTCGATGAGGAGGACGTCCTTGCGCTCGCCCTTCAGGACACCGGCCTGCAGCGCGGCGCCGACGGCGACGACCTCGTCCGGGTTCACACCCTTGTTGGCTTCCTTGCCGGTCTCGCGCTTGACGAGCTCGGCGACGGCGGGCATACGGGTCGAACCACCCACGAGGACGATGTGGTCGATGTCGGACACCTTGATGCCGGCTTCGCGGATGACGTCCTCGAACGGCTTCTTGGTGCGGTCGAGCAGATCCTTCGTGAGGTCCTCGAACTTCGCCCGGGTCACCGTCTCGGACAGCGAGACGGGGCCCGAGTCGGTCAGCGACAGATACGGGAGGTTGATGCTCGTCGACGTGGAGCTGGAGAGCTCCTTCTTCGCCTGCTCCGCAGCCTCCTTGAGGCGCTGCAGGGCGATCTTGTCGCCGGACACGTCGACGCCCGTGGTCTCCTTGAACTGCTTGATCAGGTAGTCGACCAGGCGCTGGTCCCAGTCGTCACCACCGAGACGGTTGTCACCGGCGGTGGCGCGCACCTGGATCGTGGAGAAGTCGTCGTCCTTGCCCACCTCGAGGAGGGAGACGTCGAAGGTTCCGCCACCGAGGTCGAAGACGAGGATGAGCTCGTCCTCCTTGCCCTTGTCGAGGCCGTAGGCGAGGGCCGCGGCGGTCGGCTCGTTGATGATGCGGAGCACGTTGAGGCCCGCGATCTCACCGGCTTCCTTGGTGGCCTGACGCTCGGCGTCGTTGAAGTACGCGGGGACGGTGATGACCGCGTCGGTCACGGTGTCGCCCAGGTAGGACTCGGCGTCGCGCTTGAGCTTCTGGAGGATGCGCGCGGAGATCTCCTGCGGCGTCCACTTCTTGCCGTCGACGTCGAAGCTCCAGTCGGTGCCCATGTGGCGCTTGACCGAGGCGATGGTCCGGTCGACGTTGGTGACGGCCTGGCGCTTCGCGGTCTCACCGACGAGCACCTCCCCGTCCTTGGTGAACGCGACGACCGAAGGGGTCGTGCGAAAGCCCTCGGCGTTGGCGATGACCTTGGGCTCGCCACCCTCGAGGACGCTGACGACGGAGTTGGTGGTTCCGAGGTCGATACCGACAGCACGTGCCATGTGTTCTCTCCTTTGTTGGGAAGTCTGTAGTGGTCCGAAAACCTGCGGCGATCAGGGAAACCTGAGTCGCGATGGCTCAAGTGTACGCCGACCCCCGAAACGTGTCAAATGAACTTGATAGGACCAGACTCAACTTTTGTGAACCTCGGCATCAGAAGGGCGCCGCCGCCGACTCCTCGGTGAAGGTGACGGTGTTCGACGGCGGCGGCCGGTCGATGTACACCTTCCCCGCCGGACTCGTCCAGACGTACAGCCCTCCGCCGCGCGCCTCGACATGCCAGGCCGAGTGATGCTTCAGGACATGGTGTCGACGACACAGATGGCCGAGATTCGACGCGGTCGTCTCCCCGCCGAGCGCGGCGTCATGGTGATGGTCGACATCGCACTCCGCGGGCGGGTACCCGCATCCGGGGAATCGGCACCGTTGATCCCTGGCCCTCAGGTGGCGCCGCAGCTCGGCGTTCAGACGATACCTGTCCACAGCCAGCACCGCCCCGGTCACGGGGTGCGTGAGGATGCGATCCCATCCGGATGCAGCCCCCGCCAGCCTCCGCGCCGTGGCGCGGTCGATGGGGGTGCGCCCATCGAGTTCCGCCGGCGCTCGGCCATGACCGAGAAGGGTCATGACGGGCACCGTGACCGCGATCGTGGGGACGATGGCGGCCAGGCCGCCGTCGCCACCATCGTGGCCAGCCGGTGCACCGGTGAGGAGGAGGTCGAGCGCGAGGTCGGCCCTGGTGTGCGCGATGGTACGCGGATCCGTCGGGTCGTCGCCCGCGTGTGCGGTCTTCGCCATCGCGGTCAGCCGATCGAACACGCCGTGCACCAGCGCCGCCGGCCCCAGCAGCCCGAGCTCCGCCATCCCGTCCGGGGCATCGCGCACCCACACGCGACGTCGCTCGCGGGCGTCCTCGTGACGCTCCGCGAGCGGACGCGGCTGAAAGCCCTCCGCCACCCGGCGCGCCATTCCCGCGACGCGGTTCGGCGCCTCGTTCTCGGCGAAGGCGATCATCCGCACGGAGTACGCGTCACGGGCCGCCTCGTCATCGAGATGCTCGCCGGCCTCCGCGATGACGCGGGCATGCCGGGCGGTGATCTGGCCCGCACCCCACGCACCCCACACCCGGGGGAACCGTTCGACGATCCACACCGCGTCGGCCATCCGCCGCTGGACCGTCCGGTCGCTCGCCCGCACCACGGCACCGAACTCCGCCGCGACCGTGCGCAGGCTCAGATCCGCGCCGTCCGGATGCGCGGCCTGCGCCGCGACCTCAGCCAGGCGCGACCCCAACGCGAGGATGCCCTCGCGCGCGGCCTGCAGACCGCTGATGGTCCGCTCGACGCCGACGAGCATCTCCGTGAGCGCTCGCAGCGCCCCCACCTGCTCGATCGTCGCGTCCGCCAGCCCTGTCATACCCCGAGTGAAGCAGGGGCCACCGACATTCAAACCCCAGTTCAGAGCGAATAATCGATATATTGGCATGCAGTGCACCCCGGGATCACCGACCTCCGCGCGGCCCTCGCCGCGGCCGGGGTCGTCGCCCCCCGCTAGGCTGGCGCGCATGAACCGCACCCCCCTCCGGCGGCTCGGCGCCGCGGTCCTCGCCACGGCGGCGGCACTCTCCCTCACCGGGTGCCTGTACGCGCAGATCCCGGAGTCCGCTCCCGCGGCCCCGTCGCCGACCGCCGCCCCCTCGGACGACACCACGACCGACGAGCCGACCGCCGGCACCACCCTCACGTTCGCCGAGGGAGCCGAGCTCTCCCCCGACGCCTACATCGAATGGGGCGACGGGCTCATCGTCGACGACGGGTGGAAGATCGTCTCCCCCGACGACGGCAACGGCAACTGGACGTACGGCACCGTCGACGGCACGTGCACCGCCCGGTTCTGGCAGGGCCTCATCTCGGATGTCCCGATCGTGAGCGGTGACGACGCCGTCTCCTCCGACGCGATCCTCGCCGTGCTGCTCCGATCAACGACGGCGGAGATCAGCCCGCACGCACAGACCGGGGAGTTCAGCTACATGAGCGGAGGCGCCGGTGGCGTCGAGAACCGCTGGGTCGCGGGAGAGGACGGCGACCGCTCCTGGATCATGGCGGCGCGGGCCTTCACGAAGACCGGCGTGGGCCTGTCCCTCATCGTGGACTGCACCGGCGCCGATCCGTCGGCCGTGCTGGACGAGGTCAACGACGCGAACGCGATCGTCGTCACCCCCTGACCGGGGTCACTTCCCGCCGGGCGGGCCCACCAGCAGCAGGATCACGTACAGCGCGACGATGCCCACGACGAGCAGCACCGCCAGCATCCACGGGCGGCGGAGGAACCAGCGCATCAGCCGGTCGTACCAGCGGCGGTCGCGCGGGTCGTCCGTGGCGTCCAGCCGCCAGTCCCCGCGGAGGCGCCCGGTGCGGTGCAGCCAGACCTCCATCGGGATGGTCGCGTAGGGGATGACGGCGCTGGCGACCGCGAGCACCCCGACACCCGGATGCCACCGCTGGTTCAGCGCGACGAGGATCGCGGTCGCGGCGTAGGTGAGGAACACGAAGCCGTGGATGCCCCCGCCGACGGTGACCACCACGCCCGGTGCGCCGACGGCACGGGCGATGAGCGCCGCGATGAGGATGGTCCAGGTGATCGCCTCCGCGATCGCGAGAACACGGTACAGGCGGCCAGGGGTGCGGAACACGGGACTCCTCGGGTGGGGTACCCCTCCAGCGTATCCGCCTCCCCCGTTTCGCATCGCTCACCCTGCTGCATCGCGACGGCGGATGGAACAAGGTGAGCGATGCGAAAGGAATAGGGGGACGGCGGGCGGCGTTGCCGAAGGCATGGTGACGGTGGATGCGGATGCGCTCTCGTCCGTGCTCGGCACGGTGGACCTGCGCGTGGGCGTCGCCCGTCGGGTGCGTCTGACCCGCGGAGGCCTGCTCGCCCTGCCGCCCGGACGCGTCACCCTCGCCTACATCGCGGAAGGAGCGGTGCACGGACACCCGCCGCTCGGGAACGGCTGCCGCCTCGACGTGGACGCGGCATCCGCGCAGCTCACCCTGGAGGACCCCGGCGACCGAGACCGTCTCGTGGCGGGCGACGCCTTCCTGCTGCTCCGCGGTGACGCCTTCGCCCTGGAGGCCGATACCGACACCGCGCTGCTCATCGTGGACATCGAGCTCGCCGACACCGCCTCCCCGCTCCCCGCCCTCCTGCCGCCGTTCCTCACCGTGACGGGCTTCGACGCACTGGAGCCGGCGGCCGCCGCGCTGGCGGAGAACATGGGCGTGGTCGACGCGGCCGCGTGCCCGGCCCGGCAGGGCGACCCGCTGATCTGCCGGATGATGGCGACCACCGTGCTGCTCTCGGTCATCCGCGCCTGGGCCGCCAACGGCTGCGCGCCGGCCGGCTGGCCGTCGCTGTCGAACGACCCCTTCCTGGACCGCGTGGTCGAGGCCATCCACGAGCAGCCCGGGCGCGACTGGACGGTCGAGCGTCTCGCGGCGGTCGGCGCCATGTCGCGATCGGCCTTCGCGGAGCGCTTCCGCCGGTCGGTGGGCCGATCTCCCGCTGACTACGTCACCGAGGTGCGCATCGACGCCGCGAAGCGGATGCTCCAGGCCGGGCAGTCGGTGTCGAGCGTCTCGCGCGAACTCGGCTACGCCTCGGACGAGGGCTTCAGCCGCGCGTTCCGCCGCCGCACGGGCATGACGCCGTCGTCCTGGCGCGCCACCCGGTCCCTCGTCCCCGCCTGACGCAACGCCCCGCCGGTCCCCGCGTTCGGCCGTTCACAACTCAGGAGATTTGCCTCGCATCGGGCTCTCCCGGACGCGAGACCGCCGAATCGCGGAAGAACTCCTGAGTTGCGAACGGCCGCGCGCTGCGCCCACGGCAGGGTCAGGGGCGAGTGCTGCGGCGGTTGGAGAGGCCGAACAGCACGGCGCCGGCGAGGAGCGAGACCGCACCGATCGCGTAGACGAGCTCCACGCTGAGGGTGTCGACGAGGAGGCCGCCGACGCCGGCCGCGAGCGTGATGGCGCCCTGGAATCCGACGACGACCAGGCTTCCCCCGGCCTCGAGACGGTCGGGCATGCGGTGCCCGACCCAGGTGTTCACCACGATCAGCCACGACGAGAAGAAGAAGCCCCACAGCAGCACGACGACCCCGATCCCGACGATCGACCCGGCGAATACGATCATCGAGACGACGGCGGCGGCGATCACGAGCGGCGCGAACACGGCGAAGAAGGCGAAGGACCGGTCGATCACGAGACCGATGGAGAGGTTGCCGAGGAGGCCGCCGACGCCGAAGAGCGCGAGCAGCACGACGATGGTCGACGCATCGACGTCGGGGATGCGCTCCAGCGCGAGGCGCACGTACGTGTAGGCGAGGAAGTGTCCGAGCACGACGAGCACGTGCCCGACCATCCCCAGGCCGATGCCCGGACGGCGGACCGTGTCGACGAGCAGGCGCAGGCTCGACGCCCGCTCGGCCGGAACGGCGGGCAGCGCCCACCGGAGGGCCACGGCGAGCAGCACCATCAGCACACCCGCTATGGCGAACACCGCGCGCCAGTCCACGACCTCGCTCAGCATGACCCCCAGCGGCACACCGGCGACGGTCGCCAGCGAGACGCCGGCCGAGGTGAACATCACCCCGCGGCCGAGGTTCTCCGGCCCGGCGAGCCGCGCGGCGACCGTGATCGACATCGTCCAGTAGGCGCTGATGGCGGCTCCGAGCAGGAACCGCGCCAGCAGCACGACGACGAGGTTCGGCGCGACGGCGACGACGAGGTTCGACACGGCCGCGGCGAGCGCCATCCACACCAGCAGCGAACGCCGGTCCAGCCGGGGGAAGACGAGGCCCACGGTCGGGGCGACGACCAGGCCGACGAGCGCGGTGATCGTGACCGTCTGCCCGGCCTGCCCCGGGGTGACCCCCAGTCCGTCCGCCATCTCGGTGAGCACTCCGTTGGGGAGGAACTCGGCGGTCACGAGCAGGAAGCCCATCACCATGAGGGCGATGAGCCCTCCGTAGCGGATGCGGTCGCCGCGGGTGGCGGGCAGGGTCGGGACGGGGGCGGTCGTGGTCATGGTTCCAGACTCGCAACGGCGACGGGCCCGCGCCCGACCGGTCGTCCGACGCATCCGACCGATCGTCCGACCCTGGACAACCTCCGTCCGGCCCCCTAGGCTCGACGGCGCACCGGGATGCACCCGGGGAACCCGAGCGAAGGAGGCGATGAGATGAACGCTGTCGTCGTCGCGCCTTTCGCCGACCACCTTCCCTTCGAGGCGACCCGCTCCTGATCGCCGCGTGGCCTCCCTTCCCGGAGCCACACCGTGACCGAATCCTCCGCTTCCTCGGAAGCCGCGTCCTTCGACGCCACCTCCTTCGATTCCCTCGAGACCGCCCTCTCCTTCGCCGAGGTCGAGCCCGGCGCCAACCAGCGCTGGACGACCTGGCCGTCGTCCACCCCCACCGAGCGGGGTCCGGAACCGCGCCCCGCCTGGGTCGTGACCTCCGCCGGCGCCCTGGACACCGAACTCGGCATCCTGAAGACCGGCAAGGAGGCCGACGTGTTCCTGCTGGAACGCGCCGTGCCCGACGACCCGACGCAACGCACCCTCCTCGCCGCCAAGCGCTACCGCGGCATCGAGAACCGGAGCTTCCAGCGCTCCGCCGTCTACACGGAGGGACGCAGCACGCGGAACACCCGCGACACGCGCGCCCTCGCCAAGAAGAGCGCCCACGGGCGCGAGGTCGCAGCAGCGCAGTGGTCGCGCGCGGAGTTCGAGGCCCTGTGCCGGATGTGGGAGCGCGGCGCACCGGTGCCGTATCCCGTGCAGGTCAGCGGCACCGAGGTGCTCATGGAGTTCATCGGCGACGACCGGGGCATCGCCGCACCCCGGCTCGCCCAGGTGCGCGGGTCGAACGCCGAGATGCGGGAGTACTTCGCGCAGGTGGTCGAGCTCATGCGGGTCTTCGCCGCCGCGGGCTTCGCGCACGGCGATCTCTCCGCCTACAACCTCCTCGTGCACGAGGGGCACGTGCGGGTGATCGACCTGCCGCAGATCGTCGACGTGATCGCGAATCCGCAGGGCCTCGACCTCCTGCACCGCGACTGCGTCAACGTGTGCGACTGGTTCGCACGGCGACGGGTGGACGGCGACGCCGAGGCCCTGTTCGCCGACCTCCTCGGGGTCCTGTTCTGACTCCCGGTGTCAGGAGGCGAGTCGGGCGGCGAGAAGGGTCACCAGCTCGTACACGACATGACTCGCGGCGATCCCGGTCATCTGCGCGTGATCGTACGCGGGCGACACCTCCACCACGTCCGCGCCGACGATGTCCCGGTCGCGCAGCGCCCGGAGGATGCGGAGCAGCTCGCGGCTCGTGAGTCCTCCCGCCTCGGGGGTCCCGGTGCCGGGCGCGTGCGCGGGGTCGAGCACGTCGATGTCGATCGAGACGTACAGCGGCTTGTCGCCGATGCGGGTGAGGATGCGGTCGATCGCCGCCTCCACCCCGTGTTCCTCGATGTACTCGCTGGAGACGATGGAGAAGCCGAGGCGCTCGTCGTCCTCGAGGTCCTGCTTCGAGTACAAGGGTCCGCGGGTGCCGACGTGGCAGCTCGCGGTGAGGTCGATCAGCCCCTCCTCGCTCGCGCGGCGGAAGGGGGTGCCGTGCGTGATGGGGGCGCCGAAGTAGGTGTCCCACGTGTCGAGGTGCGCGTCGAAGTGGAGGACCGCGACGGGTCCGTGCTTCGCGGCCACCGCCCGCAGCAGGGGAAGGGCCACCGTGTGGTCGCCGCCGATCGTGACGAGGCGCTGCACCTGCTCACCCAGCGCCAGCGCCGCGCGCTCGACCTCGGTCACCGCCTCGGTGAGGTCGAACGGGTTCACGGGGATGTCGCCCGCATCAACGACCTGGGCGAGCTGGAACGGCGACACGTCCTGCGCGGGGTTGTAGGGCCGGAGCAGCCGGGACGACTCCCGCACGTGCGACGGCCCGAAGCGGGTGCCGGGGCGATAGCTGACGCCGGAGTCGAACGGGATGCCGACGACGGCGATGTCGGCGCGCGGCACGTCCTCGATACGGGGCAGGCGGGCGAAGGTGGCGATGCCGGAGTACCGCGGGTTCACGGAGGCGTCGACGGGGCCGATGTTGTCGGTCATTTCTCGTTCCTGTTCGTCGGGAGGTGAGGTCTCAGAGGGCGTGCTGCGGGATGTGCACGAGCTGCACCCCGCCGTCGGCGATGGCCGCGCGGATGCTCGGGGCGACGTCGGCGCGCGCGGCCACCCGTCGCCCGGTCGCTCCGAACGCAGTGGCCAGGGCGGCCCAGTCCGGCTGCACGAGGTCGACGCCGACCGGGGTCATCCCCCGGTCGAGCTCGTTCTGGCGGATCTCCGCGTAACCGCCGTTGTCGACGCACACCACGGTGACGTCGAGGCGCTGCTCGACGGCGGTGACGAGCTCGTTCACGCAGAACATCAGGGCGCCGTCGCCGATGACGGTGACCACCGGGCGTTCGGTCTGCGCGACGGCCGCGCCGATCGCGGCGGGGAGGCCGTAGCCGAGCGTGGCGTAGGTCGGCGTGTAGAGCAGGGAATGCGGCTGCTCCTGCCGCAGCACGCTGCCGAGCGCCAGGTACACGATCTGAGAGGAGTCGCCCGCCACGATCGCGTCGGCGGGGAGGGCACCGGCGATGACCTCGGCGAGGGCGACGGCATCGGGAGCCGTCTCGCGGGACTCGGCGTCGATCGCGGCCCGCTCGGCGGTCAGGTCGCGGGGCGGGCGCGCGTCGTCGGGAAGCAGCGGCAGGAGAGCGTCGGTCACGGCGGCCGCGTCGCCGATCAGGCCGACCGTCGCGGGAAGGTTCTTGTCACGCTGGGCGGGCGAGATGTCGATGCGGATCACGGCGCCGCGCGCCGCGAGCCGCGGCGCCCAGAGCTCCGCCTCGCCCAGCTTCGAGCCGACGACGAGCAGCACGTCGGCGTCTTCCGCCACGGCGCGCGCGGCGGCGAGGCGCAGGTTCGAGCCGAGGGACAGCGGGTGGTGTTCGTCGAGCACGGCCTTGCCGTTCAGGGTCGTGAGCACAGGAGCGCCGAGCCGCTCGGCCATGCCCACGATCTGGTGCGCGGCGTCCACCGCGCCCCCACCGGCGACGACCACCGGGGTGCGGGCGGCGGACAGCAGCCGGGCGGCCTCGGCGAGCGCGACCGGATCCCCGGAGACGCGGTCGGGCATCGGCCGCGGTCGCCGGTCCTCCGCGGGCACGTCAGCCGGCGCCTCCAGCACGTCGAGCGGGATCTCGATGTGCACGGGGCGGGGACGGCCGGTGCGGAAGAGGTGGAACGCGTCGTGTACGGCCTCCACCGCCTCCGCGGCGGTCGTCACCCGTCGCGACCACTCGGCGATCGCGCCGACCATGGCCGTGGCGTCCTTGGTCTCGTGGAGCGTGCCGACGTCGGCGAACTCCGCCCCGAGCGGCACGCCCGGAGACAGCACGATCAGCGGCCGCGACTCGCAGAACGCGGTGCCGATCGCGCTCATCGCGTTCTGCAGCCCGGGGCCGGACGTGGTGATCACGACACCGGGGAGCCCGGTCTGCTGCGCCCACCCGTCGGCCCCGTACCCCGACCCCTGCTCGTGCCGGTTCGTCACGGCGCGGATGCCGAGGTCGGCGAGGGGCCGGTAGAACTCCAGGTTGTGCGTGCCGGGGATGCCGAAGATCGCGGTCACCCCGTAGGCGCGGAGGGTCTCCAGGACCGCGCGGCCCGCGGTGTCGGCGTACCGGTCGCCGCCGGTGGTGTCGGTGCTCATCGTGTCATCCTCACATCGCGTGCCGGCGGACACCGTCGACCCAGGTCTCTCGGACCTCGATCGCCGCGATCTCCTCGGCCGGCACCGCGAGCGGGTCGTCCGAGAGCACCGCGAAGTCGGCGTACTTGCCCGGCTCCAGCGAGCCGAGGTCGTCCTCGCGGCCGATCGACACCGCCCCCTCGATCGTGTGCGCCCGCAGCGCCGCGGTCGCGGAGATGCGCAGGTCGTCCGGGCCGAGCCGATGCCCGCGCCGGGTGACCCGGGTGACGGCGGTCTGGATCGCCTCCAGCGGGATGGGTTCGGCGACCGGGGCGTCCGAGGAGATCGTCACGGGCACGCCGGCCCGCTCGAACTCCCCCAGCGGGTTGAAGCGCTCACCGGGCGTGCCGATGGCCTCCTCCACGCCCTCGCCCCAGTTGAAGTAGTGCTGCGTCTGGTTCACGGGACGGATGCCGGCGGCCGCCATCCGCTCGATCTGGGCGGGGGTCGGCAGGCCGCAGTGCTCGATGCGGTGCCGGGCATCCGCGTCCGGACGCTCCGCGAGCGCCGCCTCGATCGCCGACACGACCATCTCGATCGCGGTGGGCGACTGGGCGTGCGTCGCGGTCTGGAGTCCGGCCGCATGCGCCGTGCGGATGAGCTCGGCGTAGTCGGCCGGCTCGTGGTAGAGCTGGCCGGTGCGGCAGGGGTCGCCCACGTAGCCGTCCGGGAAGTACGCGGTCCAGCCGCCCAGGGTGCCGTCGGCGTAGAACTTGATGCCGGCGAAGCTGAGGTGCGCGTTGCCGAACTGCCCCACCAGCCCCATCTCCAGCGCCTCGTCGAGCAGGTGCGACAGCAGGTACATCGATACGCGCAGCTCCAGCCGCCCGGCCTCGGCGAGCCGCAGGTACATGTCGAACTCGCGCCGTGTGACCTGGCAGTCGCCGATGGAGGTGACGCCGCCGGCGAGGAAGCGCTGCGTCGCCGCATCGAGCTGGCGCAGGTGCTCCTCCGGCTCGTCCGCGAGGTGGAAGTTCGGACCGTGGTGGCCGATCTTCACCCCGTGGACGCCGGTGAGGATGTTGCAGGCCGCGTCGGACAGCTCCCCGGTGAGCTCGCCGTCGGCATCGCGGAAGAACTCGCCGCCGTCCGGATTCGGGGTGTCCCGGTCCACGCCGTTGATGTCGAGTGTGTAGGAGTTCACCACCCCGCCGTGGCCGGAGGCGTTCATGAGGTACACCTCGCGGTCGGCGGCCACCTCGTCGAGCTCGAAGCGGGTGGGGTGCCGCTTCTCGGCGAGGTTCCGCTGCTCGTAGCCGTAGCCGCGCACCGGGCGTCCGGCGGGGAGCTCGGCGGTCGCGGCCTTCAGCAGCGCCACGATCTCCGGGATGCTCCCCGCCTTCTCGGGGCCGCAATCCACCCAGGTCATCATCTGCCCGAACATCAGCGGATGCGCATGCGCGTCCACGAAGCCGGGGACGACGACCGCCTCCCCCAGGTCCACACGCTCCGGGGTGAGCCCGGCCCGTGCCGCCACGTCCTCGCACTCCGCCGCCGTGCCGAGGGCGACGATGCGCCCCCGGTCGGTCAGCATCGCGGTCGCCGTCGTGTCGGACGCGTCCGCCGTGTGGATCGCCCGGGCGGTGATCAGCGCGGGAGCGGCCTGGGCCGAGCGGTCGAAGGGGGTGAGCTTTCTCATGGGGAGCCTGTTCGCGGGAGGTCGAGCGGGTGGGAGGGGCGGAGGCCGGTCAGGGCAGCCGGTTCGCCGTCGTGTCGGTGCGGGCGGTGAACGACGCCGTGACCGGGGCCTCGTCGGAGTGCTGCGGCGCGAGCCGCGTGCAGATCCCGGCGATGACGGCCATGCCGACGAACATCGCGATGACCGACCAGACGCTGCCGGTCCAGGCGATGAGCTGCGTCGCGAACCAGGGCGAGAAGCCGGCCCAGATCGCCGCGCCCACACCGTAGGCCAGCGCGATCGACGTGTACCGCGCCTGCGGGCGGAACATCTGCGCGAGGATCGCCGCGATCGGGGCGTACGTGGCGCTCATCGCGATGCGCACGAGCGAGGCGAAGAGGAAGATCAGCGGCTCCACACGTCCGGGCATCAGCAACAGGAACGGGGCGAAGGTCAGCACCGAGGTGATCAGGCCGATGTACATCACGTTCTTCCGGCCCCACTTGTCGCCCAGCCAGGCGACCGGCAGGGTCACGACGAACTCCACGAAGGAGGCGAGCGTCATGGCGTCGAGGATGACCTGCTCGCTGATCGCGATGGGCTCGCCCGTCGCGTAGGCGGTGGCGAAGGTGGTGGCCAGGTAGTAGCCGCCGGTGGAGATCGGCAGGATGCCGATGCCGAGGAGGATCGGCTTCCAGTTGACCCGGAGGGCGAAGGCGAGCGGCATCGACTGCTTGCGGCCCTCGATCTTCTCCTCGAAGACCGGCGACTCCTCCACGCGGTACCGCACCCATAGGCCGACCGCGATCAGCACGATGGACAGGAGGAACGGGATGCGCCAGCCGCCGTCCATGATGAACGTGTCGCCGCCGCGGGACATGATCGCGAAGATGCCGGACGCGAGCAGGGCACCGGCCGGATTGCCGAGCTGGGTGAAGCCGCCGTAGAACGTCTTCGACTTCTCGGGAGCGTGCTCGACGCTCATGAGCACTGCGCCGCCCCATTCGCCGCCGACCGCGAGGCCCTGGATGGCGCGGAGCAGGATGAGGAGGATCGGGGCGAGGATGCCGATGTTCTCGTAGGTCGGGAGGCAGCCGACGAGGACGGTCGCCGCGCCCATCAGCAGCAGCGTGATGACGAGCGAGACGCGGCGGCCGAGCTTGTCGCCGATGTGTCCGAAGACGATGCCGCCGAGGGGGCGGACGAGGAAGGCGACGGCGAACGTCGCGAAGGCCGCGGCGGTCTCGGCGAGACGGTCGCCGCTCGGGAAGAACAGCGGGCCGAAGACGAGCGCCGCGGCGGTGGCGTAGACGTAGAAGTCGTACCACTCGATGGTGGTGCCGACGAAGGCGGCGAAGCCGGCGCGGCGCGCGCGGCTGTGGACGCCGCTTCGGGGGGTGGGGGTGATGGTCATGGACCCGCTCCTTCGCGGATGGTGTCGGATAGCGAAGGATGCTACGGATCCCGGCCACCGCGAGCAAGGGCAGAACTCCAGCGGGATGAGCAGTTCACTGGAGTTGTGTCGGCGATGGCGCGCATTCCGGGCCTTCCCCTCGGCTTCTCCCCCCTCTACGCTGGGGTTCTGTCGGGAGCCGCGTGCACTGCGGGGAAATCGAGGAGATCGGACGGGACATGGACTTCGACGCCGAACTCATCCGGGCGCTGCAGGAGGACGGGCGCGCGAGCATCCGCTCCCTGGCCGAGCGCGTGGGGCAGTCCCGCGCCGTCGTCGCCGCCCGGCTCCGCACCCTGCTCAGCGATCGCACCGTGCGGGTGGTCGCCGCCGTCGACCCCGTCTTCCTCGGCCAGCACGTCCTCGCGCACGTGTCGATCCGCACCGACGGCGCCGTCGAGGTCGTGGCCGAGCAGCTGCGCGACATGTCCGAGACCGTGCTCGTGTCGGCGGTCGGCGGCGCCCACGACATCGTCACGGAGGTGCGCGTCGGCTCCATGTCGGAGCTGCACGACCTGCTCGCCCGCATCCGCGGGAGCGCCGGCGTGCTCGACATCAACACCATCATCTATTCGACGGTCATCAAGGGCTTCTTCGTCTCGGAGTACCACGGCGGCGTGACGCTCGACGGCATCGACGAGGCCCTCGTCGAGCACCTGCAGTCCGACGGACGGATGAGCTTCCGCGCGCTCGGTGAGGAGGTGCGGCTCTCTCCCAGCGCCGTCGCCACGCGCGTGCAGCGGCTCATCGACGGCGGAGTCATCAAGATCAGCGCGGTGGAAGCCCGGGGGCTCGCCCACCGGCAGCTCTCGATGGGCGTGGGCATGACGCTCGGCGACGACGACGAGGCGGTGATCGATGAGCTGCGACGGGGGCGCGGCGTCGACTTCGCGGCTCGGACGCTCGGGCGCTTCGACGCCGTCGCGACACTCGTGGAGCCTTCCGCCGGAGCCCTGTACGCGAGCCTCGAGCGTCTGCGCGCTCTCCCGGGCGTGACCCGCATCGAGGCGTGGTTGCATCTCGCGGTCCTCAAGGAGGACTACGCCCGCACCCTCCGCCCCCTCCGCACCGACTGACCCCCGCCCCGCCCGGTCCGTCCCCTGGTCCCGGGATCGAAAACGCGCCTCCCGCTCGCGTCCCGGGCACGTTTCTGCACTCCCAGCGGGAGGGGTTCTCGGTGCGGGATCAGAAACGGGCGTCGGGAGGTGCGGGGAGGGGGCTTATCGATCCCGGGATCGGGGGGGGACGGGGGGACCGGGGGCGGGACCGCGGGGGGTCAGGGGGTGAGGGGGGAGAGGAAGGTGCGGCGGACGGCGGCGACGTCGGCGTCCTCGCGGGTGGGATGCACGCGGTTGAGGAGCAGCACGCCGTAGGCGCCGGTGGCCGGGACGACCGCGAAACACGTGCCGGTGAAGCCGGTGTGGCCGACCGCATCCAGGTCGCCCATCCACGCCGCATCGCGCACACGCAGGCCGATCGCCTGGCCGTAGCCGGCGTCGGCGCGGACCGAGGGCGTCGTCATCCCACGGAACGACTCCCGCAACAGCACCCTCCTCTGCGGCCCGTCGCCCTCGTCGCGGAGGAACCGGGCGAGAGCGGCGACATCGTCCACCGTGCCGAACAGCCCCGCGTGGCCCGCGGGACGGCCGAGCGCATGGGCGAGCTCGTCGTGCACCTCGCCGCGCACGTTCCCGCGGTGCGGCTGCGTCTCCGTGGCGACCGCGCGCTCCCGCTCCGGGGCCACGGTCAGCGACGCGGCGCCGATGCCCGCGGCCACCTCCGCCCACAGCGCCGCGAGCGGACGCCCGGAGACCCGTTCGAGAAAGTCTCCGGCCGCGATGTACCCGACGTCGGAGTAGAGGTGGCGCGCGCCCGGGGCGGCACCGAGCGCCCGCCGCCGCACGCGGGCGCGCAGCTCCTCCCCCTGCACGCCCTCTCGCCACTCCCGCCCTTCGGCCGGCAGCCCGGAGGTGTGGGTGAGCAGGTGCCGGAGGGTGATGCGCTCCGCGCCGTCCCCGCTGCCCACCGCGATGACGCAGCCCACCGGCTCATCGAGGTCGATCGCGCCGGCGTCGACGAGCCGCAGGGCGGCGATCGCGGTGAAGACCTTCGTCAGCGACGCGAGATCGAACAGATGCGCGGCGGTCAGCGGCGTCAGGTCGTCGTGCGCGGGCGTGCCGAGAAGCCGCAGCTCCTCGTCCCCTCCCGGCACCGCCCGCACCGACGCCCAGGCCGAGCCGGGCGCGCCGTTCACCATGCCGTATCGCCGATCGTCACTTGCTCATGCCGGAGGTGAGGCCGTTGATGATCTGCTTCGTCGCCAGCAGGAACAGCACCACGAGCGGGATGGTGGCGATCGTGAGCCCGGCGAACAGCTGCGGCCAGTCGGTCGAGTACTCCCCGAAGAACCGGGTCAGGCCCACCGGGAGCGTGTACGAGTCGCGGTCGCGCAGCAGGATCAGCGGGTAGAAGAAGTCGTTCCAGACGGGCACGAACCGGAAGACGATCACCGTCGCGAGCGCCGGACGCACGAGCGGCAGCAGGATCTGCAGGAACGTGCGGAACGGTCCGGCACCATCGATGCGGGCCGCCTCCTCCAGCTCGATGGGCAGCGCGCGGAAGAACACCGTGAGCACGAACGTGGTGAACGGGATGCCGAGGGCGCCGTAGACGAGGATCAGGCTGAACACGTTGCTCGTCATCTTGAGCGAGTCGAGCAGGTAGAACAGCGGCAGGATCGCCAGGTGCACCGGCAGCATGAGCCCGGAGAGGAACACGGCCTCGATCCCGCGGAAGAACTTCGCCCTGGCCCGCGCGAAGGCGTAGGCGGCGAGCACCGACACGACCGTCGTGACGATGACCGAGCCGACCGTGACGGTGATCGAGTTGAGGAAGTACGTGTCGAACGAGGCGGTGATCCACGCGTTCTGGAAGCTCGTGAACGTCGGGGGCACGGGCAGGCCGAGCGGCTCGGTGGCGATCTGCTGCTGCGTGCGCAGCGAGTTGTTCACCATGAGCAGCAGCGGGCCGATCGCGATGAGCGCGTAGCCCCACAGGAACACGTTCGCGAACAGGCGTCCGATGAACGGGGTGTCGTTCGTGCGGCGCGAGCGGCGCCGCGAGGCGGAGGGCCGGCCGGAGACGATCGCCTCGGTAGTCGGCTCCTGACGGGTGTCGAGGACGGTGCTCATCAGAACAGCTTTCGTTCGGCGCGGCGCATCGTCGACGTGATGACGACGGAGATGACCATGATGAAGATGAACAGGACGGTCGCGAGCGCGGAGGACACCCCGATGGAGTTCGGGTTCCCGGACTCGAAGGCGGTGCGGTAGAAGAGCAGCATCATCACGTCCGTGGAGCCGGCGGGAGCGCCGTTCGACCCGGCGAGCGCGAACGGGATCGCCATCGCCTCCATGCTGCCGATGAAGGTGAGCACGGTGATGATGCCGATCGTCGGGGTGAGCATGGGGAGGGTGATGTAGCGGAACCGCTTCGCGGCGGTGGCGCCGTCGAGGGAGGCCGCCTCCTCGATCTCCTCGGGGATGCCGCCGAGGGCGGCGCCGTACAGCAGGATCGGGAAGCCGATCCACTGCCAGGCGCTCACCAGCACGATGACCCAGATCGCGAGCTGCGGATCGCCGAGCCACGGCAGCGCGAGGCTCTCCAGGCCGACCCCGCGGAGGATCGCGTTCACGGGTCCGAACAGCGGCGACAGCATCAGCGACCACAGGTAGCCGATGACCATCGGGCTCACGAGGTACGGCAGGGCGAAGATGGTCTGGAAGAACCGCTTGGTGCGCTTGCGGCGGTGCAGGAGCGTGGCGATGCCGAGACCCAGCGAGTTCTGGAAGACGAGGGCGCCGGCGAAGAGCAGCAGGTTGTGGCCGAACGCGTTCCACAGCTCGGAGGCGTAGGGCTCCTTCGTGAGCAGGGTGAGGTAGTTGCCGATGCCGGCGAACCCTCCCTGCTTCGTGCCCTGCCAGTCGAAGAGCGAGTAGCTGAGCGCGGCGAGCATCGGGTAGAGGATCAGCACCGCGAAGAGCACGGCGGCCGGCAGCACGAACATCGCGGCCGTCGGCGTGGACAGCGCGATGCCGGTGCGGGGGCGCCGGCTCTTCGTCCGGCGCACGGGGAGGGTCAGTGCCATGAGGGGTCCTTCGCTCGTGGTGGGGCGCCGGGTGCGGCGCCCCCCACGGTCGGATCAGGAGGAGGGGGTGAACCAGGTGGAGATGCCGGACTGCAGGTCGGCACCCAGCTGCTCGGGGGTCTTCTGCCCGAGGAACATCGCCTGGATGTCCGGGCCGAGCACCGCGGTGCCGGTCGGGTCGCCGTAGCGGAAGTCGACGAGCAGCAGGTACGGGGCCGGGTTGGCCGTGTACTGCTCGTTCATCTCCTGCATGAGCGGGTCGGAGTACTCCACGCCGGGGAGGGCGGAGAACTGGTCGACCTCGTCGGCGACGAGCTGGCCGAACTCCTTCGTCGTCATCCAGTTGAGCAGCTCGGTGGCCGCCTCCTGGTTCTCGCTCGCGGCGTTGATGCCGAAGCTGCCGTCCGCGTATCCGGGCGTGACCGCGTGGTCGAGTGCGCTGCCCGGGGCCGGCGGCACCTCGTAGACGCCCCACTCGGTGTCGGGAGCAGAGCTCTGGAAGGTGGGCAGGTCGAACGAGCCGCCGGGCCACTGCGCGGCCTGGCCGGAGGTGAACTGCAGGACGGCGTCGGCGACGGCGATCGCGTTGACGTTCTTGTCGAGGTACTTCTGCATGTCCTGCACGATCTCGAGGGAGGACACGTAGGCGGGGTCGGTGAAGTCCACGTCACCCGCGAGCACCTTCTCCTCGAAGTCGGCGCCGCCGTAGTGGGCCGAGCCGACGATGTCGTGGAACATCGGCAGGACCCAGTCCTCGCGGGCGCCGAGCGCCATCGGGGTGACGCCCTCCTTCAGCAGGGTCTCCTGCAGCTCGATGAACTCGTCCCAGTCGGTGGGCTCCTCGAGGCCCATCTCGTCGAACATGGTCTTGTTGTAGAACATCTGCATGGTCTGGTAGGCGAAGGGGACGCCGTACGTCTTGCCGTCCTCCTTGCCCTGCGCGGCGCGCAGGACCGTGGGGTCGAACTGGTCGAGCCCGTCGACGATGTCGTCGATCGGCACGATCTGCTCCGACTGGATGGCCGACTGCACGCCGCCGTACGCGCGCAGCATGGCGATGTCCGGACCGTCGCTGCCTTCGAGGCCGGTGGCGAGGATCTGGTTGTACTCGGTGGGCTGGAACCCCTCGAACTCGATGGTGACGCCGGGGTGGGCCTCTTCGTAGGCGTCGAACACGGCCTCCCACTTGGGGGACGACGACGCCTGCCAGGACCAGACGGTCAGGGTGACATCGTCCTGGCCCTCGCCGCTGGAGGCTGCGGGCGCGCAGCCGGCGACGGCGAGTCCGGCGACCAGGATCCCTACGGTGAGAGCGAGGCGGGCGGGTCGGTTTCGCATGGTGTTCCTCTCGGGTGACGTCTTCGTCGCGGCACGGGGACGATGCCGACACTGCCACTGTGGGCAAACTCTTACAAAAATGCAAGCGTTTGTGAAAATTTCTACCGACCACGAACCCGACCTGTCATCATGGGCTCGTGCCGAACAGTGTCGTGACAGCCATCCACCAGCGCCTCTCCGCGCTCACCCCCACCGAACGCCGCATCGCCGAACGCGTGCTCGCCGAGCCGCAGGCGGTCGTGGAGAATTCCATCACCCGCCTTGCCGAGGAGTGCGGGGTCTCCGTCGCCAGCGTCGCCCGCTTCACCCGCAGCCTCGGATTCCCCGGATACCCCGACCTGCGGATCGCGCTCGCCGGCGAGCTCACGCGCAGCGCGTCCGAACGCGAACGCTTCCAGGTGTCGGCGGGCGACGTGAGCCGCCATGACGACGCCGCCACCACGGTGCGCAAGATCGCGTTCGCGGAGGCGGAGGCCATCGAACGCACCGCCCGCCAGCTCGACATCGCCGAACTGGAGCGGTGCGTCGCCGCGGTCCGCGGCGCGCGCCGCATCGACATCTACGGCGCGGCCTCGAGCGGGCTCGCCGCCCAGGATCTGGAGCAGAAGCTCCACCGCGCCGGTCTCGTCGCCCAGGCCCGCACCGACCACCATCTCGCCCTCACCGGCGCCGCCCTCCTCGACGATCGCGACGCGGCGGTCGCGATCTCCCACTCCGGCCGCACGCTGGAGATCGTGCAGGCCGCCGAAGTGGCCGCCGCGGCCGGGGCCACCACCATCGCGATCACCAACAACCCGCGCTCGCCCCTCGCCCGCGCCTGCGAACTCGTGCTCGTCACGGCCGCGTCGGAGTCGACCTTCCGCTCCGGGGCGATGGCCAGCCGCATCGCGCAGCTCGCCGTCCTCGACTTCCTCTACACGCGCATCGCGCAGGCCGACTACGACCGGATCTCCGCGAATCTCCAGCGCACCCACGACGCCGTCACCGCACACAGAATCGACTGATCATGCCGCTCGGGATCGACCGCCTCCTCCACGACGACCTTCCGCAGCCGCTGCGCGACCGCCTGCGCGGCGCCCGCATCGGGATGCTCACGAACGACCTCGCCCTCACCTCGGCGCTCACGCGCGGACGGGCCGGTCTCTCCGACGCGGGGTACCCGCTGACCCTGCTGTTCAGCCCGGAGCACGGGCTCGACGGACGAGCGCGGGAGGGCGAGCTGGTCGACGACCTGCGCGACCCGCTGACCGGGCTCCCGGTCCGCAGCCTCTACGGCGCGGACGTGCGTCCGGCACCCGCCGACCTCGCCGCACTCGACGTCGTACTCGTCGACCTCCCCGACGTGGGCGCGCGGTTCTACACGTACATCTGGACGATGAGCCACCTGCTGGAAGCGTGCGCCGAGGCGGGCGTCGCGGTGGTGGTGCTCGACCGCCCCAATCCGCTCGGCGGACGCCTGGACCAGGCGGAGGGGCCGATGCTCGACGAGGCGGCGAACTCGCTCGTCGGACGATGGACGATGCCGATCCGGCACGGCCTGACGATCGGCGAGCTCGCGCGACACTGGGTGCGCACACGCCGCATCGACGTGGAGCTGCACGTCGTCGCGGTGCAGGGCTGGACGCGCGATCAGACCGCGCTCGGCCGGCAGGAGCTGACCTGGATGCCGCCCTCGCCGAACCTGCCGAGCGCGGCGACCGCGCTCCTCTACCCCGGCACGTGCCTCGCCGAGGGCGTGAACGTGTCGGAGGGGCGCAGCACGGCCGTGCCCTTCCGCGTCATCGGGGCCCCCTTCATCGATGCCGAGGAGTACACGGCGGCCTTCGTCGAGCTCGCCCTTCCCGGCGTCACCGCCTCCCCCTACGGCTTCACCCCGTTGGTACGCGATCACGCCAGCGAGGCCTGCCAGGGGCTCCTCCTGCACGTGACCGACCCGGTCGCCTTCCGTCCGGTGCACACCGGCGTCCGCCTGCTCTCGCTGCTCGCCGCCCTCTACCCCGAGGCGCTCACCGAGCGGGCGCTGGTGCCGATGCCCGGGGAGTCCGCCTGGTCCCCGCTGGAGAAGCTGTTCGGGGTCGCGGGCGCCTTCCGGCGGATCGCGGCGGGCGAGTGGGACGACCCGAAGGCACTCGCGGTGCCCGGCTGGCACGACCTCGTCGCCGACGACCTCCTCTACCGCTGACCCGAGGGCGCGCCCGCCGTCAAGGGGATGGCAGGGCAACCACGGCGCCCGCAGGATGACGGCATGGCGGAGGAGAGCGCGGACACGTCGGGACCGGAGCGCACGGCGGACGGACACCACATCGTCGTGAACGGCCGGCGGTGGCGGGCCACCGATCCGTCGATCCCCGAGAACCTGCGACAGGAGCTCGTGGACGAGCTGATGGCGGCACGGCGGGCGGTCGCCGCGTCCGCCCCCGACGCCCGCGCCCGGGTGCACGACGCGAAGACCGCCCTCGGCGAGCGCGGCGCACCCTGGTGGGAGAAGCCGTCCGCGGAGCAGGCCGACGAGCGGATCGCCGCGGCCATCCGGGCGCTCACCCGGAAGCGCACGGAGTCGTCGATCTGCCCCAGCGACGTCGCCCGCACGGTGGGCGGAGAGCACTGGCGCGACCGGATGCCCGCGGTGCGGAGGGTCGCCGCCGACCTCGCCGCCCGAGACGAGGTGGTCGTGACCCAGAAAGGCGAGCCGGTGAGCATCGCCGACGCCCGCGGACCCGTGCGCATCCGCCGCGGTCCCGCGCTCTGACCGCGCCGCTCGCCCGGCGCCGACGGCGCGCCGTCACCGGCCGTTCACCGTCCCCGGCCAGACTTCGAGCATGACCTCACCCGAATCCGCCGCGGGGGTCCCCGAGCCCGTGGCGACAGCGAACAGCGGCGCCGTCGCCGTCGTCGGCCTCGACCTACGCGGAGACACCCCCGCACCCCGGAAACAGGTGTACTCGTGGGCGCTGTGGGACTGGGCGACGCAGCCCTTCAACACCGTCATCCTCACCTTCGTCTTCACCGCGCTCTATCTCGTCAGCGCGTCGTTCCTGCCCCCGGAGGTCGCCGCCCTCGACCCGAGCGATCCGGTCCGCATGGCCGCGGAAGCCGACCTCGCATCGGGCCTCGGCCTGGGCTCGACGATCGCCGCCTTCGGGATCCTCCTGCTGGCACCCGTCCTGGGGCAGCGCGCCGACGCCGCCGGGCGGCAGAAGCTGTGGTTGGGCATCGGCACCGGGGCCCTGATCCTCTGCATGCTGGGTCTGTGGTTCGTGGAGCCGCAGCCGGCCCTGTTCTGGCTCGGCGTCGCCCTGATCTCCGCAGGGTCGGTGTTCGGCGAGATCGCCGCGGTCAACTCCAACGCCATGCTCATCGGCATCGCGAACCCCAAGAACGTCGGCCGTATCTCCGGCCTCGGCTGGGGATTCGGCTACCTCGGCGGCATCATCGCCCTCGTCATCGTGGTCCTCCTCGACACGTTCGACTGGTTCGGGATGTCCACCGACAACGGCCTCGCATACCGGCTCATCGCGGTCGGCTGCGCGGTGTGGGCGATCGTGTTCAGCATCCCGATCTTCCTCAACGTGCCGGAGCCGTCGCTCGGGCGCCCCGAGCGCAAGGTCGGCTTCTTCCGCTCCTACGCGCTGCTCGTGCGCGACGTCGTCGGCCTCTACCGCGACCCGCAGACCCGGTCGACGTTCTGGTACCTGCTGGCCAGCGCCGTGTTCCGTGACGGCCTCGGCGGGGTGTTCGCGTTCGGTGCCATCATCGGCACCGCGGTGTTCCGCTTCGGCACCCAGGACATCATCGTGTTCGGCATCGCCGCGAACCTCGTCGCCGGTGTCTCGACCATCCTCGCCGGACGCCTGGACGACCGCCTCGGCCCGAAGCGGATCATCCTCGGCTCGATCGGCTCGATGGTGGTGGCGGGTCTCGCGGTCTTCCTGCTGCGCGACGCCGGGTCCGTCGTGTTCTGGATCGGCGGTCTCGTCCTGTGCGCGTTCGTCGGACCCGCGCAGGCGGCCGCCCGCTCCTTCCTCGCCCGCGTGACCCCGGCGGGCCGGGAGGGCGAGATCTTCGGTCTCTACGCCACGACCGGACGCGCCGCGAGCTGGATGGCCTCGGCCGCCTGGACCGTGCTGATCGTGACCACGAGCCAGACCGCTTACGGGATCCTCGGCATCGTCCTCGTGCTCGTCATCGGCTTCCTCCTCCTGCTGCCGGTGAAGGCTCCCCGCTGACGGACGGCCGGCGCCGGCGACGGCAGGCGGGAGTAGCCTGACCCGGTGACCGTCGTCCTCGCCTTCCTCGCCAACATCCTCGTCGCGATCGCGAAGACCATCGCCGCGGTCATCACCTCGTCCGCGTCGATGGTGGCGGAGGCGGCCCACTCGTGGGCCGACGCGGGCAACGAGGTCTTCCTGCTCATCGCCGACCGCCGGGGTGCGAAGACCAAGGACGCCCGGCACCCGCTCGGCTACGGGCGGAACGCGTTCGTGTGGTCGCTCATCGCCGCGTTCGGCATCTTCACCGCCGGATCGATCGTGTCGATCATGCACGGCATCCAGGAGCTGTCCGACACCGGTCCGGTGGAGAGCCCGGTCGTCGCCTACGCCGTGCTCGGCATCGCCTTCGTCCTCGAGGGAGCATCGTTCACGCAGGCGATGATCCGGTCCCGCCGCCTGGCGCGGCAGCGCGGCTCCTCCACCTGGGACTTCGTGCTGGAGACGAGCGACACCACGCTGCGGGCCGTCTTCTTCGAGGACTCCGCCGCCCTCATCGGCCTCGTGCTCGCCGGGGGCTCGATCCTCCTGCACCAGCTCACGGGCGTCGCCGCCTGGGATGCGATCGGGTCGATCCTCGTCGGCGTCCTGCTCGGCGTGGTCGCCGTGATCCTGATCGGACGGAACATCGCCTTCCTCGTCGGCTCGTCGGTGTCGTCCACGCTGCGGTCGCGGGTCGGCACCGCCCTCCTGGAGATGGACGAGATCGAGCGCGTCACGTATCTGCACATCGAGTACGTGGGGCCGAACCGGCTGTTCCTCGTCGCCGAGGTCGATCTGGCGGGCGATGCCCGCGAGCACGACGTCGCCCGTCGGCTGCGCGAGGTGGAACAGCGGATCGAGGCCTACGATGCCGTCGAGACCGTGGTCCTGTCGCTGTCGGTGGACGACGAGCCCTCGCTGGACTTCGCCCGCGTGTGAGACCGGTCAGGCGCGCCAGTTGTCGGCGAGCTTGGTGAGCAGTCGCGCGAGCTCGGTCCGCTCCTCCTCGGTGAACGACTCGAGCGCGCGGCCGAGCATCTCCCGACGCTCCCCGCGCATGCCGCGGGCGAGCCGGCGCCCGTCGTCCGTGAGGGCGATGCGGGTGCGGCGGGCGTCGTCCGGGTCGGCCTCCCGGCGCACGAACCCGGCCTGCACTCCCTGCTGCACGAGTCGGGAGGCGCGCGGCTGATCGACGCCGATCGCCTGTCCGAGCGCGCTGACGCTGAGGGGCTCCGGGGCGGTGGCGAGGGCCTCGAGCATGCGCAGGCGAGCCGGCCCGCCGAGGCGCGCGCCCCCGTCCGCCATCCACGGCGGCATGCCCGGATGGCCGCGATGGTGGGCGAAGTGCGGGTGCGCGTCGTCGTGAGGACCGTGGCCGGTCGCCTCGTGCGGGCGGCCATGGCCGCGGCCTCCGGGTCCCGGTCGACGGCCGCGCAGCCGGGACAACGCTTGGGCGATCGCTTCGGCGGCGTCGGGGGATGCGGGGTCGAGCGGGTCGGTGGTCACGTCTCGATTTTACATGCAGCTTGACATGCGTTCAGGATCCATGTCACACTTCATGTACATGCACAATGACATGCACATGTCGGAGGGCATTCGTCGCTCCGGCCTCTCTGACCACGAAGGATCATCATGAACACCACCACAGACCACACTCCGGACCCCTCCGCTCGCCCCTTCGGCTTCTGGCTCACGGCCGTCGACCGACTCCTCGCCGACGCCTTCGCCACGGCTTTCGCCGACGAAGGAGCGACCCGGCGCGACTGGCGACTGCTGAACGTCGTCGACGGCTCGGCCCCCTCCCGTCGCCCCCTGAACCCGCACAAGCTGCGCGGACTCATCGACCGCGGCTGGGTGTGGGCCGACGGCGAGACGTGGACGCTCACCGACGAAGGCCGCGCGGCCAAGGAGCGCCTCGGTGCCGTCGTCGACGGCATCCGCGCGACGGTGTCCGACGCCGTGTCCGCCGAGGACATGGCCACGACCCTCGCCTCCCTCGAGGGGATCGCGCGCGCCCTCGGCTGGGACGAGGACACCCCTCTCCCCCGCAAGCACCGCCACGGCCGCGGCCACGGCCACCGCTTCGGGCGCGGCCACGGCCACGGCTTCGGGCGCGAGCACGAGTCCGGGCGCGGGCGGGACTTCGATCCCCGCCACAGCTTCGGGCCCGGCCTCGGCCACGGCTTCGGGCGCGGCCACGAGCACGGCTTCGGACCCCACCACGGCTTCGGCCACGAGCACGAGTCCGGCTTCCCGCACCGGGATGGCTTCGCCGCCGGCTCCCGCCGTCACGACCACGACGGGCACCACGGACGTCGTCCGGGCCACGCCGGTCACCGCGCGCAGCGGATCGCCGAGCGCGCCTACGAGCGCGGTTTCGATGCGGGGTTCGGCCGCGGCCGCGCCGCCTGACCTCCTCTCCTGCAGCGCCCCACCCGCACCCCGGGTGGGGCGCTTCGCGCACCCCCGCCTCCGGGATCAAAAACGCCCCTCCGCGGCCCTCCCGCCGAACGTTCTTGATCCCGCACCGCGGCGGGAAGTGGTGGCGGGATCGAAAACGGGCCGCCGACGCGCGGGGGAGGAACGGAAGTGATCCGGGCGGGGGGACGGGGGACGGGGGGGGTGCGGGGTCAGAGGGTGAGGAGGGGGAGGGCGGATGCGGGGGCGCCGGCGCGACGAAGACGGTCGCGCATGGCGGCGGCGGCGAGCGCGTACGGCTTGTCGTCCCGCAGGAGCAGCGACCGGGAGTTGGCCTGCTCGTTCAGGGCCACCAGCTCGAACGCGAGCCCCTCGACGTCGTCGGATGACACGTCGCCCGCCGTCGCGGCGAACCGGCACTGCGCCTCGACGTAGCCGTACCAGTCGACCAGCGCCGCCCGCACGGCATCGCTCACCGGTCCCGGCTTGGAGTCGACATCGGCCGCGGTCGCCGCGAAGAAGCAGCCACCCGTGAAGACACGGTCCCGCGAGTACACGAGGGCGTTGCGCAGCAGTGCGGCCAGGCGATGCACCCCGCGGGGGTGACGGCGCGCCGGCTCGATGATCCGTGCGACGAAGATCTCCCTGGCGGCGGCGACCGTGGCGAGCTGCAGGCCCTCCTTGCTCTGGAACAGGGTGGCGATGCTGCTCTTGCTCGATCCGGAGGCGGCGGCGAGACGTCCGATGGTGAGCCCGTCGAGACCGTCGACGGACGCGAGATCGGTCGCGCTCTCCAGGACGAGCCGGCGGGAGGCGTCGCCGCGCGCGCGGCGCCCGTCCGGGATCACGGCGTTCGACATGCCCCTAGTATACGAACGATCGTTCGCCTACTATACGGATGATCGTTCGTATAGTTCGGCGAAGGAGCCCTCATGCCGTCCGCACCCCCGTTTCTGGTCCGTGTCGTTCCCGCCGTCGAGCGCGTGTCTCCGCGGGTGGCGGGCGACCTCGCGTACCGGCTGTTCTTCTCCACCCGCCCCCGGATGCCCGTGCGCTCCGTCGACGCCGCAACGCACGACGCCGCCGGGCGCGGATGCATCCGCGTGCGCGACGCCGTCGTCACCACGTACGCATGGGGGACGGGCCCGCGCACCGTCCTACTGCTGCACGGCTGGCGCGGCCGGGCGTCACAGTTCGCTCCCCTCGTGCGCGAACTCGTCGCCGAGGGGTTCCGCGTCGTCGCCTTCGACGCCCCGGCCCACGGATCCTCCGGCGGGCGCGGCACCGACATCCGCGACTGGGTCGCCGCCGCGGAGGAGCTGCGGCGGACGGACGGCCCCTTCGCCGCGATCGTCGGCCATTCCTTCGGGGGCCTGGCCGCGCTGACCATCGCCCGCACCAGCGGAACTGTTCGGGCGGTCGCGGTCATCGCCGGCGCAGCGGCGCCCGACGCGTTCCTCGCCTCGTTCGTGCGCGACCTCCGCGCCGGCTCGGCAACCGCGACTCGCTTGCGCACACGCTTCCACCGCCGCCTCGGTCTCACGGCCGCCGCGATCACCGCGGGCTACGACGCCGCCGCGCACCCGCTCCCTGCACCCACGGAACTGCTCGTCGTGCACGACCGGGACGACCGCCGGATGCCGGACGGCGACGCCCTGCGGCTGCACGCGGCCCACCGCGGCCGCTCCCGCCTCCTCCGCACGGAACGACTCGGACACACCAAGATCCTGGCCGCCGACCCGACGCTCGATGCCGTGGTCGCGCTGGTCACCGGAGGCCTCGACGCCGTCGACGCCCTCGGCACGACGGTGGAGCGGTCGGCCGGGGAGGCGGCACCGCCGAGGGCTACGTCCGCAGTGGAAGGAGCCCCGCCGCGGGATCCCCACCGGCGAACGGCAGTCCGACGGTCGTGATCAGCACGACGAGCGTCACGAGTGCCGCCGCGAGCAGAAGGAAGAGGAACGCGAAGATCACGCCGGCGAGCACCCGGTAGCTGCCGGTCTGAGGGGCCTCGGGGGCGACGGACCGCTGCGACCAGTCGTCCGCGGCGGCCGCGGGCTGCGCGCCCTGGAGGATCGCGGGGGTCGGCCGGGAGCGCTCCGAGCGCCGGGTCGGCGGGACCACGTCGGACGCCGTGTCCGCCGGCGCCGCCAGCAGCCCTTCCGGAACCGGGGTCTCCGGCGGCGGGGGCGGGATCACGGCCTCGGCCGGTGGGATCACGGCGTCGGCGGGGGCGATGTCGGGGCCGGTCGCGTCCGGCAGCGCACCCCCGTCGGGCAGCGGCACCCCATCGGGCACTGCGGACTCGTCGTGGTTCGTCCCGCCGTCGCTCATGTCAGCCTCCGACGGCTCCGATGTCGGTCACTCCCACGTCGGTGCGGTGGAAGTTTTGGAACGACCGGGACGCCGTCGGACCGCGCTGCCCCTGGTAGCGATTGCCGTAGGGGCCCGAGCCGTACGGATTCTCGGCCGGAGAGGTGAGCCGGAAGAAGCAGAGCTGACCGATCTTCATGCCCGGCCAGAGCTTGATCGGCAGCGTGGCCACGTTCGCGAGTTCCAGCGTCACGTGACCGGAGAAGCCGGGGTCGATGAATCCGGCGGTCGAGTGGGTGATGAGTCCGAGGCGCCCCAGCGACGACTTCCCCTCCAGCCGGGCGGCGATGTCGTCCGGCAGGCTGACCTGCTCGAACGTCGCGCCCAGCGCGAACTCCCCCGGGTGGAGGATGAACGGCTCGTCCGGGTCGACCTCGATCAGTCGCGTCAGCTCCGGCTGGTCGGCCGAGGGATCGATGAACGGGTACTTGTGATTGTCGAAGAGCCGGAAGTACCGGTCCAGGCGCACATCGATGCTCGACGGCTGGATCATCTCCGGCGCGTGCGGTTCCAGGCCGACGCGGCCGGAGGCGAGTTCTGCTCTGATGTCGCGATCGCTGAGAAGCACGGCACAAGCCTAGTCATGCGGTCGCCCCGTCGACGCGGCATCTCCGGCCCGTCGCGCCCTCAGGGGAGCGCGGGTCCGGTACCGGGGAGGCTCATCGCGCGCCGCAGCCGGAGCACCGTGCGTCGGAGGGGTTCGACCACGGAGTGCGGCCACCGCTCGTCCGTGCGACTCGTGGGCATCGTCACGCTCAGCGCCGCCGCCACGCCGGTCTCCTCCGGCCAGGTGATGGGCATGGCCACGCACCGGCAGCCGTCGATGAACTCCTCGTCGTCGACGTGGAAGCCGATGTCGCGCCCCTTCGCGATCACGGTGAGGATCTCGTCGGGATCGGTGATGGTCCGGCTCGTGAGGCGCGGAATGGCCACCTGGCGCAGGCGTCGCGAGATGTCGGCGTCGTCGAGGGTGCTCAGCAGGGCCTTGCCGATGCCGGTCGCATGGGCGTGCAGTCGCATCCCCACGTTGGAGGCGAGGCGCATCGGGTTGGGCGAGGGGCTGATGGCGATGTAGACGTTCTCGACGCCGTCCAGCCGCGCCATCTGCACCGTCTCGCCGATCTCCTCGGTGAGCGCCGCCATGAGCGCCGGCCCGGATTCGAGCAGGAGACGGTGCCCGTCGTAGCGCTGGCCGATCTGCCAGGCCTTGAGTCCGAGGGAGTAGCGCTTGCTGGTCGCGTCGTGGTCGACCCAGCCGGCCGCCTGGAGAGTGCGCAGCAGCCCGTGGGCGCTGGACCGCGGCAGGCCGAGGTCGTCGAGGAGCTCGGGGAAGGTCTGCGATCCGGTCGCGGCGAGGTGCTCGATGATCTCGAGGGCGCGCCCGGCGGACTTCACCGCCCCCACCGCCTGATCGGTGTCCGTCATGGGTCCCCCTGCGTGAATTGTGCGCGGCACGAACGTGTGTCACACTATCGCGCGTTCAGGTCTGAGACATCCGATTCACATACGTGAACGCACTGGATACCCCTCGTCAATGGAGATGCCCCGATGTCCACTCAGTCCTCCACGCGGCCGGAACTCGCCGCGATCGTCCGCAAGGTCACGCTCCGGCTGATCCCGATCCTGCTCCTCATGTACATCCTCGCGTTCCTCGACCGCGCCAACCTCGGCTTCGCAAAGGCCGCCTGGCAGGCCGACACCGGCATCTCGGATGCCGCCTACGCGCTCGGCGCCGGCATCTTCTTCCTCGGCTACGCCGTCTTCGAGGTGCCGTCGAACCTCATCATGCGCCGGGTGGGGGCGAAGATCTGGCTCGCCCGCATCATGGTCTCGTGGGGCATCGTGTCGGCGCTCATGATGTTCGCGACGAACGAGTGGGTCTTCTACATCCTCCGCGTCCTCCTCGGCATCACGGAGGCCGGATTCTTCCCCGGCGTCATCCTCTTCCTCACGTACTGGATCCCGCTGAAGTTCCGCGCGCGGGTCAACGGCCTCTTCTACTTCGGCGCCCCGCTCGCCTTCATCTTCGGCGGCCCGCTCTCGGGCATGCTGCTCGACCTCGACGGCAAGGTCGGCATCCACGGCTGGCAGCTGATGTTCCTCGTCACCGGTATCCTCACCGTGCTCATCGGCATCGTCGCGTTCTTCTACCTCGACAACGGCCCGAAGGACGCGAAGTGGCTGACC
Source organism: Microbacterium sp. BLY (assembly GCF_017939615.1). Lineage (NCBI taxonomy): Bacteria > Bacillati > Actinomycetota > Actinomycetes > Micrococcales > Microbacteriaceae > Microbacterium > Microbacterium sp. BLY. The sequence goes on from NZ_JAGKSR010000001.1 coordinate 684,752, forward strand.
GACGCGGAGCGCACGACCCTCGTCGCCGCCCTCGACGACGAGGACAGCGCCAAGGAGAACCACTCCCCCCGCGGAGCCCTGCGTGCGCTCGGCAACCCGGTCGTGCTCTACTTCGCCGCGATCTATCTGACGATCCAGATGAGCGTCTACGGCGTCACCTTCTATCTGCCCACGCAGGTCGCGACGATCGTCGGCAAGCCGGTCGGCCTCGAGGTCGGCCTCCTCACCGCCGTGCCGTGGACGTTCGCGCTCCTCGTCACCTTCGTCCTGTCGCGCATGGCCGACAGCACCGGGCAGCGACGCCTCATCGCGACGTGTGCGCTGGCCGCCGCCGGCGTGGGCATCATCGTGTCGGCGATCGTGCAGGAGCCGGTGATCGCCCTCGCGGCCTTGAGCGTCGGCGCGGCCGGCTTCATCTCCGTGCAGCCGGTGTTCTGGACCCTTCCCACGTCGTTCCTGCTCGGCGCGGCCGCCGCGAGCGGCATCGCCCTCATCAACTCCCTCGGCAGCCTCGGCGGATTCCTCGCCCCGGTGCTCAAGAACTGGGCGGACGCGACCTTCGGCGACAGCGCCGGACTCATCGTCCTCGCCGTCATCGCTCTGCTCGGGGCCGTCCTCATCGCCCTCAGCCGCGTCGTGAGCCCCGCGGTCCGCGAGACCGACGGCGTCGGCCTCGACACGACGAAAACCCCCGCCCGCCAGCGCTGACCGCCGTCGGCAGAACAGGAGACACGCATGCGCGAGCTCGTCCTCACCGAGATCGGACGCCTCGACGTCCGTGAGGCCCCGATCCCCCGCCCCGGACCCGACGAGGTGCTCATCCGGGTCGCCGCGACCGGGATCTGCGGTTCCGACGTCCACGGCTACACCGGCGAGAACGGCCGGCGATTCCCCGGGCAGGTGATGGGCCACGAGTCGAGCGGAGTGATCGCCGCCGTCGGCGACGACGTCGACGGGTTCACCGAGGGCACGCCCGTGACCTTCAACCCCGTCGTCGTGCCCGCGGAGGACGCGGCGGCCTTCGCGGGTCGCGAGCAGCACCACCCGGGCAAGCACGTCATCGGGGTGGCGAAGGAGATCCCGGCCGCGTTCGCCGACTACGTCGTCGTCCCGGCCCGGAACGTGGTGCCGCTGCCCGCGGACCTGCCGATCGAGCTCGGCGCACTGATCGAGCCCCTCGCCGTCGCCGTGCATGCCGTGCGGCGACTGCCCGCCGACCGTCTCGGCCGGGTGCTCGTGATCGGCGGCGGACCGATCGGCCAGTCCGTCGTGATCGCGCTGCGAGACGCGGGAGCCGGCTCGATCATCGTCAGCGAGATGGACGCCGCCCGGCGCGAGCTCGTGGAGCGGCTCGGCGCGGAGACCATCGACCCCGCCGCCGGCCCGGTGGCCGAGCAGCTCGCCGACCGCGGCGGCCTCGCCGATGCGGCGGTCGACGCCGTCGGCCTCACCCCCACCGTCCGCGACGCGCTGCGCAGCACCACCCTCGGCGCCCCGATCTGCCTGGTCGGCATGGGCGCTCCGCAGGTGACTCTCGACGCCTTCCTCGTGAGCACCGAGGAGCGATCGCTCATCGGCAGCTTCACGTACGGCTCCGACGACTTCACCGACGCCGCCGCGATCATCGGCGCGGAGCCGGACGTGTACCGGGCGCTCATCAGCCGCGAGATCGACGTCGCCGACGCGGACTCCGCCTTCTCCGCCCTCGCAGCGGGAGACGGCACCCCGGGCAAGGTCCTTGTCCGATTCGACCGAGAGGAACAGGAACGATGACCGGCACTCCCACCATCCGCGAGGTCCGCGCGTACACCGTGCGCGGCGGCGGGGCCGACTATCACGACCAGGGCGCCGACCACTGGATCGACGACCACATCGCCACCCCGATGAGCGTCTACCCGGAGTTCCGGCAGTCGCGGCAGAGCTTCGGGCTCAACGTGCTGGGCACGCTCGTCGTCGAGATCGAGGCCAGCGACGGGACGGTCGGCTTCTCGGTCACGACGGCGGGCGAGATCGGCGCGTTCATCGTCGAGAAGCACCTGGCGCGGTTCCTCGAAGGCCGGAAGATCACCGACATCGAGCGCATCTGGGATCAGATGTACAAGTCGACCCTCTACTACGGCCGCCGCGGCGTCGTCCTCAACGCGATCAGCGGCGTCGACCTCGCCCTCTACGACCTGCTCGGTCGGGTGCGGCAGGTGCCGGTGTTCGAGCTGCTCGGCGGGCCGGTGCGCGACGAGCTGCAGTTCTACGCCACCGGGGCACGCCCCGACCGCGCGAAGGAGCTCGGCTTCATCGGCGGGAAGATGCCGCTGCACCACGGACCGGCCGAGGGCGAAGAGGGGCTGCGCAAGAACATCGCCCTCCTCGCGGACATGCGCGAGAAGGTCGGCGACGACTTCTGGCTCATGTACGACTGCTGGATGTCGCTCGACGTCGAGTACGCGACGCGTCTCGCCCACGCCGCCGCCGACTACGGCCTCAAGTGGATCGAGGAAGCGCTCATCCCCGACGACTACTGGGGCTATGCGGAGCTGCGCAAGCGCGCCCCCTCGTCGATGCTCATCACGACCGGCGAGCACGAGGCCACCCGGTGGGGATTCCGGCAGCTGCTGGAGACCGGGGTGGACCTGATCCAGCCCGATGTGGGCTGGTGCGGCGGCATCACCGAGCTGCTGAAGATCTCGGCCCTGGCCGATGCCCACGGCACGATGGTCGTGCCCCACGGGTCGTCCGTGTACTCGTACCACTTCGTCGTCACGCGCACGAACAGCCCGTTCGCGGAGTTCCTCATGATGCACCCGACCGCGGAGGAGATCGTGCCGATGTTCTCGCCGATGCTGGTCGGCGAACCCGTGCCGGTGAACGGCCGCCTCCGCGTGCCGGAGACCCCCGGCTTCGGCGTCGAACTCTCCGACGCGATCGAGAAGCACCGCCCGTACACCCACTGACCCTGGAGACACGACCCCATGGAATTCCTTCGCCTCGGCGCGCCCGGCGCCGAACGCCCCGCGGTGCGCCACGACGACCGCACCTACGACCTGACCGGCCTCACCGCCGACATCGACGGCGCGTTCCTCGCGCGTGACGGCATCGCTCGCACGCGCGAGGCCCTCGCGGCCGGATCGCTGCCGCTGCTCGACGGCGCCGAGGCGCTGCGGGTCGGGGCCCCCATCGCCCGGCCGATGGCCGTGCTGTGCATCGGACAGAACTACGCCGCCCACGCGGCCGAATCCGGTGACGCCCCGCCGTCCGTGCCGATCCTGTTCCACAAGCACCCGAACACCATCGTCGGGCCCTTCGACGACGTGCTCATCCCCCCGGGCGCCGAGAAGGTCGACTGGGAGGTGGAGCTCGGGGTCGTGATCGGCAGCCGCGCGCGCTACCTCGCCAGCCCGGAAGAGGCGCTGGCGCACATCGCCGGGTACGTCGTGTCGCACGATGTGTCCGAGCGGGCGTACCAGGTCGAGCACTCCGGCGGACAGTGGTCGAAGGGCAAGAACGCCGAGACGTTCAACCCCCTCGGTCCGGCGCTCATCCCGGCCGACGAGGTCGACCCGCAGGCTCTGCACCTCTGGTCCCGCGTCAACGGGGAGCCGCGGCAGGACTCGAACACCGCCGACATGATCTTCACCGTCGCGCAGATCGTCCACCACCTGTCGCAGTACCTGGTGCTCGAACCCGGAGACCTCATCAACACCGGCACCCCGCAGGGCGTCGCGCTCTCCGGTCGCTTCCCGTACCTGCGGGCGGGCGACGTCGTGGAGCTCGGCATCGAGGGGCTCGGCACCCAGCGCCAGCGCCTCGTCGACGCGCGCCCCTGAGGCACGCTTTGGTCAACGCCCGGGAGACAGGTAGGCTTTCCTTCACCTGCTCTCGGGCGGGTTCGGGGCTGTAGTTCAATGGTAGAACTTCTGCTTCCCAAGCAGACAGCGCGGGTTCGATTCCCGTCAGCCCCTCCACTGAGCACAACGCGATCATCGCGGGTTTTTCGGGCCGCTGCCGTGGTTCGACCAAGGTCAGGTGCAGACGCGCCCGTAGCTCCACGCATCGGCCAGGCAGGCGACGTCCCTTCGTGCTAGTCCGCGAGCGCGCGGTCCTGCACGGGACGACGGCCGATGCGGTCGGCGACCGCGCGCACCTCGTCGTCGGTGTAGGCGCCGCGGGTGCCCGAGATCGACATGCCGGCCGCAGCGGCGAGCATCTTCAGCGGATACGGCTGCGGGGCGATGAACTCCCGGCCGTAAGCGATGAGCATGCGCATCCGGTCCTCCGCCTCACGCATCTCCGTGCGAGCTCGGTCGATCTCGTTGACGAGGATGTCTCCGTGCGGTTCGGCACCCCCGGCGTCGGCCACGCGGAGGAACCGCTCGAAGATCTCGCGCTGACGCACGACCTCCTCCCGCACCGCTTCCCTCGATGCCCGCGTCGGCTCGTCGGCGCCGGCCGGAGCGGACTCCGGGATCGGCAGGACGATGTCGAGGATGTCGTCGATTCTGTCTCTCTTCATCTTTTCCATGCGTTCATTCTACGCAATACGTTTCAGTGAGCGCAATCTGTTTCAGTGAGTGGAGCGCGGAGCAGGCCTCGGCAGGTCAGTCCTGGAGGAGGGGCACCATCACCCGTTCCCCGGCGGGCGTGACCTCCACGACTCCCCGCGCGTCGACGAGCACGATCCGCTCGGCACCGATCGCGCCCAGTGCCTGCACGGGGCCCTCGGCGGCGCCGACCCTGGCCCACGACCCGTCGTCGGCCGTCTCCCACAGGGTGCCCTCGACGTCCACGCCGACCAGCGCGCCATCCTCGCGGGCGTCGACCGAGTACAGCAGAGGTGCGTCGGCCACCGGCGCGAAGCCCGATCCGGCGAGGTCGCCACGCAGCAGTCCGGACTCGGTCGCGGCATGCACCCCGGAATCCGTCACCGCGAGATCGACCGCGGGGAGCGGCTCCCCGCGACTCCAGGTGACGCCCTCGTCCGTGCTCGTCAGCAGCCCGGGCCCGCTCGACCCGATGCCGCGGAGGGTGCCGTCCGGGCCCGCCGTCAGGACGTGGAAGTCCTCCACACCGGTGAGCGCGACCGGCTCCCAGGTCTCACCGCCGTCGTCGCTGCGGATGATGCCGAGGTTGCCCTCGCCGAGCTCGGGCGCCGTCGTCGGGCCCGGGTGACCGGAGGCGAACAGCGCACCGCCGGCGACCGTGAACCCCATCGCGTCGAAGTCGTGCCCCCCGACCGGTCCCGCGAGCGCCCCATCCGCTCGCACCGTGAAGATGCCTTCGTGCGTCGCGAGAAACAGGTCGTCCCGGTCCGGTGCTGCGGCGACGGCATGCACGTGCGTGATCACCGGCGGCCCCGCTGTGTGGGGCGCGTCAGCCGCGCACCCGGCCAGGAGAAGGAGAAGACCACCGAGGGCGATGACGTTCGACGTCCGGATACCGCGCGGAGACATGCGACGACCTTTCGTGGTCAGTCTTGTCGCTCAGCGGGTACTGCGCCCTCGTCCGCAGGCCCGGTCGCAGGCCCGCTGCCACCGTATCAGGGCCGGTGCGGTCCGCCCGTCGGGCGATACCGCTGCACGACGACACCGGAGCGGAGCTCCCGTCGCTCGGTGAGTTCGAGGCGGAGGCGCTCGTGCAGCCCGTCGAGCAGCCGCGGCCCGTGCCCTGCGACCATCGGATGCACGACGAAAACGTACTCGTCGATCAGCCCGAGGTCGGCGAGCGTCGCCGGCAGCGCCACGCCCCCGACGGAGAGTCCTGCGCCCGGCTGCTCCTTCAGCCGCCGCACCGCCGCGGCGAGATCGCCGCGGACGAGATCGGCGTTCCAGTCCACGGCATCGAGGGTGTGCGACACGACGTGCTTCGGCATCCGGTCGATGGTCTCGGCGAAGGGCGTCTCCCACTCCTCCATCCAGTCCGGCCACTCACCGGACTCCGGGCGACGCCACGCGGATCGCATCAGGTCGTAGGTCACGCGGCCGTAGAGCAGCGCATCGGCGCGCTCCAGCTCGGCCGTCCAGAAACGCATCGACTCCTCGTCCGGAGGCAGCCCGGCCTCGTGATGGCAGCAGCCGTCGAGCGTCACGTTGATCCCGTACCGGAGCGGCCTCATCGGAGCTCCCCCACCGGGATCGGGATGTCGAGCACGTTCCCGGCCGGCGCGAGCGGGCACGCCCACGCCGGGTCGTACGCGCACGAGGGGTTGTACGCGAAGTTGAAGTCGAGCACGATCGTTCCGCGACGGGGGTCGGCCCCGAGGTCCGCCCCCTTGACGGTGTCGATGAGGTACCGCCCGCCGCCGTACGTGCCGCCGGGCTGCCCGGCGGAGGCATCGCGCACCGGCACGAACAGCCCCCCGCCGTAGGACGTGAGCCGCCACACGTCCAGCGTTCCGACATCGGGGATCTCGACGACACCGACGCGGGCGAACGGCACCACCCCGTCGGTCCCGGTCGCGAACTCGAACGCCGCGGGCTCCGCATCGAGGATCGGCAGGTCGAAGCGCCAGCCGGGATCGTAGGGGGCGATCGGGAGCCCCTCGAACAGCACACGGTCATCGGGCAGGAGGGGGGTCGCCGGGTGGCGCAGCAGCAGCTCGTCGCGCTCGATGCGCCACAGCTCGTGCGCCTCCTCCGGAGAATCCGCTCGCCGCACCGCCTCGTACAGGGCGAACACCCGCCGCCGCCAGTCGACGACCTCGAGGGCCGTCCGCGCATTCGTCATGCGCCCACGCTACGCCGGACGGCCGACACCCGGAATGCCCGTCAGCTCGTCGGCGCCGGGCGGGCTCGCCGTGCCGCGACCGCGCCGGCGGCGAGCGCGAGAGCTCCGGTGATGATCACCCCGAAGGCGGCACCGAGGGCGACGTCGTGCACGTAGTGCACCCCCTGCACGACCCGCCCCACCGCGACCAGCGACGCGAGGGCGAGGGCCGCCCACACCACCCAGGCGCGACCGAGGGCCACCGCGATGACGACGACGGCGCCGAACGCGAGGGTCGCGTGGTTCGACGGCAGCGACCAGTCCCCCGCGGGCGGGCACTCTCCCGCACTCGGCCAGCGCGTGCAGGGGCGCGGCTCGGCGAACAGCAGCTTCGCGCCCTCGCTCGCCGCGTACGCGACGACCACCCCGAGCGCGGCGATCACCACCGGCAGACGGCGCTCGGGCCGCCGGAGGACGACGAACAGCATCGCGCCGGCCGTCGCCGCGGCGAGCGCGACCAGCCCCGCCTCGGAGACGAGTTCGACGTGCGGGAGGCCCGCCCCGAGATCGGCCAGCCACCGCGTGCCGACGACGCTCAGACTCCCGGGCACCGGGAGCAGGAGCAGGACGGCGACGAGTCCGAGGGCGACGGCGAACGGCACGAGGGCACGGCGGGACAGCGTGGAGGACGGCATGCTCTCGACGCTAGGCCGGGCGGTGGCATCCGGGCATCGCCCGCGAGTCGGACCCGCGTCCGTCCCGGGATGTATCCGGGCCGGTCTCAGAGCCGGTCGATCATCTCGGCGTAGCCGTCCTCGTAGGTCGGGTACGCCAGGTCGCCGATGACCGTGCGGAGCAGCGTCCCGTCGTAGACGGAGCCGCTCGGTGCGCTGCCGTCGTCCGGCGGCACGGGCACGCCGAGGCGCGCGGCGAGGAAGGCCACGACATCGCCGAGCGGGGCGGGCGCCCGGTCGACGGCATGCACGAGCGGCGGCGGCTCCGGCAGCCGCAGCAGCGTGTCCAGCGTGCGCACCAGGTCGGTCTCGTGGATGCGGTTCGTGCGGCGACGGTACGACACGGGCGCCCCCTCCCGCACCCTGCGCAGGAGGAACTCCCGACCGGGTCCGTAGATGCCCGCGGGGCGGACGACCACGGCGTCGAAGAGCTCGAGGGCGGCGCGCTCCGCATCGTGCAGCCCGCGACCGCGGTCGGTGACGGGCGCCGGCTCGTCACGCTCGGTGCGCGGCTCCGCGCTCCCGGCCCCGTCGAACACCCCGGTGGACGACACGAACACGGTCCGGGCCGGCCGCTCCGGCAGCGCGTCCGCCAGGTGCGCGAGGGCCGCGCGGGACGACGACACCTCGGGCCCCGGAGGCAGGGTGACGACGACGGCATCGACCTCGGGCAACGGCTGCGGAAGCGGCGCGGCGAGGTCGGCGGACACCGCATCCACCCCCTCCGGAACGGGCCCATCGCTGCGACGGAGGGCGACGACGGCACCGCCGTCCGCGACGAGCAGCGGAGCGAGGCGAGCGCCGAGCTTGCCGTATCCGACGAGGAGCGTGCGGCGGGGCGGGGGCGGAATGGTCATCGCCTCCACCCTCGCACATCGTCCCCGGGCGGCGGACGTAGGCTTGATCGGTGACGGAATCGCAGGGGCGGGTGTGGACGGGGGTCCTGCGCGTCGGTCCGCACCGCGGCGACCACCGGGTCGCGATGCGCGCCGCCGTGAGCGTCGCCGCCCCGCTCCTCGTGCTGTGGGCGCTCGGCCGGCTCGACCTCAGCATCTACGCGAGCTTCGGCGCGTTCGCCGCCCTCTACGGCCGCCACGACGTCTTCCGCGACCGGATCCGCATGCAGGCCAGCGCGGGCGTCGTCCTGCTCGCGGCGATGCTGATCGGCACCGCACTGTCCGTGCTCGCCGCCCCCGCCGTGCTCAGCGTCCTCGTGGTCGCACTCGTCGCGGCCGCGGTCACCCTGCTCGCCTCCATCCTCCAGTGGCACCCGCCCGGTCCGCTGTTCACGGTCTTCGCGACCGGCGCGTGCGCGACGATCCCCGCGACCGCGGCATCCTTCGGGGCGGTCGTGATCGTCGGCGGCGCGAGCGTGCTGTTCGGCCTCGCCCTCACGGCGCTCGTCGCCGTACTCACCCGGAGCACCGCGGAGGCGGCCCCGAAAGTCCGTCCGCGCGTGGGCCCGATCGCCGCGGAGATGGCCGCCTCCGTCGCCGTCGCGATCGTGGGCGCCGGCCTCGTGGGCCTGCTGCTGGGCGGGACACACTGGTACTGGGCTGCGGTCGGCGCCGTCGCCGCGGTCAGCGGCGCCCAGCTCAACGCCCGCGTGATCCGGGGCATTCAGCGTCTCGTCGGCACCCTGCTCGGCGTCCTGGTCGCCGCCGGGATCCTCGCCCTCGACCTGCCGCCGCTCGCCGTGATCGCCGTCGTGGTCGTCCTCCAGGGCGCGGCGGAGCTGTTCATCGGGCGCAACTACGGCATCGCCATGGTGTTCGTCACCCCGCTCGCCCTTCTCATGGTGCATCTCGCCGCGCCCACGCCGGTCGCCGATCTGCTGACCGACCGGGTGCTCGAGACGATCATCGGCGTCCTCGTGGGCACGGTCGTCGCCGTCGCCTCCGCTGCCCTGCGTCGTCGCAGCCGCCGGCCCTAGGGCGGATGGCCCATCGGGGCGGATGCTGTCAAGCCCGTCGCCGGCCGCGCCTGGCACCCCTACCGTGCAAGGATGACCGCCTCGACCGAGCCCCGCACCGAGACACCCACCCGGCTGCGTCGCGCCATCACCGGCCCCCTGCTGTTCGCGTTCATCCTGGGCGATGTCCTCGGGGCGGGGATCTACGCGCTCATGGGCGTGCTCTCCGAAGACGTCGGCGGGCTGCTCTGGGCACCGCTCATCCTCGCCCTCCTGCTCGCGCTGCTCACCGCCGGCTCCTACGCCGAGCTCGTCACCAAGTACCCGCGGGCGGGCGGTGCCGCGGTCTTCGCGGAGCGCGCGTTCCACAGCCCGCTCGTGTCGTTCCTCGTCGGCTTCAGCATGCTCGCGGCCGGAGTGACGAGCGCCGCCGGCCTCGCGATCGCGTTCTCCGGCGACTACCTCAGCACCTTCGTCGACCTGCCGACCATCCCCGTCGCGATCGTCTTCCTCGCGATCGTCGGCCTGCTGAACGCCCGCGGCATCCGCGAATCGATGGGCGCCAACCTGGTGATGACGGCGATCGAGCTCAGCGGCCTCGTGATCGTGGTCGTCGTGGTCGCGGTGTTCGTCGGCGGCGGGGGCGGCGACCTGTCGCGCGCGACGCAGGCCCCCGAGGGCGCGAACGTCGCCCTGGCGGTGCTCGCCGGCGCCGTCATCGCCTACTACTCCTTCGTCGGGTTCGAGACGTCCGCCAACATGATCGAAGAGGTCAAGGACCCGCGGCGGACGTATCCCCGGGCGCTCTTCGGCGCGCTCCTGACCGCCGGCGTCGTGTACGTCCTGGTCGGCCTGGCGAGCGCCGTGGCCCTCCCCGCGTCCGAGCTGCAGGAGTCGAGCGGCCCGCTGCTCGCCGTCGTCGAGGCCACGGGCGTGAGCATCCCGTCCTGGCTGTTCAGCCTCATCGCCCTCATCGCGGTGGCCAACGGCGCGCTGCTGACGATGATCATGGTCAGCCGCCTCACCTACGGCATGGCGGAGCAGAACCTGCTGCCGTCCGTCCTCGGTCGCGTCCTCCCGAAGCGGAAGACGCCCTGGGTCGCGATCCTCACCACGACCCTCGTCGCGATGGGACTCACGCTCGTCGGCGACCTCGCGACCCTCGCCGAGACGGTCGTGCTGCTGCTGCTCGTCGTCTTCCTCAGCGTGAACGTCTCGGTGCTGGTGCTGCGCCGGGACCGCGTCGCGCACGACCACTTCCGCGTGTGGACGTTCGTGCCGGTGCTGGGCGTCGCCTCCTGCATCCTGCTCCTCACCCAGCAGCGCCCGCAGGTGTGGCTGTTCGGCGCCATCCTGCTGGCCGTCGGCGGCGTCCTCTACGCGCTCGCCCGCTGGGGCCGCAACCGATCCTCGACCACCGACAAGAAGGAGAGCCATGAGCACGCCCGATGACACCACCGACGAGACGTTCGAGGAGAACCGTCACGACCAGCTGACGTCCGCCCCGGATGCGACGGAGGCCGACGCCGCGCCGCGCGTGGACGTGTCGGAGCACGACGGCAACACCCGCATCGACATCCGCGACGACGCCGAGGTGCGCCCCGGCCCTGGTCCCGGCATGCCGGAGGCCGACGGCGAGGACTGACCCCGCACACGCACGAGCGCCCGCTCTCCTCCCCCGGAAGCGGGCGCTCGCGTGTGCCGTGCGGTCAGAACAGCGTGTACCCGCCGTCGACGACGAGGACGGTGCCGGACATGAAGCTCGCGGCATCCGACGCGAGGAAGACCACCGACGGGCTGACCTCGCTCGGGGTGGCATAGCGCTGCTGAGCGGAGTCCGCGATCCAGTACCGGCGGAAGCGCGGCTCGTCCACCGGCGACATGTCGGTCTTGATGTACCCGGGGGCCACGGCGTTCACGCGCACCCCCGCCGGGGCCCACTCCGCCGCCAGCGACTTGGTGAGGTGGTGCACTGCCGCCTTGGAGGCGTTGTAGGCGGGCTGCATCTGCGGGCGGTTGACGATCTGGGCCGAGATGGAGCCGACGTTGACGATCGATCCGGAGCCGCGCCCCACCATGTGCGCGCCGACCGTCTGCGACAGCCGCCACAGCGCGGTGAGGTTCGTGTCGATGACGTGCGCCCACTCGTCGTCCGTCACCTCGAGCGCCGGACGGTGGATGCAGGCGCCCGCGTTGTTGATGAGGATGTCGAGACGTCCGCCCACGGCCTCGATCGCCTCCGCCGCGATGCGGTCCACGGAGGAGCGCTCGGTGAGGTCGCCGAGCACGACCCAGGCCCGCCGGCCGACGGCCTCGATCTCGGCCGCGGTCTCCTTCGCCGCGGCCTCGTCCCGGCCGTGGACGACCACATCGGCGCCGGCCTCGGCGAGAGCACGGGCGAACTCGCGGCCGAGGCCGCGGGTGGCGCCGGTGACCAGCGCGGTCTTGCCGGTGAGGGCGAATGCATCCATGACGCTCATGCGTCGTCTCCTTCGTTCAGGGTGATGATGGCGTCGGCCCGATGCCGGGTCGCGCGGATGAGGACGGCGTTGGGACCGTCGACGTCGGTCGCCCAGGCGACGGCGTCGGCGTGCGATCTCCCGTACGCCTCGTGGCGGGCGACGAGACGACGCAGCCGCAGGTCTTCGGGGACGTCGAGGTACCAGGTCTCGTCGAGCAGGGGGCGCACGTGCTCCCACCCGTCGGCGTCGTGCAGCAGGTAGTTGCCCTCCACCACGATCACGCGGTCTCGGGCGGAGAGCGGCAGGGCGTCGGCGACCGCGGCGTCGATGTCGCGGTCGAACCGCGGGGCGCGCACGTCCTCCCCCGCGCGCAGGCGGGCGAGCAGGGCGGCGAATCCGGCGACGTCGAAGGTCTCCGGCGCCCCCTTACGGTCGCGGAGCCCCCGGCGATCGAGGTCGTCGTTGGCGAGGTGGAAGCCGTCCATCGGGAACACCGGCGGCCCGAGCCGCTCGGCCAGCGTGGACTTGCCGGCGCCGGGCGGCCCGACGACGCCCAGCAGGAACGGCCGCCCGTCGCGGGACAGCTCCCGGACCCGGGCGGGGGCCTCGGCGGCGGTGAGTGCGAGCATCAGCGCTCCTCGTCGGTGGTCGGGCACGGATCGGGGGAGCGGGCGGAAGCCCGCTCCCCCGGCCGGTGTCACTGGTCGAGCAGTCCGGCTTCCTTGTACAGGTCGATGTACTGCTGGACGTCGTCCTTCGTGATGAGCGGGTTGCCGATGTCGACGTTCACCTCGTCCTCCGCGCCGGTCAGCAGATCGTGCACGGCCTTGAGGTTGAGCTCCGCCAGTTCGCGGGCGTTCTGCAGCGAGGTGGCGGTCATGGTGCCGGCCTCGATCAGCAGGACGGCCTCGGGGGTGCCGTCGACGCCGTAGGCGAGGATGCCGTCGAAGCCGCCCTTGCCCTTCACCGCCTCCAGCGCACCGGACGCCATGTTGTCGTTCATCGAGATGATCGCGTCGATGTCGGAGTTGGCCAGCGACCAGTCCTCCATCAGGGTCATCGCCTCGTCCTTGTTCCAGTTCGCGATGTCCTCGGCGACGATCTTCACGTCGGGACGCTTGGCGAAGAACTCCTTCTCCCAGGCGTCACGGCGGGCCGTGCTGTGGAAGTTGCCGGCCGGGCCGTTCAGCACCACGACGTTGGCCCCGTCCGGGATCTGCTCCACCGCGAGTTCGGCGACGACCGCGCCCTGCTTGTACGGGTCGGCGTCGACCGAGTCGCCACCGGTCAGGCCCTCGACACGCGGGTTGGTCGTGATGGTCACGATGCCCGCGTCGATGGCCTGCTGGATGTACGGCAGCTGCGCGTCGGCGTTGTTGGCCTGGACGATGATCGCGTCGAACTTGTTCGCGATCGCGTTCTCGATCATCTTGTTCTCGATCTCGTCGTCGGCCTGGCCGTCGAAGACCTCGAGGGTGATGTCGTCGTACTCGCCGGCCGCCGTCTTCATCTCGTTCGCGAGCCAGGCGGCGAACGAGTCGGCCTGGGCGCGGGCGATGTAGGCGACGCGGTACTCGTCCTTGTCCTCGGAGCCACCGCCTCCGCCGTTCCCGGTCGGGTTCCCGGTGGTGACGGCGCAGCCGGCGAGGCTGATCGCCGCGGCGGCAGCGGCGCCGAACGCGATGATCCTGCGGGTAAGACTCTTCATTGTCTTCTCCTGTTTCTCTGGGTGGGGTGAAGCGGTCGGGTGGGAGCGGTCAGGACGACGTCCTGCCGCCTCCCGGGTCGGATGAGGATGCGGAGGCTCCGACGGGGAAGGGATCGCCCTTCGCGTCGGACTTGAGGATCGTGGTCTTCGCCTTGCCGCGCTTGCTGAAGACGTCGTAGGCGACGGCGACGACGATGATCGCGCCCATCACGATCTGCTGGATGTACGAGCCGATCCCGATGAGGTTCATGATGTTGCCGAGGATGCCGACGATGAGCGCACCGGCGAGCGTGCCCATCACGGTGCCGACGCCGCCGGAGAAGCTCGTGCCACCGATGATCGGGGCGGTGATGGCCTGCAGCTCGTAGCCGACACCGGCGTTGGGGAGGCCGGCGTTGACGCGGGACATGAAGATCACACCGGCGATGCCGACGAGGGCGCCGTTGACGAGGAACGCCTGGTACTTCACGCGCTCCACCGAGATCCCGGCGGCACGCGCGGCCTCCTCGTTGCCGCCCACCGCGTACACCGAGCGGCCGTACCGGGTCTGGTTCATCAGGTACCAGATCACGATCGTCACGCCGATCAGCACGAGCACCGGGATCGGCAGCCAGCCGAGGTTGCCCTGGCCGATGAGGATGAAGTCGCCCAGCTGGAGGACGTTCTGCCCCTGGGTCAGCTCCAGCACCGCGCCGCGGGCCATCAGCATCATGCCGAGCGTCACGATGAACGCGGGGGTCTTCAGCGTCGCGACGAGGAAGGCGTTCACGAGGTTGCAGAGCATGCCGATGAGGATGCCGGCGAGGATCGCGAGCAGCAGGTTGCCCGTCGACTTGTACACGAGCACCGACACCACGCCGGCGAACGCCATGACGGCGCCCGCGGACAGGTCGATCATGCCGCCGATGATCAGCGTCATCGCCCCGAAGGCGAGGATCGTGATCACCGCGACCTGGCGCAGCACGTTGAAGATGTTGTCCGAACTCAGGAAGTTCGGGCTCAGGAAGCTCGCCGCGACGATCACCACCAGCAGGATGATGTAGATCGAGAAGCGGTTCACCTCGAGTCTCTTCAGGTTGGAGAGCATTGTCATGCCACCTCGATTTCATTCATGGCGTAGGTGAGGATGGTTTCCTGCGAGAACTGATCGGGCGTCAGCTCCGCGGTGAGGCGTCCGGCCGACATCACGTAGATGCGGTCGCACATGCCGATGAGCTCGGGGAGCTCGGACGAGATCATGAGGATGCCGCGGCCCTGGCGGGCGAGCTCCGTCATGATCTTGTAGATCTCGAACTTCGCGCCCACGTCGATGCCGCGGGTGGGCTCGTCGAGGAGCAGCACCTTCGGGTCGGCGATCAGCCAGCGGGCCAGGAGCACCTTCTGCTGGTTGCCGCCGCTGAGGTTCGCGATGCGCGTCTGCAGGCTCGGCGCCTTGACGTTCATCTTCCGGAAGTACTCGGTGACGAGCTCCTCCTCCTCCCGACGCCGGGCGAAGCCGCCGTGGATCACCTTGCGGAGGCTGGCGAGGGTGGCGTTCTTCATGATGCTCAGCTGCGGGACGATGCCGACCAGGCGGCGGTCCTCGGACAGCATCGCGACGCCCGCCTTGATCGCCTGGGTCGGGTTCTTGATCTTCACGGTCTGCGTGTCGACCTCGATCTCCCCGGCATCCAGCTTGTCGAGGCCGAATACGGCGCGGATGACCTCGCTGCGCCCGGCGCCGATGAGTCCGGCCAGCCCGACGATCTCGCCGGCGCGGATGTGCAGGTCGATGTCCTCGAACATGTGCTCGGCCGACAGCCCGGTGGCCCGGAAGACCGTGTCGCCGATCTCGACGTGCTCCTTCGGGTAGGACTGGTGGTCGAGGTCACGACCAACCATCTGCGCGATCACCTGGCTCGACGTGATCTCGGAGGCCGGCTGCGAGCTCACCACGGTGCCGTCCCGCAGCACGCTGATGTCGTCGGCGAGCTCGAAGACCTCGTCCATCTTGTGCGAGATGTAGATGATCGACTTGCCCTGGGCGCGCAGGTCGCGGATCTTCGCGAACAGCGACTCGACCTCCTTGTGCGCGATCGCCGAGGTCGGCTCGTCCATGATCAGCACGTCCGCGCTGTGGTAGACGGCGCGGAGGATCTCGAGGGTCTGGATCTCCGACACGGTGAGCGTGCCGAGGCGGCGGTTGATGGAGAAGTCGAGGCCCTCCTCGGCGAGGATGCGCCGGGCCTCGCTGCGGATGAACCGCCAGTCGACCTTGCCGAACTTCATCGGCAGGCGGCCGAGGAAGAAGCTCTCGGCGATGGTCATGCCGGGCACGTAGTTGAGCTCCTGCGAGATCATCGCGATGCCGCGGGCGCGGGCGTCGATGGGGTTCTTGATCCGCACCTCCTCGCCGCGCACCCGGATGGTGCCGGCGTCGGGCTGGTAGATGCCGTTGATGATCTTCATCAACGTCGACTTGCCGGCGCCGTTCTCTCCGCACAGGGCGTGGACGGTGCCGGGGCGCACGTCGAACGAGACGTCGTCCAGGGCCTTCACGCCGGGGAACGACTTCGAGACGCCCTCGACGGACAGCAGGGTCTCGGTCATGACGCCGCCTTCACGGCGGGCTCGTCGACGCGCCGGACGCGGGGCAGGACGATGCGCTTGAGGGAGTCGATCGACCCCTCGCCCGACAGCGCCTCCTCCACCTGCTCGATGCCGTACACGTGGGTCACGAGCGAGTCGAGCTCCACCTGACCGGATTCGAGGAGCGCACGGGCGATGGGCCACGTGCCGGTGTACCGGAAGATGCCGGTGACGTTGAGCTCGCGCATGGCGACCTCGGGCACCGACAGCGGGAACTCGTCGGCGCTGCCCACGAGCACGACCGTGCCGCCGGCCCGGGTGGAGCGGATGCCGTTGACGATGGCGGGCGTCGCGCCGGAGGCGTCGATGAACACGTTCGCCTCCAGCTCCACGGTGGAGTCGGCGGCCGGGTCGACCGTGCGCGCGCCGTACGACGCGGCGAGCTCGCGGCGCGCCGGGTTGATGTCGGCGATCACCACGTCGACGGCGCCGAACGCCTTCGCGACCTGCGCCGTGATGATGCCGATCGGGCCGCCTCCGGCGATCAGCACGGTGTCGCCGACCTTGATGCCGCCCTTCTGCGCGGCCGCGATCGCGACCGACAGAGGCTCCATGAGGGCCGCGGCGTGATCGCTGATCGAGTCGGGGACGTCGTAGGCGAAGTCGTCCTGGATGAGCACGTAGTCGCAGAACGCGCCGTCCACGGGCGGGGTGGCGTAGAAGGCCATCTGCGGGCAGAGGTTGTAGTCGCCCGCCCGGCAGAAGTCGCAGCGACGACAGGGCCGCTGCGGCTCGATGGCGACGCGCCGGCCGATCCGCGCCGGGTCGACGTCCGCACCCACCGCGACGATGCGTCCGCTCACCTCGTGGCCGAGGATGAGCAGGCTGTCGACGATGTACGGGCCGATGCGGCCGTGCTCGTAGTAGTGCACGTCGGAGCCGCAGACGCCGACGCTGGCGACCTCGATCAGCACCTCGTCGGCCGCGGGGACCGGGACGGGGCGCTCCTCGAGCGCCAGGTCCTTCACCCCCCGCAGCACGCTGGCGGTCATGGTGGTGGGGATCTCCGTCATGGGTGTCCTCTCTCTCCTGTGGAAGCGGGCATGCGTCCGCCTAGAACCGTCGGCCGTCGGCCTGGAGCTCGGCGAGCTCGAGGTAGCGGTCCGCGATGTCGGTGCGATCGGCGGCGGGGGCGGTGACGGAGGTGACCTCCGGCCGCCACTCCGCGGTCACCGCGGCGACCGTGGTCCCGCGCCACACGGCCGCGGCCTGCACGGCGGCGCCGCGGGCGGTGCCCTCCGGCGCGTCGACGGTGTGCACCGGGCGCCCCGTGAGGTCGGCGATCACCTGGCGGTAGGCGAGCGACCGTGCGCCGCCTCCGATGGCGACGGTGTTGCCGGTCACCGGGATGCCGAGGTCGGCGACGGCCCGCTCTCCGCGGACCAGGCCGAGCACGACGCCCTCGAAGGCGGCCAGGGCGAGCTGCTCGCGGCTGGTCGCGGTGGTGAGCCCGGCGAGCATGCCCCGCGCGCCGGGGAGCCGCGGCGAGCGCTCGCCGTCGAGATAGGCGGCGAGCACGGGACGGTCGGGGTCGAGCGGCGCGTCGAGGGCGAGGGCCGTCAGCGTGGCATGGTCGACGGCGAGCAGCCGGGCCATCGTGTCGGTGACCTTGGTGGCGTTGAGCGTGCAGACGAGCGGCAGGTACCCGCCGGTGACGTTGGCGACGCCGTCGACGGCTCCGCGGGGGTCGACGACCGGGTCGGGTGTGGTGGCGAACACCACGCCGGAGGTACCGAGGCTGTAGGCGATGTCGCCGGCGCCGAGACCGATGCCCTGCGCCGCGAGGTGCTGGTCGCCCCCGCCCGCGCTGACGACCGCGGCGGGATCGACGCCCAGCGCCGCGGCGGCCTCGGGGAGGATGCGTCCGGCGGCCTCGTCGGGCCCGAGCACCTCGGGCAGCAGCGCCGCCCAGTCGCGGGGACCCACGAACTCGTCCAGGATGTCGGTGCGCCAGCGCCCGGCGGCGGCCGCGTAGTAGCCGGTGCCGGACGCATCGGAGCGGTCGGTGACGTGGCGGCCGGTGAGGCGGAAGGTCAGCCAGTCGTGCGGGACGGCGAGGTGGCGGGTGCGGTCCCACGTCTCGGCATCCGTCTCGGCGAGCTGGACGAGCTTGGACAGGGTGATGGCCGCGGACGGCACGATGCCGATCTCCTCGGCCCACCACGACGCGGGGCGGGCTCGGAGCAGCGCGGACGCCTGCGGGGCCGAGGTCGTGTCGTTCCACAGGCGCGCCGGGCGCAGCACCCCGCCGTCGGCGCCCGAGACGACGAGTCCGTGGCACTGCGCCCCGACGCCGACGCCGACGATGCGGACGTCGTGGTCGGCCCGCGCCTCGGTCATGGCGAGGACGAGCGCCTGCCACCACGCCTGCGGGTCCTGGGTGCTCACGGGCGGGTGGGTGACCGGGTGCGGCGCCCGGCCGGTCCCGATGAGGGCTCCGGTCGTGGCGTCCCTGAGCTCGACGGTGCAGGACTGCGTGGAGCTGTCGACTCCGGCGACGACGTCGATCATCGCGCACCCCCGGCGGGAGCGGGGATGACGATGCGCGCGGGGTCCGCGGGCAGATCCTCGAGGCGTCCGACGGCACCGGCGGGGTGCGTGGTCATGAACTCCGCCCACGTGTAGCCACGGCCGCGCATGAGCACCTCCGCGAGCGCGTCGCCCCAGGCGGACTGGGCGATGGTGATGCCGGTGGCCACGATGCCGCCGATGTCGGCGGTGGGCGACACCGCGACGGCCACGCTGTGGTCGGCGAGCTGCGCCAGCGGGGTCGTGTGGCTGCGGGTGAGGGCGATGACGCGGGCGCCGCGGCCGCGGGCGATGCGGGCGAGCTGCACGACCTCGTCGGAGGCGCCGCCGTTGGAGATGAGCAGGACGAGGTCGTCGGCCGTGATCGCGCCGGACGCGCCGTGCAGACCGTCCATCGGGGAGAACGGGAGCGCGGGAGTGCCGGTGACCGACAGGATGTGCGCCATCCGGCGGGCGACGGTGCCGGAGGTCCCCGAGCCGCCGACGAACAGCTTGCCGGTCCCGGCGAGGATCAGCGACGCGGCGGTCACGAGGGTGTCGTCGATCGTGTCGATGAGCGCCGTCACGGCGTCGGCCTCGGCCCGCAGGCGCTCGCGCGCCACTGCCAGGATGTCGTCATTGACCGTCAACACGTCTCCTTCGATCGCGCCGTGCAGATCCACTGCGCTCATCTGTGATGCTTGGATGTACGTTTGAGCATAGGAAAGCGGCCGGAGTCGGAGGAAGGCAGAATCACATATGTCACAGTTTCGTGATTTCAGCGCTCAAATGAGCGATGCGTCGAAAGGCCTGGAACACGAGCGCGCGCTGATGGCCGCCGTGGCCAGGGCCCACTATCTGGAGGACCGATCCCGGGTCGAGATCTCCGACGCGCTGGGCATCTCCCGCTTCAAGGTGGCCCGTTTGCTCACCCGCGCCAGGGAGGAGGGCGTGGTCACGATCGAGATCCACGACTGGGGCCTGCCGGACGTCGAGCTCAGCCAGCGCCTGCAGGACAAGCTCGGCCTCGAGAACTGCCTCGTCGTCCGCTCCCACGGCGATGACGACGACGTCCGCCGCCAGATCGGCGCCGCCGCGGCCCGCGCGCTCAGCGACACCCTCCACGAGGACGAGGTGCTCGGCGTCACCTGGGGCCGCACCCTCACCGCCACCGCCAGCCAGTTCGCCCACCTGCCGCGCCTGTCGATCGTGCAGCTCACCGGGGTGGTCGCCGGCGACCTCGCCTCCTCCCCCATCGAGGTCGTCCGGCAGACGTCGCGGCGCGCGGGCGGCGCGGTCTACCCCATCTTCTCGCCCCTCATCGTCGGAGACCGGGACACCGCGGCGAGCCTGCGCAACCACCCCGACATCCGCTCCGCGATGGACCTGTTCCCCTCCGTCACGACCGCCCTGCTCTCGGTCGGCGCGTGGGATCCGCCCGTGTCGCAGGTGCGGGACGTGCTCCCCATCGACGACCTCGCGAACGCCCTGCGCAAGGGGTGCGTGGCCGACATCGCCGGCATCCTCATCGGCAGCGACGGCACCCCGGTCGACGAGGGGTTCCAGGACCGCTGCGTGAACATCTCCTACGCCCAGCTGCAGAAGGTGCCCCGCGTGGTCGCGGTGGCGGGCGGTGCCGCCAAGGCCGACGCCATCCGCACGGTCTCCCGGGTCGGCCTCATCACGGAGCTGTTCACCGATCACGCGCTCGCCCAGGCCGTGCTCGCGGAGGACGAATGATCCAGGTCGCCGGGTCGCTGTGGTCGGTGCCCGCGGCGGAACGGCGGGCGACCGCGGAGCGCCTGCGGGCGGCCGGACTGCGCCGTCTGCACTGGGACACGACCGACGGGCGGTTCGCCGCCGCGGGCGGCTTCCGCGCCGAGGAGGCGGCGACCCTCGCCGCCGAGACCGGGCTGACGGCGGAGGCGCACGTGATGGCGCGGCGTTCCGCGGTCGAGGTCGACCCGTGGACCGACTTCTGCGACCTCGTCGTCGTGCACGTCGAGAGCGAGGACTGGGAGGCCGCCGTCGATCGCATCGTGCGCCGCGGCGGCACGCCGGGGCTGGCGGTGTCTCCGCAGACCCCGGCGACCAGCGTGCCGGCGGACCTCGCGGTGCTCTGCATGTCGATCGTGC
The DNA here is from genome assembly GCF_017939615.1 of Microbacterium sp. BLY. Lineage (NCBI taxonomy): Bacteria > Bacillati > Actinomycetota > Actinomycetes > Micrococcales > Microbacteriaceae > Microbacterium > Microbacterium sp. BLY. The sequence goes on from NZ_JAGKSR010000001.1 coordinate 705,536, forward strand.
CGGGTCAGGCCGGCAGCGCGTTCGACCGCACCGTCCTCGCCAAGGTCAGCGCCCTGCGGGAGTCCGCACCGACGCGGCGGATCGGCGTCGACGGCGGCGTGCGCCGGGCGGACGCGACGGCCCTGGCGGTGGCCGGCGCCGATTGGGTCGTCGTCGGCACCGACCTCATCGGCGACCGGACCGCGGCCTGGGCCGACCTTCTCTCACCCCCCGCCTGAGCGCGGTCAGGCGGCCGGAGGCAGCTCCCGCCCGAGCGTCCGCGCCGCCTGGCGGGCCATGCCCCAGGCCACGTATTCGCCGGGAGGCGGCGCGTCGATCGGGATGTCCAGGATCAGCGGCGCGATCGCCCGCACGGCCGCCGACCGGGCACCGCCGCCGATGAGGATTCCGCGCTCCGCCGGCACCCGGAGGCCGCGGATGGCGTCGAGGCCGTAGCGCAGACCGCCGAGCACCCCTTCGAACGCCGCACGGGCGAGGTTCTCGCGCGTCGTCGACCCGAGCGTCATGCCGAAGAGGGTCCCGGTCGCGTCGGGGAGGTTCGGCGTGCGCTCTCCCTCGAAGTACGGCTCGAGCACCAGCCCGCCCGCGCCGGGCTCCGCGGCGAGCGCGAGCCGGCCGAGGCCCTCGTGGTCGACGCCGAGGAGGGCCGCGACCACGTCGAGCACCCGGGCGGCGTTCACCGTGGCGACGAGGGGCAGATGCCCGCCGGCCGCATCCGCGAAGCCCGCCACGGTGCCGGTGGGATCGACCGTGCGGTGCGCGCTCGTCGCGAAGGCCGTGCCGCTCGTCCCGAGGGAGAGCACGAGGTCGCCCACGCCCGCACCGAGGCCGAGGGCGGCGCCCGCGTTGTCGCCGGATCCGGGGCCGACGGGCCGTCCTCTGTCGTCCAGGACGGCCGCGTCGTGCGCCAGCACCCGCGGCAGGATCGCGTCCTGTCCGAGCGCCGCGCGGAACAGCTCGCGATCGTAGCCGGCGTCGGTCCAGTACCCGGTCCCCGACGCCTCGGAACGATCGGTCACGAGCTCCTCCAGCACAGGCCCGCGGGCGCTCTGCGGTCCGAACCCGCGCAGGCGCCACGTGAGCCAGTCGTGCGGGAGCGCCACCGCCGCCACCCGGCGCGCGTTCGCGGGCTCGTGCTCCCGCAGCCAGCGCACCTTGGTGAGCGTGAAGGAGGGCACGGGCACGAGTCCCGTGCGCTCGGCGAGTGCCGCCGCACCGTGCTCGGCGATGAGGGCGGCGGCGGCATCGGCCGACCGCAGATCGTTCCACAGCAGCGCGGGCCGGACGACCCGGCCCTGCGCGTCGAGCGTGACCATGCCGTGCTGCTGGCCGCTGATCGCCCACGCGCGGACGTCGTCGAAGCCGCCTGCGGCCACGATCGCCGCCTGCAGGGCACGCCACCACTCCTCGGGGTCGACCTCGGTCCCCGGCGGGTGGGGCGCGCGGCCCTCCCGGATGACCCGGCCGGAGACCGCGTCGGCGATGACGACTTTGCAGGACTGCGTCGAGGAGTCGATTCCCGCCACGAGTTCCATGCTGCGATCATCCCATGCGCGGACTCGCCAGCCCTCGCGACGACCCCGCAGAACCCGTCGAATCGCTCAGGGGGCGCCCGGCCCGGCGGCACGCGCCGCGGCGATCGCGCGACGGACGACGTCCGCGTAGATCACCCCGCCCTCCGGCTGGGGGTGGATCCCGTCCCGCGCGAGTGCGCCGGGGCGGGCGGCGATCGCGGCGTCCCAGTCCGCGACGACCGTCCGTGGGGAGCCTGCAGCGAAGGCGGCGAGCGTCGCATTCGCGGAGGCGACCCACCCGCGGTCGGCGTGGCCCGTCACGAGCACGAGGACGCGGTCGGGGCCGATGATCGCCCGTGCCTTCTCGAGGACCCCGATGGGGACCTCGCCGTTCGTCGCGAGACCGATCACCACGTACCGGCGGAGGGCGCCGGCATCGACGTGGCGCGCCAGGATGTCGGCGGCCGCCCACATGCTGCGGGACACGGCGGCGTCGATCGCGATCCCCGGGAACCCCTGTTGCAGGGCCGGCGCCGCCGCGAGCATGACGGAGTCTCCGATCGCGGTGATGTCGGCACCCCGCACCGCGGGCATCCGCGGAGCAGCGGACGGTGCCGACGAGGGCTTCCGAGCCGCCGGCGCGTCGGCCGTCGGGGTGTCGCTCGCGGCGGGTGACGGCGGCGCCTCGACGGCGTGCCTGCCGCGCGCCACGAGCTGCTCCGCCCCCGACGCATCGCCCCGCACCACCGCGATCCCGAGCGCGGCGATCGCGAGGACCCCCGCCAGCGCGCCGGCCGTGACCCGGGCCGCCACGCGAGGCCGGTCCGCGCGCAGCCCCGGCCGTGTCGCGCGCCGGAAGGGACTCTCGACGAACACGTACGAGGCGGAGGCTGCGGCGACACTCAGCACGACTGTCGCGATCACGAGCAGCGGAGGGACGTCGACCAGCGGGGTGGCGCTGAGGATCAGCAGCAGCGGCCAATGCCACAGGTAGAGCGCGTAGGAGCGCTCCCCCACCCAGCGCAGGGGCCGCATGTCGAGGCAGCGGCCGAGCACCGGCACGGTCGCCGCCGACCACACCAGGCCGGCAGCGGCGATGCTCGCGAGCAGCAGGCCTCCTCGCGCCGGGAAGCCTCCCGCAGACGACATCGTGACGGCGATCGTGACCAGGACTCCTAGGGCGGCGCCCCCGACGACGGTCCGGGCGACGCGCGAGCGACGGGACGGCACGGCGATGTCATCCGGGCCCAGGGCGGCCGCGAGCGCGGCGCCGATCAGCAGCCCGAAGGCGTGCGTGTCCGTGCCGAAATACGCCCGGGTCGGGGAGCCGAACGGATCGCCGCTGAGAACCCCCATCGCGACGGCCGACGCCGCCGCCAGCGTGAGCGCCCCGGCCACGAGGGCGCGACGCCGCATCCCGAAGCCGACGAGGGCGAGCACGACCAGCAGGGGGCTCAGGACGTAGAACTGCTCCTCGACCGCGAGCGACCACAGGTTCATGAAGATGTCGGGCTGTTCGTCGGCGAAGTAGTCCCCCTCGGCGGCGATCGACAACCAGTTGAAGCTGAAGGTGAGCGCCCCGATGAGCTGACGCCGGATGCCGGTCAGCAGGTCGGAGTCCACCACGAAGGCCAGCGGAACGATGACGGCGATCATCGTCCCGAGAGCGGGGAGGATCCGTCGCGCGCGCCGCGCCCAGAAGGCCCCCATCCCAATGCGACCCGTGCGGGCCAGCTCCTGCAGCAGCAGCCGGGTGACGATGAACCCGCTCACGACGAAGAACACGTCGACCCCGATGAACCCTCCGGGCACCGCTGCGGGGGCCAGATGGAAGCCGAGGACACCGAGGACCGCCAGCGCCCGCAGGCCGGTGAGGCCCCGGACGTGCGGGCGCGCCCGGACGCGTGCGCGGGACGACGGTTCGGAGGGGAGCATCACGCAGTCCTCGAGGAAGCGAGAGGGAAAGGATACGGTCTAACATGTTAGATCGTAAGCATCTTTACCGACACCCCTGACCCGCCAGGGTGGGCGCTACAGCCAGCCCTTGCGCTTGAAGGCCGCGTACAGTCCCACGCCCATCGCCACCATCAGCAGCACGGCCATCGGGTAGCCGAGCACCCAGTGGAGTTCCGGCATGTGATCGAAGTTCATGCCGTAGACCGTGCCGACGAGCGTCGGCGCGAACAGGATGGCCGCCCACCCGGAGATCTTCTTCACCTCGTCGTTCTGGCGGATGCTCAGCTCCGTCATCCGGCGCATCTCGTCGTTCTGGCGCCGGGCGACGATGGTCGACTCGACGGTGAGGGCGTTGTCGAGCACGGTGCGGAAGGTCGTCGCCTTGTCGCTCACGCGCAGCGTGTGATCCAGCACGTCCCGCAGGTACCGCTGGAGCTCCTCGCTGACGCGGTACTTGTCGGAACCGCGCAGCAGCGCCTCCAGCATCCCGGCCAACGGCTGCGTCGCCCGCTGGAAGTCGATCACCTCGCGGCCGAGGTCGTAGATCCGCTGCGTCGCGTCGGCGTCCTCCTCGAACAGCTGGCTCTCGATCTCGTCGATGTCGTTCTCGAGGCCCGCGAGCACCGGGGAGTATTCGTCCACGACCTCGTCGAGGATCGCGTACAGCACCGCCTCGGGGCCGTGCGCGAGCAGGGCGGGATCGGCTTCCAGCCGGCGGCGGACCCGGCCGAGGTCGGGTGACTCCGCGTGGCGGATGGTGACCACGAAGTCCGGTCCGACGAGCACGTGCACCTCGCCGAACTCGACCTCCTCGCGCTCGTCGAGGTAGCGGGCCGGACGCAGCACCATGAACAGCACGTCGCCGTAGCGCTCGAGCTTGGAGCGCTGGTGCCCGGAGAGCGCGTCCTCGACCACGAGCTCATGGATGCCGAACTCGTCGGCGACCGCCCGGATCTCCTCCGGGCTCGGCCGGTAGAGGCCGATCCAGCCCATGCCGCGGCGGGCGCGGATGCGCTCGAACGTCTCGCTCAGGCTCTGCGGGTTCTCGGTGCGCACCCCGTCCACGTAGATCGCGTTGTCGACGATCGCCATGCGCACCTCTTGCTCGTCGGAAGCGCTCAGCCGGCCGGCGGGACGCAGGTGATCGCCGCCTCCGTCGTCGCCTGGTGGTACTGCTCCGCGGTGTACGGCAGCCCGAACTCGGGAGCCGTCTCACCGGCAGCTGCCGGCGCCTTGGAGGCGATCGCCGCGAGTTCCCAGGACAGCTGCTGGGCGAACCGCGATCCGCTCGTGGAGTCGTTCAGGACGACCGCGACGGTGAAGCCGGTGGTCGGGTCGGAATAGGCCGCCGTGGCGTACCCGGGCGTCCAGCCGTGCTGCCCGATCATCGACCCGACGAGATACGCGCCACCGGCGGCCTGATACCAGGAGGGCGCCTTGTCGTACGCGGGGAGAGGCGATCCGAAGCGGTTCGGCTCGTCCTTCGTGCGGAGCACCTGCTTGGCCTCCGCCTGGATGTAGCGGCCGAGGTCGGTGATCGTCGACACGGCACCCGAGTCGGTGAACCCGGTGCTGGACGACATCGTCGTGATGTCGACCGGGGCGGCGCAGGTGAATCCGCCCTCGACCGCGGTCATGTAGTTGCCCTTCAGCACCGGCCCGTCCGCGGGGGGAGCAGCGACCGGCCCGGGGAGGGAGGTGTCTGCCAGGCCGAGCGGCTCGGTGACGTACTCGGCGATCAGCTCGCGCGCGCTCATCCCCGACGCGCGCTCGAGGGCGAGCCCGAGGAGCAGGTATCCCGCATCGGAGTCGCGGAAGGTGGTGTGCGGCGCGATGCGCGCCCGCCCGAGGCCGTAGCCCGCGAGCTCGAGCGGTGCCCAGATGCGCTCCGGCGTGTTCAGCCAGGCGCTCTTGACCGTGGCCTCGGAGGACCCGGCGCCGCTCGTGCCGTTGCAGAGGTCGACGAGCGTGACGTCGGACATGTCGGCGACGCCCGAGACGTACTCGGGCACGGGGGCGTCGAGTTCGACGGTGCCCTCGTCGGCGAGCGCGTAGAGGACGTCGCAGGTCATCAGCCGGGTCACGTCGGCGATGCGGAACGACATGTCGGTGGAGAGCTCGCCGCCCTCCGCCGTGTTCTGCGTTCCCGTGGCGGTCACCCAGGTGCCGCTCCAGGGCACCCAGACGCCGACGATCGCACCGCTGGCACCCGAGGCGGCGAGCGCGTTGTCGACGGCCCCCTGGAGCGCCGCGGCCGTGTCGTCGGGCAGCGCCGCATCGACCTGGTCGGGTGGCGTGTAGCTGAAGGTGCCCTCGGAGGAGCATCCGGTGAGGACGAGACCGAGTACGGCCGCCGTGGCCGCTGCGGCGCGCCACCGGCGCGACGAGAGAAGCTGCATGTGTGGGAACCCCCGAAGACGTGTCCCCCGAGTCTAGAACGCGGATGCTGAAAGTCGGCCCCGCGAGCCGTCGTAGGGTGTCCGTGTGCCCCATGACTTCGATGCCGACGTGATCGCCGCCGTCCTCCGCCACATGAACGACGACCACACCGACGACAACCTGCTCATCGCCCGCGCCTTCGCCGCGCCGTCCGCCGACGAGGTCGAAGGATCCGTCATGACGGGCTTCGACGGGGAGGCCGGCGTGTGGGAGATCACCCGCGGGGGGACGACGGCGGAGCTCCGGGTGCCGTGGCCCGGCGGCGCGATCACCGAGCGCGCCCAGGTGCGCCGCGAGATCGTCGCCCTGTACGACGCGGCCTGCGCCCGCCTGGGCGTCGAGCCGCGTCCGCACGCCTGATCCGCGTCACCGGAGGTCGGACTTCCCTCCAAGGTTAGGCTGCCCTTACACTGAAGCCATGTCCGAGATCCTCTCCTTCTCCGCCGCCCTCCGCGAGCGCTCCTCCGGGTCGCACTCCCGCAGCGAGACGGCCGGCTTCATGTCCGACCTGCTCAAGGGCGAGGGGTCGCGCGAGGACTACATCGCGCTGGTCGCGCAGCACTACTTCATCTACGACGCACTGGAGAGCGCCGGCGAGCGCATGCGCCAGGACCCGGTGGCGTCCGTGTTCCTCAGCGACAAGCTCACGCGGCTGCCCGCCCTGGAGGCGGACCTCGCCTTCCTCCTCGGCCCCGACTGGCGCGACCGGATCGCCCCGCTGCCCACCACCCAGCGGTATGTGGAGCGGATCCGCCAGGTCGGCAGCACCTGGGCCGGCGGGTTCGTCGCGCACCACTACACCCGCTACCTCGGCGACCTGTCCGGCGGCCTCTTCATCGGCCGGGTGATGGCCCGCCGCTTCGGCTTCGAGACGAACGGCATCGGCTTCTACCTGTTCGACGACATCGCCGACCCGTCCGCCTTCAAGGACGTCTACCGTGAGCAGCTCGATGCCGCGCCGTGGGACGAGGCCGAGCGCGAGCGCGTCATCGACGAGGTGCTGCTCGCGTACCGCTTCAACACCGAGCTCTTCGAGGACCTCGACCGCGCCCGCGTCGCCGCCTGACGCGGCGGCGGAGGGTCAGGACGTCGGCAGCTCCGGCGTCGAGGCGGCGAGCCAGGCGTCGCGCATGAACCGCCGGACGTCCTCGTCCACGCGGATGTCGCTCGGCCGCAGCGGGCGTGACAGGTACAGCCCGTCCAGCGACGTGAGCCGGCTCAGCGCGACGTACGTCTGCCCGGGCGCGAAGGCCCCGGAGCCGAGGTCGATGATCGCGCGGTCGTAGGTCTTGCCCTGCGACTTGTGGATCGTCACCGCCCATGCCAGCCGGAGCGGGAACTGCGTGAACTCGGCGACGACGTCACGAGAGAGCTTCTTCGTGTTCGGGTCGTAGGCGTACCGGAACCGTTCCCAGACAGCCGGCTCGACGTCGACCTCCTCGCCGTCGATCTCCACGCGCACGGTCCCGCCGAGGATGCGGGTGACCGTGCCGATGGTGCCGTTCACCCAGCGCGGCGGCTCCCCGGTCATCGCGGTGTCGTTGCGCAGGAACATCACCTGCGCACCGACCTTGAGCCGCAGTTCCGACTCGGCGGGGAGCGAGGCCTCGCCGCGTCCGAAGTCGCCGCTGACCTCCGCCCGCGCCGTCTGCTCCTTGCCGGGCAGGGCGGCGAGGTGGCGGCTGTTGATGCTGTTCACGATGTCGTTGCGTGTGGCGAGCGTGATCATCGGCACCTCACCCGGCTCGGGATCCGGAGGGGTCCTGGCACCCTGGGCGTTGAGGATGCCGGCGATCTCCGCCGTCACCCGGCCGTACCGGACGGCGTTGAGCATCGACTTGAAGCCGTCGTCCGACTGCCGGTGGATCTGCACGAGCTCCCGCACGTGCAGCTCCGCACGGGTGTCGACCTCGAACAGCGCCCCCTGGGTCCCTGAGTCCGTCGAAGAGTGGGTCCCTGAGCCCGTCGAAGAGTGGGTCCCTGAGCCTGTCGAAGGGCCCGCCCACACCTTCGCGTCGAAGAACCAGAACGACCGATAGTGGTCCTTCACGTACCGCGCCTCGTCTCCTCGGGGCGGGACGGGGGCGAGCTGGTACGGGTCGCCGAACATCACGATCTGCACTCCGCCGAAGGGCTCACCCCGCCGGCCCCGCGCCTGTCGCAGCGACCGGTCGATGGCGTCCATGAGGTCGGCGTTGACCATCGAGATCTCATCGATGACGAGGGTCTCGATCGCGTTGAGGATGCGCCGCGTCGCGTCGTTCTGGTCGATGTCGCCGTCCCCGATCAGGCCGATGGAGAGACGGAACAGCGAGTGGATCGTCTGCCCCTCCACGTTGAGGGCGGCGACGCCGGTGGGCGCGCAGATCGCGATCTGCTTCTTGGTGTTCCAGGCGAAGTGCTGCAGCAGCGTGGACTTGCCGGTGCCGGCGCGACCGGTGATGAACACGTGCTCCCGGGTGTCCTCGATGAGCCGGAACAGCTCCTGCTGCTCCTCGGACAGGGCGGGAAGGGACACGGTTCTCACAGGGCTGACGGGGCGGACACGGGGCGCTCCCCCATGCTACGTGCCCGGTCCGGCACGGGGCCGCCGACGCTCGGCGTCCCCTCAGGACGCCCTTTTAGACTGACGCCATGGAGCGGGCCGCGACGCGCACGCCCCGGCGGTCGAGCCTGGGCGCGGATCTGGCGATCCTCGCGCTCATCGGCGTCCTCCTGGTGGCCGCGATCGGGGCCGGCGGGGCCACGCTCTACCGCCAGTTCTACGGCCCGTCGGCGTTCGTCGTCCGCTATCTCGATCTGCTCGCCGAGGGGCGAGCGGCCGATGCGCTCCGGGTCCCCGGCGTTGCGATCGACCGCGAGACCCTCGACGACGCCGGGATCGATCCGTCCGCCTCCGAGGCGATGCTGCGCCGGTCCGCCCTCGGTCCGCTCACCGACATCGAGGTCGAGTCGGAGGAGCCGTCCGGTGACGGCACCGCCGTCACCGTGAGCTACCGGGCCGGGGGGCACACCGGCACCACCACGTTCCACGTCGCCCAGGACGGCTGGGCGGGCGTCACCCCGAACTGGCGGTTCACGACCAGCCCGCTCGCGGTCGTGGAGCTCACGGTGCGAGGCTCCGACCGGTTCGCCGTGAACGGGTTCGAGGTCGACCGCCGCCAGGTGTCCGCCGACGGTCCCGCGGCGCAGCCCCTCGACCCGCTGCCCCTGCTCGTCTTCACCCCCGGTGTCTATTCCGTCACCGTCGACACGGCGATCTCGGAGTCATCGGGCCACGGCGTGCTCGCGGACACGCCTCTCGCCGTCACTCCCCTCGACGTGCAGACGGAGCCGACGGCGGCGTTCGTCGACGTGGTGCAGGAGCGCGTCGAGGAGTTCCTCACGGCGTGCACCACGCAGGAGGTGCTGCAGCCCACGGCGTGCCCGTTCGGCCTGCGCGTGGAGAACAGGATCGCCGCGCCGCCGAAGTGGTCGATCGCCCAGCAGCCCGAGATCATGGTCGCCCCCTCGGACGACGGCCACTGGCAGATCCCGCCGACGAACGCGGTGGCGCACGTCGAGGTCGAGATCCAGTCGCTGTTCGACGGGTCAGTGGAGCCGGTCTCCGAAGACGTCCCGTTCCGCCTGAACGGCTCCATCGTCATCCTGCCCGACGGCTCCGCCTCGATCCGCGTCGGCTCCCCGGACGACCCCGGGGAGTGACGGCGCGACGGCGTCAGCGGCGCTCGCGCTCGGCAATGCGCTGATCGCGAGCGGCGAGGTCGGCGAGCCGGGCGTTGTACTCCTCCAGCTCGGCGTCCCCCGTGCGGTCGGCATGCCGGTCGCGGCGGCGCTGGAGCTTGGTGTCGCTCCGGCTCCACTGGATGGCGACCGTGATCGCGAGGATGAGCGTGGGGATCTCGCCGATCGACCACGCGATGCCACCGCCCACGTACTGGTCGGTCATCGGGTCGGCGCCCCAGTCGCGGCCCATCGCCCCGAACCAGTCCGCGACCATCAGGCCCTCCTGCATCATGATCGCCATGCCGAAGAACGCGTGCATGGCCATCACGGCGATGAGGGTGATGAGCCGACCGGGGTAGGGCAGGCGATACGGCACCGGATCGGCGCCGATCAGGCTCATCACGAACAGGTAGCCGGAGATCAGGAAGTGGATGACCATCCACTCGTGCCCGAGGTGCTCGTACATCGACCAGCGCACCAGATCGGTGAAGTAGAAGGCCCAGAGCGAGAGGATGAAGATCGCCGCCGCGACGATGGGGTGCGTCACGACCCGCGCGAAGGGCGAGTGCACGGCCCACATGATCCACTCGCGCCCGCCGCGGGTGCCGTCGTCGCGCTTGTGGATCGCGCGCAGCGCGAGGGTGATCGGGGCGCCGGTGACGAGGAGCAGCGGGATCGCCATCGAGAGCATCATGTGCCCCAGCATGTGCACGCTGAACAGGTACTCCTGGTACGCGTTGATGGGACCGCCGGTCACCCACACCAGCAGGAGAAGCCCGAGCACCCAGAAGATCGTGCGGTGCAGCGGCCAGCGGTCGCCGCGCCGCCGGAGCCGGCGCACGCCCGCGAGGTAGAAGAACAGCCCGAAGCCGGCCGCCACCAGCCACAGCACGTCGATGTCCCACGCCGTGAACCAGCGCTCCAGCGTGAGCTCGGGCGGCAGCAGCGACCCGGTGAGGATCTGCGCCGGGGTCTGGGCGAACGCCGCGACCTCGCCGGTGGGCGGGGGCGTGCGGGCGAGGGCGGCCGCGGCACCGGATGCGAGGCCCATGAGCGCCACCTCCCCGAGCACCAGGGCCCAGAACCACCGGGACGCCCGCTCTCCGCGGAGCCGCGGGATCAGGCGGGCGCGGTACCACGCGCCGAGCAGACCCATGCCGAGCAGCAGGACGGCCTTGACGACGACGATGAGGCCATACGGGGTGGTCCAGACCGCCTCCCAGCTGCCGACGGCCACGATCGACCGGGTGAAGCCGGAGAGCGCGACGACCGCGAAAGCCGCGATCGCCACGGACGAGTAGCGTCCGACGAGGGTGGGCAGGTCGAGCCCCTGCTGCCCGCGGAGGAGCACCAGGAGCAGCAGACCTCCGAGCCAGACCGCGGCGCCGATCGTGTGCAGGAGGATCGAGTTGACCGCCATGTTGTGACCGTCGAGGTCGCCCGCGTGGCCCTGCGTCGCGAGCGGCAGGAACGACACCGCGGCCAGCAGCGCGGTTATCAGGGTCGGCGTCCACGTGCGCCACGCGAACGCGAGGACGGTGATGATCGCGCCGAGGACGGTCGTGATGAGCCAGGACTGCCCCAGCGGGAGCTCGAGCAGGAAGCGCCCGAGTTGCGAGCCGAACTCGCGCTCGATGCTGAGCTGCGGGTTGAACGCCGCCATGAACGAGAAGAACCCGGCGAGCCCGGCGGAGACGGTGAAGGCCGCGGCGCCGATCGAGGCGACGTTCAGCGCCGTGTCGAAGGTGCGCTCCCCCGCTCGCAGCCCGAACAGGGCCAGCACGAGGGATCCGAGCATGACCGCACCGGCGATGTTCATCACGAGCTTCGCCAGCGGGGTGCCCCACAGCACCACGGGACCGGGATCCTGCAGGAGGGGCGGATTCGCTCCGCCGCCGACCAGGAGCGCCCAGACGAGGGCGGCGCCGGCGGCGACGAGGAGGATCACGATGCCGGCGAGACGATACGCCGACGTCGAACGCGGCGTCTCGGTGCGGGAACTCACCCCTCCAGCCTAGGCGCGCGCGGCAGGGAGAACGCACGAAGGCCGCCCCCCGTGCGGGGAGCGGCCTTCGAAAGGGTGCGGTCTTACTTGACGGCAGCCTTGAGCTTGGAACCGGCGGTCACCTTGACGCGCTTGCCGGCCGGGATCTTGATCTCGGCGCCGGTCTGCGGGTTGCGGCCCGTGCGGGCGGCCGTGTCGACCTGCTCGAACGAGATCCAGCCCGGGATGGAGACCTTGCTGCCCTTGGCGACGGCGTCAGAGACCGTGGCGAACAGCGAGTCGAGGACACCGGAGACGGTGGCCTGGCTCTGGCCGGTGGCGGAAGCGATGCTCGCGACGAGCTCGGTCTTGGTGATGGACTTGTCAGCCATGTCATCCTCCAGCGACGACGGACCGTCGCATCGTGTGTGTGGGTCCGAGGAGCGGGTGCTCCCCGTTGGTCGTATGACCGCCTCGAATGTACCAACGGCCACCCGGATTTCCGCGTCATTTCGCGGGTTTCGACCGATTTGACGGCGTGTCGCGCCACATTGGCCACTCGTGTCACAGGATTTCGGGTGCGCGTTCGCGCCGTCAGGCGCTCGCGCGACATCAGGCACCCCCTGGCATACGCGCCTGATCCGGCGTGATCGCCTGCCTTCCCGGACATGCAGAAGGGGCGAGGATCCGAAGATCCTCGCCCCTTCTCGCTCGGTGCTTACCAGCTCGACTTGGTCACGCCGGGCAGCTCGCCACGGTGCGCCATGTCACGGAAGCGGACACGCGAGATGCCGAACTTCGTGAGGACGCCACGGGGGCGGCCGTCGATGACGTCGCGCGAACGCACGCGCGCCGGCGACGCGTTGCGCGGCAGCTTCTGCAGGCCGACGCGGGCGGCCTCGCGGGCCTCGTCGGTGGCGTTCGGGTCGACCAGGGTCTTCTTCAGCTCGGCACGACGCTCGGCGTAGCGCTCGACGATGACCTTGCGCTGCTCGTTGCGCGCGATCTTGCTCTTCTTAGCCATGGATCAACGCTCCTCTCGGAATTCGACGTGCTGACGGATGACCGGGTCGTACTTCTTGAGCACGAGGCGGTCGGGGGTGTTGCGGCGGTTCTTCTTGGTCACGTACGTGTAACCCGTACCCGCCGTCGAACGCAGCTTGATGATCGGACGGACGTCCTGAGCCTTCTTGGCCATTAGAGCTTCACACCCTTCGCCTGGAGGTCCTTGACGACGTTCTCGATGCCGCGCACGTCGATCACCTTGATGCCCTTGGCGGACACGTTGAGCGTGATCTTACGACCGAGCGAGGGCACGAAATAGGTCTTCTTCTGCACGTTCGGGTCGAAGCGACGCTTCGTCCGGCGGTGCGAGTGCGAGACGTTGTGACCGAAGCCGGGAACAGCTCCGGTCACCTGGCACACTGCTGCCATGATGATGACTCCTTCATTACCGTGAGACCGGACGGCCTCACCCAAGATCCCTTGTCTGCACACGACCACGACCCGCCGCCCATCGACAAGCTCAGGGACCGATTGGAGGGGAAGCATGCGAACTGCGCACAGGAGCGTGCGCAGACAAAGAGTCAGTCTAGCACGGCCTCGGTCCGCCCTTCGAATCGCGCACCCGGCTCCCTCTCAGCCCGAGACGCCGCCATTCGCGCGACTCGAAGCGTCGGCAGCACCCCGCCCCCACCGGAAGGCGGACACCGTGGGGTCCCCGGGGATCCAGAAGCGCCAGGGGAACGCGTCCGTGCCGGCGACGCCCGCCACACCGACCCGTGGGCCCTGCGCCACGTCGACCACGGGCGGGCCGAGCCACAGCTGGGCGCGGGCGTCGTGCTGCTCCTCCCCCGTGATCGCGTCGAGACCGTCGTGCAGCGGATGCCGCAGCCCCGCGGCCTGCCCCAGCCGCCCCGGGCCACGCGCGAGGTCGCGGAGCGCCGTACGACCCAACGGCAGGACAGCGCGCCGTCTCCGCGCCGCCGCCTCCACCCCCGACACCACCTCTCCGGCCCGCAGCAGGACGCCGTCGCCCTGTCCTTCCGGGCCGCAGGCCACGTTGACGCAGGAATGGATGCCGTGACTCAGGTACACGTACAGATGCCCGGGCTCGCCCCACATGGTCGCGTTCCGCGCCGTCCGGCCCATGCGCGCGTGCGACCCCGGGTCCGCGACGGTTCCCGTGCCCTGGCCGTGATACGCCTCCACCTCGGTGATCCGCACGCGGACCTCGACCGGGACGCCGTCCTCGAGGACCACCGTCCGCAGCTCGGCACCCAACAAAGTGGGCGCGACCTCCACGGCCGAGCGCTGCACGTCGTCGCGGGTCGCGCGCCGCAGGGCGCCCGGATCCGTCATGTCAGAACCGCGGTGCCGTCTGGCACCAGGACGCGTCGAACCCGGTCAGCGCCACGATCTCGTCGCCGGTGCGCATGTCGATCAGGTGCGTCTCCAGCTTCTCCGGCAGCGGCAGCAGCATGCCGTCGTAGGGGTTGTCGGCCATGTCCGGGGCGATCACGACGGCGGCGTACTGTCCGCTCGGCGAGGCGCACGCCTGGAGGATCGAGTCGGACGAGCTCACCTCCACGAGCGGCGTGGCCTTCCCGGAATCGTCGACGCGGATGACGGCCTGCCCCACCGGGAGGCCGCCCTCGTCACGCGCGACGACATGGCGGAGGGTCCCCCCGGGGAACGGGGTGATGGAGGTGGCGGCACCGTAGTCGGGCTCGGACGCGGCGAGCGGCTGCTCCGACCCGTCGGCGAGGTCGAGCTCCACCACCGACCCGTCGAGCCGCTCCACGATCGCGGTGTAGGTGCCGCGGGAGATGCCCTGGATGGTGGTCGCCAGACCGAGGGACTGCACGCCGGTGTCGGTGGACTGATCGACGAGCGAGAGCGCGCCGTCGAAGTCGATGAAGAGGACGGCCGCGCTGTCGGGCACGAACTGCCACACGAAGACGCTCGCCTCCTTGTCGCCGACCTCGATGATGCGGGGCTTGCTGTCGCCGCTCAGCGACTGGGTGACGAGCACGCTCGCGCGGCCCTCGGTGTCGCTGAGCTCGCGGTCGGAGTAGCTGTAGCCGACGAGGTTGCCGCGCTCGGACACCTGGATCGCCCCCACGTAGCCCTCGCCGGGGAGTTCGAGCTCGCGCTCGTCGGTGCCGTCGCGGTCCATCACCAGCAGTCGCGACCCGTCGTCCTCCTCCACCGAGGCCACGAGCTGCGAGGACGTGGCACGGAAGTCGTTGATGCGGGGGTGGGAGAACACCGGCTGCGCGTTCTCCCCGCTCAGATCGGTGCGGAAGATGATGTCGTCGCCGTCCGGGTCGCGCCGCAGGAGGAAGATGGACGACGCCGGAGTGCGGAACGAGGTGGTCAGGTCGGCGGCGGGGCCACCCCCCGCGCCGGTCACCCCGTCGACGGTGATCGTGTACTTCGTGTCGTCGTCGAGCGGCACGGTGAAGCGCACGCCGACACCTCGCCCGGCGGCGTCGACTGTGAACGGCACCGAGGGCTCGACCGTGACCTGCTCCGGGTCGATCGCCGACAGCGGCTGATTCGTCGTGAGGATCACGCGGCTGCCGGACGACTCGATGGCCTGCTCCGCGTCGACCTGCACGTCGGTGATCCGGGGCCCCTGCAGGAGGCTGACGATTCCGAGGCCCGTGCCGACGAGCACGAGTACGCCGATGACGGCACCGATCGTGACGAGGAAGCGGCGGCGCGACCACGGGGCGGGCCGCGTCGCCTCGTCGTCGGCGGGAACGTCGGTGGTGGGCGTCCAGCCGGGCTCCGACGCGCCTCCCCCGTCGCTGTCCGTCGAGGGAGGAGAGGCCGGCCCTGCCGGGGCGAACACCGGCTCGGGGGCCTGGGGGATCGCGGGAATCCGCGCGGCCGACTTGGCCGCCTCCCGCTCGGCGGCTTCACGTTCGGCGGCCTCGCGCTCGGCAGCCTCACGTTCCGCGGCCTCACGTTCCGCGGCGGCCTCGCGATCGACCGCGGCCTGCTCGGCGGCGACCTCGGCGGCCATCCGTTCCACAGCCGCACGCTCCGCGGCGACCTGCTCCGCCTCCGCCTGCTCGGCTGCCGCGCGCTCTGCCGCGGTCTGCTCCTCGGCCGCGCGCTCCTCGGCCTCCCGGGCGGCGCGCAGCTCGGCGCGGGTCCGCGGGACGGCGGGCGGCTCGGGCCGCTCGTCGTCAGTACTCATACGGATCCTTCGGCTCGTCGATCGCGACGACATCCGTCGGCTCGATGTGCAGGGAGCCGTCGTCGTCCGCCCGGACCTTCCCCGTGACCTCGACCCACTGACCGGTCTTATAGGCGTCCTCGTCGACGCTCACCGGCAGGGCCGCCGTCTGCGCGTCGATGACGCAGTGCGTGATGACGAGGCGGGTGAGGTTGACGCCGTCCCCGTCGCCGGGGGTGACGAAGCCGGTGAGGGTGACGTCCGCGCCGTCGTAGGCGGTGGTGTTGGTCGCGGCGGCGAACACGCTCGCCCAGTCGCCCACACCGAAGGTCGAGGTGTCGGCGACGCCGAGGGCGACGGTGTCGGCCCCGGCGAACAGGGCGGTGTCCTCCCCGGCCCGGGACATCGCGAGCTCCACCGAGAGCGAGGCGGGCGGCAGCACGAGCGCCGCGGCGACGACCCCGGTGGCCACGACGCCGCCGGCGAGCGCGCCGACCCCCGCGAGGGTGCGTCGCGACGGGCGCGCGGACTCCCCGTCGCCGACGGCCGGCTCCTCGTCTGCGCCCCGGGAGGCCGCGGGACCGTGATCGTGCCCGTGGTCCTCCTCGGCACCCAGCGGCAGGGCGCACGACCAGATCGCCCCGGCGAGCGTCACGACGGCGGCGGCACACGCGAACCACACCGACTCCGGGCTGATGTAGAGCGTCAGGCGGTCGGTCACCGCGAGGCCGAGGGTGACGACCGCGACGATGGCGGCGAGGCCGACCCCCAGCCAGCGGGTGGCGAGGGCGCGGGAGCGGGCGGAGAGCTCAGGCAAGGACGTTCACCCCGATCCCGATCGCGAACGCCGCGGCCAGCACGACCCCGGTGATACCGACGAGCGTGCGGGTGGTGAACGTCGTCCGCATGAGGGCCAGCATCTTGATGTCGACGAGCGGCCCCACCAGGAGGAACGCCACGAGGGCACCCGACGAGAACGTGGACGCGAACGAGAGCGCGAAGAACGCGTCGACGTTGGAGCAGATGGCCACGACGATCGCGAGCAGCATCATCGCGACGATGGACAGCACGGGGTTGGCGCCGATCGTGAGCAGCACGTCACGCGGGATGAGCACCTGCACGGCTCCCGCGAGCGCCGAGCCGATCACCAGCGCCGGCATCACGGCCCGCAGCTCGACCAGGAACTGGGTCAGGCTCCGGCGCACCGGGGTGCCGGGTTCGTGCGTGACGCGCTCGCACGTGTCGACGAAGCGCTGCGTCAGCAGGGAGTCCGGCGCCGGGTGGCGGCTGTAGATCCAGCCGATCAGGTTCGCGATGAGGTAGCCGCCCACGAGGCGTGCGACGAGGATCCCGCCGTCCCAGCCGAACGCGGCATGGGTGGTGAGGATCACGATCGGGTTGACGATCGGCGCGGCGATGAGGAAGGTGAGCGCCTCCGCCGGGGCGAGGCCGCGCATCATGAGACCGCGGGCGAACGGCACGTTGCCGCACTCGCAGACCGGGATGAGCATGCCCAGGAGGGAGAGCACCGCACGGCGTGCCCACGCGCGCCGCGGCAGCCAGCGATGGATGACGCCGGCGGGCAGCCACACCTGCACGACGATCGACAGCAGCACGCCCAGCACCACGAACGGCAGCGCCTCGATCAGCACGCTGAGCGCGAGCGTCAGTCCGTCCTGCGCGCGGGTCGGCAGCGAGGCCGGGAAGAGGGTGGGCAGGAACGCATCGATGAGGAACAGCGCCACGACGATCGCTGCGCCGATGCCGACGGCGATCCCCGTCGAGCGCGGCGAGGGCGCTCGACGGTGCGTGTGGCCCGGACGGGTGGCCGTTCGTGCCGGGGCGGTCACGCTGTCGCGGCCCTCTCGGCGTCGCGCTTGTTCGCGCAGGGGGTGCAGAGACCGAAGATGTCGACGACGTGCGCCGCCTCGGTGAAGCCGTGCAGCGCCGCCGTCCGCTGCGCCCACTGCTCCACGTCCTTCGCCTCGATCTCGACGGTGAGGCCGCAGGAGCGGCAGATCAGGTGATGGTGGTGACCCTGGGTCGTGCACGCGCGGTAGAGCGCCTCGCCTTCGGGGCTCTGCAGCGAGTCGGCGTCGCCGGCGGCCGCGAGGCCGGCGAGCGCGCGGTAGACGGTGGCCAGGCCGATCCCGGTGTTCTCGTCGCGGAGGGTCGCGTGCAGGCTCTGCGCGCTCACGAAACCGCGCGCGTCGGCGAGTGCTTCGCGCACGCGTTCGCGCTGCCAGGTGTTCCGCTGAGCCATGCGTTCGATTCTAGGCCGCCGGGATCAGCGAGGGCTGGGAGCCCCCACCCCGCTTCGAATCGCGCATATGGCGGCATCCCCGGGGGAGATGGGACGAAGGGCGCGATTCGACACGGGGTCAGACACGGGTGACCCGGGATCGGACGCGCTGCACGATCCAGCACACGACATAGATCGTGAAGGACAGGGTCGTGATGTACGGACTCACCGGGAGGGTTCCGGCGAGCGCGAGCAGGATCCCGCCGACCGCCGAGACGAAGCCGAACAGCGCCGCCAGCAGCGGCACCGCCACCGGGCCGGCCGTGAGCCGCATCGCCGCGGCCGCCGGGGTCACCAGCAGCGCCATCACCAGCAGCGCGCCGATGATGTGCACACTGACGGCGACGATGAGGCCCAGCAGCACCATGAACAGCAGGCTCACGGTCCGCGTGGGCACCCCGCGGGCGGCCGCCGACTCCGGATCGAGCGAGTCGAAGCGCAGCGGATTCCACATCACGAGCAGGCCGAGCAGCACCACGAGGCTGATGCCGATGAGCCAGCCGAGGTCGGGGCTCGACACCGACACGATCTGCCCCGTCAGGAGGCTGAATCGATTGGCACTCCGGCCGTCGTAGAGCGACAGGAACAGGATGCCGAGGCCGAGACCGAACGGCATGAGCACACCGACGATCGAGTTGCGATCCCTGGCCTTGGCCCCGAGGACCCCGATGAGGATCGCCGCGACGAGCGCCCCGCCGAGCGAGCCGGCCACGACGCTGCCGCCGAACAGCAGCGCGGCGGCGGCGCCGGCGAACGACAGCTCGCTCACCCCGTGCACGGCGAACGCCAGGTCGCGCTGCATGACGAAGACCCCGATGAGACCGCCGACGATGCCGAGCACGGCACCCGCGATGATCGAGTTCGCCAGCAGGGCGACGAGCTCGCCGTAGTCCTGGAACGAGAAGACGTCGTCCCAGCCGACCGCGGGGACGAGGGCGGACACCCCGGTCATGCGGCTCCTCCGTGGTCGTGGTCGTGGTGGGGCTCCGCATCGGGGACGCCGACGACGACGAGCCGGTCGCCGGCGCGCAGCACGAACACCGGCGTGCCGTAGAGGTCGGTCAGCACCCGGCTCTGCAGCACCTCCTCCGGGGTTCCGAGGACGAAGCGTCCGCCGGCGATGTAGAGGATGCGGTCGACGCGGTTCAGGATCGGGTTGACGTCGTGGGTGACGAAGAGCACGGCGGCTCCGCGCTCGCGGCGCTGCCGATCGATGATGTCGGTGACGGCGACCTGATTGGCGAGGTCGAGGTTCGACAGGGGCTCGTCGCAGAGGAGCAGCGCGGGTTCGTCGGCCAGAGCCTGCCCGACCCGGAGGCGCTGCTGCTCCCCGCCGGAGAGCAGGCCCGCCCGGCGGTCCGCGTACGAGGTCGCCCCGACCGCGGCCAGCAGTGCGTCGACCTTCGCCCGGTCGCCGCGGTGCGGGACGGGGAAGCCGAAGCGGCTGCCCTGCACGCCGAGGGCGACGAGATCACGGGCCCGCATGCTCGTGTCGGGCGCGAGCGAGCGCTGCTGCGGGATGTACCCGATGCGGGCGTTGCCGCGGTGGACGGGCTCGCCGGCCACGCGGATGCTGCCGCGGGAGAGGGGCTGCAAGCCGAGGATGCTGCGCAGGAGCGTCGTCTTCCCGGAACCCGACGGCCCGAGCACGGCGATGAACTCGCCGGGCTGCACCGTGAGGTCGAGTCCCGACCAGAGCTCCCGGTCGCCCCGCTGGAGGGCGCCGTCGACGATCTCGAGGACGGGACCGGTCTCGCTCGTGGAGCCGCGCGCCTGTCGGCGGGCTCCGCTCACGACCGGACGGCGGCGGCGAGGCTCTGGATCGCGTCACTCATCCACTCAGAGTACGACGATCCGTCCTCGAGCAGCTCCGTGAAGGCGACCACCGGCACACCGGCGTCCTCCGCGGCCTTCTCGACGCGCTCCGTCTCCGCTCCGCCGGTCTGAGCGTTGGTGAGGACGGCGGTCACCTGACCGGAGGCCACCACCTGCAGTGCTTCGAGCAGCACGGCCGGCGCGACGTCGCTGCCCTCCTCGACCGACTCCGCGAAGCCGTCGGGGGTGACGTCGGTGAGGCCGGCGGCGGTGGCGAGGTAGCCCGGCAGCGGCTCGGTCATGAACACCGTCGCACCGGCGGCATCCGCCTTGATCGCCTCGAGGTCGCCCTCGAAGCCCTCCAGCTCCGCGACGAGCTCGTCCGCGTTCGTGCGGAACGTGTCGGCGCCGTCGGGGTCGATCTCGGTGAGCTCGTCGGCGATCGCCTCGACGACATGGATCATCGTGTGCGGGTCGAACCAGACGTGCTCGTTGAAGCCCTCGATGTGGTCGTGACCGGCGTGCTCGTCCTCGCCCTCGGCGTGCTCATGATCGTGCGGCTCGTCGGTCGCGGCCTCGTCCTCGGCGTGGTCGTGGGCGTCGCCCTCCTCCTCGTGCCCCGCGTTGCCGGGGTAGTCGTGCGAGAACTCCACGGCCGTGACGACGTGCGGGTCCTGCGCATCCTGCAGGAGGCTGTCGATGAACGCGTCGTAGCCGCCGCCGTTCTCGACCACGAGGTCGGCCTTCTGCAGCGTGAGGCGGTCGCGGGCGCTCGCCTCGTAGGAGTGCGGGTCCTGCGTGACGGAGTCGATGATCGAGGTGACGTCGACCCGGTCGCCCCCGACCTGCGCCGCGATGTCGCCGTAGACGTTGGTGCTCGCGACGACCGTCACCGCGCCGTCGTCCTCCGCCGCACCGGAGGTCGACGAGCATCCGGCCAGCGAGAGGGCGGCGACGGAGGCGAGGGCGAGGGCGACAGCGGGCTTCTTCATGGCTCCACTCTAAACGCTAATGAGAACCATTATCAAACTGGGCGCCCCCGCCCGTCGTCCACGGTCAGCTCGCCAAGGACGCCGGAGCCAGCCAGGCCGTGGCCTCGCCCGGCAGGAGGGAGCCGTCGAGGGCCACCGTCGACAGCACGGCGTCGTCCGCCGCCGCACCCAGATCGAACGGCGCGGTGCCGAAGTTCGTCACGACCTCCCAGCCGTTCGGACGACGGAACCGCAGCACGTCCTCCCGTCCGGTGTCGACCCACTCGAGCGTCTCCTCCGTCTGCAGCAGCCGTCGCAGCCGCAGCGCCTCGCGGTACAGGTTGAGGGTCGAGTCGGGGTCGGCGTCCTCCACCTCGACCGCGTGCCGGGCGAACCAGGCGGGCTGCGGCAGATGCGCGCCCGCCGCGCCGAAGCCGTACGAGCTCCCCGACGCCGTCCACGGCAGCGGCACGCGGCAGCCGTCGCGGCCGAGGCCGTCGAAGTCGGCACCGCGGAAGAACCCGGGGTCCTGACGCTGGTCGGGGGCGATCTCCGCGACCTCGTGCAGGCCCAGCTCCTCACCCTGGTAGAGGTAGGCGCTGCCGGGGAGGCCGAGCAGCAGCAGGGTCGCGGCGTGCGCCCGGCGCAGGCCGCCCTCGCGGTCGAGGCCCTCCTCCGGGCCGCCGGCGCGCACCCACTCGGTGCCCTGCTTGACCGCGCGACCGCGCAGCGGGGGCAGGCCGTACCGGGTCGCGTGTCGCGTGACGTCGTGGTTCGAGAGCACCCAGGTCGTCGACGATCCCGCGGCCTGCGCCTGGGCGAGGTTGTCGGCGATGATGCGCTGGAAATCCGCCGCATCGAAGTCGGCGACGAGCAGGTCGAAGTTGAACGCCTGCCCGAGCCCCTCCGCCGAGGCGTACTTCGCACGGCGCTCCGGGGTCTCCACCCACGCCTCGGCGACCGCGGTGCGCGGCGGGTCGTACTCGTTGAAGACCGCGCGCCACTGGGCGTAGATCTCATGCACGTCGTCGCGGTCGATCATCGGGTGCGTGCCGGAGGTGCGGTCCATCGCGTCGAGCTCGGCGCGGGACGGCAGCGGCTCGGTGAGGTCCTTCGTCAGCATGTGGGCCACATCGATGCGGAATCCGTCCACGCCACGGTCCGACCAGAAGCGGAGCGTGGTCAGGAAGTCCTCGCGCACCTCCGGGTGGTCCCAGTTCAGGTCGGGCTGCTCGACGGCGAAGTTGTGCAGGTACCACTGGCCGTCCGCGACGCGCTCCCAGGCGCTGCCGCCGAAGACCGAGACCCAGTCGGTGGGCGGCTCGGTGCCGTCGGGACCGGTGCCCTCGCGGAAGATGTAGCGCTCCCGGGCGGCGGATCCGCGGCCGGCGGCCAGCGCCTCCTGGAACCAGGCGTGCTGGTCGGAGGTGTGGTTCGGGACGATGTCGACGACCACGCGGATGCCCCGCGCGTGCAGCGCCTCGACCATGGCGTCGAAGTCGTCGAGGGTGCCGAGACGGGGGTCGACGTTCCGGTAGTCCGCCACGTCGTAGCCGCCGTCGGCCAGTTCCGACGGATAGAACGGGCTCAGCCACACCGCGTCGATGCCGAGCTCGGCGAGGTAGTCGGCGCGCGAGACGATGCCGGGGATGTCACCCAGGCCGTCGCCGTCGGCGTCCGCGAAGCTCCGCGGATAGATCTGGTACACGGCGGCCTGGCGCCACCAGGTCGCGGTCTTGTCGTCTTCGCGGGTCGCGGTGAGCAGCGAATCGGTCATGAGGAAGAGGCTCTCCTTGTTTCTTGCGGGGGTCGGGTCAGCCCTTGACGGCACCCTGCGTGACGCCCTCCATCACCCAGCGCTGAGTGAAGAGGTAGGCGACGATCGCGGGCGCCATGGCCATCAGGTACGAGGCGAAGGCGACGTTGTAGTTGTTGCTGAACTGGTTCTGGAAGAGGTTCTGCCGCACCGGGAGCGTCTGCAGCGCCGGGTCGGAGATGATGAGCGACGGCATCATGAAGTCGTTCCAGGCGTAGAGGAAGGCGAAGATGCCGACCGTGGCACTCATCGGCGCGAGCAGCGGGAAGATGAGCCGCCAGAACGTCTGCCAGGTGGTCGCGCCGTCGATCCGCGCGCTCTCCTCCAGCTCGATCGGGATCGAGCGCAGGAACGCCGTGAACAGCAGCACGCTGAAGCTGAGCTGGAACATCGTGGCGAGGATGATCACGCCGAACGGGTTGTCGAGGCCGACGCGTCCGGTGAGCTGGATCTGCGGGAGCGCGACGACGGGGAACGGGATGAACATCGCCGCGAGCAGGTAGAAGAACGAGTAGCGGAACAGGCGGCGGTCCCAGTTGCGCACGATCGCGTACGACGCGAAGGCGGCGAGGACGATGGT
Source organism: Microbacterium sp. BLY (assembly GCF_017939615.1). Taxonomy (NCBI): domain Bacteria; kingdom Bacillati; phylum Actinomycetota; class Actinomycetes; order Micrococcales; family Microbacteriaceae; genus Microbacterium; species Microbacterium sp. BLY. The sequence goes on from NZ_JAGKSR010000001.1 coordinate 728,828, forward strand.
CGCGATGACGGTGCCCGCCGTGACGAGCAGCGAGATCGCGGCGCCCACCGGGAACTTCGTCAACGTCCACGCCTGCACGAAGCCGTCGATGCTGAACGGTGCCGGCAGCGAGAACGCGTTGCCGTCGACCGCCTGCCCGGTGGTCTTGAACGCCATCGAGATCGTCACGTACAGCGGGATGAGGATCGTCGCCGTGCACAGGATCAGGATGATGGTGCCCGACCAGTTGACGCGCTCCATCCTCTGCCGCTTCCGGCGTCCGTCCGCGGGGATGGTGGTGAGGGTCTCCGTCGACATCAGAACGTGTTCCTTCCGCGGGTCAGCGAGAGCTGGAGGACGGAGATGAGCACGGCGACGATGAAGAAGATCGTGGCGTTGGCCATCTGGTAGGCGTAGTCGCCGCCGTTGAAGCCCGCGATGATCGTCATCGCGACGCTGCGGGTGGCGGTGCCGGGGCCGCCGTTGGTGAGGCCGACGATGATGTCGTAGGCGTTGAGGAAGCCCTTGAAGCCGAGGATCACGTTGATGACGACGTATCCGGCGACCAGGGGGATCGTGATGCGGGTGAGCTGCTGGGTGCGGCTGGCGCCGTCGATGCTCGCCGCCTCGTACACCTCACCCGGCACCGACAGGAGCCCGGCGATGTAGATGAGGAGCGTGCCGGGGACCGCCTGCCAGGCGGTGACGATGACGATCGCGACCCAGGCGAGGTCGGGATTGGCGAGCAGGCTCGTCTCCAGCCACGGGATGCCGGTGGCCGCGCCCGCCGCGGGGATCGAGTTCGAGAACAGGAAGTTGAAGACGTAGGCGATGATGATGCCCGAGATCACCATCGGGATCACGAAGATCGTCCGCAGCCCCGTCTTGAACCGGATGCGGGAGGTGAGGCCGACCGCCAGCAGGAACGCGATGACGTTGACGACGATCACGGTCGCGATGGAGAACCCGAAGGTGAAGAGGTAGCTCTGCAGGATCGCCGGGTCGCTGAACAGCGCGATGTAGTTCGTCAGCCCGTTGAAGCTCCATTCGCCGATGCCGATGGAGTCGGTGAAGCTGAAGAAGATGCCGATGACGCCGGGGACGGTGATGGCGAGCGTGAAGATCACCAGGGTCGGCAGCAGGAACAGGTAGTAGATCGGCTCGACGCGGCGCGTATGGCGGCGGATCTTCCGCCCCTCGCCCGTGAGGATCGCGGTGGTGCTGGTGTCGGTGGTCGTGCTGGTGCTCATGGCGCGGACTCCTCCGTCTCGCCCGATGCGGAATCGTCGGAGCGCGGGATGGGGGCGCGGAAGGCGATGCGCGCCCAGTCCGCGTCCATCGTGCGCAGGACGGACGACGGATCGGCCCCGAGCACCATGGCCTGCGCGTAGTTGTTCATCGGCAACGTCTTCGGGACGAGCACCGACGGGCCCTGATAGATGCGTCCCTCGTCGTAGTACTCGATCATCCCCTCGACGCGCGGGTCGTCCGGCGGGGTCGCGTCGGTCGTCGGGGTGAAGCCGAGCTGCGAGGCGTTGTACTCCTCGATGTTCTCCGGAAGGTAGAGGTACTCGAGGAAGTCGCGGGCGGCGTCCTGGTGCTGCGACTCCTCGGGGATCATGACCGCGAGGTCCATGTTCACCCGGACGGCGAGGTCGTCCGGGTCGTCCGTCATCGGCAGCGGGAAGGTGCCGAGGTCGAGGTCGGGATCGGTCTTGGCGATCTCGCTGAACGCCCACGGGCCCTGCAGGTACATCGCCGCCTCCCCCTTCGCGAAGGCGAGGTTGCCGTCTCCGTACGCGCGGCTCGCGGCGTCCTCGTTCGTGTAGGTGCTCGCGAGCTGCATCATCCTGTCCATCGGCTCCGCGAAGTCCTTCTCGAACGAGACCTCGGAGTCGGGGCCCACCTCGGCGCCCTCCGTGGCGAGCGCGTCGAAGAAGGCCAGCACGTCGAGCGAGCCGCCGACCGCGTAGTCGTACCAGCCCTGGGCGACGGTCCAGTCATCCTTGAACGTGGCGTAGAACGGGTCGATCCCCGCCTCGCGGAGGCTGTCGCTGACGGCGATGAGCTCGTCCCAGGTCTGCGGCACCTCGAGCCCCTGCTCCTCGAAGATCTGCTTGTTGTAGATGACCGAGGCAGCCATGACCGAGTACGGCAGCGCGCTGGTGCGGCCGGCGCAGGAGCCGTACTGATCCATCAGCGGCTGCAGGTCGTCGCGGATGCCGGCAGCTGCCGCGGTGTCGGCGAGGTCGGTGAGCGCGCAGCGCTGGACGAACCGGGCGACCTCGTAGTTGTAGTTGGCGAGCATGATGTCGGGTGGATTGCCGCGGACGAAGCTCGCGGAGACGACATCGACGCCGGACGTGTCGATCTCCACCCTGACGTCGTCCTGCGAGGCGTTGTACTCCGCGACGAGCTCCGTCATGAAGGGGATGGCCTCGCGTTTGCTGAACGTGAAGCGGATCGTCTCCGCGCCCCCGCCGGCGGCGCAGCTGGCGAGCGCCGCGCCGGTCAGCGCGAGGCCGAGCGCTCCGGCGGTCCAGCGCACCGCCCGTGATCGTGTGGCAGACACCGTTGTCCTTTCGTAGATGCGCGGAGTAAATCTAGTGAGCGAATTTAGTCCGTCTAGAGGTACTGTCTCATCTGGGCGACAGAAAGGTCAAGGGGAGTGACAGAGGTCTCGACGGGACTCGGCACCGGCCGCGCGAGCGTGAGCGCGGTGCTCGACTTCGCCTGGACGGCGGGCGAGTTCACCGCCACCGAGGCCATGGCCGGCACCTCGCTCACCCGCTCCACGGCCATCGACGCGATCGACACCCTCGTCACCGCCGAGGTGCTGCGCGAGCTGCCGAACGCCCGTGCCATCGGCGAATACCGCTCCGGACGTCCCGCCCGTCGCTTCGCCCTCGCCGCGGATCTCGGCGTGGTGCTGGGCATCGACGCCGGCGACACCCACCTCGCGGTGACCGTCGCCGACCTCCTCGACCGCACACTCGTCCACCACCGCGTCGAGCTCGACCCCGCCCAGAGCGCCGGCGACCGCCGCGCGACGATCCTGCGGCACCTCGCCGCCGCGCGCGACGAGGCCGGGGTGCCCCCGGAGCGCGTGCTCGCCGTGTGTGCCGGCGTCGCCGCCCCCGTCAACCGTGACGGCATCTCACCCCCGCACCCCGAGGGGTTCTGGGAGCGCACGAACCCCGGCCTCGCCGAAGCCCTGCGCGACTGGGCTCCGGTGGTCGAGGTCAAGAACGACGCCCAGCTCGCCGCGATCGCCGAGGGGACGCTCGGGGTGGCCGTCGACTGCCGCGACTACGTGGCCCTGCTCGCCAGCGAGCGCTTCGGCGGCGGGGTCGTCGTCGACGGTCACGTGCTGCACGGGGCGCACGGCGGCGTCGGCGAGGGCGTGGTGTTCGACCACATCGTCGGCGTCGGCTCGGCGTTCGGACTCCGCTACGCGCTGGAGGAGCAGGCCCGCGGTGCCGTCGAGGACGGCGAGGTCGCCCCCGACGGAACCATCGCCCGCCTCGTGGCGGACGGGCCGGTCGATCCCCGGCTGGTGCTGACCCTCGCCGCCTCCGGAGACGCCGACGCCCTCCGCGTCACCGAGCGCGTGGGCGCCACCCTCGCCCGGGTCGTCGGCGTGCTCGGCAGCATGTACGACCCGGCCCGCGTGATCATCTGCGGCGCCGTGGCGGAGAGCATCGAGCCGGTGCTGGCCGCCGCCCGCCGCATCCTCCCCGACGAGCTGCACCTGCCCGCACCCGAGATCCTCGCCTCCACCCTCGGCGCGGAAGTCGTCTCGGCCGGGGCCGTCGCGACCGCCCGGAAGGCCGCCAGGGAACGTGCCGTCCCGCGCCTCGCGGAACAGCGCCTCACCGCCTGACCCCGCTCCCCCGCGCCTCCTCTCCCCGCCCTCGCCCGCGCCCGCGGCCGCGCCCGCGAGAACAGGCAAGCGCGCAGGTCCAGGCCCTCCCACCCCTGACAGCCTGTCCTCGCGCGAACGCCTGTCGCCCGGCCCCACACCGCGAGAACAGGCACCCACGCAGAGACAGGCCAACACGCGAGCACAGGCCTTCCCACCCCTGACAGCCTGTCCACGCGCGAACGCCTGTCGCCCGGCCCCACACCGCGAGAACAGGCCCCCACGCAGAGACAGGCCAACACGCGAGCACAGGCCCTCCCACCCCTGACAGCCTGTCCTCGCGCGAACGCCTGTCGCGCTGCCGCGCACCGCGAGAACAGGCCCCCACACAGAGACAGGCCCCCAGGCACCATCAGGCCAAGATCGGAGTTCAGGCTTTCCCACACCCCGGCGCATGTCGTCGCGCGGGTGCCTGTGGGGGCGCAGGGGGCTCGCGGGTCAGTCCACCAGGAGCGCGGGCTCCTCGAGGATGGAGGCGACGTCGGCGATGAAGCGGCTCATGCCGTCGCCGTCGATCACGCGGTGGTCGAACGAGCCGGCGACCGTGGTCACCCAGCGCGGGCGCACCTCGCCGTCGACGACCCAGGGCTTCTGGCTGATCGTGCCCATGGCGACGATGCCGGCCTCCCCCGGGTTGATGATCGGAGTACCCGCGTCCATCCCGAACACGCCGATGTTCGTGATGGTGATCGTGCCGTTCTGCTGATCGGCCGGCGGAGTCTTGCCCTCGCGTGCCGTGAGCGTGAGACGGTTCAGGGCGCGGGCGAGGTCCTTCATGCTGAGGTCCTGCGCGTCCTTGATGTTCGGCACGAGAAGGCCGCGGGGCGTGGCGGCCGCGATGCCGAGGTTCACGTAGTGGCGCACGGCGATCTCGGCCCCGGCCTCCGTGTCGATCCAGGCCGCGTTGACCATCGGCGTCCGGCGGACCGCCCAGATCACCGCGCGGGCCATGATGAGCAGCGGCGAGACCTTGATGTCGGCGTAGTCGGGCGAGGCCTTGAGGCGCTTGACGAGCTCCATCGTGCGGGTGGCGTCGATCTCCTTCCACACCGTCACGTGCGGAGCGGAGTACGCGCTCTGCACCATCGCCGACGACGTCGCCTTGCGCACGCCCTTCACGGGGATGGACTCGGTGCGGTCGTCGCCGGCCGCTGACGGGCGCACCGGCGCGAGGCCGCGGGCCAGGCCGGACGGGGCCTGCGGTGCAGGCACCGTCTCCTCGCGCACGCTCCCCCACTCCGGGGTCTCGATGTTGCGGAAGACGCTGGCCTGGGACGCGTGCTTCATCACGTCGTCGCGGGTGACCTCGCCGTCGGCGCCCGTGGGCGTCACGCTCGTGAGGTCGACGCCGAGGTCGCGGGCGAGCTTGCGGATCGGCGGCTTCGCGATCACGCCGACCGACGACCGCACGGGACGCTCGGCCGGCCGCTTGCGCCGCGAGGTCGCGCCGCTTCCGGAGCCGTAGCCGACGAGCACCGACCCGCCGCCCTCCTCAGGCGCTGGCGCCTCGGCCGTCGCGACGGTGCCGGGTGCGACCGAACCGGTCCCCGAGCCCGCCGCAGGGTCGGTCACGAAGGTGATGATCGGGGTGCCGACCTCGACCGTCGCCCCCTCCTCGACGAGCAGCTCGCCGACGACGCCCGCATGTGGAGAGGGCAGCTCGACCAGGGACTTCGCTGTCTCGATCTCGCAGATGACGTCGTTGATGGCGACCCGGTCGCCCGGCGCCACCTTCCACACGACGATCTCGGCCTCGGTCAGCCCTTCGCCGACGTCCGGAAGGGGGAAGTTCTGCGTGCTCATGCGGAGTCCTTTCGTGGGCCGCGTTCATAACTCAGGAGACTCGAACTGTTGCGCGCCCCTGCGCCCGCGCTGGACGGGTGAAGGGGGCGGTTGTCCTGAGTTGTGAACATGGAACGTCGGTGTCAGTAGGCCAGGGAGCGGTCGACGGCTTCGAGGATGCGGTCGGCATCCGGCAGGTAGGCGCCTTCGAGCTTCGCGGGCGGGAACGGGGTGTCGTAGCCGGAGACGCGCAGCACCGGAGCCTCGAGGGCGTAGAACGCGCGCTCCATGACGGTCGCGGCGATCTCGCTGCCGAGGCTCGTGAATCCCGGCGCCTCCTGCGCGTAGACCATGCGACCGGTCTTGCGCACCGACCCGAGGATCGGCTCGTAGTCCACCGGCGACAGCGAACGCACGTCGACGACCTCGCAGCTCGTGCCCTCGGCCTCGGCGAGCGCGGCCGCCTGGAGCAGCGTCGTGACCATCGCGCCGTGCCCGACCAGCGTCACGTCGGTCCCGGTCCGCACCACCCGGGAGGAGTGCAGCGGCACGGCGGGCGCGTCGAGCTCGACCTCGCCCTTCGGCCAGTACCGGCTCTTCGGCTCCAGGAAGATCACCGGGTCGTCCGACGCGATGGCCTCCTGGATCATCCAGTAGGCGTCGTTCGCGGTGGACGGCGACACCACCCGCAGACCGGGGGTGTGCGTGAAGTACGCCTCCGGGCTCTCCTGGTGGTGCTCGACCGCCCCGATGTGCCCGCCGTACGGGATGCGGATCACGACGGGCAACCGCAGCGACCCCTCGTGCCGGTTGGTGAGCTTGGCGAGCTGGGTGGTGATCTGGTCGAACGCGGGGAAGACGAAGCCGTCGAACTGGATCTCGACGACGGGACGGAACCCCGCCATCGCGAGGCCGATCGCGGTTCCCACGAGGGCCGACTCCGCGAGCGGGGTGTCCAGCACACGCTTCTCGCCGAAGTCGCGCTGCAGGTGCTCGGTGATGCGGAAGACGCCGCCGAGCTTGCCGATGTCCTCGCCCATGAGGAGGACCTTCGGGTCGTCCTCCATCGCCTTGCGCATACCGGCGTTCAGCGCCTTGCCGAGCGGCATGGTCTCCCGGGTCACTGGCCCTCTCCTTCGAACGACGCCTCGTAGCGGGCGCGCCAGGCTTTCTGCTCCTCGATCAGCGGATGCGGCTCGCTGTACACGTGGTCGAACATGAGGTCGGCACGGGGCGGGCCGAGCTGCACCGTCCGGGCACGGAGGTCTTCCGCGGCGTCGGCGGCCTCGGCGTCGACCTCGGCGAAGAAGCTCTCCTCGGCGCCGCGGTTCTCCAGGAAGGCGCGCATGCGGACGATCGGGTCGCGCCCCGCCCACGCGAGCTCCTCATCGTCGCCGCGGTACTTCGTCGGGTCGTCGCTGGTCGTGTGCGCGCCGAGCCGGTAGGTCACGGCCTCGATCGCGCGCGGGCCGCCGCCGGCGCGCGCCTCGTCGAGGGCGACGCGGGACACCGCGTAGCTGGCGAGCACGTCGTTGCCGTCCACGCGGACGCTCGGGATGCCGTACCCGGCGCTGCGCTGCACGAGCGGCACCCGCGACTGCGTGGTGACGGGGACCGAGATCGCCCAGTGGTTGTTCTGCAGGAAGAACAGCGTCGGGGCCTGGTAGCTCGCAGCGAACACCATGGCCTCGTGCACGTCGCCCTGGCTGGAGGCGCCGTCGCCGTAGTAGACGACGACGGCCTCGTCGCGCTCGGGGTCGCCCGTACCGGTGCGTCCGTCGAAGGTGAGCCCCATCGCGTAGCCGGCGGCGTGCAGCACCTGGGAGCCGAGCACGAGCGTATACAGCCGGGTGTTGCCGTTCTTCGGGTCGGTCGGGTCCCAGCCGCCGTGCGAGACGCCGCGCATGAGCTTGATGATGTCGACCGGGTCCACGCCCCGAATGCGGGTGACGGCGTGCTCGCGGTAGGAGGGGAAGATCGTGTCCTGCGCGCGGGCGGCCCGACCGGAGCCGACCTGCGCCGCCTCCTGTCCGCGGCTCGGCGGCCACAGGGCCAGCTGCCCCTGCCGCTGCAGGTTGGTGGCCTGGGTGTCGATCGCGCGGATGCCCACCATGTCGCGGTAGAACTGCGCGAGCTCGGCATCGGGAATGGCCTCGATGAGCGGCAGGTACTGCTCCGCGGCCGGCGTCGGGGCGACCTTTCCGGTCTCGTCCAGAACGCGCACGAGGGGGGTCTCAGAGGTGCTCACCGCCCCCACGCTACCCGCGTCGGCATGCCCGGTCACGCATACCTAGGACACCCTCGTATCTCCCCGGAACCCCGAGATTACGCGGTTCCCGGGGTGTCGCCGCCGTCAGCGGAGGGCCGCGGCGACCTCCAGCACGCGAGCGACGGCCGCCTCCTCGCCGACGGAGATCCGGATGCCGTCGCCGGAGAACGGACGCACGATCAGGTCGGCGTCGACGAAGGCCGTCGCCACCTCGTCGGTGCGCGCTCCCGTCGGCAGCCACACGAAGTTGCCCTGAGCGTCCGGCACGTCCCAGCCCTGCGCGCGGAGCCCCTCGACGAGGAGCGCACGCCGCTCGACGATCACGGCGACGCGCTCCAGGAGCTCGGCTTCGGCGTCGAGGCTCGCGATGGCGGCGTTCTCGGCGGCGGACGTGACCGACAGCGGGATGCCGGTGGTCCGCGCCGCGTCGAGCACCTTCTCGTGACCGATCGCGTAGCCGACCCGGAGCCCGGCGAGACCGTAGGCCTTGGAGAACGTGCGGAGGACGACCACGTTCGGGTGCGCCTCGAAGACGCGCTCGGCAAGGCCGTCGACGGCGTCGGGGGCGGTGACGAACTCGGCGTAGGCCTCGTCGAGGATGATGAGCACGTCGGACGGCACGCGATCAACGAACGCCGCGAACTCGGCGGACGTGATGATCGGACCGGTCGGGTTGTTCGGCGTGCAGACGATGATCGCCCGGGTGCGGTCGGTCACCGCGTCGGCCATCGCGTCGAGGTCGTGACGGGAGTCGGCGGTCAGCGGCACCTGCACCCCGGTCGCACCGGCGACCAGCGGCAGGCTCGGGTACGCCTCGAACGACCGCCAGGCGTACACGACCTCGTCGCCGACGGAAGCCGTGGCGAGCACGAGCTGGTGCAGGATCGCGACGCTGCCGGAGGCGACGTGGACCTGCTCGGGCTCGACCCCGTAGCGCGCCCCGAGCCGCGCACGCAGGCGGCCGGCAGTGGCATCGGGATACCGGTTCATCGGCGTCGTGTGCTGCAGCGCGTCGAGGACCGACGGCAGCGGATCGAACGGGTTCTCGTTGCTGGAGAGCTTGAAGGCTTCGGGACCGGCCTGCTTGCCCTGGCGGTACGGGGCGAGGGAGGCGATGGCGGGACGGATGCGGGGCAGGGTCGGCTCGGTCACGCGTCGAGTCTAGGACGTGGGCGCGGCCGCCCTTCCGAGGCCGCGGGTGCGGTGGTACCATTCTGGTATGGCTATGACGGTGCGACTCCCTGAGGAACTCGATGCGCGGCTCGAAGACATCGCACGAGCCCGGCACGTCTCCAAGCACGCCGTGATCATCGAGGCGGCCACCCGGTTCGCGAACAGCGAGTCCAAGACCGATCGAGTTCTGGCGCTCGCGGACGAGGTGACCGAACGCTACGGCGACGCCATCACGCGCCTCGAAGACGCCTGATCGATGGCCACCGAGTACATCGAGCCCGAGCAGGCCCTCGCGCTGATCGCGAAGCTCGGCCTGCATGTGCGCGACGAGGGGCTGCTCTTCTCCGCTCTGGCGCGACCCGCCGCCGGCATGTTCGGCGTCGATGCGTATCCGACGTTCGCGGAGAAGGCGGCGGCCCTGATGAGCTCCGTCGCCCAGAATCACGCACTGTTCGACGGGAACAAGCGCACAGCGCTCTATCTCACCTTCATCTTCATCCGGCTGAACGGCTACGACATCACCTTCACGAACGACGAAGCCTTCGAGTTCGTGATCGATGTCGCGCAGAGCCGGATGGATCTCGGGGAGATCGCCCAGGTTCTCGCCGCCCACATCCGTCCCGTGGACGACCGCGGCTGACACCGCGAGCCGCGCATGGGAGACTGAACGCATCATGCGCTTCATCATCCGGGTCGTCGTCAACGCGTTCGCCATCTGGGTCGTCACGCTCATCCCCGTGCTCCAGGTCACGGTGCGGGCCTTCCCTCCCGGGGAGACGCTGCAGCTCGTCCTGACGCTTCTGGCGGTCGGCGCCATCTTCGCGCTGGTGAACACGATCATCGGGACGGTCGTGAAGATCGTGGCCTTCCCGCTGTACATCATCACCTTCGGCCTCATCGGCTTCCTCATCAACGGCTTCCTGCTCTGGCTGACCGCCTGGATCACCAGCAGCTTCGGCTGGGGCCTGGCGGTCGAGTCGTTCTGGTGGGGTGTGCTCGCGGCCCTGATCATCTCGATCATCAACGGCATCTTCGGCTTCATCCTGCGCCCGCAGAGCAAGCGCTCCCGCCGCGACTGACACGCTCACGGCGCCGACGCCACGCGCTCAGCGCGGTACTCGGTGCGCTCCACGGCGACCGCGCGATCGAGCTCCGTCCAATAGGCGTCGAGCGCGACGGCGCGAGGATCGTCGGACGCGTCCACCTGTTCCGCGGTCTCGATGTACGTCTCGAGCGCATGGGTCTGCAGCGCGAAGTCCTGCGGGCCGGGGTCGGGGTCGCCCACCCGGCTCGCGATGAAGCTGTCGGGCGCTCCCGTCCCCTCCGGCGAGCCGCCGGCGGCGAGCGCGGAGACGACGTCGTCGGTGTGCCGGAGCTGCACGAGGGTCTGGTCGGTCGAGAGCACGGGCTCGACCGGGCTCCCGGCGGTCAGCTGCGTCGTCACCGCGAACCCGCTCTCCCGCGCGAGGTGCGCCGCGATCATCCCGCCCTGCGAATGGGCGACGACGTCCACCCGGTCCCCGGGTCGCGCACCGGCGGCGGCCAGCGCGTCCAGCGTCGCCTGATACGACGCGGACCGACCTCCGGTGTAGAGCTCGACGTTGGACTTCATGTCCCAGGGCTCCGTCCCACCCGCGTCCCCCGGCGCCATCGACCGACTCCCGCCCAGGTACGCGACGTACCTCGTCGCCCCGCCGGGCATCGTGTACCTCTCCACCGCCACCTGCGCGCCCGCGGACGCCGGCATCCGCCGGAGCGCGCCCGCCAGCCCGCTCGGCGCCGAATTCGGCCGCGAGCTCGCCACCACCCCGACGCGCACCGGATCCGCCGTCCCGCTGAGCGTCATCCCCGGTCGCACGCGTCCGAGGCCCGAGGTCATGCCGACGACGGCACCGGCCGAGAAGAGCGGGGGAAGGAGCCCGCCGGCGTCGAACTGATCGTCCAGGCCCCGGAATCGTCGATCCTGGGCCCGCCGTTCCAGGGCGTCGGCGAGAGGACCCAGCCTCTCATCGGCGGCGAGGAGCCGGCGCAGTCGCGCCTCCCGTGCGGCGGCCGCCGCGGCGTCGGTCTGCGCCAGCACCTGCGCCTGCGCGCGCAGCTCGACCACGTCGTACACCTCCGCGGTGAGGAGGAGATCGGCGGCCGCGGCCTCGATGTCGGTCACGAGCTCTCCCAGCGCGGCCACCGCCGCCCGGAGTGACCACGCGATCGGGAAGAGATCGGACCAGGCGCCGGCGGAGAGCACCGCCTCGGCCCGCGCGACGGCGTCCTCCGCCGCCGTGGACGATGGCAGGAGGCCCCGTACGCGGGTCGCGAGGTCGCGGAGCTGCCCGGTGTCCACCGCGATCGCGCCGCCGTGATCGATGCTCAGACCGCTCACGCCGCCTCCGTCCTCATCCGGCACTCGGCCACCATCGCCCGCGCCCCGGCGGCATCGTCCGCCAGCCGCGCCAGGGCCAGTCGCAGCGCGCGCGCCCCTTCGGACTCCCAGGAGCCCGCCTCGCGCAGCGGTCCCAGCGCACCGACCACCTCGTCGAGCCGCGCGAGGGCGGCATCCAGCTCCGCCAGACCGGCGGCCCGCAGCGCGGGGTCGACGCCGGGCGAGGGGGAGGTGAGCGGGGAGAAGGACATGCCCCACAGCCTTCCCTCGTCCTCGTCTCGCCCCGGTCGGAGGGGTCGCGAGCGACGCGTCCGGTGGACAGCCGGACCGTCGGAACCACGGTGCAGGAAGACCGGCGGTCGCCTCCGCTCCGACGGCCGCTGTGCAGGAACGGCATCGACCGGCAGAATGGACCCGTGACAGCCCGAGATCCCTTCCGCGTGATCTTCGTCTGCACGGGCAACATCTGCCGCTCCCCCATGGCGGAGGTCGTGTTCCGCGATCTCGCCGAGCGCCAGGGACTCGGGTCCCGGATCGTGTCGCGGAGCGCCGGCACCGGCGACTGGCATCTCGGCGAGCGCGCCGACCACCGCACCATCGACTCACTGGCCCGGCGAGGGTACGACGGGTCGCAGCACCGCGCCCGGCAGTTCACCGCGGCGTCGTTCGCCGAGAACGACCTCGTGGTGGCACTGGACCGCACCCACGAGCGCATCCTCCGCGAGTGGGCCAGGGACGAGGACGAGGACGGCAAGGTCACGCTGCTGCTCGCCTTCGACCCGGAGGCCTCGACGCAGGACGTGCCCGATCCCTACTACGCGGGCCCCGAGATGTTCGATTCGGTGCTCGGTATGATCGAGACGGCGACTCGTGGCTTGTTCCGCCAGCTCGAACCCGCCCTGCGCCCGCCCCGCTCGCCCCGAACCTTCGGGGCCTCATCAGGAGGACTCCCCTGACTTTCCAGCCCTCGCTCCCGCCGCAGCCGCTCAGCCCCCTCGACGGTCGGTACCGTGCCGCCGTCACCGGGCTCGCCGACTTCCTCTCCGAGGCCGGACTCAACCGTGCGCGGGTCGAGGTGGAGGTCGAATGGCTCATCGCCCTCACCGACCGGTCGTTGTTCGAGACGTCGCCGCTGGCCGATACGGACAAGGAGCGCCTGCGCGCGCTGTACCGCGACTTCGGACAGGCCGAGATCGACTGGCTCGCCGAGAAGGAAGCCGTCACGCAGCACGATGTGAAGGCCATCGAGTACCTCGTGCGCGACCGACTGTCGACGCTGGGCCTCGACCGCATCGCCGAGCTGACCCACTTCGCCTGCACGAGCGAGGACATCAACTCCACCTCCTACGCCCTGACCGTCAAGCGCGCGGTCGAAGAGGTCTGGCTCCCGGCCCTCGACACCGTGATCGCGAAGCTGCGCGAGCTCGCGGGCGAGCACGCCGACGCCGCGATGCTCTCCCGCAC